>NZ_JAAZQI010000007.1:0-332184 GCF_012275345.1 Rhizobium sp. SG570 | reverse complement strand
CTGATCGAAGGTAAGGTCGTCGATCCCGACAACAGCCGCATCATGATCGGCGATCAGGACGTCACGCTGAAGCAATCGGTCACCGCCTACAAGCCTGGCGACACGGTATCGCTGGCTTTGCGCCCGGAGGCAGGCTCACTGGCCGAATCGGCCAAGGGCGACACGGCCCTGACGGGCGAGGTCATATCAGTGCATTTTCTTGGCTCAGTTGTTCGCACCCGCATGAACGTCGCCGGCAACACGATTTCTTTCGACATGTTCAACAACCCACGGCGCACATCGCCCACCGTGGGTGAGCGGGTGACTATCAGCTTCAAAGCGTCCGATTTATTGGTCTTGCCGTGACTGATGGCCGCGAACTCAGTGCCTTTCAGTATCCCCACCGGACGGCTGAGATCGGACCTTTTAGTCATGCGCGGTCAATGCCGCCTGGGGATCGGGCTCGGCGTCCGCTCTGCAAGTGTTCGCCGCGCTCTTCCAGGATGGGATGAGCAGCAGCTGCGACCAGGTGGGAATTGATCCGCTTGAGATCACGCAATAAGTCGAGGTTGTGAAAAAGCATCCAAGGATGACCCCGCTGGTATGAGGCTTAAGTCATTGAAATATATTCCATGCTGCGGAGAAAGTGGCGACCACACCGGCGTTGCGTATGAACCGTTGATGGTCCGATGTTCCTATCAATTTCAAACCGTTACAGGGGATCTCAACGGGGTCATTGTTCAGAGCCGGTTTACAAACATGACATCGCATCCCTCAATCGATCGTTCCGATTGAGAGAATCACAAATCAAAACATCGGTCTAACCATACCCAAATAGGTCTCCTAACTTGCGCTAGAGGCCGAGCGAGTGATCTCGTCCCTTCGGCGGACACAACAAACTACTGGGTGGTTGAGCGCAGCAGCGGCGCGCTTCGCTGATCGTGCTCGATCATCGATTTGATCAGCGGGATGCTGAAGATGGTGGCAAGCATCAGAATAACAACGATCAACAAAAGATGATCGATGAGAAACCAGCGTACCCATCGTCCCGCGGAAAAATGAATCATGTCATTGCTCCGATCATGGGTCATGAGCCAATGGCAACCTTTGTTCTACGGCACTTTCCCAATCTTCCACAAAGCCACAGTGTATACGGCGTCGACGAAGCGGCTTTGCGGAGGATCAATTTTCTGCTCACCCGATATCTCGGCGGCTTCGAAGGCGTTATTGCTGCCGAGGAATCCAAGACGACGAAAACCCGCCTCGACATCATGGAGAGCACGCAATTCGAGCGCGGCTATGTTTTCGCTATATTTCGCAACGGTCGCGAAGAAGATGGGCGCATTTTCGAGGGTGCCCGGATCCCGATTTTCGAGTGGAAAAGCTTCCACACTCGGCGAGCTGGCTGGTCTGATCGAGGAAAATAGCCGAACCCGGCAGACCGCTACTCGTCATCGCCGAAGATGCGCAAAACGAGACACTGTAACCTTGATCGTCAATCAGGTCCGAGGCACCTTTCGCAAATGCGCGATCGGGGTCCACGGCTTCGGCGATCGCCGCAAGGCGATGCCGCGGGATCTGGCAATCCTGACGCGAGCTCAATCTGGCGAGATCGCAGCGTCAGGCTTAACACGGCAACGCTCGGGGACCTCGCGGCAAGGCACGTCCGTCTTTTAGGCGAGCGCGAGGACCACCTTAGGCGGCGGCTTACAGAAATCTCCGGTGAGGTATGCGATGGGCGCAATGTAGGAAGCAACCGTCATCGCTGAACGGCGGCTGCGAGCAATCTGGAGAAGCAAACGCCAGAAATATCGCCGGAATTAGCTCCGTGCTTCCGTATGGGGCGCGCCGATGACCATTCTCGCTTCGGAAGCAGCCTCCACGAAAGCCTCCCGCGCCGTTTCGGGAGAAACCTGCCCGAGTGCCGCAGCAGCACAGATCTCTCTTGCAAAGCTGTGCTTCTTCCGCGAGCCTTTCCACGCGTTGGCGAGGAAATTGAGTGCCTCGGTTGGGTTGTGTATGGTGTCGGGCGCCCGCCTTGCCACCTGAACATAGACGGGCTCATTCCAGTCCGATCTTGTCTTTTCCTCTAAAGCCATCGTTTCTCTCCATGAATGCGGGTGAACAATTCTCCAGAATAGTCCGTCCCGTAGAAGTGGTCGCGAAATCCTCTGCGTTCGCCGGCGCCGCCGACACCAGCAAGTTCAGATGCCGTTCCGCTTCGTTGAAGCGATAAATCGGTCCAGGTAACCTATTTTAGCAATCGCCTTCTCCCGCGAGGAGGAGTGACCTGAATGGCGCCAACGTCACGGATGCTACAAACGTCTTCAGTATGACCCATTCCCTCCTATTCGATGATGGCACCATTTTCGCGCTGGCCCGGTTTCCGCGCATTGAGCTTGATCAATTAGTCCGTCGAACCGAAGTTACTGCGTTGATGTACAATAGAGTGGGCTCCGTCTTGGAAGGACATCACATCGTTCGCAACTGGTAGCGGAACACGTAGTCCGGAGTTCCTTGATGCAGACCGCCATAATTGGTCCCCGCACCTTCGCGGTGACATGGCTCATCGATGATCTGGCGCGGATGTTCAACTCGTACATCCGCCTATGGTTGGGTCTGTCCTTCAGCTCTCCAACCCCCAGCAACATCGTGCCGCCGATGCTGTAAACCTGGCGCAATATCGCCGTGTCGATCACTCAGTGATCATTCCCTATCTTCGTCCTCTATCGATCCGGGTCGAATTAAGACGGCGTGTCATGTCGCGTTGGCGGGCCGTGTCACTCGAAGCGCTCGCTGGTGCTGCTGTCTGCGGGCACAAGTATCAGGAGCGCAACGATGCCGACCACTGCGAAAACTGCTCCATAGATGAACACGGCCTGATGGCCTAGGTGATCCAAAAGCAGACCGGCGATGACGCTGGCAATGAGTTGAGTGAGCCCAATCAGGGAATTGTACCAGCCGATGCCGCCGGCGCGCAGTTCCTGGGGTGCGAAGTCAGAAGCGAGCGCCTTTCCAGCGGCACGGAAGGTACCCTGATAGGCGCCATAGCAGACGAACACTACGGCCACGATTGGGAATGCTGCAAGGCGCCTCCTGGCTGGGATTGACCAGGGTCAATGCGGCCTCACGGGATGGGGGAATATCTTCGTAGCGATCTAACGAAAGAGGACAATGTCATGAACGATGCTATCATTCCTTATAATGCTTGGATTCTCGTTTCAGATGCCAGCAAGGCACTCTTGCTCCGCAATGTCGGGAACGCGTTCAATCTGATGCTTGAAGTCCAGCAAGTCATCGAGAACCCGCATAACGCCCCGGCCCGCGAGCAAGGAACGGACAAGCCGGGCCGTGTTGCGATGGGCAGCCATCGCAGTAGCGTCGGGCAGACGAATTTTCATGAGCAGCAAGAAGAGCGATTCTTGTCGATGGTTGCCGAAAAGCTGGAGGCAATTTGCGAGCAAAACGATGTTCACAAGCTTTTCGTGGTTGCTCCCCCGAAGGCGCTTGCTGACCTGCGGCGTGCCATGCCGGAGACGACCAGGAGACGGATCGCAGCGGAATATGATAAGGACCTTGTTAATCTTCCGCTGAACGAGATCGAGAGGCATTTAGCTGCGTGATGCGGCAATCGAGAACCGCTGCTTGGGGCTGGGCAGGCATTCCGGAAAGCCGGAATTTATCGCGCGAGGTGTCCATCGGTGAGCGTGCGATTGAATGCCGATATATCGGCCGAGGGTGCACAATCGTCCGAGGAGACCAAGGTGCGCCGCATGCGAGCTGCTGCAGCCCGGACACCGTGGCGAGTGCATTTTTAACGCCGGTGGATGGCTGCCAGCACGGCAGGAACTCGGACAAGGCGGGGAGTGGCTTTTCGCCTAGTTTAGCAAAGCGCGTCTTCGAGCCGCGGCGGAGAGGAAATGAACATCGTACCAGTCATCATCTCGGCAGGCATGATTTTGTTGGTTGCAACGCAATTCGTAAGCGTAGCGCTAGCGGTTTTGCGGAAGTTGCTCTGGAGAACGTCGGCAAAATGCGGCCCTGACGGAGTTACGATCATAAAGCCGGTCTGCGGATTGGAAAACAACCTGCGCCGCACATTACGAAGCAGTTTTGCCATCGACTATCCTCAGTACGAGTTGATTTTTTGCGTAGCCTCACCCGATGACCCGGCTATACCGCTTGTTCGTGAGCTCATAGCCTCCCACCCTGCCGCGGATGCGCATCTGCTCATTGGCGACGATAAAATATCACAAAATCCGAAGCTGAATAACATTTGGAAAGGCTGGCGCGCCGCGAAATATGATTGGGTTGTCATCTCCGACAGCAATGTTTTGGTCCCTCCCGCTTATATTGATGATCTTCGCGAGCGCTGGTCCTCCGCGACCTCTGTCATTTGCTCGCCACCCGTCGGCAGCGATGCAGAAGGGCTGGCGGCGGCCTTGGAAGCGGCGTTCCTCAACACATATCAAGCGCGTTGGCAGCTGGTGGCCGACTTCCTGAGGTACGGTTATGCGCAAGGCAAGACGATGATGCTCTCTCGGCGGGAGTTGGAGCATTCGGGTGGATTGTCAATACTAGCAAGCGAGGTCGCCGAGGATGCGGCTGCGACCAAGATCGCTCGCCGGACGGGCAAAAAAGTTGCTGTCGTCCGTGAGCCTTTTCAGCAACCACTGGGTCGCAGGACGTGGTCTCAAGTCTGGAGCAGACAATTGCGCTGGGCACAATTGCGGCGCTCCTCTTTTCCGTTGGCTTATTCGGCGGAAATTTTGACAGGCATGCTGCCGGTGGCGATTCTGTACTGCATCCTGGCAACGATGGATGTGCTGGCGTGGATCGGACTTCCTCTGCTCATCGTCTGCTGGTATTCGGCGGAAGTCGCCCTCGCGGTTGTCTATCGATGGCCGCTCGGATTAACATTGATACTTGCCTGGATCTTGCGCGATATCTTATCGCCCCTGCTGTGGTTGCAGGGTTGGCTCCAGCGCGGCTTCATCTGGCACGGCAATAACATGACGTCGCTTAAACGCTCGAAGCTGAAACGAGGGGTGGTAGGGTCCCAAACGTGATAACCAAACACGATCGACTGTCTCAGAAGCTTCTGCCGATGGCAGCTTCGATAGCCCTGTTGACTTCGGGCGCATCGAGCCGGGGGATGAGGGCTGGAGCGGTTAACTAGGCGCCGAGCTCCCTGAAAGCTCTGTCACCTTGGACCGTCAGGAGGCGCCAAGACATCGTTCGGGATCAATCTATTGACGAAAACAGCCGGGAGCGAACGCGCGTTGCATTCGGGCGTCTCAGATGACGGCTCCAACAAGATGGCCTATGCCTGCCGTCAGCGCCATCGCGAACGCACCCCAAAATGTAACACGCAGCGTTGGCCTCACGACACCAGCCCCGCCAGCCCTCGCCCCAATGGCGCCAAGCAGCGCCAGGAAGGCGAGCGATGCCACAGAGACGGTTATGACAAGCATGGATGCGGGCGATACGATCACCATGAGCAGCGGCATTGCGGCTCCAACCGCGAAGGTTGCGGCAGAGGTCAAGGCAGCCTGGATCGGTCGCGCAGTCATCATTTCGGAAATCCCGAGTTCGTCGCGTGCATGGGCTGAAAGTGCATCTTTCGCCATCAGCTGATCAGCAACCTGCCGAGCAAGAACGGGCTCAACCCCACGATCGACATAGATTTGCGCCAGCTCTTCCCTTTCGAAATCCGGTTGTTTTATAAGCTCCTGCCGTTCGCGGCCGAGGTCTGCCTTCTCCGTGTCGGACTGCGAGCTGACCGAGACGTATTCGCCCGCCGCCATAGACATGGAGCCGGCGACAAGCCCCGCAATACCCGCTACCAGAACTTCCGAGCTTGCCGTTGAGGCCGAGGCGACCCCTACGATAAGGCTTGCCGTCGAGACGATGCCATCATTTGCGCCGAGCACGGCGGCCCGCAGCCAGCCTATTCGGT
Organism: Rhizobium sp. SG570; assembly: GCF_012275345.1. Classification (NCBI taxonomy): domain Bacteria; kingdom Pseudomonadati; phylum Pseudomonadota; class Alphaproteobacteria; order Hyphomicrobiales; family Rhizobiaceae; genus Rhizobium; species Rhizobium sp. SG570. Next base: position 326,246 of record NZ_JAAZQI010000007.1, on the reverse strand, counting down.
TTACGAGATGCAATTCTCCGTGGCTTCTCATCGGGACTTCTCCGGTTTCGTCGTGCTTAGCGCGGATGTTCGGAGGATACTACTTCGCCGGCAGCAGCATGCGCTTCAACGTTCCATCTTTGAGAACGAACTGATGAAACAGCGCGGCTACGGCATGAAGTGCAATTAGAGCGATAAAGGCGGGCTTGGCGAGCTTATGAATATCGCCGAACTCATCTGAGACATAAATTGCCAGCAGACCCGTGGCCGGGACTGCGACAAGGAGGATGTAAAAAAGCCAATGTGACGCCTTTGCAGCGTACGTCATCCACGTTGTATCGCTGGCGGACTCTGGCGCGCCCTGGACGATACGCAGGATGAGCCTAATGGCCACAAGACAGAGGATTGCTATGCCGACCCAATAATGGGCGACACTGAGCGTGAGATCGCTCGGCGAGGCAGTGGTTCCTTCTTCGCCTGCGTCGACGATCGTCGTCATACTCTCTCCAAACAGGAGCTGGAAGAAAATCAGTGCCGCGACTGTCCAGTGCAATGCGATCTGAAGGCTGGAATATCCATTGGTTTTCTGTTCACTCATGGTCGACTCCTCAAAAAAAGGGCGAGATACCCCAGTTTGTTAAGCTTTATGCCCTTTCGGCCCACTTATGTGCTCGCAGGGAACCACGGCCATATGGATAGGCAAAGCGCCGTAAGGGCTCTCCACGATTTCGATGAATTACCGTGAAATGAAAATCGGATACGCCGCCAAGTCCGAACTGGCCGTCAAACAAGGGCAGGTCGATCGATAGACCAATCGAGGCGAGGCGAGCAGGATGTCGGGCTCCAACGCATGGAAATTGCTGATCCATAGGATATCACCGATGTCAGATACTCGCTATAACTTGCTCAAGCTTCGCCCGAACATTCCCTGCCACCTGCTTTAGTGCGGCGTTTTCGATTGCTCGCATGGAGGCAACCGGATCGATTGCGCTGATCATTATATCGCCGCCGCCAAGGGATCTGACGATTACATTGCAGGGAAGCATTGCGCCGACTTTTGGCTCCATATTTATCGCTTCGAAGGCCATGCTCGGATTGCAGGCGCCCAGAATGAGGTAGTTGTCAATGTCAGCATTAAGCTTCTTCTTCATCGTCGCCTTGACGTCAATCTCCGTCAGGATGCCGAAGTCTTTGCGCGCAAGTGCTGCTTTCGTCCTTTCGACTGCGACATCAAACGAGCTCCCGGATAGGGTCTTGTCTAGAGTATAAGTCATGGCTTTGGCTCCGATATAGGTTCTTGGCGCTGACTTCCGAGAGAAGTCGGATGGGACCTCGTTGGCAAATCACTGTCGCCGACCTGGTCAACACTACCTAGCGACGAGTGGCGTGAAGAAAAATGGATGCACGCCTTGATCAAGGGGCCGCGACGAGTTGACCTTGGTCAGCAGTTTTTCCTACCGCGCAATCAAAGACAGAAATTCCCGCAAAAGGATTTGACCTACATCAAGGCGGATACTCGCAAGCAGGCCATTATTCGGGTCTAAACGACAGGAGGCATCCGATGTCACAGCCCAAACTGCCCACCATAGTCGCGCTGGCCGCCTTCCTAACTGTTGGGGGCATTGGCGTCGCTACAGCACAGTCCAGAGCTCCAGATCAGGACCGATGGGGAAGATCGGCGATAATGCCCGATGAAATGGAGCACGCAGATATGATGGATCGAAGTGCTGCGCCCTGCGGCATGGCTGAGGGAATGCCCATGGGGAAAATGCGCGGACATATGATGAGGATCATGTTCGCCATCGCGGATACCAACGGTGACGGCGCACTTTCATTTGATGAAGTAACGGCAATCCATAAGCGGATTTTCGACCTGATTGATGCCAACAAGGATGGCAAAGTGACGCCCGAGGAAATCCAGTCCTTCATGCAGGGTCAATAGTCTCCAGGCTCTACGTCATCAGCTATCAGTAGAGATCTCAGCGGCGCGATCCCAGACGGCCTGGGTAGGGACGATATCTAGAACCGCAAGCTTTGTAATTGTAGCAGGATAATCGAGCGCCATCCGGTGAGCGACACGACCGCCGCGATCATGACCGGCGATCATGAACTCGCAAAAGCCGAGCTTTGCCATAACCTCGACCATCTCGGCGGCCATCGCTCGTTTTGAATAGGGCAGGTGATCTGGAGTCGACGAGGGACAAGCGCTGGCACCGTATCCACGTAGGTCGGCACAGATGACAGTGAACTCGGAGGCAAGCAGAGGAGCGACGCCGCGCCACATAAGATTGGTCTCTGGGAATCCATGCAGCAATCGAACCGGCGGGCCGCTCCCGGCAATGGTGGTGTATATCGACCCACCCGATACGGAGATTGTCTGTGTGCGGCTGAGGTTTGGCACGTTGTTCCCCTGCAAGGCGATCAGACTCACTCTCAATAGAGCGGAGGCGTCGCACCACAGTCGATCGAACGTGATCCAGTGAACTGGCGGATTTGGTTTTCGTCCCGATATTGTTCACCAACGCGGAGCTCCGCAATGTGAGCGTTCAATTGAACGGCCAGCCGGCTCCGGCAACGTTCACTTCGACGGAAACGATTTGACCTGTGCCGGCCATTTGACTCATCTTGTCCATGCCGAACCATTGTGCGGTGGTGACGAAGAGGGTGGATCGATCCTCGCCGCCGAGCATGCAGGCGAATGCGCCGCGATCTACCTTGACCTCGTCAAGCATTTCGCCGCCTTCTCGTACCCGGCGGCAATAGGCATTGGGGACATCGGCATACCAGATGGCTCCCTGACGGTCGAAACATATTCCGTCTGGCGGGCCGGGAAGCTCTGACCAGATCCTCCGGTTGGAAAGGCGGCCGTCAGCGGCCACATCGAAAGCAGTCAGGTGCTTGGCCCAGCTTTCCGCGCAGACCAGAGTGCGGCCATCAGCAGATAATGCCATGCCATTCGGGAACTGAAAGCCCTCGGCCTGCTTTTCAACGCTGCCATCAGGGAGGACCAGCGTAATCGCTGGCCCATTGACATAGATCCTGCCTGCAGCGTCGGCGAGGATTTCGTTCCACGCGCCCGACCCCAGTGCGGCGAATTCCTTCAAGCCCATGCCATCATAACGCATGAGTGATGAAGAACCGGACTGGATCACGAAAAGGTCGTTCTCTGGGCCAAAATCGAATGACAATGGTGGAGCTTTCGCCGGAATCACGAGCCGCGATTGGTTCCCGTCTTCAAGGACCCGTATCTCGCCACTGGTCCAATCGGCAAACCAGAGCTCGCCTCGATGCCAACGGGGACATTCGACAAGTCCTCTTCCCTTCAACAATACATCTGCGCGCACGTTCGTCTCCTTGGTCCTCTGCACCTGCGAAGGACGTGCGACGCCCAATCGCCCCGACAGGTTGAAAGCAGATTTTGGCGTTTCGCTAATTTTTTACTAGCCGCGCCGTGACCCTGGACGGCGAATTTCCCATTTCGGATGCTGTGCTGGGGCAGGAAGACGAGTCGCCCTGCCGGCTGCGGAGGAGTTCGACCTGCAGCATTCTTTCCGGAGCGACGTTGACATTGGCAGAGATGCTCTGGGCCATCCTAACGTCGATGATCGCGGTTGGCGTATGGCGCGGCGATCAGGGTGAGACGCTAGCAACAATCTAGATGAGACTCTTAAAGTCGCGTTCGGATGTTGATTGTCGCTGGCAAGCGTCTCATCGGTTTCTGATTGCCGCTCCGCGACAAACGGGACGGAGCTTTTGATTGTCGCGAACGAGGCGGGCCTTCCACGCTGGCGTTTGGCTTCCATGGCTGATCTGCGCCGCCCGATCCGCAGCCAGGAGCCGGGGAGGTCCGGGTGAGGGTCGTCGCCTCCGGCATCAATCCTTCCGACATCGAGACCAGAAGAGGTTTCGGCGCCAAGGCAATGCCGTTCTCGTGGATTATACCGCATCAGGACGGGGAGGGCGTTCGGTACCGCGGCGGAATTCGTCGTCTTGCCCTCCGTGCAGTCCGTCAGGCTGGCCGACAACGTGTCCTTCGAGGTCGGGGCGTCCCTCAGAGTTCCGGCGATGACCGCGCACCGATGCCTGTTCGCCGACGGCGGCGTTCGCGGCAAGCGAATCCTCGTCCAGGGTGGAAGGGGCGTCGCGGGCAATGCGGCGATCCTTCCTGCGAAGCGGGCGGGGGCGTGGGTGGCGGCGACGGTGAGCCGCGACGAGCAGGCGGACGTCGCGCGAGTGGCCGGGGCCGATCTGGTCATCAACAGGCACGAGGAGGATGTCTCCTGAACGGTGAGATCGGCGGCGGCTGGCCACGGAGTAGATCGCATCGTGGACGTTGACATCTCCGCGAACATCGACGTGGCGATGGCCTGTCTCGCCCGCGACGGATTCGTCTCGGCCTACTCGACGGAGTCGCCGCAGGCCTCTCACGATCCCGTTCTTCCCGGCGCTGCTGGGAGGCTTCTCGTCCCGTTTCGTCTACGTCTACACTATGCCGGAGGCAGCGATGCGGCAGGCGGCCGTGGAGGTCTCGGCCTGCGCCGCCTCCGGGGCACATGCCCCAAAGATCTCGAAGACATTTGCCCTCGATGCAGTGGCCGAAGCACACGAGTTCCAGGAGAGCGGCAAGGCTGTTGGAAAAGTCCTCGTTCGATTGCAGAACCCTTAAGCCGCACACTTCAGACGCTGCCTCACGTATCGATCGTCACAAGATGACGGCTTTCGGTTCCAGGAACGCCTCCAGTCCGAACACGCCATACTCGCGACCGATCCCCGACTGTTTGAACCCGCCAAATGGAGCGAGCGGCTCGTGGGGCGCCCCGTTAACGACCACGCGGCCGCAATCCAGTCGATCCGCAAGCGCCTGCATGCGTGTGGCATCGGTGCCATGAAGATAGGCCTGAAGCCCGTACGGGGTGTCGTTTGCAATGGAGACGGCCTCGTCCTCGTCGCGGTAGGCGATGACCGACAGGACCGGACCAAATATCTCTTCTCGCGCGATACGCATCTGGTTGTCGACGTTGGTGAATATGGTCGGCTTCGTGAACCAGCCGCGATCCAGTCCGGCCGGACGTCCGAGACCGCCCGTCAGGAGACTGGCGCCCTCCTGCATCCCTAGTTCGATGTAGGACTGGACGCGATCGTACTGTTTCCGGCTGACCATCGGACCGATCATTGCGTCCGGATCATCGGGGGCGCCGACCTTGAACGTCTCGATCTCCCGCTTCAGCCTGGTCACGACCTCATCGAGCCGATGGTTCGGTACCAGAATGCGGGTGCCAGCGATGCAGGCCTGGCCGCTGTTGATGAAGCCCATCCTCAAGACGGCAGGGATGGCCACCTCCAGATCGGCATCGTCGAGAATGATGTTCGGACCCTTGCCGCCAAGCTCCAGCGTGACGCGCTTGAAGGTGTCGGCCGCGCTTCGCAGGATTTCCCTGCCGACCGCGGTTGAACCCGTGAAGGTCACCTTCGCGATGTCCGGATGCCGGCTGAGTTCCGCACCGACGACATTGCCGAGCCCGTTGACAATGTTGAACACGCCCTTGGGCAAGCCCGCTTCATGCAGGCACTCTGTCAGGGCCTGCGTCTGTACTGCGCTCATCTCGCTCGGTTTGATGACAATGGTCGAGCCGGCAGCGATCGCCGTCGTGAGCTTCGAGGTGATGAAGCCGATGTTGCTATTCCACGGGGTGATGGCTGCGGCTACGCCGATCGGCTGCATGACCACCCGCGCTCGACCCATCCTGCGCTCGAATTCGTATTCCTCCAGAACGCTCGCCATGGTGAGAAAGCTCGAAGCAGCATGGGAAATAGCGAAACGCGTAAAGGTCTGCGGAGCGCCGTATTCGAGCGACATCGCTTCGGTGAGGTCAGAGACGCGCGCAGCGACGACGGCGTTCAACCGTTTCAGCATGTCGATGCGCTCGCCTTTCGTCGTTCGCGAGAACGCAGGGAAGGCCCGTTTCGCCGCAGCGACGGCGTCGCGCGCGTCCTCGACGCCGCCTAGCCGCACCGTTCCAATTCGTTCTTCCGTGGAAGGATTGTAGAGATCGGCCGTCCCGGTGCCCTTCGGGGTGACGAACTGGCCGTCGATGTAGATTGTGTCGATGTCGCGCATGCCGAACTCCTTTGGATTGCTACGGCATATCTGGCATTTCGGGATTGTCCTGATAAGTTGGTCATGTATGCTCAGCCTGATAGGGAATTACGGACAATGATGCGTGGCTCTCTTGCCGAACTAGAGGCGGTTCTCGCCGTCTCCTCCCACGGTGGGTTTCGAGCTGCGGCTCGCGAGCTAGGAATCTCGTCGTCGTCGCTTAGCCAGCAGATCGCCGCTCTGGAGACCCGCATGGGGGTCAGACTGTTCAATCGCTCCACACGCAGCGTCGTCCTTTCAGCAGCAGGCGAACAGTTTGTGGCAAGTGTCGGTCCGGCGCTGGAGGCGATCCGTAGCGCTGTCGAGCATGTCGACGAGCACCGCGCAGAAGCGACGGGCACCCTGCGCATCAACACATCAGTGGGTGCGACCCGGATGATCCTGACGCCGCTAATCCTGGAATACATGCGCCGGAACCCGCAAATGTCGGTAGAAATCGTCACCGAGGGCGCGCTAGTCGACGTCAACGCCAAGGGCTTCGACGCCGGGATCAGGATTCGGGAAGCCGTTCCCCCTGATATGGTCGTTGTCCCGATCGGCGACACCGTCCGCCCAGCCATCGTCGGTTCGGTCGAATATCTTCAGCGTCATGGGAGGCCGCAGGTCCCGGCTGATCTCCAGAACCACATGTGCATCCGCGCCCGAATGGCAAGCGGCGCGATCTACCGCTGGGAGTTCGAGCGTCGGGGAGAGAGCTTCGCGCTCGACGTTCCGGGCAGGCTCACGCTCGATGACAGCGACCTGATGCTCCGGGCGGTCCGCGACGGAGCCGGGCTCGCCTATCTGAACGAATGGCAGGTCGCAGACGACTTCGCTGCCGGAAGGCTGGAGCAGGTCCTCTTCGATTGGACCCCGCCGTATCCGGGGCTATGTCTCTACTATCCTGGTAGGCGCAATATCCCGGCGAAGCTGCGCCGCTTCGTGGACTTGATCAAGGAACTGCGGCAAAGCAGCGACGTTGAAAGGCAGTCTTCGATTTAAAGGATTCTTCGACGAGCTTGGTACTAAGTTCGAGCCAGGGTCTTGGTGAGGGTTGTCTGCGGGGCATGGTCGCACGCCGGGACCCTGTCCTCTGGATGCACCAACTAGCTTTGGATGAATGCCTGCATATCCGCGTTCAGTGTTCGGGATTGGTGGCGAGCATGCCGTGCAGACAGTCCGCGTCCATTGCCGTGGCAGGTCTCGATGCTCACAAGCATAGACGGCAGCGCAAGCCGCCGTCTTTAGCCAAGGAATAGGGGCCGGGGCCGTGCGACCATCAAGCGACGGACCGTTCCGGGTCGAGCAGATCGCGCTGCTTGTGGCTCAGATAAGACTTCAGGTCCTCGATCGTGACCACAAGCAGACCATGGCGCTCTCCAAAGCGTTCAAGGTCCGGCAGGCGGGCCATCGTCCCGTCGTCGTTTGCCACTTCGCAGATGACGCCCGACGGCGCCCGCCCGGCGAGTCTTGCCAGATCGACCGCGGCCTCTGTGTGTCCGGGACGTCCGAGCACGCCAAGAGGATGGGCGCGCAGAGGGAAGATGTGCCCCGGCCGGGCAAAATCGTCAGGTTGAGTTCCTGGTGTCATAAGAGCGCGAACGGTCGCAGCCCGGTCTGCCGCCGAGATCCCCGTCGTTGTTTCGGGGATATAGTCCACGGACACCGTGAAAGCGGTTTTGAGAACTTCCGTGTTGCGCGGAACCATCAGCGGGATGTCGAGCTCGTCGAGCCTCTCGCCCTGCATGGGAACGCAGATCAGCCCACGGGCATGGTTCATCATGAACGTGATCGCTGCGGGGGTGACTGCGTCCGAAGCAATCACGAGATCGCCTTCGTTTTCTCGGTCCCGATCATCAACGACGATCACGATCTCGCCGCGCGAAATGGCTGCGACTGCATCTTCGATTTTGGCTATTGCCATGTGTCTTGCCTTTCAAGGGTTAGCTGCCGTGGCAGCATCATGACCTCTTTCGAAGCCACCGTTTCCCTTGGGCGAACAAGCATGCGACCCGCCACGGACAGGTGGCGTTTGCAGCATTGCCCTCTTCCATCCGGACTATACCGTCGGCTCCGGCATCTCACCGGATCTGCTGACCCTTCCGTCTTGCGGCGAAAGGCGCTCGCGGGCTCCGGGCTTTCGCCCAATACCGCCGGTGGGGAATTTCACCCCGCCCTGAGAACGTTACTAACATAGGCGATGGGGACCCCGTCCGGCAAGGGGTGCTTTGACGCCGGAGCCATTTGGGGCACTTCTCCTATTGAACAGACTGTTTCCAATTCGTCAGGACATGATCAATCCGCCGTCGACGTTGATCGTCTGACCGGTAATGTAGGCCGCGTCGTCGCTTGCAAGGAAGGTGACAAGCCCGGCTACATCTTCGCCAGATCCAGCGCGTTTCATCGGAATTCCGTTCACCCATTCCTTCATGAGTTCGCCGGGCGCGTAATTTCCGAGCAGCTTTCCCCAAGCTTGGTCGTTGTAGGCCCACATGTCGGTTTCGATGATGCCCGGGCAGAACGCATTGACGGTGATCTTTTCGGCCGCAACTTCCTTTGCCAGGCTTTGCGTAATCCCGACAACGCCCATCTTCGACGCCGCATAGTGGGGCGTAAAAATGAACCCGTCGCGCGCCTGACCGGACGCCGTGTTGATGATACGTCCGCCCCGAGCATGCTTGCGCATTCGTGAAATTGCCTCCTGCGCGCACAAGAACACGCCCTTGGTGTTGACGGCCATGACCTTGTCCCATTCGTCCTCGGTCATATCCTCGATCCTGGCAATGGTAATGACGCCGGCGTTCTGGATGGAGACATCGATGCCACCAAACGCCGCCTCGGCCGCGTCATAGAGTGCCTTGACGCTTGTCTTGTCTGTCACGTCGCCGACGAAGGAAATCGCCTTGCCGCCGTCTTGCTGGATCTGTTCGGCGACAGAGTGCACCAGGTCTTCGTTAGCCGAGACGACGAGATTTGCACCCTCCTTGGCGAAACGTTTGGCGATCGCAGCACCTATACCGCGGCTGGCTCCGGTGATGACGACCGTCTTGTTTTGAAAGCGTTGCATTTTCTCTTCCTTTCGCGGCATAAGCCGAGCCGGGTGCCGATCCTAGACGACCCCACGTCTGTCGTTTATTCGGACGTCAATTGGCGACGGATATGATCCCGGCAAACTCCGCAGCGTTGAGCGAGGCGCCTCCCACCAAGGCACCATCGACGTTTTGAACTGCAAAAATTGCCGACGCGTTCGATGCCTTCACAGATCCTCCGTAGACGATCCTGACACGACGCCCGTCCTCTCCCAGACGTTCTTCGAGCATGTGCCGAATGAAGGAATGGACCTCTTCGATCTGCTCGACGGTCGGAACAAGGCCGGTCCCGATCGCCCAGACCGGTTCGTAGGCGATGGCCGTGTTGGCACTGTTTGCGCTGTGGGGAACAGAGCCTTCGATCTGGGCGCAAACAACATCGATAGCCTTGCCCGCGTCACGATCCTCGCGTGTCTCGCCGACGCAAATAATGCTGGTCAATCCTGCCTCATGGGCCATTGCGGCCTTGGCCGCCACCGTTGCATCGGTCTCACGATAGGTCGAGCGGCGTTCGGAATGACCTAAGATCACGAAGCGTGCGCCCACCTCGGCAAGCATGAAGGCAGAAACGTCTCCGGTATGGGCACCTGACGCCTGCGCATGGCAATCCTGCGCGCCGATGGCGATTGTCGAGCCCTTGGCGCGCTCAAATGCTTTTTCAACAAGCGTGAGGGGCGGGCACACAACGATATCGCACGCCGTGTTGCCCGTTAGTCCCCTCAGCGCTTCGATCTCAGTCAGGGAGGATGCGAGACCGTTCATTTTCCAGTTGCCTGCAATCAGCTTGCGCATCGTATCACCAGCAGCAAAAGCCGCCGTCGACGAGCAAATCGACGCCCGTGACGAAGCTGGCGGCGTTCGAGAGCAGGAAGACCGCGGGGCCAACCATCTCGTCGACATTGGCCATGCGTTGCATTGGCGTCTGCTCTTCGAAGAGCTTGGTCTGATGGACCATCTCCGGGCGCGTGTTCATCGGCGTTGCGGTGTAGCCCGGCGAGATCGTGTTGACGCGGATGCCGCGGTCAACCCATTCCATCGCCAATGACTTGGACATGTGGATCACGCCCGCCTTGGAGGCGTTATAATGCACCTGGCTCAGACCGCGGTTGACGATGACGCCCGACATGGACGCGATATTGACGATCGAACCGCCACCATTCTTCAGCATGGCTCGTGCCTCTGCCTGGCACGACAGGAAGATGCCCTTCAGGTTGATATCCATCAAGGTCTGATACTGGTCTTCCTCCATCTCTTCCGCTGGTTTGGCGTTCGCAATACCGGCGGCGTTGACCGCTAGGGTCAAGGAACCGAGCTCACTCTCGGTTTGCGCAACAGCGTCAGCCAGCGAAGACTTGGTTGTAACATCCGCGGCGATCTCGATCGCGCGGCGACCGGCATCGCGTATATGCTTGGCCGTCTGCGTCAAGCCGTCGTCGGTTCTCCGGTCAAGGAGGGCAACGTCCGCGCCGCACTGCGCAAGACCGATGGCGATCCGTTGCCCAATTCCGCTGCCAGCGCCCGTGACAATGGCGATCCGGCCACGGAGGTCGAACAGTTTCGGGGCGTTAAGAGTGATGTCCGGCATCGCTCTTCCTTTCTGTGGTTCCTTAAATTGTTGCCAATTCCATGACCGAGACGTCATTTGCCTGGTCACGGTCGAGTATGCCTGTCTGATTGCCTTGGGACAGAACCAGGATCCGGTTCGAGACCCCCAAAACTTCCTCAAGGTCGGAGCTGACGACGATGACCGCAACGCCCTGGCGAGCGAGATTGACGATGATATCGTAGATGCCTGCGCGGGCGCCGACGTCGATGCCTCGCGTCGGTTCGTCAAGCACAACAACCTTGGGGTCGCGCATCAACCACTTCGCGATCACGACTTTCTGCTGGTTGCCGCCCGACAGGTCGGACGCATATTGCTCAGCACGGCCTTTGACCCCGAACTTCGCCACGGCCTTCTCCGCAAAGGCGCGTTTGACGCGCGATGTGATCCAGCGGCCGCCAAGCTTGTCGAGATTGGCGTAGATGATGTTCTCGCTGATGCGATGGCCGACGACTAGGCCCTGTTCCTTGCGATCTTCTGGCACCATGACGATCCCATGAGCGATCGCGTCAGCAGGATTACGAAGCTTCAGTTTCTCGCCGTCCAGCCGGATCGAGCCGGCGCTGATCGGATCGGCGCCGGAAATGGCACGGACAAGTTCCGTGCGCCCGGCCCCAACCAGCCCGGCAATGCCAAGGATTTCTCCGGCCCGCACGCCAAATGTCACGTCACGGAAGGAATCGTCGGGTGAGGTCAGGCCCGAAACCTGAAGAACCGGACGATCGGTCGGCTCTGGGAGGGCCGGAAACATGCGCTCGAGCGAGCGTCCGACCATACTCTCGACGATCGTGCGCACGGGTGTTGCGCTATCGGCGAACTCCTGGACCCGCTCTCCGTCGCGAAGAACGACGATGCGGTCGGTGATCTTTTTGATCTCTTCCATGCGATGGGAAATATAGATGATCCCGACGCCCTCGGATCGGAGCTTTCTTACCTGTTCAAACAGCGCTTCCGTCTCGGCCCCGCCAAGGGCCGCGGTCGGCTCGTCAAGGATAAGAAGCTTAGCATCCAGCGCCAAGGCCTTGGCGATCTCGATCAACTGCTGATTTGCGGTCGACAGACCTGCGACTTTTCGCGTCGCCGGTATGTGTAGATTGAGCCGAGCGAGCTGCTCTTGAGCGCGCCGAACCATCTGGGCGCGATCGACGACGCCGTTTTTCATGGGCCAGCGCCCGATAAAGACGTTTTCCGCGATGGAAAGGTGAGGCAGGAGTTGAAGCTCCTGATGGATGAGCACCACGCCCTTGTCGATCGCCTCTCTTGGAGTGGCTGGGGCATAGGGCTGCCCCAGCCACGTCATTGTACCTTCGGAAGGTGTGCGTGATCCGGCAATAATGCCTGAAAGCGTCGACTTTCCAGCCCCGTTCTCGCCGAGAAGGGCCAGCACTTCGCCCGCATGGACATCCAGGCTGACATTTTTCAGAACCTGGAGCGGTCCATAGCGCTTCGAAATGCCCTTCAAGGACAGAACCGGATCAGTCACAGCACACCTCCGCAAGTCTTGGATGGCATCAAGGATGGTTGGCGATGAAACCGGCCACATTGTCCTTGGTCGTCAACGTCGCATCGAGCAACTGGACAGGGGGCACTTTTTCGCCTGAGGCAAGCTTGATCGCATTGGCGACCGCATCGCGGCCCATCTTCTGCGTCTGCTGGGTCGCCGTCACGTCAAATACGCCCTTGCCGAGGGCTTCAAGGGCTGCCGTATCTCCGTCAAAACCGCCAACTACGATCTTCTGCGAAGGATTTCCGACCTTGATAGCCTGGGCCGCACCCAGCGCCAGCGCGTCGGCCTGCGCAAACACGATCGACACATCCGGGTTTGCCTGCAGCATGTTCTGCATGATCTGGAACCCCTCGTCCTGAGCCCAGATGTTGGAATACTGCTCAGCAACGATCTTCACATCCGGATAGGCCTTCAGAGCTTCAGCGCATCCCTTGCTGCGGTCTACTTCCGGCGTGGTGCCTTTCTGGCCGTGAATGATAACCATCTTGCCTTTGCCGCCGGCAGCCTTGAGGATGTAGTCGCAAACCGCCTTTGCCGACGACACTGAATCCGTGGCGAGGAAGGTATCGCCCGGTGCGCCCTCGGCATTGCGGTCGACGTTGACGACGGGAACGCCGGCGTTCTTGGCGAGTTTGACCGGAACGCTCGCAGCCGCAGCACCCGCCGGGATATAAATCAGCGCATCGATCTTCTGGGTCAGCAGATCCTGGATCTGGTTGACTTGGGTCGGGCCATCGCCCTTGGCATCGACGGTCACGACCTGGATGCCGCGCTTCTTGGCCTCGTCCTCGACGGACTGCTTGATCTGATTGAAGAAGTTCGCCTGAAGGTTTGCAACGGCCAGACCAATTTTCTTGACCTCTGCGGCATGCGCAGATGAAAGGCTTAGGCCGACGAGGGCAGCCGAAGCGAGCAGAGTGCGCGCAAGATTCATTTTAGTTCCTCCTTTGTTGATCACCCATGGGTAAGTCCTCCCCCTTGGGTCATGAGATCCGCTCCAAACCTTTCGGAGAGGAATTCTTTAAAGTCCGGCCGCCCGCAGCCGGGAAAGTCTCAGGCCGCTCGTCGCCTGCGAATGGTCTCGGCGCCGACGGCGAGCACGATGACAACTCCGATGATGACCTGCTGAAGAAAAGGCGAGACGTTGAGCAGATTGAGGCCGTTGCGGAGCACGCCGATGATCAGGACGCCGATGAGCGTGCCGCCGATCCCGCCAGATCCGCCTGAAAGCGACGTGCCGCCAATGACGACGGCGGCAATCGTATCCAACTCATAGCCGAGGCCGCTCGACGGCTGAACGGAATCGAGACGGGCGGCCAACACAATGCCGGCAAGGCCTGCAAGAACCGCACTGGCGATGTAGACCCCGATCGTCACAATCTTCACCTTGATGCCGGCAAGACGGGCAACTTCCGGATTGCCGCCAACTGCGTAAAGCATGCGTCCCTCGGATCGGAAGTGTAGAAATACCCAGGCCGCAAGGACGACCGCGAGCATGAGGAACACGGTTGCCGTCAGAACGCCGAAATGACGATCGATGGCGAGCATCGTGAACCAGTCGGGAAAGCCAACGATCTGCTGTCCGTCGGTGATCATGTTCGCCACGCCGCGTGCCGCCGACATCATGGCAAGTGTCGCGATGAAGGCGGGCACCCTAAACATGGTCACGAGAAGCCCCACGATCAGCCCGCTTGCAGCGGACGCTATGAGCGCGAAAGCAACTCCGAGAGGCAGCGGCAGTCCCGCGACGTTTGCCGTCCAACCCATGACCATGGTGGACAGGGCAAGCACCGAACCGACTGACAGATCAATACCCCCGATCAGGATGACGAAGGTCATGCCGACCGCCATGATCCCGAGGACGGTGATCTGATCGAGAATGTTGAGGCCGTTGCGAAGCGACAGAAAGGCATCGGTGCTGACGCTCAGGAAAACACACAAGGCAAGCAGTCCAACGAGCGGGCCAGTGGCGCCAGCGAGCTTGCGAAGCCATGTCCCGGACGGACGGCTCTGTTCATTGACGTCGATCGCCACCATCGTTCCTCCCTGGAAATAAGGCCGTTGGCCAATATTCCTTCACTATAGAATAAATATTCACACGTGCCGGAAAATGCATTAACAAGCCAGTGAGGCGCTGTCAACCGGTCTGTGGAGCATCAGCTGCGTTGGACTGGGGTGTGGAGGGCTTGACTAATACGCTTTGTGTGCAAAAATATAACTATGTGAATAATTATGCAGGAGACAGTGATGGAGCCATCGGACCTTGAACGGATCGCCCGCCAGATACGTCTGCGCGACCTTCAGGCTGTGTACGAAGCGGGCGCCGGCCATATCGGTGGTGAGATGTCGGTCATCGACCTTTTGACCGCGCTCTACTTTCGCGTTTTGCGTATCTGGCCGGACCAGCCGAAAAATCCCGATCGCGACCGTTTCGTGCTTTCGAAGGGGCACACCGCCTGCGCGCTCTATGTCACACTGGCCAAGCGAGGATTCATCCCGGAGGATGAGATCCATACCTTCTTACAGCCGCACTCCCGGCTGAACGGTCATCCCAACTGCAACAAGGTCCCTGGTGTGGAGACCAATACCGGCCCTCTTGGGCACGGTCTTCCCGTGGCTGTCGGGATGGCGAAAGCGGCGAAATTGTCAGGAGCCGGCTATCATACCTATGTGATCACTGGCGACGGCGAAATGCAGGAAGGGTCGAATTGGGAAGCCATTATGGCAGCACACCAGTTCCGTCTGGACAATCTTACGCTGGTCATCGACCATAACCGATTTCAGCAGGGGGCTGCGCTATCGGACACCAACGACGTTGCCCCGCTTCGGCCGAAGCTCGAAGCCTTCGGATGGCGCGTCACGGAAATCGACGGCAACAACATGCATGAGATCGTTCCGGCGCTTGAAAGCCGCGGCGACCATCCACACTGCATCGTCGCCCACACCAACAAGGGGCATGGCATCTCCTTCATGCAGGATACCGTCGATTGGCATCACAAGGTTCCGAACAAGGAGCAATACGAAATTGCATTGGCAGAACTGTCGGAGGCACTTTGATGAACGGGCCCGTAAATACACCTAGGTTGCACGACTGCCGCGATGCTTTCGCAGCCGCCCTCGAGCGGCTTGCCACGCAGGACGAAACCATCGTCGCCGTTTGCAATGACTCCGTTGGTTCGTCAAAGCTTAGCGGCTTCAAGTCGAAGTTTCCCGGTCGCCTTGTCAATGTTGGCATCGCCGAACAGAATATGGTCGGGGTGGCCGCAGGCCTCGCCAATGGCGGCCGATTGCCCTATGTCTGCGCTGCAGCGCCGTTTCTGACCGGCCGCTCGCTCGAACAGATCAAGGCCGATATCTCCTACTCGAACGCCAATGTGAAGCTTGTCGGCATTTCGTCGGGAATGGCCTATGGCGAACTTGGCCCAACCCATCATTCGATCGAGGATTTCGCGTGGACGCGGGTTCTGCCGAACCTCCCGGTGATTGCGCCCTGTGACCGGATCGAGACTGCCGCCGCCGTCGAGTGGGCCGCGACCTATAGCGGGCCATGCTTCCTGCGCTTGTCGCGTGTGGGCGTACCCGACCTCTTGCCTGAGGGTCACATATTCGAACTGGGCAGGGCCAACGTTTTGCGCGAGGGCTCCGACGTCACGCTCATCGCAAACGGCACATTGACCCACCGTATCGTCAAAGCAGCGGAGATTCTGAACGAGCGCGGTATCGACGCGCGGGTGCTCAATCTTGCGACCGTCCGACCGATCGACGAAGCGGCAATCATTGCTGCGGCCAGGGAAACCGGCGCGATTGTGACGGCGGAAGAGCATTCGATCTTTGGCGGGCTGGGCTCTGCGGTTGCGGAAGTCGTGGTTGACTATGCGCCTGTGCCAATGAAGAGATTGGGCGTTCCAGGCATTTTTGCCCCGACCGGTTCCGCCGAGTTCCTTCTCGACGAGTTCGGTATGTCTCCAACGGCGATCGCCGACGCCGCGCAGGCACTGATCAAACGCAAATAATCTGATAGCAGCTTCATGAGCCGGGGCGCGTATCCGCCCCAGCCGTTCGTTTCGAGGAGATGACGATGCGAGCAATTCTGGCCATCGACCAGGGCACCACCAACTCCAAGGCAGTTCTGGTGTCTGAAGGCGGGGATGTCGTGGCCCGAGGCTCCGCAGCGGTGGGTATTTCCTATCCAAAGCCCGGCTGGGTCGAACAGGATCCGAACAGGCTCTTTGCTTCCGTTTGCGAGGCCGTCAATGCCTGCCTGGAAACGATGCCAGGCATTTCCATCGAGGCAGTGGCAATCTCCAATCAGCGCGAGTCGGTGACCGCCTGGGACGCGGACATCGGAGAAGCCCTCGGGCCAGTTTTAAGCTGGCAGTGCAGGCGCACGGCAACTGATTGCGAACGCCTCATCACCGAAGGGCACTTTGATCGCGTCCAAGCCCTGACCGGCCTTCCACTTGACCCGATGTTTCCGGGTCCGAAATTCCGTTGGCTGCTGGATCGCCTGGAGAGCGGCCGCAGGGTACGGCTGGGTACGATCGACAGTTGGCTCATCCACTGCATGACCGGCGGGCGTCGGCATGTTTGCGATGCCTCCAACGCTGCGCGAAGCCAGTTGTTCGACCTGAAGACACAGACCTGGAGCGACGAACTGGGCGCGATTTTCGGCGTCGATACGTCGTTCTTGCCGGAGGTTCTGGACAGTTCGGCGGATTTCGGCACCACCCTTGGATTTGCAGGAGTGCCCGATGGAACCCCAATAGGTTCTGCGATCGGCGACAGTCATGCGGCCCTGTTTGGCCATGGTGCCTTTACGCCAGGCGACGGCAAGATCACGTTTGGAACGGGCTCCTCGGTCATGACCACGCTTCCGGCATTCATAGCGCCGCGCAATGGCATCACCACCACGATCGCCTGGCGCCTTGGCGGCCGGCCGACCTATGCATTCGAAGGCAATATACTGGTGTCGGCCGCGAGCCTGCCGTGGATGGCGAACATCCTAGGTCTTGCGGATGTCGGCGCGCTTGTCGAACTCGCGGCAACCGCAGAGGCTGGTGGACCTGGCTTCGTGCCGGCTTTCGTTGGCCTCGGGGCGCCATATTGGAATTCCGACGCGCGCGCCCTGTTTTCGCACATCAACTTCAGCACCACGCGCGCGCAGATGGCTCGTTCCGTGACCGATTCCATCGCCTTACAGGTACATGACGTGATCGCAGCGATGCGGGCACAAAGTGGTGGCGAACTTGGAGCCCTCTATGTCGACGGCGGGCCGAGCCAGAACCGTTTTTTGATGCAGTGCGTGTCCAATCTTGTCGAGCATGCCGTCATCCAATGCGAAGCCCCCGAGGCATCGGCTCTCGGCGCCGCCTATCTTGCCGGCCTCTCCATTGGTATGTGGCGTGATCTCGGCGTCATTTCCGACTTGCCTCGGAGCACGCACATCATCTCGCCGGAAGCCACCGACCGATCGGCATTGCTGAACACGTGGAATGATGCATTGTCGCGCTCGACGTTGCGGTCCACACCAGTTAAATGTGAATAAAAATTCACACTGGAACCGATATGGCCCGCTTGCACGAACTCCGCCTGATCTCGAGAGTCGCTCAGATGTATCACATTGAGAAGCGGCGGCAGGCAGAGATCGCCGATCACCTTCGTCTGTCACAGGCAACCGTTTCGCGAATGCTGAAACGTGCCGAGGCGGAAGACATCGTTCGAACGAGCGTCATCCCGCCTGCAGGAACCTATAGCGAGCTCGAAAGCGTGCTTCGAGAGAAATACGGCCTGCCTGAAGCCGTGGTCGTCGAATGTACCGAAGACCGCGATGCGGCCATCATGGCCCGGATCGGCGAAGCCGCCGCCCATTTACTCGAGGTCACGCTCGCACCAGGCGAGATCATCGGCGTGTCGAGCTGGAGCCAGACGATCTTCAAGATGGTCGAAAACATCCATCCGCAGAAAAGTGCCCAGGTCAAATACGTTGTTCAAACGCTAGGGGGAATGGGTGATCCGTCCGTCCAGACCCATGCAACGCAGTTGACGACGAGACTTGCGCGATTGACCGGTGCCGAGCCGAAGCTGCTTCCAGTTCAAGGATTAACGAGTTCGCGTGAAGCCAAGCTTTTGATGCTCGCCGATCCCTTTGTTCGCGAGACCATGGACCTTTTCGGCAGCATTACGCTTGCGATCGTCGGCATCGGTGCAGTTGAACCGTCCGAATTGCTGGCGCGATCCGGCAACATCTTTTCCTCGCGCGAACTCGCCGATCTTGCCGAGGCAGGGGCCGTCGGTGATATCTCATTGCGTTTCTTCGATGCAAATGGCCGGCCGGTGAAGACCCCCTTGGACGAGCGGGTGATCGGACTTCCGCTTGAGGATCTTAAAAAGGTTGGCCGCGTCATAGCGCTCGCCGGAGGCGCTAAGAAGGCTGCTGCCATTGCTGGCGCTTTACGGGTTGGGGTGATCGACATGCTGGTGACGGACAAGTTCACTGCCCAACGATTGATCGATCAACCCGATCCCTGAGCTCAGGCTTATGCGATGGATCTGTGCCGCGATACACAGTGACGCGCAATTTGCGCGCACCGGCCTGTCATTTGCTTCAAAATGACTCAGAGCACGGCAACCACGGCCCTGGCGAGGTCGTCGAGCCTATCCTCTCTGAGGCCTGCGACGTTGAAGCGAGAATCGCTGACCATATAAATCCCGAACTCGTCTCGCAGGCGATCGACCTGCGCTTCGGTGAGGCCGAGGCGCGAGAACATACCCCGGTGGTCGGCGATGAAGTCGAAACGCGAGGAGTTGGACTGGCGACGGAGTGCTTCGGCAAAGCCCTTGCGCAGATTGAGCATACGGAGTCGCATGGCTTCGAGTTCGGACTTCCAGTCGGCGCGCAGTTCATCGTCCTCGAGGACAATACGGACGGCGGCGGCGGCATGATCCGGCGGCATGGAATACAGCACGCGAGTGGTCGCTAGCGCCTGGCTGCCGGCGATCTTTACGCTTTCTGTGTCCTTGCCCATCAGGATGACGGCGCCGACGCGGTCGCGGTAGACCGAAAAGTTCTTCGAGCAGGAGGTGGCGACAGCCATTTCCGGCACCCTGCTTGCGAGCAGGCGAACGGCGGCGGCGTCTTCCTCCAGACCGTCGCCGAAGCCTTGATAGGCAAGATCGATGAAGGGGAAAAGGTCGCGTTCGACGAGAAGATCCACGACCGGACCCCACTGCTCGATCGTCAGATTGGCGCCGGTCGGGTTGTGGCAGCAGCCGTGCAGGAGGACGATGTCGCCGGCCTTCGCCTGCTTCAATCCCGCGAGCATGGCATCGGTCTTCACCGTGCCGCTGGCTGGATCGAAATAGGGATAGGTCGCGGTTTTCAAGCCTGCAGCCTTCAGGATCGGAACATGATTCACCCAGGTCGGGTCGGAGAGCCAGACGATGGCGTCAGGTCGAGCCTTCGCGAGCAGGTCGGCGATCGTGCGGAGTGCGCCCGAGCCGCCCGCTGTCTGGCACGCGAACATGCGCGAGAGATCGGCCTTCTCGCCAAAGATCAGCTTCAACATGGCCTTGTTGAAACCTTCATCGCCCGCCATGCCGACATAGGTCTTGGTCGTCTGGCTTTTATAAAGGCGCTTCTCGGCGTGACGCACGGCCCGCATGATGACGGTCGCACCCTGTGAATCCTTGTAGACGCCGACACCGAGATCCATTTTCGTCGGCCGCTCGTCGTTCTTGTAGAGAATCGAGAGGCTGAGAATTTTGTCCGGCGGGGCGGCTGTGAGGGTTTCGAACATCGTTTTTCCTTTGAATTGAGATCAAATGCAGAGCTGATTCAGCCGCCTCGCATTGGCTGAATCAATGCTCCAACTCAGTTTGCGATCCGGCGCGGATCGCGGCAAGAACCTGCTTTTGAAGGGCAACGAATTCCGACGTGGAAATCATGTCCTGGTTTCGCGGACGGGAAAGCCCGACGTGGAAGGTCGCGTTGATGCGTCCTGGATTGATGCTCATTGCCACGATACGGTCGGATAGATAGACGGCTTCTTCGACGTCATGGGTGACAAAGAGAACCGTTAGCCGATGCTCTTCCCAGATCTGGGTCAGCAGTTCCTGCATCTGGTGACGAGTCAGAGCGTCCAGCGCGCCGAACGGCTCATCCATCAATAGCATTTTCGGGCGGTAAGAAAGGGCACGCGCAATGGCGACGCGCTGCTTCATGCCGCCCGAGAGTTGCGAGGGGAATGCATCAGCGAATTTGGTGAGTTTTACAAGTTCGATGTGATGACGGGCGACATCCCGGCACTCGGCTTTCGGCAGCCCGGCCGCCTGCAGGGCGAATTCGACATTCTGCTGTGCGGTTAGCCACGGCAGCAGCGTGTAGGATTGGAAGACAACGCCGCGATCGAGCCCGGGGCCGACGATCGGCGCACCATCCGTCAGAAGAACGCCATTATCGAAGCCCTGAAGTCCGGCGACGATCGACAGCAGCGTACTTTTGCCGCAGCCGGAAGCACCGACCAACGAGACGAACTCGTTGTCGGCGAGTTCCAGGTCGATATTGCTAAGGGCATGGACGGTGCTTTTCCTACCACCGTACCACTTGTTGAGGCCCTCGATCTTGAGTTTGGGTTCGCTCATCTCAATGCCTCGAAGCGTAACGGAAGAAGACACGCTCGAGGGCCTTCATGCTCTGGTCTGTGATCAGACCGAGTAGGCCAAGGAGCAGGATATAACCAATGATCGTCTGCGTCTGGAAATATCGCTGCGAGACAACGATGCGATAGCCGAGGCCTGATGTCGCCGCGACAAGTTCTGCCAGCACAAGCCAGGTCCAGGCCCAGCCAAGGCTGATACGCAGCGTGTCCCAGATGCCGGGGAGGGCTGACGGCAGGACAATGCGGCGCAGGATCTTTGTCTCCGACATGCCGAGCGTGCGGCCTAGTCCTACGAAGTCGGTCGGAACGCGCTTGACGCTGTCCATAACCATCAGCACCTGCTGGAAGAAGGTTCCGATAAAGATGATGACGAATTTTTGGATATCGCTTGTTCCGGCCCACAGAATGGTGAGCGGAACAAAAGCGACGACAGGCATATAGCGGACGAAGTCGACGAAGGGCTCGATGGCCGCTTCCCAGGTCTTGAAACAGCCGATCATGATCCCAATCGGGATCGCCAGCGCCGATGCAATCAGAAAGCCGACGAGCATACGATAGATACTGATGCCGGCATCGGTCCACAGCGTGCCGTCGATCGCCAGTTCCATCATTTTGGCCCACACTGCTCCGGGCGAGGGCAGGAAAATCGGCTTCACCCAACCGGTGATGGTAGCAACCCACCACACGGCAAACAGCAGGGCAAAAACGGCAACTGCAATCAGTAGAAATGACTGGCCGCTGATCGGATCCCCGATCCGAAAGGCACTGGGCGGTCTACCGACGCCCGCGCGCGATTGCGCGCGGGGTCTTTCCTTCGGTGTCGACGACAATTCTGAGCTAGACATTACGGTCCCGTTGGTGGCCAAAGGTCACTTGTTCGCTGCATCGACAAAGGATGTGTCGATCATGCTGTCGGCGGAAACGTCCTGGGTCACGAGGCCGGCCTTTTTGGCCGCCTTCAGAACGTCGGCGAAGGTCTTGGTCTTGAAGTCACCGGCAAAGGCCTTGGCGGCTTCGGCAGAAGAATAATACTGAACGCCGTCGAAGGCGGTTTTCAGATCATCCGGGGTGGCGCCCACGGCCTTGGAGATGATGACGCGGTCCTCTTCCGTCTTAGCCTTGTAATCGGCCAGAGCCGCATCCCAGGCCTTGATCATGGCCAGAACCTGCCCTGGCTTCTGCTTCAGCACCTCCTCGCGAACGACGAGGACGTCGGAGACAAGGCCCGGATCCTTGCCGGCTTCAAAAAGCAGCTTGATATTCTTGTCCTGGGCGAGCGCCGTTGAAATATAGGGCTCGTAGGTGACAGCGACGGGGACACGGCCTGCAATCAGTGCCGTTCCCGCATCAGCCGCCGGCATCGGTACGCGGACGACATCGTCGATCGTCATGCCGTTGCTGGCAAGCGCGTAGTTCAGAAGGATGTCGCTTGTCGTTCCTTCCTCGAAGGCAATGTTCTTACCCTTGAGGTCAGCGACGCTCTTAATGTCGCTTCCGGCAAGAATCGCGTCCGCCTTCAGGCTGAAATCAAGAAGCGAGACGATCTTCACCGGCAGGCCGGCGGCGACCATGCCCATGGCGGTGTGCGTGGCGATATTGGCAGCGTCGAGCTGACCGCTGGCAAGTGCTGCGTTGATGTCCTTGTCTTCGCTGAAGTTGACAAGCTCGACATCTTCAAGGCCGGCTTTCTTGAACAGGTCCTTGCTGGCGGCGACGTGCCACTGACCGTAACCGAGCCATGGCTCGATGCCGATCTTAAAGGTACCCGGTTCCGGCTTGGACGGAATCTGATCCTGAGCGCTAGCCTGCCCTACGGCGAGGACACCGACGATCCCGAGCGCGATCGCTACGCGGGAAAACTGCTTGCTGATGGATTTGTGGTTCATTGGAAACCCCTCTATTTGTTGATTTTAGCGGATCATGCGGCTTTCATCTTGTGAAGTTTGACGCCACCCATCAAAGTCATGGTGGGCGAATATGGAATGGAAGTGTTTGTCTCCTTTCGCCGGCGTTAGCGGTTACTGTTTGAGTATGAGGTGCGAGCCACGCTCCTTTAGGT
Organism: Rhizobium sp. SG570; assembly: GCF_012275345.1. Classification (NCBI taxonomy): domain Bacteria; kingdom Pseudomonadati; phylum Pseudomonadota; class Alphaproteobacteria; order Hyphomicrobiales; family Rhizobiaceae; genus Rhizobium; species Rhizobium sp. SG570. Next base: position 303,216 of record NZ_JAAZQI010000007.1, on the reverse strand, counting down.
CGGCGATCGAGCCGACGCCCATCAAAGCCAACGTAATCGAGATCTCGCGGCGCAACGTCTCGATCGCACGGTCGACCCCGGCCTGGCCGGCGGCTGCGAGACCATAGGTATAGGCTCGACCCAGCATGACACCGTCGGCGCCCAATCCGATTGCCTTGACAATATCGCTTCCCCTTCGCACGCCCCCGTCGAGCATCAGCGTAAAATCCGGTCCGACCGCGGACCGGATGTCGGGGAGCGCGGCGATCGTGCTCATGGCGCCATCGAGTTGACGGCCACCATGGTTCGAAACCACAATGCCGTCGACGCCGACCGCTTGCGCTTTCGTTGCATCCTCAGGCGAAAGAATACCCTTGATGACCAGCTTACCTTTCCACCGGTCGCGCAATGCCTCGATGTCCTTCCAAGCGAGCTTCTTGTCGATGCGCCTGGAAAGATTGGCCGCCTGTTCGAGCGCTCCCCTCCCGAAATCTGTGCGATGCTCCACTGCTCGAACGGAGGGCATGCCACCGCGACCGACGTCGAACAACCAGGCGGGCTTTCGGCAGAGACTTGCAAACAGACGCGGCGTGATGTGGGTCAGGGATCGGAAACCGTTGCGCTCATCACGTTCGCGGATGGCGGTGATGGCGGTGTCGACGGTCACGTACAGTGCCTCGACATCGGCCTCTTCCGCAGCGCTCAGAAACTCCTCACAGAGCGTGCGGTCGTCGAGCACATAGAGCTGAAAGTGCAACGCGCCATCCGTCGCGCTACGGAGGTCTGCCAGCGACGCGATCGAGAAGGTCGAAAGACAGAAGGGGATGCCGGCAGCGTGGGCGGCGATGGCTGCCTTTTGTTCTCCGTTTCTCGTGTAGAGACCAAGGAAGCCGACCGGTCCCAGCATAAAGGGAAGAGGATGTCGTCGTCCGAGATATTCGGTCGACAGATCAGGCTCGGCATAGTCGTTGAGAACATTTTGACGTAGCCGCAAAAGCGAGAAATCATCTCTGTTTCGACGATAGGTTTCCTCCGCAAAGGAGCCGCCGTCGATGTAATCGAAGAAGAGCTTCGGCAATCGCCGGCGCGCGGCCAGCCGGAGGTCGTCGATATTGACAATCGTCACAACCTACCCCTCCGGATCTATCGTTGCGAGGAAGCGGGTTATCAGGTCCTCGCTCTCCTCAGGCTCCGAGCCGACCATCATCGCCACTGAAAGACCGATCAGGGAGGATGTCGGATTGTGGCTTGTAGCACCGGCCCGCAGGTTCATGACGAGTGTCGGGCAGAGGAAAAGTCCGAGTCGGACGACCTTTCGCCAATCGGAAGGAAGCATGCCCCGCTGCTTGAGGGCGGCAAGCAACGGCTTCCACATTGCTTCGGCCTTCGTTTCCAGGAGCGCGGCTCGAACCGGGCTTAGCGTCCAATCGAAATCCGCAAAGAGACGGCCGTTCTCGTAGCTGGCGGTCGCATTGAATTTCTGTTCGGCAAGAGCCGGATCATAGAGCCAGTAGGGATGCGCGAGGATATTGTGGAAGGTCGTCTTTACCTCTGCGAGAAGCGTCGGGATGTGCTCGCCGGCAAAGGCGGGGTCAAAGAACGACAGGCTCGCGCCCCCTTGCTGCTTTTCGAACCAGACGTTGGCGTTATGGGCGTCGCCATGTGCCGTCACCCCGCCATTATCCGCCAGATGGGCAGGGTTCAGTCTTTCATGCGCCGCGTCGAACAGCTCCCCAAGCGTGTTGCGGTATTGAATGCCATTGATGACAAAGTGGGCTTTCGAGAGCGCGTCCCAGGAAAGCGTCACGCCGGGAAGTTCGAACGCTTTGTCGACGTAAAAGCTCGCCAGCCGGCCACCAGGGTAGGTTCCGTCCGGGGCCGTGACCAACCGGTCGTAGAACAGCCGGTGGACCGGCTCCTTTGCAACCTGCTTAGGTGTGACGGGATGCAGCGTCTTCAGGTAGACGGACAGGACGGTCTCATTGAGCCGGCGCTCCGCATCTACGGCCTGGCGTGCCATTTCCTCATCATGAAGCTCGTCGAGCGCGCGCAGAACATCGGAAAAGCGCGGATCCGTCCTGCGCCTGTAGACGAGGATCTGTTCGCCGGGAAGGGTCGACATCATAAGTGGTTGGTCGACCGGCAAGCCGGCCTTGGCAAGGATATCGGCACGATAGTACTCACCGCTCATCTCCTCCTCATTTTCCTCCTGATGGAATTTGAAGAAGTAGGGCTTTCCGTCGGCCTCGAAGAAGCCATTCAGCGAATTGAGGCTGTATTGGTCGTGGTTGATCGCCAGATCGCGTGCTTCGATCCCAAACAGATCTCGCAACAGGTCCGCAAGCATAGCCTCGGCGCCACCGTCGCGTTTTTGGGCCTTCTCCCGGATGGCTGCGGTCCGACTGTTGGGCTGCCCCATGATTTCTCTCACTCCTGGAATGACACGAAGGCCGTTCATTTCTTCGGCGGTAAGTATCTGCTGCCAAGCGAATAGCGGCTGCCGACATAGGTGAAGGTATTGACCGTTGCGATCGTCTGCCCTGTCCATGTTTTTCGGTTTAGAACCAGGCAGCTGTCGCGCTCACGAATATGGAGGAGGCGTGCATGTCTCTCAGTCGCCGGGATGGCACTGATGAGATGCTCGACTTCGGTTAGCGGTGTACTGTGCTGAAGGTAATCGTAGGTGCCGATGGACGTAAAATCCTGATCGAGATAGTTCTTCACGAGTTCCGTATTGACGTAACGCTCCTCGAGTTGAACAGGGACGCCATTCTCGTAGTGAACGACCATCGAATGATCGACGGGGCAAAGCTTTCTGAACTCGAACGCGTCCAACAGCATTTGGTCCGGCCGCTCGATCCGTTCGAGCAAGATTACCTCTGCGCGGTGTTGGCTTCCACGCGCCTTGATCTCCGTGATGATATTGCTGATCTCGATGAGGGTCGACTGTGCCTTGGGAGGCGAGACGAATGTCCCGACGCCCTGGACCCTGCGCAGATAGCCTTCGGCTGTCAGTTCACGAAGCGCGCGATGGACCGTCATGCGAGAAACGCCGAGCGAAGACGTTAATTCATGCTCGGACGGGAGCTTTTCATTCTGTGGCCAATTGCCGTTTCCGATATTGTCGAGGACGAAGTCCTTGACCTTTTCGTAGAGCGGTAGCGCGGTGTTTGAAAGACCGGGCAATTTCTATCTCCGTCTCACGCCGAGGCGTTTGCTTGATCAATCGGCTATTCGAACGATCGTTTTTAATTTGGTTGAGCGACCATCGATCAGTCGGCGGTATGCATCGGGAACTTCGTCGAGTGAGCTCAGGACCTCGCTGAATTGCAGAAGTGAGGACTGCAGTTTTGGCAACAGCGCGATGGCGTCGGCGAGTTCATCTTCAAAGGCGTGGCAGCCAACGAGGGAAATCTCGCGCTCGACCAGGAGGTTGGGATCCAGATCCAGCTTTCCGTGGCTGATGCCCACGAGAGCGAATGCGCCGCCCCCGTCCAGAAGTTCGATGCCTTGCGCGATGGCCTTTGTGCTTCCCGTTGCATCCACCGCGTATCGGAGTCGCGCGTCGCCGAGAGCAGTTCTTGCTTGCGATTTGTCCAGCGCGACCACGGAGCCTCCGCAGAGGCGGGCCACCATCTCGGCACGACTACCATTCAAATCCGCAAACAACAGCTTTCCATCGTGGAGATGTGAAAGCAGCAACCCGCAGAGACCGCCTATCGTCCCACAGCCGATGAGAATAATCGCTTCGCCTTGGGGCGGATTGAGCCGTCGTACCGCATGAAGCGCGACGGCCAAAGGTTCGGCCATGGCCGCCACTGCAGGATCAAGGGAGGGGTCGTGCTTGTGAACGAGACGGGCGGGTAGTTGGGTCTGCCCCGCGAACCCTCCGTCGCATACCTCGCCGACGAAACCGAGATGTTCGCAGATATTGGTCCGGCCTGACCCACATGCTTCACATCGGCCACAGTAAAAGCGGGAGTCAGCGGCGACCAGATCACCGATCGCGAGATCTTCGACACCCTCTCCAATTGCGGAAACGCGCCCACAGAATTCGTGGCCCGCCGTCGATGGACGTCTGCTGATCCACTGGCCGGTTCGGTAGTTGTGAATGTCCGAGCCGCAGATTCCCGCGGCGCGAACATCGATCGTCACGTAGCCCCTGGGCGTCGACAGAGGTCTGTCGACTTCCTCGACCCTGAGATCAAACGCGTCGTAAAGCCGAACCGCCTTCATCCTGTCAGCCTCGCTTTGGCAGATAGTTGTCGCGGACCGCCGAGACTGCATGCGCGTGGGATGAGAAGCCTTCGTATTCCGCGAGCTTGTGGGCATGCTTTGCAAACTCCGGATAGGCCGACGCTGTGACATAGCCGATCGAACTGCGCTTCACAAAATCGGTCACCGACAGCGGGCCGAACGTGCGCGCCCACCGGCTCGTCGGCAGCACGGCGTTTGGACCGAGGCAGAAGTTGGCGATGCTGACGGGCGTATGCGGACCCATGAGGATTTCCGCGGCCTCGGTGATCTGTCCGAGATGAGCGAAGGGATCCTGCGACAGGAGTTCGAGATGCTCCGGCGCGTAGGCATTGACGAAGTCGTAGCTTTGCTCGACCGAGGAGGTGAGAATGATCCCACCGCATTTGCCTGAAAGGACGGCGCTCGAGAACTGGACGCGCTGTTCCGTCATGCGCGCCCAGTGTTCGGGCAGCGCGGCGAGGGCTTCCTCGGCCACGCGGCGGCTATGGGTCACGAGATAGGCGGAAGAGTCCGGGCCGTGCTCGGCCTCGATCAACAGGTCAAGTGCTGCAAGGCCGCCATGGACAGTGTCATCCGCAAAGATGATGGCTTCGGAAGGGCCAGCGGGCAGGCCCGTATCGATGATGCCTGACAGGCTCCGTTTGGCTGCAACCACCCAAGGGCTTCCCGGCCCGACGATCTTCAGCGCCGGCTTGATCGTTTCTGTCCCGTAGGCGACGGCTGCAACCGCCTGAGCACCGCCGACCTTGTAGACAGTTTCCACGCCGGCCAGACGCGCTGCGACCAGCGTTGCAGCGTCCACGCTACCGTCCGGCGCAGGGGGAGTGACGATCGCCAGGTTCGGAACGCCCGCAACGACGGCGGGGATAGAGGTCATCATCGTGACGGACGGAAACGAACCCTTGCCGCGCGGGACATAGAGCGCAACGGACTTGATCGGAGTGAAGCGGTCGCCGGCGAAGGCGCCCGGCTTTATCTCCTTCAGCCACATGGCTTCTGGTTTCTGTTCCTCATGGAAATGGCGGATATTCTGAATGCCGAAGGTGATGGCTTCGATTACGTCCTCGCTGACAAGCTTGAACGCCGCATCGAACTCGGCATCGGTGACCTTGATTGTTGCTTCTGTGATATCCGCCTTGTCGAGCTCCCGGCCGAAGCGGGCGACGGCCCGGTCGCCTTCCGTGCGCACGGCCTCGAGGATCGGCGCCACTTTCTCGACGAACCCGGAAATGTCCGTTTCGGATCGGCGTAAGAGCATGGCCTTCTCATCCGGTCCAAGATTGGAATATTCATGAAAGCTGACTCTGGTCATTGATCACACCCTTGTTGGCGCACAGAGGCGCACACAGCCGCAGTCGTTCGCGCGCGCTGACGGCACGACGATCCAAGTTGCCTGCAGGTCATGCTGGAACGCACCGCAAATCGGTGGCCGGTGATGCAATACCCTGCAAGCTATTCGTGCGAGGAAGCCGGATTTGGTTATCCGACAAATTCCCAGGAAGTCTGAGACTTCGTTCCCGTTTTTTATTGTCTATAGATGTCTATACATTTATAGACAACATCATCATTCCTATGCTGTCAAGCTTGAATTTCCATGCTTAGATCGATGCTAAAAAACCGCCGTCGACAGGGATGCATTGGCCAGTAATGTAGGCCGATGCGCCGCTCGCAAGGAAGATAACGGCGCCTCCGATGTCGGAACCATCACCGAACCGCTTTTGTGGAATCTTGTCGAGCATTTTCGCCGACCAACCCTCGTCCTGATAAAAGCCTTCAGTCATCGCCGTGCGGAAATAGCCCGGCGCGACTGCATTCACGCGGATGCCCAGCGGCGCCCATTCGGCCGAAAGCGCGCGTGTCATGCCAAGCAGTCCGGACTTCGAGGAGCCATAGGGCACGGCGGTCGGGATGCCGACATAGGAGGTAAGCGAGCAGAGATTGATGATGCTTCCGCCGCGAGGCTGGCGTGACATCCGGCGCGCCGCCCCCTGCGACCAGAAGAACGCACCCTTGAGGTTGGTGCCGATAATCTTATCCCAGAGCTGTTCGTCGACGTCGAGCGAGGGGGATATCTGTTCATAGCCGGCGTTGTTGACAAGGATATCGACTGCGCCAGTGATGCTTTCGAACTTGCTTAGCGTTTCGTCGATGGACGAGATGTCTGTCACATCCTGGGCGCTCGTGATGCAGGTCCTGCCGAGGGCCTCGATCTTTTCTTTGGTTTCGCTTAGCGAATTTTGATCGCGCGCCGTAACGCAGACATCGGCACCCGCTTCGGCAAGCGCCAGCGTAATCCATTGGCCTATGCCACGGCTCGCGCCGGTTACAACTGCTACTCTACCTGCCAGATCAAACATCGTATTGGCCATGATGATCCCCTTGCTTTTGCAGGATAGAACCACCGTTCAACAATGATGTCTATACATGTATTGACAAAAAGAGACATTCCTATTTGCGTCTGAAAGACGCGCCGTGCCAAAAGTTGCTACAGGACATTGCGCTCAGAAATCCCGATCGACAGCCGCAGAGACAATCATTAGGTTTGAGATTGATTGCCCAGGATCTGCCGATCGGATCGAATGGCTGATTATCAATGGCTTTCAGCTTCACATCGGTGCGATCAAGATGAAGACGCAGGATTTCAGATAGTGATCGCAGGTTCTGATCGCTTCAAGGCGACGGATATTTCTTTTCCCGGTGGCAACTTTCGATGGCGCTTTGTTGCCGGCGTCAAGTGACGGTCGCATGCCGGCGACGACCGTTTTGTTGCTGCAACTTATCGGTATGCGGTCGAACCGCGTCCATTATAAGTTTTTGGTCCAGCTGACGAACTGCGCGCGGATCGAGAGAATTGTTCATGTACAAGCCATTTTGCGGCGGCAGCCCATCGACTCCATCGGGTCAGAATTCGACTATAATGTGCGCGCTCGCCCGAATGATCGCAGCAGAAGATTGACCGAGACGGCGACCTTGTCGATATCGCGAATGTCCTGCGAATATTGTCCGGTATAAAGCTTCACGATCATCCTGTCGCGATCGGCTGCGCTGAGTTCGAAATGCAGGTGAAGATAGTAAGCTTGCGTATCGCCGCCGCGGCTGATGCTCCGTCGCCGTTGGGTCACCCGTTTGAGTTCTGTTTTGAACGGAGCGAAGCCGTTTAGCTTCAGCAGGACGGAGCTGGATTGAAAACGGGCCTCGGGGGACACCGCGACGACTGCCTTGTCCAGTGCCAAACTGACGACCTGGCCAGGGACATCGTCCACTGTGGCGTTCTCCTCGAGTTTGAACGCATGAAACAATCGCCGGGGCTTTTCAAAGCAGATGAGAGAGGCGATCGCCAGGACGACGATGTTGATACCTGCCCATAAGGCTGCGATCGGGGAAAACTGGCCCTGAACATTGGTCGTTTCCGGCACGATATTGATGAGCAGGCCGATGGCGGTGATGGTGATCAGGCCCGCGATCCAGGCAAAGCTATATCTGTCGAAATGGTTGGTTTCGTTGCCGCTGCCCTTCGGCGTCACCCTGAACGGCTTGCCGAATGGCTGTACCAAGCTTGACACGACGGTCGGCAGCATCCGGAATGTTGCAAAGGTTCCGACCGCGCTTGAAATTACAGGCAGGTAACGCGTCGGCGTTATCCACAGCATGAGAAGGAAATAGGCCGCCAGCAGTGGCACCTGGTAAGAGACATAGTCGGCAATGTCGGTGAAATAGAGGGGCACCAGACCGAACCAGAGATAGGCGATCGGCACGATCAATATCATGAAGCGCACGAGATATTGCACCAGCCATGAGGCCGGCAGGAACATGATCCGCTGGAATAGGGATAGTCCCGGACCGCGCAGCGGGCCGTTGTGCAGATAGAGCGTCTGAATGCCTCCTTGGCACCACCGTTCGCGCTGCACGAAATATCCAGTGAGATTCTCCGCTGCCAGCCCCATCGACAGGCGTTCGTTCAAGTAGCGCGTCTTGTAGCCTTTGTTGAGCATGGACAGCGTGGTCAGCAAATCCTCCGTGATCGATTCCGTCGGAAAGCCGCCGATCGCATCGACAGCCTTGCGGCGGGCGATCGAGCAAGAGCCGCAGCAAAAACTGACGTCCCAGGTGTCTCTGCTGGGGGCGATTTCGTCGAAAAACAAGCGCTGCTCATCCGGCCAGATATTCTCCAGGCCCAGATTCGATTGCACCGGATCGACGTTGAAAAAATGTTGTGGCGTCTGGACGATGCCGATGCTTTCATCGGAAAAGAAGGGCAGGGTTCGGCGCAGAAAATGCCGGTAGGGCACAAAATCCGCGTCGAAGACGGCGACGAATTCGCCGGAACTCACCTTCAACCCGTTGTTCATATTGCCCGCTTTCGCGTGCGAATTATCGCCGCGCGTGACGTGGATTGCTTTCTTTTTTTCGCAAAAGTGCTTGAGCCAGTCGCGGCGCTGGTCGTCGAGAACGTATACCTTCAGCTTGTCGGCGGGATAATCGAGCGATAACGCCCCGACAATTGTTCTCTCGAGCACGTCGAGCGGCTCGTTGTAGGTGGGAATGAAGACATCCACCGTGGGTAGTTCTGCCTCGTCGCGTGCGAAGAAGCTCTTCGCCAGTCTGTCGGCCTCGGCGCTGCGATCGACATAGCGGCTCATCAGAACCAGAAAAAGCAAGACCTCCGTAAAGGCCAGCAACTCGACGATGAAGACAAACCAGACCCAATAGAAATTAAAGCCATCATAGGGGTAGGGAAGAACGGTTTGCGTCAGCCGCCAAAGCATATAGCGCAACGCGATCGTTCCGACGAAAGCGCAGGTGATCGCCCGTGTCCAAGTCTGGTGACGCGACCAATTGAATGGTCCCAGGAGAAAAAGGGCCAAAACAACAAAGGTCGGAGCGAGTGCTAGAAGATACTGAACCACAGGTTTTTAACCCAATTCGACAAGCCGATGCTATGTTTGGGAAACCGGACCTGGACTGTTCGTCCCACCTGGCAGAAATTCGCAAAGTCGCCGTTCATGAAGGACGGCTCCAGGCGGACCCGAATTCGGGCATTTCGCTGCGATGTTTCCGGTAAGCCGGCTGCGAAGGAATCGCTCTCGACACCTGCAGAGCTGCCCTTTACCGAGGTGACTACCCCCTTGAAGACGTCGCTCCGCCCGAACAGGCGCACCTGCGCTGCAAGTCCCGGATAAATCTCGTCATAGTCGACCTCGGGAACAAGAATATCGACAAAAAGCTCCCGGCAGTCGAGGAGGCGCACGAGCTCGTTATTGAGCACAATATTGGAGCCGTTGACGATGCTCCTGCCCCAGACAACACCATCGAATGGCGCCGTCGCTGTTGCAGATTCGAGACTGCTGACGCGACTGCCTTCTTCGATCAACTGCTTTTCTACCTCGGCGGCTCGTGTCTCATTTTCCGCTATGCGTGAGTTCAAGTCGCTGATACGGACGACGACCTCGTCTTCACGTTGTCGCGAATAAGGCACATCGTTCTGCCCGTCGCCGGACACAAAGATACCCTGGCGAAGCGCATTGAGCCTCTGTTGCAATTGGTCGACAGTCAAATTGCTGATTTCCACCTCGCCGCCGGTCGCAGCCCCTGCGGCGCGTGCCGCATCAACCATCCTTTGCGTGAGGATACCTTTTGACTCCAGGTCCATCCGGCGGTTCAGGTCGACCTGTGCGGCAAGATCCTGCGCTTGCGAGACCTCGACTTTCTTTCGCAGGATTTCCACCTCGCGTTCCAGATTGGCAATCGTGGTTTGCTTGAAGACCTCCAACCGATTGGATAGCTGCCCGCGAAGTTGGGAAAGCTCGTCGCGTTCCTTTTTCAGAGCGATTACACGGTCGCTTGCTGTGTTGCGATCCGCTTCCAGCGAAGCAAGGATAGCACGATTGACGCGCTGATTGGTGATTTCTGCGAGCGTCTGGCCCTCTTTAACAGGGGCGCCAACTTTAGCCGGCTCACCCGTAATCATGCCGTCGATAGGGGCATTGATGATAGCGAAGCGAGCATTGACCGTACCATCACGGCTGGTGAAGCCAGTGATTGCCGGCAACGAGACGATAATCGCAATCGCCAGCAAGAGCAGGCCGACAGCGATTCGTGTAATGCGATGGTTCCAGATCATATTGGTAGACAGACATATCGCGTTAACAACTATCGGCGCCTTCGAATCGAGTGCCAAGGATAATAGGTACAACTAAGCCTTTAGTAATTTAGCCTAGTGAAAATTAGCAAGCAAGCAGCTATCGCAAAAGATGGATAACGAAAAATGGGTCCACGGATGTTTTGGTCGCTCTTCTTCGTCCAAAGCAAAGCTTGCCTGCGCTCTGGGAGCGCAGGCATGTTGATCTGCCGAACTGTAAATTAGCCGCAGAGCCGGGGCTTGAACGCGATTATTCATTGAACGAAATTCATGCATCCCGAAATTTTTGGAAACTCGAACGCAAGCAATATGTGCAATCCTTTATTGGGGATGGTGGTCCGGGACACCGTAATGAGGCGGGAAACTATCGTCTTTCAGTTGGCGAGGGAGCCTCATGCCCTGCAATATATATGAAATACGGCAGCCCCACGCGATCGGTTCCCAGGATGTTGATTTCTGCCGGAGAAGGATCCAACTACGCATTTTGGATAATTATCTATTGTAAATCAATATGTTAATTATATCTCACAGGTCGATACTGAGTTCAAATCTCTTATCAAGAGCAGCCGTTTGTGGCCTTCATCGGAAATTTCGTTCCAGCGGAATGACGTGAAAGGACGAGTCCGCTCAAGTTGATTGGACTGTTTAGCCGGCATACAAGTGTAAACAGACGAAATCCGGGCCTGTTGTCCTGTTCGTGCCATCAAAGCAAGCTGAAGTATTCGGTTTTCGGCTTTCCGGTCTTCCGATCGTGACCCAATTCATGGCCGACCTTTTCGCCTTCACGGAGCTAACCTCCCCGCGACAAAGCAGAAACGCGGATAAATGCGTCCATTCCGCTGTTTGCGGGACAATTGAAACCAACCGTTTTATCTTCATTGAAAAATTTCACAGTGCCCGCTGGGATCGCAATTTCCTCTTTTTGCCTGGATTCCCGTCCTTGTCCCGGTGGTCTTTTGATCTATCAATGGTTGCCAACTAAGATAGTTTGGTGGAAATTTCAGGCGACTGGATTGCAGCCGCTTTTCACGCTTCGCGTCGAGCAGTATTCAAGCTCAATCTCAAGTAGCCTCGTTGCCTGGGCAAGTGCATCTTCTGTCTCCGCGAACAGTCGTGATTTATCGCCCATCCTGGCTTCGCTATAATGTCTGGCACGCAGCAAGACGAGTTCGGCCAAGTCGATGCATTCCGGTGTCGGCTGGACGAGCTTGAGGCAATATCGCAAATTGATAGCGACCTCGAGCATGAATTCGGCGACCGAGAAATCCAATATTGCGCCCGGCGGTGCTGACCTGGCTAGAAATACCCTCCAGTTTTGGGTCATCGTGCTACCCCTTTCCATCGGACCCATTGCACGAACATTCGCTTATTGTGCCCTGCAATCTTGCAGAGTCATCGTCGTGATCCGGACCATCGCGTGCGCATCGGCAAAGCCCCCAAATGTTCGCAATTATATCGGCCGGGGGAAATCGCTTTCAATAACGCAAGCCTGTGATTGGGCTTCGGTCCGTTTCCTGCTCCGACGTTGGTCCGATGATCTGCCTGCGAAAGGCCTCACATGCGATTGCTGAAGTCCAAACCGGGGCTTCTCCCGTCGATAAAACTTGACCCCTCGCGGCGTTGCGGCGATCTGATATGAAGGTCAGGAATTTGCCAATCGACGATAGCGGCGGCGCTTTCGTGCCGGGGAATGATGTCCGCTCGTCGCCGGATCTATTCGAAGCCTCAGGAGGCGGTGGTGTTATTGCGTCGAAAGTTAATTGCTGCCTTGCCATGCTTGCTGTTGACCTTGGTCAACACGGCGCTCCCATACACCGTCAAAGTTCACGGCGTTTCTGCGACGCTTACGCAGCAGGTGGCAGAAGCGAAAGGGGGTAACGGCAATGGTGGTGGAAATGGCAACGGCGGAGGCAACGGAAACGGCGGCGGCAATAGCGGCAATGGAGGTGGAAGCGGCAGCGGAAATGGGAACGGCAATGGTAAGGGAAACGGCAATGGCCAGTCGTCCAGTACCAAGAGCGCAACGCAAAGCCAGGTCGATGCCGATCAGTCTACCGATGACGGTAGTGGCTCGATCACCGTGCACCACAAGGATGGGATGAGCGAAAAAATACAGAGCGGACGCTATATGATGGAGGATTCAAAGGGCCGCACGATCGTCAACCGCAATGCAACGATCGCAGACGAGCAGCGGCTCAAATCCTTCCTTCATTGACGGCGTCTTTCAAGTTCATCGCGGAACGCCATTGCGGCCTCTGTTCTGTTGCTCACTTCCAGCTTGGTGAATATCTGGGTCATATGATGCTTGATGGTCTTTTCATGAAGATCGAGCTTCAGGCCGATATGTTTGTTGCTCAAACCCGCAGAAGCTAGCTCCAGCACCTCCCGTTCACGATCCGTCAACGCGTTGAAGGGATTGATCTGAGTGCCCGATCCGCTTTCCGAAATCAGACGAGCCGATAGGGTCGGTGCGACATAGCTGTCACCGGCGGCAATGCTACGAATGATATCGGCCAATGCCCGCGACCCGACGCCTTTGAGAACGTAGCCCTTGGCACCGCTCTTGAGTGCCGCCATCAGGTCATCGCTTGCTTCGGAGACCGTCAGCATGACGATCTTCTGGTCGGGAATCTGCTCGAGTATGAGGGGGATGGCGTCCAATCCTCCGCCTGGCATCGAAATGTCGAGCAGCAAGATGTCTGGACGATGTTCCACGGCAATGCGCAATGCGTCTTGTTTGCTGCTGCCTTCGCCAACAATGTTGAACTCGTCCATTTCGGTTAGGCTTCGAATGACGCCCTCCCTGAAAAGCGGGTGGTCGTCTATCACTGCCAATCTGATTGCACCTGTCATGCCTGTTCCATTTCCTCGATGCTCAGGGACATTCGAACTGTGGTTCCCTGATTCGATGATGAAAGCTGAAAAGTACCGCCGAGGCTTTCGACCCGATCTCTGAGGCCCGCAAGGCCGAGCTTTTGCGGGCCGACATCCTTCGGATCGAACCCCGGCCCTTCATCGACAACTTCGATTACGATCTGCTCATGATCCAACGATTGCATAACCTTCTGTCCGATCCCCCCCGCATGACGATAGCCATTGTTCAAAGCTTCCTGGACGAAGCGATAGACGCATATCTTTGCGGAGGTGGGAAGATCTCTCGGCGTCGTACCCGCCAAGAGCGTAACTGTAACACCGGTGCGCCGTTCGTGCTCGCGGATTGCCCGTCCAATGAGATCGGTCAGGTTGTCCGTCTCGATATGTGGTAACATCAACCCGCTACAGATATTTCTGATTTCTGCCATGGCGTCGCCAAGACTGGTCTTGATGGTGCGCAGCGACGCGTCACGTTCGGCCGACGAGGCTTTGGGGCTCGTCAGGGTCCGGCTGTCCAGACGTAAAGAGGCATAAGCGATCAATTGAGCAGGACCGTCATGCAGGTCAGCGCCAATGCGGCGGAGATAGCTCTCGTTAAGTGCGGCTGCGCGCTGGGTTGCGCGTTGAACGCGTGCCCGCAACGCCTCATTCTGTAGAAGAAGTGTCGACAATTCCCCAATGCGGCCGTTGAGCGCCCTGCGCTGATTGTCGATGGTTCGGCTACCACGCAGAACGATGATCGACAGAAGGGAGAAGAAGGTCAGCGTAAACAAAGCGACCACAAGCCAGCTCAACAGGCGGGCCTGATTGACGCTCCATTCGAGGTCGTTGGCAACCTCGTAAAACTCCGAGACGGCGACGACTTTGCCCGACCAGGGCTGGAGCACCGGATTGTAGATTTCCAGGAGTGGTTTGCCGCTATTGCGCTCAGCAACGCTTTCCACATCATCGATCCGGTTGAATTTAGCGACCATTTGGCCAGAAAAAGCTGTTCGCAGGCTGTCTGAGAGCGGAAACCCTTTGCCGGAGAGGTCCTTGTTGTTGGAATAGAGGATCGTCCCGTCATTGCGCCATAGACGGAATGAAAATAGCCGCGTGCCAAGCGCGCCCTGGCCAAGTGTTTCGTCCAGCGCCCGTGTTACCGTGTCATCGAGGGCCTGAGTGGTTTGCATGTCCGGGAGAAGGGGGGCAATGACGCTATCGACATAAAGGGCCGTCGTTGCCGCGGAATTGCGTGTCACTGCATTTTCGATGAGGCTGGCAACGAAGGAGCCGACAACGAGCATCGCGCAGGTAGCGACGAAGCCGCCGGCGAGCAGGAACTGCCTGGCCAAGGACTGCGAGTTCCAGCGTTCGACGAGACTTGCCAGAGATAGCTTGTATTTATGAATTACTCGCGGAACTGGCATGGTCAGCACGGATCTCCCAATCCAATATAGCTATCCCAGCAGGACCAGGTGTCAACTGGTGCGACGTCGGTACCGCTCGCGTTGTCGCGCAAGACATCGCCGCTTGGCCTGTGCGAAGTGGGAGACCACCGGGCGCGATCAATCAGACTATGGTCTAAATGCCCAAGGCATAGGTCCAATGGGTGTAGCAACATGGGATTTCGGCAATATTGTAATGCGCAATGATTTGCCGACACGGCCGCCGTTGCCGCCATAGGCGGTGAAAATTTGTGAAGGAGAAGTGCGCATGAGAATCCGATTCATCATTGGTACCGCGAGCCTCGGCCTGGTACTCGCCGTCGCTCCCTTGGGAGGGACTGCCATCGGCTTTGCGCAGACGGCATTCGCCAAGGGTGGAAACGGTGGCGGCAATGGCAATGGCAATGGCGGAGGCCATGGCGAAGGAAACTCCGGCCATGAAAAGTCCGGCGGCGACGATGCAGGCAGCACATCCGCGAGCACGGCAACAACGCAAGGCGCCTCGTCGTCGTTGCGGGCTCATCATCCTGACAAACACTCCGAAGCGCACAGTGTAAGCACAAAGACACACGTCTCAAAGCCCGATGAAGGCAGGCTTAGCTCGCTCCGGAGAGACTACCATGCCTATTTGAACTCCAAAGACCCCAAGATGGCGGCCCTCTCAGCCTATGTGAAGTCATATGCAGAGTTCGAAATGCAATATGGAACGACAGCTGTGCCTACCGATCCGGCCCTCAGCGACGCCGCCCTGCGTTCGGCGCTGGCGCAACTATCGAACAAACCCGTGACGGATCAGACGCTCGCTGAAGCAAAGAGCATTCTGGGCGTTGGAACAGATAGCGGAAAAATCGCAGAAGTCCGCGATGCGCTCGAAAAGAAGTCTGAAACCAGCGCTCCGTCTCAGAGCGATACGGTAACTGCCGATTGAAGGCGCTGCCCTAGCGGCGTCCTGGAGTGAGCACATCGATCCAGGGGCGCCTGTGGCGACAACGTTGCGCGATCATCGTTCGCAAGATTGCGCTCACCAGTTTGGCGTCAATGTACGCCAATCCCCAGCCGGTCTGCCCACCGGCTCTATCGCCGGGTCGGGCCTTCCGCCCCAGATGCTGCTCGATCCGGCGATAGGCGAGTTGGTGATATAGTCGAGCATCACAGCACGAAAGCTGTCCGCGGAGTTCATGCGGGGAAACCCAAGGCTTTAAAGAGGCCTGTTCGGCCGAAGGTGGCTTCGCCTTACCTGAACGCGGCTTGAGAAGTGCCCCGGTTCGGCTTTCATTCAGAGATCGACTACACTCCGGTCCGCCGCGATCGGTTAAGGCGACGCCACCCTGCACTCTCCTTGCCCAAAGCCAATCAATCCTAGGTAGATCATGATCAGGCAACATCGATGTTGCTCGGAGGCTACGCCTTCGGGGCGCTGGGGATCAAGCGCAAGGAGAATACGCGTTGGATTGAAATACCAGCGTCATCAATAGGCTCTTGTCCAGACTCAGCATGACCTACATACTGGTTTTCTAATAGGATGTTCTCATGGGCAAAGTCGAAACCCATCTATCAAAGCTAGCTGAACATGCGGAGGCGCTGCTTCGCGGGGAAGTGTTCGATCAATTCGGTGCCCTTTGCTTTCGCACCGACAACCAAGGTGTTCTTGAAATCTTGCTCGTGACAACCCGCGAGACGCGCCGTTGGACTATCCCAAAGGGTTGGCCGATCAAGGGACTGAAGCCGCATGAAGTGGCCGAACGTGAAGCGTGGGAAGAAGCAGGTGTGAAGGGCAGGGCGAGGAAGAAGGCCGCCGGCTACTATACATATCTAAAGACCTTGCCTGATGGTAGCAAGACGCCCGCCATGGTGGAAGTTCACCTGCTGTCTGTCGACAAGGTCTGCGAAAAATTCCCCGAACACAAAGAGCGTACTCTTGAATGGATGTCCCCGTTGGAGGCCGCGCGACGGGTCAATGAGCCAGAATTGAAGGGCCTGTTGATCACGCTAGAAGCTGGTGGCTTGGCATAGGCGATGCCGATATGGAGGCGTGCTTGTCGCATGAGTTGGAAGGCAGGCTAGGTCATTCGTTTCAACAACGCGACCAGGACGTCGGTGCGGTCGTTGGCTTCGAGCGAGAGGACCTGATGATCCACCAGGTCACCGATCGCCAGCAACACCTCGCGTTCCGACCAGCCGACGGAGATCGCCGCGCTCACCAGATCCTGAAAAGCTGCTTGCAGCGCATCCTGGCATCGTATGTGCCTGTCAGGATCGTCGTCAGTCACGAAGGGTCGTACGATATCGCGCATGCCGAAAAGGTGAACTGATTTGCCGGCTTTGGCAATCGAATATCACAAACAGCTAAAGGGCGCCTGGCCTACCACATCCTTGCAATCCGGCTCGATTCGTATCGGAGATCTTCGCCAAGCGCTGTGAAATAGCATCCAAGGATGACCCCGTCGGTATGACGCTTACGTCGTTGAAATATATCATATCTTTGGAGAAAGTGGCGATCATAGCGGCGTCGCCCATGACCCCGTTGATGTTCGGATTTCCAATTTCAAACTGTTGCAGGGAATCTCAACGGGGTCATGGTTCAGAGCCGGATCACAATCTTTGCCGAGAACAGCCCCTTCGACATGAAGGACCACCTGAAGGCGCGAGGCTATCGCTGGTCCGACGGCAGCGACGGCCGTCCCAAATCCCGGTGGATCGAGATCGGCTGCACGTTTCTCCGGAACCCAAAGGTGATGCGCCACGAATTTGAGCAGCAATGCCTCGGCCGCAGGCCAGGGGGAGTGAATTTCCGGCGGCCGTCATCCCCCAAGGCTTCGAGATAGGCAAGATCCGAGGTCAGGGTAAGGAATGATCTGCGGCCTCTTCTCTGCGGTGGCGGCTGAAGTGCCGGGGTGAGAGGCCCATCACCCGTTTAAAAGCCGCGCCGAAGGCGCTCTCGGATTCGTATCCGAGTGCAGAAGCAATGGCGGAGATACTCTCTGATGAGCGTGCCAGCCGCTCGCTGGCGAGCAGCATGCGCCAGCGCGTCAGGTAGTCCATGGGCGTAAGCCCGACTGTTTCCTTGAATCTGAGAGCGAACGTCGTTCTCGACATGCCCACTTTCCGGGCCAGTTCCTGCAATGTCCATCGGCGCGCCGGATCGGCATGGATGTGGTTGATCGCTTTGCCCATCTGCTTGTCGGCCAGTGCGAAGAGCCATCCGACACGGCCTTCGACGGCTTCACCCAGGTACAGCCGCAATGCCTGGACCAGCATGAGGTGCGCAAGATGTTCCGCCACCAGACTGCTGCCGGGCTGCGTATCCCGCAACTCCTGGCGCATGCGCTCGAGAAGCCAGCGCAGTGATGCCTGATCCCCCTCGTTCCGAATATGGACAATCGGCGGAAGCAGGCCAAGCAGAATATCCGCGTGATGGCCGATCAACGTGAAGCGGCTGCCGGCAAGAAAGAACTCACCTCCGCCATTGCACCGGGCAATGCCGCCACGCTTTGCCGGCTGAAAGACAAGAGTGGCGTCGACCGGCGGCACGCTCAGATCGCTTGCAAGCCGAAATGGCCGGCCCTTTGTCAGAAGAAAACAGTCACCCGTCTCAAGACGCACGGGGTCGGATACGCCTTCCATCGCCAACCAGCATTGGCCGGAAATCACGGCGTTGCACTTGATGCCCTCGTAGCTCGGAAACTGGACCGACCAGTCACCACCTGCCTCAAAGCCGGCAGAGACGTAACTGAGTGGTTTCAGCAGGGCGAGAATATCGGAAAGCGGGTCCATTCGGGCTTTTGAACGATCGCGACGAAAACACGGACTTTAGAGCATGGATCGTTCATCGTCTATGGGGCATCTCCAGACACCTTGCGGGGAGAGACCCAAGCAGGAACGCGTTTTGGAAGCACCAGGAGATACAGATGATTGTCATTACCGCGCCCACGGGCAATATCGGCAGCCAGGTCCTCGCAAACATTCTCGATAGCGCAGAGCGTATTCGCGTGATTGCGCGAGATCCTTCCAAACTGTCTTCACAGGTGCTGAACCGGGTCGAGGTGGTTGAAGGTTCGCACAGCGACGCCGCCGTCGTTAAAAAGGCTTTCGCTGGCGCCGACCGTGTGTTCTGGCTCGTCCCGGCCGACCCGCGTGCGCCAAGTGCCGAGGCGGCCTATCTGGACTTCTCTCGGCCCGCGTGCGAGGCGCTCAAAACAAGTGGTGTGAAGCAGGTGGTCGGCATCTCCGCGCTTGGGCGCGGATGGCCTAAAGACGCTGGCCACGTGACGGCAACTTTAAAGATGGACGATCTGATAGCAAGCACCGGCGTGAGCTATCGAGCCCTGGCCTGCGCCAGCCTTATGGAGAATTTTCTGCGGCAGGCTGCGCTGATCAGGGATCACGGCGCCTTCTACTGGCCGACAACCGCCGATCGCAAGGAGCCGGCATGCGCCACCCGCGATGTTGCCGCCTTGGCGGCACGCCTGCTGCTTAGCCGGTCTTGGACCGGCGTTGAGAGCATTCCGATGCTCGGTCCGGAGGACATTTCTTTTGACGAAATGATGGCGATCATTTCGGATGTGATCGGAAAGCCTGTGCAGTATCACCTTATGGCGATGGACGATCTGAAAGCGATGATGATCAAGAGGGGCGCTTCGGAAGGCATGGCGAGGGCCATGGTAAACATGATGACGGCGAAGAATGAGGGTATGGATCATCTGGTGAAGCGCACGCTGTCTTCCTCCTCCGACACGCCGACCAGTTTTCGCCGATGGAGCGAAGAGGTCCTCAAGCCAGCGCTTGTGGCTTAGCAAAGGCGAGCGATGGCGACTGATGAAACAGTGGCAAACGCTCGCACAAGCTTGGCGATCCACCCGCTTGCCCTGCGCTGTTCTCGCCTGCATTGGCGTATCATCAGATCAACGGCAGAGTGATCGACCGTCGTCAGCTCATGCGAGATGTGGCCTCGCAGTTTCGTCGTCGCCTGAATGCGAAATGGCACTATACCCGCGAGCATCTGAAAATTGATCTGGACGAGGCCGCCGAAACCCTTGTGCAGGTGGTCATGGTTGAAATGAGCGCCTTCGGCTTGATCCATCGAACCTGGCAACTCAATCGATGCGCGGTGTACTTCTGGACCAAACTCGGTGGACTTTGGACGATTGGTTGGGTGCAAGTTTTTTCCGAAGAGGGCAAACACCTGGGTTGGCGGTTTGGGGTCACGCGGCGCTAGGGAAGGCGCATCTCTTTCCGTATGGCGTCAACCCGATGTGATTGTTCAGTACCGGTCAGATCAAAACGCTAGCGCGTGCAGCTCTTGTTGAGGACGTCATCCTCGCAAGGCGAAACGGACCGGCGCGCAAGAAGGGGGCCGACCTCGCGAACGAGACGCTCCTAGTGGGCCGCAGGTTCGGACCCTTTCGAAAGCCTCACAGTCATTATCTCAGCGCATCGCTCGGGACCCGGGTGGCCGGACCGCTGATGAAGTTGGCGATTGCCGGCTGCAGGCCGCGAAGGTAGTGAAGACGAAGTGAACCAACCCTTCAAGAAAGCCATTTGGGCAGGACGCGCAAAAGTTTCCCTTGTCCTATACCCGCCGGACGCGATCGAATTGCTCAATATCGAGTTCTGCGATCCTTGCGGTCAGAATGAGTGGTTGGCTTGTCTTCAATCCGAATTTCCGGTTGGGGTCTGACGCATTCCGGGCCAGGCCGTGAGTGCGATGTCGATCAGGCGCTTCAGCAGAGCATTGCAGGCGCCGTCGCAGGCTTGGGCGGACATGCCTTGGATGATAGCGCCGTAGAAGCGCGCGAGCGTGTCGGTATCGGTTTCCGCCGGCAATTCGCCTTCGGTGATTGCGCGATCGAAGCGGCTCTTGAGAACTTGCATCGACGCCTCGCGCAGCGCCGCCGTCGTCCGGGCGACCGATGCATTTTCTTCCGCATGCTGGAGGACCGCCGTCGAGACCATGCATCCCCGCGGCTTGTCCGGCTGGGTATCGCCATCGGCAATATCGTAGAGGTAGAGGCTCAGGGCTTCGTAAACCGGAAGATTGGATTGCAGTATTTCCGATCGGCGACTGTTTTCACGGGCTATACTGAAGTCGAGCGCCTGACGGTACAATTCTTCCTTGGAGCCGAAAGTCGAATAGAGCGTCGGCGGATTGATCCCCATGGCCTTCGTTAGGTCGGCGGTCGAGGTTCCTTCATAGCCGCGTTCCCAGAACAGGCGTGCCGCGATGTCGAGCCCGACGTCGCGATCGAGCATGCGTGGTCTGCCTCGTTTGCGGATTGGCTTATCCATTAAAATAGTGATCCCTATTAAATTGTTGACAGACTTTCTTTCCTCCTTATTACAGCGGTCACTATTTAATTTAGCAACGGAGTGAACCATGTCCAAAAGACTCGCAGACAAGATAGCCCTAATCACCGGAAGCTCGCGCGGTATCGGCCGAGCCGCAGCCCTTGCTTTCGCGAAAGAAGGTGCCGCGCTGATCGGCGTGCATTACACCGCCAATTCGGATGCGGCCAATGCCACTGTCCGCGACATCGAAAGGCTCGGCGTCAAGGCTGTGGCCGTGAAGGCCGATCTCAGACACGGCAAGGACGCCGCTGACAGCCTCTGGGCGCAATTCAGCGAAGCCGTGCGCACCGAGACGGGTTCGCCCGCTCTCGACATTCTGGTGAACAATGCCGGCATTGCACCCGCGATACCCTTGAAGCAGACGAGCGAAGCCGCGTTCGATGAGGTGATGACGATCAACTACAAGGCGCCGTTCTTCCTGATCCAGGCAGTCGCCGACCACATTCGCGACAATGGCCGCATCATCAATGTCTCGACAGGGTTCACGCGGATCGCGGCCCCGACGCATCCGGCCTATGCAGCCTCGAAGGGGGCGCTGGAGACACTGACACTGGCGCTGGCACCAGAATTTGCGGCTCGGGGGATTACGGTCAATGCCGTGCTGCCGGGTGTGACGGAGACGGATATGAACGCAGAGTGGCTGGCATCGCCGGACGCGCGCGCCGGCGCCGAAGCACTCTCGGTCTTCTCTCGGGTCGGCCGGGCGGAGGACGTCGCAGACGTCATCGCTTTCCTTGCGTCGAACGATGCGCGCTGGACGACCGGCCAGATGATCGATGCAACAGGTGGTGCCCGGATCTGATCTATCCGAGGTTCCGCCATGTTTCCGGCCGATCAAACCAAGCGGCATAGGGCGTATTCTTGACGAAATTGACCGCGCTCGCTGAGCGCGGTCTTGGCTTCGTCCACTCCATCAGAGCCTGCTCGCATGCCTAACGTCAATAACTCATCGCTATTCTAAGACGACCAGGCGCTGCTTCGCATCGAACCGACGGTCTTTGTAGTTGTCGGTCGCAAAGGCTAATTAGATTCTAACCGACTGTCTGCGCCTATTTTTGCCTATTCCTAACGACGGAGGGAGAGAGCCGAGTTGGTGCGTGGAAGCTTCAGAGCGCGAAACCTGCGCTCAGACCGGATCTACCAAGATAGCCGGCAAAATATTTCGTCGGATTGTCAAACGTTGCATCCTTTGCCGCAATGCGGTCGCCGCCGCGGCTGTTGAGAACAACATCAGGTCCCGCACCTGACGTTGTTCTCAACAGTTGAGGCAAGTTGCGCACGTCTGTCGCGCGTTCCTAGCTCGTACATTCTACTTGACGTTTTATAGAGTTACTTCAAACTCGACTAACGGGAAGACATATTATGAGCTACGCAAGTCGCAATTGGAAAGCTACCCAGACCACCGATCTCGTCGGGTGATCTACCCCACTTCCGCCGCGCTGCGTCATGCCGTCAACGGCATGCCGGAGGCGGAGCCTCATACCCCACGCGCGCAAGGAGCCCCATGACCGGCACGATCAGCCCCTTCGATCCCAAGCGTATCACTGCGCTACGCGTCTACCCGCCGCTCGGCCTCGCACGCGTCGGCAATTGCACCGCGCAGGATGTATTCGCCGACGACTATCTCATCTCAACGGAAGCGATCGGCGGAATGCCGACACGGCTGGACGGCGCACGCGCCGAAACGGTCGACGACTTTCGCGGGCCTGATTCCTCGATCCGGAGACACGCTGCACGGTTCCGGGTTTATGCGACGCTCGACGACGGCACGGTTACCGAAGTCACGCTGGCTGCTGGCGTCCAGATCGAATGGCGGGTCACGCTCGCCAATTTGAAGGCCGGCTGGTATCAGTTCCTGCAGGCGATGGACCTGCCTGCCGGCATTGCCAAGGACGCGCCGCGCCGCAATCCTAACGTGACCGGTGCGAGCGGCGACCGCTCGAGCCTTGACATTCGCCCGCGGTCGAAAGCCATTTCGGGCGCATCGCTCAAGGGACCGCAATTCCAGTTCGCCGATGGCACCTTCAGGAACCAGCCTGTCTATTTAGGTGAGCTGCGCACCGATGCCGAAGGGCGCCTCCTCGTCCTTGGTGGCCGCGGGGTCTCGGCTTGCTATCCACCCAACACCGCGCTCACCACCTTCGCGAACAACGACGACTGGTACGACGACATTGCGGACGGCCCAGTGCGTGCCGCAGTCCGCTTTGCCGACGGTACGACGATCGATGCGGAGCCGGGCTATGTTGCCGTAACGCCGCCCAACTTCGCGCCCGGCGTGTTCGGTGTTGTTACGATGGATGACGCGGTGCGCGAGACGTACATCGCGCAAGGCTGGCTGACGCGGCCCGCCGCAACCTCGTTCAGCAATGACATCTGGCCGATTTTCAAACGCCTCAGTGACCTTCAATGGGTCAATCAGGGCCTCTACATGATCCACGGCCATAGCGGGCCGCTCGATGTTGACGCGACCGAAGTACTTAAGAAGCTGCGCGATGCCTCGCCGCAGGGCTCGGATTGGCGCTCCGCCATCTTCGCGCTGTTTCGACGCGAGCAGGACCTGCTGGCGCCAGACCCGGGATTGTTACCGCAGATTTATGGGGACGCAGAAGGCGAGGTTGTCGATCCGGCGTGCCTCGCGGTCACGCGCACGCAGTTCGAGCATCTCGAGCGCTGGGCTTCCGGCGATTTTGCGGACGACTGGACAGGTCCGACCCCACCTGCCGACTTCGCATCGCTGAGCGCCGCCGAGCAGCTTGAGCAGCTAGAGCGTGCCGCTCTTCACGATTGCCTTGGAGGGCCGTTCCATCCCGGCATCGAACTCACATGGACGATGCGGATCCCGTATGTCTGGAAGATGCCTTATCGGCTCAATGTCAACCCGTCGGACGCGCCGGCGCGACAGGACTGGGGCGACATGCTCTCGCCGGCCGCCTGTTTGGCAATTGGCGGACCATATGATGGCGTCTCGGCCGGCGCGCTGACGCGCTTCATGGGCGTGCCATGGCAATCTGACGGCGCGTCCTGTAACTCGTCGGCCGACTATAATCCGGGCTATTTTCTGTCAATGCCGACCTTCTGGGGTGCTCGAGTGCCTGATCAGGTGCTGTCGCACGAGAGCGCCGTGCGCGTCACAGCCAATGTCGCGCGCGGCCATCAAACCCAGGCAGCGAAATATTTTGCCAGCCGCTCGGATTGGCTCCGCGACGTTCGCGGTTCGGGCTATTACCAGCGCATCGCGCTTATGGTACGTGAGTGGCACGATCTCGGCATGGTGCTCCCGTTCGGCGAAACGATCGATGGCCTTCCCGATCCCGTTCGGGTTGAGCAGGGTCGTTCGGAGCATTTCGTGCGTGGTGACGTGAAGCCAGCGCTTATGGCGAAGCTCGAAGGCGATCCGCCGCAGATCAAAGAGTTGCTCAGCGCGACTCTGAGTGGCGCTCGCGCGGTGGCGCCGCCTCCCGGACGGCCGCGCCGCCGCTACCGTCAGGGCGAAATCTGAGATGATGAAAGCCGAACGAGGGCTCATCGCAGTGATCGGTGCCGGACCTGCGGGGGCGATGGCCGCCTACCTCCTCGCGGCCAAAGGCAAAGCTGTCCTTATGCTCGACGACGACCGGCCTTCGCCAGACCGCGTGGAGATGCTGCCGCCTCGTGCTTCCATGGCCTTCCGCGCCTGCGGCCTCGGATCTGTGCTCGACGATCCGATCATCGCGGTGCCGTGCCTGGGTATCATTCGCCAAGGTGCTGTTGAAGACCGGCACGACTTCATTTCGCAGCCGGGCGGGCACGGCTTTGCGGTCCACCGACATAGCTTCGACGCTGCAATCAGAACGGCTGCCATCGCATCAGGCGCATGTCATCTGCGCGGCCGCCTTGTGGCAATCGAGGATGATTGCGACGACCTCTTTACGCTGCGGATTGCGGCGACAGATAGGCCCACGCGTGTCGGTGCGCAGACGATAATCGATGCCAGCGGCCGAGCTGCATCCGCCGCCCGCCGGCTTGGCGCCAAGGTCACAACTTTGGAGCGCCTACTCGCCGAGCGATTCATCCATGATGAAGCCCCTGATCCTTGGCTGCACTTCATGGGGGACACCGAGGGCTGGCGCTACACGATGACAGGGCCACAGGGCCGCCGCGACGCTTGGCGCATTGCCGCGCCGCTGCGCGGCCAAGTCAGAGTGGACATGGTCGATGCGTCCGCCCGGTGGCTCACGCCGACGGCAGGCCACCGATGGATTGCAATTGGCGATGCAGCTTGCGCGTTCGACCCTATCTGCTGCCAAGGCTTGGCACACGCGACGAGTAGCGCGCTCGCCGCCGCCGGCATGATCGTCCAGGGTGGCACGGTCTTGGAAAGTGCGGCCTATGCTTACGACGTCGCTTGCCGCGAAACGGCCGCGAGGACGGAGATCGAGCGCCGCGTTGTCTATGCTTATATGCGTCGCGACAGAGAAGCGACCGTATGAAGGCCGCGCTCTTTCCGTTCGAGACATAGGATTAGGTGACGAATGAGTGTCATGGGTCCAGGACGATTGTGCCGTCGGCACAAGCGCTGCTCCGGTTGGTGGACTTCTCGGCACCCGATGCCAGCATCAGTCAGGTATCGTACCAAGGCATGACGAGGTCGGCGGTACTTCCGAACGTTCGGCTGGACGTGCGTATTGCGCCTAAAAGTGTCAGGCAGATGACAGCCAAAGGCGATGGCATCGCCAATTGGGTGTGCAAAAGATTCATGGCACAACTTTATTCCTCGCGGGCGTAGAGGTGCCGCCCGTGTTCTTCGCTATGCCAATGCATCTGGCTCAGATCTTTTCCCACTGCTCGACCGTGCCCGGGAGCGAGCATTGATTCTTCGACTTCGCGCAGGCTGACATTGAAGCGGAAATAGAGCCAAATCGCACGCGCGACAATCTCGATCGGCGTAAGGCGCAACCAGAGGCGCCTTAGGAAACGGCCATCGTCGCGATGTGGAAATATGTGACGGCGGGCGTTGAAAGCGAGGTTTCCGTCATGAAGGCTGTTTAACGAGACCCCACACCGACATCTCAATCCTCGAGGCCTGATCGGCCTCGGCGGATCCAGAAGGCCAACCGAGATCCTAGCTGGCTTTGACGCCGCATCAAAGACGGGTCTCGCCGTTTGGGCCTAGGCCGCCGCTGCCGCGTCGGTGGGACCGCCAGCCTCATGCGGCCGGCAGCGCGCTGATCGGGATGTCGTCGCTCTCGTCGCCGCGCTCGAAGGCCATCTGGTCGGCGAGCTGGCGGAGTTGGTTGAAGTCGGCCGGGCCGTCGAAGGAGGTGCCGCCGAGGCGGATGGCGACGGATAGCGGCGCGCCGTCGGCGCTGAAGGCGGCGGCGGAGACGCCCGTGCGGATGCGGGTGCCGATGTCGCGGGCGTCCTCGACCTTGGCGCCAGGTAGGAAGATGTTGAGTTCGTTGGTGGCAAGCCGCGCCACGAGATCGCCACGACGAACCGAGGACTGGATGATCGAGGCAAGCGATTGCATCACGGTGTCGGCCCATTGCGGCCCGTAGCGGCGGCCGATATCGTCGAGCGTATCGACGATGACTGCGATGACGATGCCGCCGGCATCGGTGGCGGCATGCTTGCGCCGATCGATAAAGTGCTCGACAGCCGCGGCAAAGGCGGTGCCGTTCAGGGTCTTCGTCACGCTGTCGTAGCGCGCCGCCTGGGTGACGTTTTCCTGCATCTTGCGGACGACGCCGTTGTTGAGCTGCAAGGCAAAAAGCAGCGGAAAGGACACAAATGCGGCAACAAGTGCTGCACCGACAAATCCGACCAAAAATGGTCGATCCGGCATCAATAGGTTTAATATAAGTAAAAGACCAACAGAACCGACTACGGCGAATAGCGCGCCGAAGGTGGCCCTCCGCAGGGCTTTGAAAATGGTGGCGGAGGGATGTCGCTGTTGTAGAATCATATCGGAGTTATACCCGTTCTTAGTGCTGTGTCAGCTAAACAGGCGCCCAAAAAAATCGGCTTAAGAAATCTCGTAAAATTTGTTGCTTTGCACAGTTGTTTTCACGAATTAACTGTTTTCGAACGAATATCCGGAACCGTTGTTTGAGCTTGGTGCCCGGTTTGCGACAGAATCCCAGCGCTTCATCTCGATCCATGGTCCTGGGTGTGTTCCATCTGCAGCGTGTAAATCGGCATGGGGGCCACGATGCAGATAGGCACAACAAGCAACTGCTTTCGCTGCAGTGTCTGGGGTCATTAGTTGATGCTTACTTACATGCTGGATTGTCTAGAGGCATTGGTTTAGCAGAGGACTGCCGACTCAAAGGATTAGTTACTCGCAGGCGGTGCCGAAGGTTCTAATCCCACCAACTGCGCTGGATGCCGAGTGACGCCTCCCAGTCGCGCTCTCGTCGATGGGTGCAAACAGAACCAGCGGACTCGGGATGATCACGGCCTTGTCGCTTCTGGAGCAAGGCTTTCGCAACTTGACGTCTCCGGTCACCTTTGTGCGCGCTGGCGGATTTTTCGAAAACTTCCTTTATGGCTTGCACGTCGCCCAGGGCGGAACGCTACCGGTGTACTACAATCCGACAGACCGGAAATCGACCATGGTCGCGACGACCGACATCGGCGCGGAGGTCGCAACGCTTTTGACCGTGCCAGCCTGGTCAGGACAGCGCGTCATCGAGCTTGGTTCTATGGTCAGCGCGGATGAAGTCGCAGAGCAATTGGGTGAAGTCCTGAAACTCGACGTGAAAGCCTTTGCAATTCCGCGTGCTGGATGGGCGGAAGGGTTCGAGCAATTCGGTATCCCGAAGGGCCGCACCGGACCTGCCGAAGAAATGTTTGAGGCCGTGAATGCAGGATGGATGGACCTCGGAGCCGAGGGGACAGAGCACGTAGCGGGTACGACGTTCGCGCGCCAAGTCTTCGAGGTTGCACAGAACGCCACCAAGGCGTAAGTCCGGGACGGATCAGGCATGAGCGGGAGACAACCCGGCGCAGGTCTTCCGTCAGGAACCCGCCGCCATTGCCGCACGGAATGGAGACGCGGCGGCGTCCATTCGTTTCGTCGTCGCGCAGATCCGTGATCTTCTGCTGACCGCGCCAGTCTTCGTGCTTCAGCATGACGATGCTCGGATGGGCAGTGGAGATAGGGCGGTTGCCGCCCATTTGGATGCGGACCCGGTGCTGCTTACCACCGACCCGACGGCTCCCGTCGACTCTGCGCGAATGACAGCCGCGCAGTCGCCGGTGATTATTGCGTCAGCCGTAATTATGAACTGTGAAACGCGGCCGTTCTCATCGGCGACCGGTTGAGGCACCTTCGAGTTGCGGATTGGGAGTGAACCCGTCCAACAATTTCGCAGGAGCGTATCATGAAACTTTATCACCATCCCTTGTCGGGACATTCGCACCGGGCTTGCCTCTTCGTTTCGCTGCTTGGATTGCCGCACGAACTCGTCGAGGTCGATCTGAAGGCCGGCGCGCACAAGAAGCCGGAATTCCTGAAGCTGAACCCGTTCGGCCAGGTGCCGGTGCTCGTAGACGGCGATGTTGTCATCTCGGACAGCAATGCCATTCTGGTCTATCTCGCCAAAAAGGCATCCCGCACCGATTGGCTTCCAGAGGACGCGCAGGGCTCTGCCGCCGTCCAGCGTTGGCTGTCGGTTTCCGCCGGCGAAGTCGCTTACGGTCCGGCAGCCGCACGGCTGATCACCGTCTTTGGCGCCAAGTTCAATCCTGAAGAAGTGATCGGTCGTGCCCACACGCTGCTCGGCAGGCTCGAAGGCCATCTGGCCGATCGCCAATGGCTGGTTGGTGCCGGTCCGACGATCGCGGATGTGGCGATCTACAGCTATGTGGCCAGGGCGCCTGAAGGCAATGTCGATCTTTCAGCCTATCCGGCGGTCGACGCTTATCTGCGCCGTGTCGAAGCCCTGCCGGGCTTCGTCCCCTTCGTTCAAACGCCGGTTGGCCTTGCGGCTGCTTGAAGGCGAGATCCGGGCGTGCAACGGCGCGCGCCCGGTGCTTCTTTTCTGGGAGACGGAACATGGGCGATATGTTGAAGACACTGCCGGTCTGGCACGAAGGTGAGACCTTCATTCAGGAGAAGGTTGGCGTCGCTGAGCGTATGGCCGCTGTCGGTCAGCGCGTTATCCGTGATTTCATGCCGGAACAACACCGCGACTTCTATGCTCAGCTGCCCTTTATTGTATTGGGCAGCGTCGATGGAAGCGGCGATGCGTGGACAACTTTCCTCGAAGGGCGCCCCGGCTTTATGTCATCTCCTTCATCAACCATTCTGGAGATCGCGGCCCGAAGCGATGCCAGCGATCCTGCAAGCGAAGGCGTTTCGGACGGACAGCCGATCGGCTTGCTCGGCATGGAAATGCACACACGGCGTCGCAACCGCATGAACGGGATCGTCTCCCGCTCACCGGAGGGCGTCTGTGTCGATGTCGACCAGAGTTTTGGAAACTGCCCACGCTATATCCAGCTGCGTGACTTCGAATTCGTGCGTGAGCCAGGCCAGCCATACGCAGGCTCGGTCGAGCACCTGCCGGCACTGGATGCTGAAGCGCGGTCGATGGTTACAGCGGCAGATGCGTTTTTCGTGGCGTCCTATGTCGATCGCGAAGATCGCCGTCAGGTCGATGTGTCCCACCGGGGTGGCAAGGCTGGCTTCGTTCGCATTGCCGCGGATGGGACACTGACAATTCCGGATTTCGATGGCAATCTCTTTTTTTCTACGCTCGGCAACATCCTGCTAAATGGCAAGGCCGGGCTTCTCTTCGTCGATTATGCAAATGGCGACATGCTGCAGATGTCGGGCGACGCCGAAGTAATCCTCGACTCGCCGGAGATCGCCGCCTTCCAGGGCGCTGAACGACTATGGACCTTCAAGGCCCGCCGGATCGTTCGCCGGCGCAACGCACTCGCGCTGCGCTGGACCTTCAGGGAAAATGGATGGTCGGCCAATTCGCTGATGACCGGCGACTGGGCGCAGGCCGCCGACCGGCTGCGTGCGGCGGAGCTTGCCACCCAGTGGCGTATCCTGACCGTAACGAAGATCGTCGACGAAAGCGCCTCGATCCGCTCGTTTCATCTGCAGCCGGGCGACGGGGCGGGGCTATTGCCGCACGTGGCTGGCCAGCATCTGCCGATCCGTCTTGGAATTCCAGGCGCCGACAAGCCGGTTATCCGAACCTATACCCTGTCTGCGGCTCCATCCGATGGCATCTACCGCATCAGCGTCAAGCGCGAGGGACTGGTGTCCCAGTATCTGCACGACATCATCCGCGTCGGCGATACGATCGAAGCGCGGGCGCCGGCCGGCGATTTCACCATCGATGCCCGCGCGACCCGCCCGGCCGTACTGCTCGCCGGTGGCGTCGGGATCACACCCATGCTCGCCATGCTGCGCCACGTCGTTTACGAGGGGTTGCGCAAGCAGCGCATCAGGCCTGTCATTCTTTTTCATGCGGCCCGGTCTAGGCGGGAGCGCCCGTTCGACCGGGAACTCGCCGAGCTTGTCAATGCGGCGCAGGGTGCCGTCAAGCTGATCCGGGTCTTGAGCGACGCAAACGGTGCTGAAGAATTCGCTGACTACGATGCGATCGGGCACATCGACATGGTGCTCCTGTCCCGCCACTTGCCGTTCAACGATTATGATTTCTACGTCTGCGGGCCACCACAGTTCACCCAGGCGCTCTATGACGGGCTGCGAGGCTACAATATCGCCGATGGCCGGATTCACGCAGAGGCGTTCGGCCCGTCCTCCTTGAAACGAACCCTCGACGCCGGAGTGGCTGTTCCCGCGCGCCGGCCACCATCTACCAGGCCAGTGCCCGTCGCCTTCATGGGATCGATGAAGGAAGCGCGCTGGACGCCTGAAGCCGGCACGCTGCTGGAGCTGGCGGAATCCCGCGGCCTGAACCCGGAATTCAGCTGCCGGGAGGGCACGTGCGGAACATGCCGCACAAGGCTCACCAAGGGCGCGGTGACC
This sequence comes from Rhizobium sp. SG570, assembly GCF_012275345.1. Classification (NCBI taxonomy): domain Bacteria; kingdom Pseudomonadati; phylum Pseudomonadota; class Alphaproteobacteria; order Hyphomicrobiales; family Rhizobiaceae; genus Rhizobium; species Rhizobium sp. SG570. The sequence goes on along the minus strand of NZ_JAAZQI010000007.1, from coordinate 272,201 downwards.
TACGTCAAGGAACCGACGGCAGCGATTAGCGAAGGCGAAGTGCTGCTGTGCTGCGCCGTTCCGGCACAGCAGGAGACTGATGAAGAAAACCGCATCCAGCTCGAACTCTGACACGCCGCATTGATGCGCTTGACGCAAGAGTATCTTCCGCCTTTTCGACGTTCACCACAAGGCAATACCAGAGCATCCTCATTATGAGGAAGGGACAGCCTTTCGCAACCAAATCAAGGAGATAGAAATGTCACATATTCCCACACCCGCCACGATCAATGATGCACCGGAAGCGTCCCGTCCTATACTTGAAACCATCCAGAAGCAGATCGGCTCCGTGCCGAATATCTTCCGTCTGGTCTCAAACAGCCCGGCCGCTTTGAACGGACTGACGGGCCTTCAGAGCGCATTGGCGAAGGGCAAGCTTGCCCCAGCCACCCGCGAGCGGATTGCGCTCACCATGGCCGAGGCCAATGGCTGCGATTACTGCCTGTCCGCACACACCTACACCGCCACAAAATTCGCCAAGCTCGATGAAAACGAGATTGACGCGAACCGCCGTGGCACCTCGAATGACCCGAAGGCTGCTGCCGCCGTCGAATTCGCCCGCGCGGTGGTTGATGCCCGTGGCTCCGTGGCTCCGGTCGAAGTCGAAAAAGTCCGCGCTGCCGGCTACAGCGATGCGGAAATCCTGGAAATTATCGCGCACGTCGCGCTGAACACTTTCACCAACTATGTCAACGAAGCGCTCGGTACCGAGATCGATTTTCCACGTATTGACCGCCTGGCGGCATGACCCGCGTACGGGGGGTCGCCCGCCTGCGACCACCCTGCCATCGTTACCCACGAACAAGGAGTTCAATCATGTCTCGTCCACCACTTCCTCCATTCAATGAACAGACTGCCATCGAGAAGGTTCGCCTTGCCGAAGACGGCTGGAACAGCCGCGATCCCGCCAAGGTGGCGCAGGCCTACACCGTCGATACGCGCTGGCGCAATCGCGCCGAGTTCGTTACCAGCCGCGCCGAGGCTGAAGCCTTCCTGACGCGCAAGTGGAACCGGGAGCTCGACTATCGTCTGATCAAGGAGATTTGGGCCTTCCAAGGCAACCGTATCGCCGTTCGCTATGCTTACGAGTACCGTGACGACAGTGGCCAGTGGTTTCGGGCCTACGGCAACGAGAACTGGGAGTTCGCAGAGGACGGGCTGATGCGCGCGCGCCATGCAAGCATCAATGAGCATCCAATTGCGGAAGCCGAGCGCAAGTTCCGCTGGCCGCTCGGTCGCCGGCCGGACGATCACCCGGGCCTCAGCGACTTCGGCTTCTAACGCCGGGTCCAGATCAAGGAGGCCGCCACCATGGCAGGGTTCAAGCTTGATGTGCGGGCACGGCTGTCGATCGAGCTCGCGCTTACCGCCGGACGCGGCGATCCCATTTTTGTCCAACAGCAGGAAAAAGACGCCAAGGCGCTCGGCATGACTGGGGCTGAAATCGATATGGCCCGCAAGGGCTCGAGCTTCGATTTTCAGCTCTCCAGAGCGATAGCCGTGGCGCTCGAACCAACCGCCAAGCACCGCGAGCGGGCCTCGAAAGCCGGTATCGACGCCCAAACCTATGCCGACATCGAAAAACTGGTGGTGTCGTATAGGGACCAATCTCTGTTGCGATCCGCATAGCCACCGCCAAGCTTTCGTGACATTTCCAGTCATGTCATTGGTATCAATCTCGAAATGGTCTTGCTCGATCTGTTTCGGGATTGATACATTTCCGGCCGACGGTCGCGTGAGAGCAACGAGCAATCTTTGAGGGGCGAATGGATCGATGGCAGGCAATGCGGATTTTCGCCAAAGTTGCGGAGACCGGAAGTTTTGCGGATACCGCGCGCCACATGCACATGAGTGCACCGGCGGTCACCCGCGCGGTCGCAGCGCTTGAAGATCTCATTGGCGCCCGCCTGTTCGTTCGCACCACACGCTCCGTCAAGATGACGGAGGCAGGCACACGGTATTTCGAGGATTGCCGCCGAATATTGGCGGATATCGCCGAAGCGGAGGCTGCTGCGGGTGGCTCCTATGCCACTCCAACCGGTACGCTGGCCATCACCGCCTCGGCATTGTTCGGGCAGATGTATGTGCTGCCCATCGTAACCGAGTTCCTGAATGCCTATCCGGCCATCCACGCCAGGACCCTGTTCATCGATCGCCCCGTCAACATGGTCGAAGAAGGGGTGGACGTCGCGGTTCGCATCGGCCACCTACGGGATTCTGGTTTCTCCGCGATCAAGGTCGGCGCGGTACGGCATGTGATTTGTGGTTCCCCGAGTTATTTCGAGAGCCACGGCGTTCCAACCACGCCGGCCGACCTCAAGAATCATCGCGTTGCCGCCTCCACAAGCGCCTGGGCCTCGCCTGAATGGCGTTTCGCAAACGATCAGCGGGTGACCATCGACCCGCTTCTACAATGCAACACCAACGACGCCGTCATCACGGCCGCCCGTTCAGGCTGGGGACTAACCCGAGTCCTGCACTACCAGATCGGCCCGGCTCTCATGGCGGGGGAATTGCAGATCGTGCTCAGCGACTATGAAGAGCCGCCAATGCCCATCCACATTCTCCACCCGGAAGGACGGCATGCGCCCGCCAAGGTTCGGGCTTTCGTCGATATGGCAGCCAAACGCCTACGGGAAAACCGGTTATTGAACTGAGCTGGGAATGATCGATCACAGCTCGATCAAGATTTTCCCGATGGTTTTGCCGTTTTCCTGCGCTTCATGCGCGTCCACAATCTGGTCCAGCGGCAGTTTCATGGCAATCGTCGGTCTGTAAGCGCCGGACGCTGCGCAGGCGGCGATTTCATCAGCCGCCTTTTGCAAGCTCACCTCGGGCATGGTGTAGAAATAAACGAAGCGAAAGGCCAAGCCGCCGCGCAACGCCGGAATAAACGGGATCGACAGCCTCGCCCCCGCATCTTCGGTCGCGTAGGCCGCGGCAATGCCATCTCGAGCGAGGCACGCGACCGCAACGTCGATATTGGCCACGAGATCGACATCGACGATGTGCTCGACGCCCTGGCCGTTGGTTGCGGCTTTGACTTTTTCGGCGATGTTTTCCTCATGCCGGTTGATGACCAGGTCGGCACCTGCGGCGCCGGCGACCTCGGCCTGCTCGTCGCGCCCGACCGTCGCGGCCACCCAGGCGCCTGCCCATTTGGCAAGAAGAATGGCTGCGTTACCGACGGCGCCCGCACCTCCCTGGACCAACACGCGCTTGCCTCGAAGATCACCATCCGCGAACAGGCAGCGATGCGCGGTCATGGCAGCGACGCCAAGACACGCACCAGTGTCGAATGAGACAGAATCCGCAAGCCTTACCACATGAGCGGCGGGCACAACCACGTATTCGGCGGCAGATCCGAATGCCTTGCCGGTCTGCGCTTTGTACACCCACACCCGTTCACCGATGAGGGTGTTCGGCACGCCTGGCCCGACCTTGTCGATTGTTCCCGCGGCATCCTGATGGGGGACGATACGGGGAAAGGGCATTGGCGCTCCGGTAAAGCCGGTGCGGTTTTTTACATCCGACGGATTGAGACCGGATACTGCTACCTTGACCCGCACTTCGCCACACTGTGGTTCGGGATCGGGCAGAAAGCCGATTTGCAGGACGTCCCGGGCTGAACCCTGCCGGTCGTAAAATACAGCTCTCATGGGCAGATTCCTCTCGTTCGATATGCCGTCCACCTACCGAGGCTGATCATCGTGTTGCAAGTAGGCAATATTTTTGCCTATAGGTATAAAAAGTACACTCTTGGATCTTCGCTATGGATGTCATCGATCGATGTGCGGTGGAAATCACCGTCGATGTGCTTGGTGGAAAGTGGAAGCCGATGATTATCTTCCGGCTCCTGGATGGCCCCCGCCGGTTTGGCGAACTGCGGCGCCTGGTGGGAGATCCCAGCCAACGCTCTCTGACAATCCAGCTTCGACAACTTGAAGCGGATGGGATTGTCGAGCGCACGGTCTTCGCGGAGGTCCCGCCTAGAGTGGAGTATGCGCTGTCCGAGTTCGGCAAAACGCTCAAACCCGTCATGTTGGCAATGCGGGACTGGGGGCGGTCGTTCAGGGGAAAAATTGGCTCGGATGCAGCAACTGGCGACTAGGCCCAGGTTTTCGTGAACTGCGGTGATTGTTACATCCACCGCAATTATCACTTCCATACTGAGCGGATTATCGTTTTCGCGAGGCTGGATATGTTGGTCTCCAAGCCAGTCGGTGCTGGCGCACAAACCCGAAGGAGACCTGCCATGAAACGTCTGATCTTGACCCTGCTGCTCGCAACCGCAAGCTTCGCTCCCCTGTCGATGGCCGCAGCGGCAACAGCTGAAGGGCCAACAACCATCCAGCAAGCTGCGGTTACCGTCCACTACCGCACCGTTGCGGTCGACGGTGTGAACATCTTTTATCGTGAGGCGGGTCCGAAGGACGGTCCGGTGCTCTTACTGCTGCATGGTTTCCCGACGTCTTCGCACATGTTCCGCAATTTGATCCCGCTGCTTGCGGACCGCTATCGCGTTATCGCGCCGGACTATCCGGGCTTCGGCGAGAGCGATGCCCCCGACCACGCAAAATTTGCCTACACATTTGGTCACTATGCCGATCTCGTCGATGGATTGCTCGACAAGCTCGGTGCGAAAAAATACGCCATGTATGTCATGGACTACGGCGCCCCGGTCGGCTACCGCCTCGCCCTGAAACATCCCGATCGCGTCAGCGCCCTCGTCGTGCAGAACGGAAATGCCTATGAGGAAGGTCTCACGGCATTTTGGGACCCGATCAAGAAATATTGGGCCGATGGATCTAGGAACAATCGCGAGGCGCTTTCTGGCCTTGTCACCCTGGAAACAACAAAGTTCCAGTACACGGACGGCATGAGCGATTTGAGCCGCATTAGCCCCGACAACTGGGTTCACGATCAGGCGCTGCTCGACCGTCCCGGCAACAAGGATATCCAACTCGATCTTTTCTATGACTATCGCACCAACGTGCCGCTCTACCCGCAGTTCCAGGCTTTCTTCCGCGAACGCAAGCCGCCGACCCTTATTGTCTGGGGCAAGAATGACAAGATCTTTCCTGCAGAAGGCGCGCATCCCTATCTTCGTGATCTTCCGGACGCTGAGATGCACCTTCTGGATACCGGACATTTTGCGCTGGAAGACAAGCTGGATGTGATGGCGCCGATGATTCACGACTTCCTCGACCGCAAGGTCCTCGGAGATAACTGAATATCAGGCCGCGCAGCCCTGTAGCTGCGCGGCCTTCTGTCTTCAGGCAAGCGGGGCGCGGGGTTCGAGAAAAGCCTCCAGCCTGAAGACGCCGAATTCCCGTCCGAAGCCGATTGCTTGAAGCCGCCGAAGGGTGCCGGGAGGCATGCGGCGCGCCGTTGATAAACACACGGCCACCCTGCCGGTGCCATGAGCAGGTCCTCCTTCCTCCGTGATTTGTGCCAGCCTAATCACTGCAAAACGAAAGCGTAATTTTCTATACCGGGCACGTGCACTACAGCTGCGAGGAGAGCCAGCAAACTAACCCTGATGGGGAAAAGGACAGTGCCATGTCAGTTGAAGTCGTGGACACACTCGTCGTCGGTGCCGGCCAGGCCGGTGTTGCCATGAGTGAACATCTGAGCAAGGCCGATGTTTCACATTTGGTGCTCGAGCGCAGCCGTATAGCCGAGCGTTGGCCATTGCTCATGCGGAGCCCCTATGTTGCGCCGATTAATCGCGCCTGCCGAAGATCGAGCTTTGCACGTCTGTACATGTGGCGCTTGATGAGTTTCAGGCGGGTTATCTGACCTTCGGTTTGCCTATTCGACCAAGGGGAGATGATAGCGTTTCGGACTCGGCATGCTCGGGGGAGGAGATCCGTTTCTTTGCCATCCCTGGACCGAATCCTGATTTACCCCGTCTTGGGAATTCCTGCGCCGACCAACTCGGCTAGCCGTCATTCAGGTTCTTGGGCGGAGGACGCTTGGTGCGTCCACGGTGAATTGGAAAATACAGCAGCACAACCGATATCACCAGAACCAGCAACAGCAGAACGACGAACTGAACGATCGTGTAACCGAGCTGATCGCGCGGCACGAACCAACCGGCGACAATACCGGCACCCAACATAAGTATGCGAACGAGCCACCCGATCATGATGTGTCCTCTTCAAGTCATATGACACGTAAATATACCGCGGGTCGCTCATCTGGCCTTGCGCGAGATCAAACCCATGTGTCGGCCGCCGATCCGATCTTGCCGGACCATATCTGGCGCATGATCACGGGGACGCCCTATGCCGAGACCGCGACCGCCCTGACGTCGGTTACCGCCTATTGCCTGAAGGAAGGGCGTGAGCGATGCCATCGCGTCACGGCCGATCTCATCAACAGCCTTGAGCTGCCGGCCCGCAGGGGCAGGAGATGCGGCGAAGGGAGGTGGCAGCGCGTCAAAGCGATCACTTCGACGAGCCGGAAATGTTTCTGTCGAAGCTCCGCAGCTTCCAGCGGAAGATATCGGAAAGCCCCGACAACGAGGACCATCGGCGCTAATGCGCCGGGACGAATTGGAACGCGGTACCCTTACGCTCGGCAAATCCGACGCGTGAGTGCGTTGATGGTCACGTTCGGTCGCAGCCTTGCGATGGGTGAGGATGCAATACGGTTGTTAGGCTTGGGTGGCCTTGTTCATGATCTTGGCAAGACGGCATTGTCCGTCGATCCTTTGCGAAAGCCCGGCCAACTAACGGTGCAAGAACTTGCTATCATCCGAACCCACCCCGAACGAGGCTATGAGATAGCCGCGCAGATCGATGACATGCCCGAGGCAGTTCTCGATATTTGTCTGTATCATCAGACCTTTTGAAAACGTTCGGGTCGCGGATGATAATCAATGGCGTCATCGACTGAATTATTAGGCCGCCAGAGTGCGTAACGTTTCGAAGCTCTGCTCGATCCGATGAACACCGAAATTACAATTAAACATCAATTAATGGGACAGTGCGAATATTCACCTGCGGCTCGGCTCTAACCGCATTCATCCAACGGAGGATTGGACGTGAATATTCTAAGTCGTGGTGCCAACGCTCTTGCAGCACTTGCTGCTCTGTCAAAGTCGCAAGCCATGATCGAGTTCGATCTGACGGGCCGAATTCTGATCGCTAACGAAAACTTCTGCCGTGCACTTGGCTATGATCTCACAGAGATTGTCGGCAAACATCATAGCATGTTCGTAGAGCGGAGCTATGCGCAATCCCCAGACTACAAGACTTTCTGGGCCAAGTTGGCCGCCGGCAATTTTGATCAACGACAATACAAGCGCGTTGGCAAAGGAGGCAAAGAAGTCTGGATCGAGGCGTCTTATAATCCAGTCTTTCGCCGAGGCAAACCTATCAAGGTCATCAAGATCGCGACCGACATCACAGCTCAGAAGCTGAAAACGGCTGAAGATGCCGGAAAGATCGAGGCCTTGTCGCGAGCGCAGGCCATCATCGAGTTCACGCCGACCGGTGATGTGCTGACTGCCAATGACAATTTCTTGTCAGCACTCGGTTATACACTTGCAGAGATACAGGGCAGGCACCACTCAATGTTCTGTGAACCGGCCTACACGGGAACCAGCGATTATCGACAATTTTGGGCCAGGCTCAGCGCCGGCGAGTTCGTTGCCGACGAATTCATGCGGATCGGCAAAGGCGGTCGCAAGGTTTTTATTCAAGCATCCTATAATCCGATCTTCGATCTCAATGGGAAGGTTTTCAAGGTCGTTAAATTTGCAACGGATGTCACCGGCCGCGTCGAGAATGTCGAAGCACTGGCGAATTGCCTGACCAACCTGGCGGACGGTGATCTATCGCAAAGGATTGAGAAGCCATTTATCGCTTCGCTAGAGCGGTTGCGGACGGATTTCAATGAAGCCTCCGAAAAACTGAAGCGGGCCATGTCAACTGTAGCAGACAATGCACAGGCCATTTCATCCGGTTCAAATCAGGTCCAAGCTGCCGCCGACGACCTCGCCAAGCGTACTGAACAACAGGCTGCGTCCATCGAGCAGACGGCTGCCGCACTGGAAGAGATTACCACGACAGTAAAAGATTCGAGCCATCGGGCCGAAGAGGCTGGTCGGTTGGTGACCCGGACGCGCGAGCATGCTGAGCATTCCGGCGCGGTGGTGCGTGACGCCATTGGCGCTATGGATCAAATCGAGGCTTCATCGCGCGAAATCTCAAACATCATCGGGGTCATCGATGAGATCGCCTTTCAAACAAACCTTCTCGCCCTTAATGCTGGAGTTGAGGCAGCGCGCGCGGGTGAAGCCGGCAAGGGTTTTGCAGTCGTGGCCCAGGAGGTCCGCGAGCTCGCACAACGGTCTGCGACGGCCGCCAAGGAGATAAAGGCTTTGATCACGGCATCCGGCGGCCATGTCCAGAGCGGTGTTTCGCTCGTGACCAAAGCGGGATCCGCTCTGCAAGAGATCGCTACCCAGGTTCATGCGATCGACACCAATGTGGTTGCAATCGTAGAAGCCGCACGCGAACAGTCGACGGCGCTTGCGGAGATCAACCAAGCCGTAAACATGGTCGATCAAGGCACTCAGCAGAATGCAGCGATGGTCGAAGAACAGACCGCCGCAAGCCACAGCCTCGCACGCGAAGCCGCTGCGCTCTTTGAGCTTCTTGATCAATTCAAGTTCGATGATGTCATGGCTCGCACTGCGGTATCAACAAGACATGCAATCCAGTCTGCAGCGCCTCCTGCCCAAGGGCGCAAACTGCGCAATGCTCCAACTATTCTCGCGACATACGGATCCGCAGCTCTATCTGCAAAAGAAACGGAATGGGAGGAGTTTTAGGACATCGTGACGATGGCGCTAGCCTTCCCCTCGTTGGAGTGGAAGGCGGCCAATATGGCTTTGATTGCAAAAATCTCGCTGACGCTCGATGAGGGCTGGTAATTTTTAGCGAGATTTTTGAAGAGCGATTTCAAGTGGCGGCATTTTCGGGGTGAGATTATCCTTTGGTCGGTACGGTGGTACTGTCGCGATGGTGTAAGCCACAGCCGGGGCAAGATAACCAGCCAAGACAAAGATGTGAGTCCGACTTGCAACAACGCTCGGACAATTTGCGGTCCAATCAATTTGGTGCTGGATCTCCGTGATTCATCCAAGCTATTCACCAAGTAGCGGAGTGATTTGAAGACGCGCGTGGGCGCCTTGATCTCCGCAATGGGACACGTCATGACGGCGCAGACTATTGCTGCATGGGCAATACAGAACGGATTCAATTCGCTCGATTCGTGGAAGTATCGTCGCAGCGACGATGTGGGCACGATCACCATCGAGATAAAAAAGTTCTCAGTGGTGCTGATCGACGAGAGAGCCGGTTTGCGCCCACGTATTGTTTCAAAATTGTTCAAAGACTTATTTTCCCAGAGTCCAAACGGTGGGCTCGAGCGGTTTTTGTTCGATCGTTGAAAATCATATCGGCACGAGGATCCGATACCGATAGGTGCGATAATCGATTGTCTTGCAGGCATGGCGGCAGGTTCTCGCAGGGGTGCGTATTTGCAATCATGCCCTTGCGATGCCCAAATTCCCAGAAACTGATCATCTCCCGCGGTGTGCAAGTCTCTCCAGCGCCTCTGCAGCCGCCTTGAGATCCGGCGTATCTCGGCCCTCCGTGAGACGCTCGAAGATCGGTCGCAACAACTCTGTCGCTTCCGTCGAACGACCCTGGCCAGCCCATAGTCTCGCCAGATCTGTCGCCGCTCGCACCTCCCAGGATCCCGCGCCCTGGCCTCGGCTCATCTGCAGGGATTGCGTGAGGTATGTCTCCCCATCCATGTTGCTCAACTCGGGCGCAGCCAGAAGAATGCTTCCCCTTAGCCTCAAAAGCTCGGGAAGATAGGAAAAGTACCCCTTGTCCTCGATCAATTGTGCCGTGTCTTCCGCCAGCGACCAAGCGTCGGTGTAGCGGCCGATCGAGACAAAGCCCGCAATCAAGACGAACTGGAACCGGATGGTGAACAGTTCGAAGCGTGCGACGTGGAGGTTTTCGAGTTGCCTTTGCAAGGCGGCCGCGCCGACCTCTACGTCTCCTCGTCGGATCGCGATTTCGGCTCGGAACGCATGTCCCATCGGCAGGTATGGTCCGAAAGAAAGTGTTTCCGCCCTCGTTATAAACGGCAACAGATGCTCTTCCGCAAGGTCAAGATCGCCGATCCACAGGAGTGTTGCGATCGAACTGAGCGAGATCGCGAAGGACACCGGATGGCGAATCGTTTCAGCATCCTTGAACGCCTGGCGAATAACGGCACGGGCCTGATCGCGATACCCTTGAAGCCAGAGCGTCGTCGACCATCCTATGCCAGCCCAGGTGTAGTGGTCGAACCCATAATGGATCTGCTTGCTCGCAGGCGATCTTCCGGGTTCGAGAACCGGGGCCAGCGTCGTGCGTGCCTCCCCGAGGCGACCGACCAAGCAGTACGACAGACCGAGGAGGGTATGCGACAGAGCAGTCGCCGCGGGATCGCCGAGACTGCCAGCGATCTCGAAACAACGCTCTGCATACTGCAGGCATCGTCGGAACTCTCCGCTGCGGAGATGGAAGAAGTAGAGTGGCCCAAGGAGGCGGGCGGCATTGAGGTAGTCGCCCCGCGCCTGCGCGATCTCAAGGCTTCTGTTGAGAGCCGCGGCCGACATGTCGTTGTGCCCTTGTGTGAACATCAAAGACACCCCGAACGACGCCTGAAGCTGCATCTCCTCGCTGCCGCCGCGCGTCTTCTCGTCGATCGACTGCAGCGCGCGCTCCGTCCAACGGTGGCACTCGGGCAGCAGACCCATCGCCCGGAACACAGGTGCGACCGCCGCGACCAGTCCGACGCGCATGGACGCATCGCCTGTCTCGCCAAAACACCATTCGAGGGCCGAACGAACATTGTCGATTGCATTGAAGTGCGGCGCGCGTTCCGTGGCGGTCGAGAGCGATGACCACTCGCTGCCGTTTTGTTCGAACCACACTCTGCAGTAGGCCGCATGACGGCTCGACAGGTCCGTACGCTCGTCATCGTCCTTGCCGCGGTCCAACACGTATGCTCGGGTCGTGTCCAGCAGGCGGTAGCGCATCATCGCTCCGAGCGGACGCGCTGCCACCATCGACTTCTCGACAAGGCTGTCGATCGCCGCGAAGACTGACGCACGGTCGAGCGTCTCGCTCGCCACCACCTCCAAGGCGGCATCGAGCGGGAAGTTACCGACGAACACGGCCAGGCGCCGCAAGACCGTTCGCTCGAGATCGGATAAGAGGCCATAGCTCCAATCCAGCGTCGCCTGAAGGGTTTGCTGACGCGGTGGCGCGCTTCGAAGTCCCTGCCACAACAGCGTGAGCTGCTGATCCAGCAGCGCCGCGGTCTGTTCCAGCCCGTAGGTCTCGACACGCCTGGCGGCGAGTTCGATGGCAAGTGCGACACCATCGAGCTTGCGGCAGATCTCGCAGACGATGGCTGCCTGCGCGCCATTCACATCCAGTTGAGCTCCGCCGGCCACCGCACGTTCGACAAACAACTGTGTCGCGGGGAAGTCTTGAAGCGCCGCCACCGAAATCTCCGGAACGTCCGGCGGACATGCCAGGGCATCCAACCGGTAGACACGCTCGCCCTCGATGCGCAGGGTTTCCCGGCTTGTCGCCAGGATATGCACCTGCGGGGCGGAATTCAGGATCGACATCACGGTCGTTGCGATTGCCTCGACAAGATGTTCGCAGGTGTCGAGGACTAGCAGGATGTGCTTGTCCTTTAAGAAGCGGACGAGTTCAGGTGTAGCGTCGTCGGCCTGGATCGACAACCCAAGCAAAGTGGCAACTGTGGTTGCCGCGAGCCGAGCATCTCCGATCGCGCCAAAGTCGACAAACAGAACATGTCTGTCGAACTGATCCGCGACGTGATGTGCGGCCGCGATTGCAAGGGTGGTCTTGCCGACACCGCCATGGCCGACGATCGTAACCAAACGGGAATCGGTGAGCTGAGCGGCCAGCTTCAAAACATCGACATCGCGGCCGACCATGCGCCCGAGAAGCGGGGGAAGGTTGGCGTGTGGGAATAGGTCAATCGAAGCGGACGCACTTCCCCGGTCGACGGATGTTCTCGAGATCGGAGCGACGAAGCAATATCCCCGTCCAGGTACCGTCGTGATATATCGTGCTCCGTCTTCGCCGTCTCCGAGTGCCTTGCGAAGGCCCGTCATGTGGAAACGGAGGCTGCCTTCCTCGACAACAGCATCCGGCCAGACCTGAAGCATCAAGTCTTTTTTGCTGATGATTTCGTTGGGGGCGGAGACGAGCGCAATAAGGATGTCGAGCGCGCGTCCGCCCAGGTCTGTCGGGGTGCCGTTCCTGGACAGCAGCCTCTCGTTAACGGCCAGCGTAAACGGACCGAAGCGATATGCCTGATTGTCTGCAACCACCTCAATCGCCATGGTGTCTTCCCGAGAGACCCAATGAACTGGCCAAACCTTAGTTGAAGTCCATCTCATCCGCTATCGCAAACTCGGAGAGATTTGCGCCAAGGCTGCTCTCTTTGATTGCATACCATTTGTGTAAAACAACTAATTGAGAGTCAACACCAGGTGAGTACCTGCAACGATGTGAACACTGTTAGATCCAAATGGCGCTGACAGTGCAACGCCACTCGCAAAAGCTAACGCTTCCTCATACCCCATAACGGGCGTTTTCCGCTCTCTCCTCGTAGGTTCTGACGCAGCACGGAGGTGCAGCCAGACCTTTCCGATTTTGAGGAGATTCGACATGCATACGAAAGCTTTCGAAGAGATTGATCAGGACCGCCGCATGCTTCTAGGTGCGGCAACGCTGGGGATCGCTACCGTGGGCGCAATGAGCCTGCTGCCGTCGCGTCTGGCCGCAGCCCCGGCGGCCGACGCTATCCGGCCATTCCATGTCAAGTTCAAGGACGACCAGCTCGCTGACCTTCGCCACCGCGTCGCGGCGACCCGCTGGCCAGACCAGGAAACGGTTTCGGACGACACGCAGGGCGTCCGATTGAACACCATCAAGAAGCTTGCCAAGCACTGGCAGGGCTATAACTGGCGCACCGTCGAAACCCGGCTCAACAGCTTCCCGCAGTTCGTCACCGAGATCGACGGCCTCGACATCCATTTCATCCATGTCCGCTCCAAGCATGAGAACGCGCTACCGATCATCATCACGCATGGTTGGCCGGGTTCGATCATCGAGCAGATGAAAATCATCAAGCCGCTCACCGATCCGACGGCCTATGGTGGCACTGAAGACGACGCGTTCCATGTCGTCATCCCCTCACTACCGGGCTACGGCTTCTCCGCCAAGCCTAAGGAGGTTGGCTGGAACCCACCCCGCATCGCCAAGGCTTGGGCCGTGTTGATGCAACGCCTCGGCTACACGAAATACGTCGCCCAGGGCGGCGACTGGGGCAATGCCGTAACCGAACTGATGGCGGTACAGGAGCCGCCGGGACTGCTTGGCATCCATACCAACATGGCGGCAACCGTGCCCGCCGACATAGCCAAGGCGCTCGCGGCCGGCAGTCCGGCACCTGCAGGTCTTTCAGACGACGAGAAACGCGCCTACGGCCAGCTCGACGATTTCTACAAGAACGGGCTCGGCTATGCGGTCGAGATGAACAATCGCCCGCAGACGCTCTACGGCATCGTGGATTCGCCGGTCGGGCTCGCCGCCTGGATGCTCGATCACGACATCCGCAGCTACCAGATGATCGCACGGTCCTTCGACGGCGCGAAGGAGGGGCTGACACCGGACGACGTTCTTGACAACGTCACCCTCTACTGGCTGACCAACACTGCGATCTCGTCGGCGCGTCTCTATTGGGACAACGCCCATTTCCCGTCGGGAGGATTCTTCGATCCTCGCGGCATCAAGATCCCGGTCGCCGTAAGCGCCTTCCCGGACGAAATCTACCAGGCGCCGCAGAGCTGGGCCGAGAAGGCTTATCCGAAGCTCATTCACTACAACCGGCCGCCGAAAGGTGGACATTTCGCTGCCTGGGAGCAGCCGGAGCTGATGACGACCGAACTGCGGGCGTCGTTCAAGTCGCTGCGCGACGAGACGTGACGAATTCAATGGCGCGGCGCCCCGCGCCATCGTCCCCCCGTATTACCCCATTCCATCAAGGAGAAACGGACATGAGCGAGAACCAGATCGTCGATTCAAGCTTCAGCGCCATCATCAACGCACCGATCGAGAAGATCGACATTCCGAAGTGGTGCTTTTCTCTTCCCGAGAAGGAATATCAGGGCTGCTCGCCCGCCCATATCGCCGCCGGCTTCACGACCGCACCCGACGGCAAGCGCATGTCGATCAATGTCGAGACGATCGGCGGTAGCCTCATGGTCCAGCACTATGTCGAAACACTCGGCGAGAAAGATCATCTGATCCTCGATTCCGACTCCGACGTGTTCACGCCTACGGGCCGCGTCACCATCCACGTGACCTGGGAACTGAGCGTTAGGGAGATCGAGAAGGGGAGATGCGAATTCACCAATCGGGTGCAGTCGTTCGCCACCAAGGAGATGCTTGCATCCCTCGACCGACAGGGAATTCCTTTCGAAATCTTTCGTACGCAGCGTCAACCGATGTCGATCGCGCACAACAAGGGTGAAACGCCCCTGTTTGCCGCCAGCATCGAGCGTGCCGCGCTCAGGAGCAACTGATTCATCGACAGCGATCCCCACGCCGCAACGGAGAGTTCAATGGCCCAACTGTCCTACGATCCTGACGTTACCGCCCTCCTGGTCGTCGATCCGTACAACGACTTCATTTCCGAAGGAGGCAAGATCTGGCCGCGCATCAAGGATGTGGCCGAGGCAAACAATTGCGTTCCGCACATGAAGCAGATTCTTGAAGCGGCACGGGAAAACAAACTTCGCGTCTTTTTCGCAATGCATCACCGCTACCGCGAGGGTGACTACGAGACCTGGAAATACATCGCTCCCATCCAGAAACTGGCGTGGAACCGCCGGACCTTCGAATTCGGAACATGGGGCGGCGAGTATAGGGCCGAGTTTGTTCCCGCGCCGGGTGAGACTGTCGCCTCGGAACACTGGTGCTCCAGCGGCTTCGCCAACACGGATCTCGACAATCAGCTCAAGAGGCAGGGTATTCACAGGCTCGTCGTGATCGGCCTCATTGCTCATACATGCATCGAGGCGACGGTCCGCTTCGCGGCCGAACTCGGCTACGACGTAACCGTCGTCAAGGACGCCGTCGCCGACTACTCGGACGAGATGATGCATGCCGCGCTCGAAATCAACATGCCGAACTACGCCAGCGCGATCGTGAGCACCGAGGAGATCCTCGTGGCGCTGTCGTCCGTCCGAAGCGCTGCGTCCGCCGCGCAGTAGACGGTACCAACGACAGATCAAGGGCGGCGGGCGTTTCTTTCCTCCCCAAAACGCCTGCCGCCCTCGGCATCCGCCGCCGGCGCGTCTTTGCCGCCGCGGCAACCCTGTAGCAAGGAGCACAGCCATGGACATGTCTTTTAGTACCCGCAGCGTCGACCTTCTCCGCCGTCGCCTCATCGGTACCGCCGCGATGGCGACGGCCACTTTACCGCTTGCGGCTCTAGTGGCTTCCAAGGTCCAGGCATCGAATGCGGTGACCTCAACAAGCAAACCGCAATCGGAGCCGTCATTCGCGAGCCCGAAACAGATCCGCGCCGGGTTGCTGGATATTTCCTATATCGAAACCGGTCCTTCCGACGGTCTGCCGATCCTGCTTTTGCACGGCTGGCCCTACGATATCCATTCCTTCGAAGAAGTCGCGCCGCTTCTCGCCTCCAAGGGCTACCGGGTGATTATCCCGAGTCTCCGGGGATACGGTGGAACGCGGTTCATATCGGATGAAGTGGTGCGTAACGGCCAGCCTTCGGCGCTCGCCCTCGATGTCATCGCCCTCATGGATGCCCTGAAAATAGAAAAAGCAGTCTTCGCGGGCTTCGACTGGGGCGCAAGAACCGCCAACATCATATCTGTTCTGTGGCCGCAGCGCGTCCAGGCAATGGTCTCCGTCAGTGGCTACCTGATCGGAAGCCAGGAGGCGGGCAGGACGCCGCTGCCGCCGAAGGCCGAGCTCGCCTGGTGGTATCAATTCTACTTCGCCACGGAACGCGGACGGCTCGGATACGACAAGTACCGGAAGGAATTCGCTAAGCTGATCTGGCAGCTAGCCTCGCCGCAATGGAAGTTCGAGGACGCGACGTTTTCTCGCAGCGCTGCCTCCTTCGACAACCCGGACCATGTTGCCGTCGTCATCCATAATTATCGGTGGCGGCTCGGGATCGCGGACGGCGAGCCTCAATACGCTGAGTTCGAAAGGCAGCTCGCCGCGTTTCCAGTGGTCACGGTTCCGACCATCACCATGGAAGGCGATGCAAACGGAGCGCCCCATCCCGAACCCCCGTCCTACCGAAACAAGTTCACCGGGAAATACTCGCATCGGCTCATCAGGGGCGGCGTAGGACACAACCTGCCGCAGGAAGCCCCGAAGGAATTCGCCCAGGCGGTCCTCGATGTCATCCAGACCTGAAGAGACAAAAGAACCTGCCCGTAGGGGCCGGAGTGAAGCAGTCATCGTCCAACACACAAGATCAAGGAGCATGTCATGAGCGAAGGTTCAAAAGTCCTGTACACGGCAAAGACGCATGTCAGCGGCGGCCGCGAGAATGGCGTCGCGCGCAGTTCCGACGGCCGCCTCGACGTCAGGCTGGGAGTGCCTGGCACGGCGCGCATCGGCACGAACCCAGAGCAGTTGTTCGCCGCCGGCTGGTCGGCCTGCTTCGAAAGCGCCATCGGACTGATTGTGCAGAAGAAACGCATCAAGCTCGACGGCGATGTTGCGATCGACGCCGAAGTCGACCTCAACCTCTCCGACGCCGACGGCTATTCGCTGACAGCCCGTCTCAACGTCAGGATCCCAGGCGTGGAGCGCGATGTCGCACAGGCCCTGATCGAAGAAGCGCATCAGATCTGCCCGTACTCGAAGGCGACGCGCGGCAATATCGACGTTTCGATCCGGCTGGTGTGAACCGCCGTAGTTGTCACTCAACCTTAATCAGGGACACCCTCCCTTGGATCTTAACATGGAGAATTTCGATGTTTACGATTACCAGTCCAGACCAACTTCGTGCTCGCCGGGCTGCGGCTGCCGTCATCGCCTTCACAACCCTCGCGGCGTTTTCAGACTGCGCCTTCGCGCTTGAGAGAACCTCCGCCAACTCGCTTCGTTGCAACGGTGCGATGGAAGCCATCCGCCGTGACGGCGCGATCATCGTCCGTCGCCCGGCGGACAGAGTGAGCGGCCTCACCGTCTATGACCGCTATGTCGGTGGCACGGCCTCCTGCAATGCGGACGAGATTGCTGTCCTGCAAGAAATCAAGACTGTCGACGTGTCGATGTGCGCCTTCTTCATCTGCAAGCACGCGCCCATGGGCAATCATTAGGCACCAACCGATGTCTTAAGCCCCTTCGGAAATGTTCTGTTGAAAGGAGCAACTGCGATGACATCCGCAATGGGCACGGCGCTCATAACTGGCGCATCTTCCGGCATGGGCGCAGTCTATGCCGACAGGCTTGCGCGACGAGGATATGACCTCATCCGCGGCGCGCGTGGCCGGGGATCCTTGAGGAGCGTCGCGGATGCTATCGCCGCCGCGACGGGTTGGGCCACAACCCCGGTCCGCGCGGATCTCGGCAATCCTGAAGACCTTCGACGGGTCGAATCCATCCTCCGCATGGAAAGCTACCGTCAATCAAACATACCTCATCTGCAATATATGCACCAACGTGCGGTTGGATCGGATCGGGAAGACGCCTATGTTTGACTATGGAGCAGTTCGATCTCGATCGTTCCCATTGATCGACCCGGCAATCAACAGAGGCATCCGTCATGACCAAAGGCTCTGATCTCCTCGTCGCCGCCCTAGAAAACGAGGGTGTCGACCGTATCTTCGGTATTCCCGGCGAAGAGAACCTCGACGTCGTCGAGTCGATCCGCAAATCCTCGATCCAGCTTGTGTTGACTCGGCACGAGCAGGCGGCCGCGTTCATGGCCGCGACCTATGGCCGGTTGACCGGCAAGCCGGGGGTCTGCCTGACGACGCTCGGGCCGGGCGCCTTGAACCTTTCAACGGGTGCGGCATACGCGCTTCTCGGAGCCATGCCGATGGTGATGATCACCGGACAGAAGGGGATACTTTCGTCCCGGCAGGCCCGGTTCCAGGTGGTCGACGTCGTGGCATCTATGAAGCCGCTCACCAAGCTTACTAGGCAGATCGTCTCGCCGCAGACAATCCCGACAATGGTCAGGGAAGCGTTCCGGATCGCACAGGAGGAACGGCCGGGGCCGGTTCATCTGGAGCTTCCGGAAGACATCGCCGCTGAGGAATGCGAGCCGGTCGCTCTGGTCGCTCCGCATCAGCTGGAACTGCCGATCGCAAGTGATGCGGCCCTCGATCGCGCTGCAGCGCTCATCACGGCGGCGAAACGCCCGCTGCTCATGCTTGGGGCCGCAGCCTCGCGCCCTCGCTCGACGTCGGACATCGCGCAGTTCGTCATTCGCACCGGCATCCCGTTCTTCACGACCCAGATGGGGAAGGGAACGGTTCCGGGCGGAACCGAGCTCTACATGGGCACTGCCGCATTGTCGGAACGGGATTATGTCCACGAGGCGATCGAACAGGCAGATCTCATCATCACTATCGGCCATGACACGATCGAGAAGCCACCCTTCATCATGGGCAGGGGCGGTCCGAGCGTCGTCCACGTTGGCTATCAGCCCGCGACCGTCGAGCAGGTCTACTTCCCGCAATCGGAGGTCATCGGCGACATCGGCCCATCGCTGAAGGCGTTGGCGGATCGCCTCGACGGCAAGTTGGCGAACGCTCAGGCCCTTCTTCATCTGAGGGAACGCATCCTCGAGCGCATCGCGGTTCGGGCGACGGAGGATCGCTTTACGCCGCAGCGGCTGGTCCACGACATCCGGGAGGTCATGCCGCATGACGGCATCCTCGCACTCGACAATGGGATGTACAAAATCTGGTTTGCACGGAACTATCGGACGCGCATGGCGAACACGCTGCTGCTTGACAATGCTCTTGCAACAATGGGTGCAGGGCTGCCATCGGCCATGGTCGCCTCGATGCTTTATCCGGAACGGCGTGTCATGGCAGTCTGCGGGGACGGAGGCTTCATGATGAACTCGCAGGAGATCGAAACGGCCGTGCGGCTGAAACTGAACCTCGTCATTCTCGTCATCGAGGACAATGCCTACGGCATGATCCGGTGGAAACAGGCGGTGGACGAATTCCCGGATTTCGGGATGACGTTCGGCAATCCGGATTTCGTCAAATACGCAGAGTCCTATGGTGCCAAGGGAACAAGGGTCAGCGACATCAGCCAGTTCAAGCAAACTCTCGAAAATGCCTTTTCCGGCGGTGGCGTTCACCTCGTAAATATCCCTGTCGACTACTCGGAAAACGAGCGCGTGTTGGTCAAGGAGCTGCGCGAACGGCTTCCTACCATTCTGGAGAACTGACATGACGCTTACGCTGAAAGTTTATCAGGCATTCGACCGGGAGTTGATCGCGGAAATTCCGGCGGACGATGCCGCAGCTCTCGAGCGCAAGCTTGACGTCGCCGCGCGGGCCTTTGCGGATCGCAACAGCTGGTTACCGGCACATCGCAGGATCGCGATCTTGAGAAGGGTGTCTGAGCTTCTCTCAGAGAACCGAGACCGGTTTGCGGTCATGATCGCCCGCGAAGGCGGCAAGCCGCTCACGGATGCGATCATCGAGGTGACGCGTGGGATCGATGGTCTGGTCAATGCGGCCGACGAGCTTCGCAATTTTGGCGGCAGGGAGATCCCGATGGGCCTCACTGCCGCCAGCACGAACCGATGGGCCTTCACCACCAAGGAACCGATCGGGGTCGTGGCGGCAATCTCGGCGTTCAACCATCCCCTCAATCTCATCATCCACCAGATTGCGCCTGCGGTGGCCGTGGGTTGCCCGGTCATCGTCAAACCGGCGGCAACCACTCCGATTTCCTGCATCGAGATCGTCAAGCTGTTCTG
The DNA here is from genome assembly GCF_012275345.1 of Rhizobium sp. SG570. Lineage (NCBI taxonomy): Bacteria > Pseudomonadati > Pseudomonadota > Alphaproteobacteria > Hyphomicrobiales > Rhizobiaceae > Rhizobium > Rhizobium sp. SG570. Next base: position 252,035 of record NZ_JAAZQI010000007.1, on the reverse strand, counting down.
GGAAGCGGGACTGGACGAGCGCTGGTGCCAAACGTTGATCACTGAGGACAATGCGCTTGCCGAGCGCTTTGCCACGGATCAGCGTGTCGCCTTCATGAGCTTCATCGGCTCGGCGAAGGTCGGCTGGTATCTGAAGAGCAAGCTGCCTCCAGGCACGCGATGCGCGCTGGAACATGGCGGAGCGGCTCCGGTTATTGTCGACCGCAGCGCAAGCATTGACGCAATCGTCGGGACGATCGTCAAAGGCGGATACTACCACGCGGGCCAGGTCTGCGTGTCGGTGCAACGCCTCTTCGTGCATGAAGACATCCTAGCGACCTTCACGGATGCACTGGCCGCCAGGGTAGCAAGTCTCCGTGTCGGTGACCCCACACTAAGGGAGACAGAGGTCGGGCCGCTGATCCTGCCGCGTGAGACGGAGCGTGTTTCAAACTGGATCAAGGAAGCGACCGATGCGGGCGCGAGGCAATTCGGAGGCGGACGGCTGTCCGAGACCACGCTTCTGCCTTCCGTCCTGCTTAATCCGCCAGCGGACGCCAAAGTGTCGCGACTTGAAGTCTTCGGACCGCTCACCTGCGTTTACGGCTATAGCGACGTTGACGAGGCGATCCGCATATCGAACTCGCTGCCATACGCGTTCCAGGCGAGTGTTTTTTCTTCCGACATAACAATCGCCCTCAAGGCCGCAAGGCATCTGGACGCGTCGGCTGTGCTTGTGAACGATCACACCGCTTTCCGAATCGACTGGATGCCCTTTGCCGGGCGCAGGCAGTCGGGATATGGCGTCGGGGGTATTCCCTGGACTATGGAAGAGATGGCCGACGACAAGATGGTTGTGTTCAACGGCGTCAGTTGATTGCCGGTCGTTCGCGGGACGTTTTAGTGTGCATCTTCGTGCCGAATGTTATCTGAGGGCTTGGACCTAACGTGAGAATCACGGTTCGAAGTCCGCGTTGGGAACGAGAGTGGCCATCAGTGCGAACCTCACAAGACCCTCAGTGCAGCATTCGATTTCCAGTCGCTGCAAGCTGATGAGCTGTTGACTGTTTGACCAGTGGCAGGCTTAGCCAGCCTGGCCACCGCAAGATTGGCGTACAACCAGCCGGCATGACAATCGAGTGATGCCTGTCGGAACGGTTTCGCCTTGTGCCAGACGGAGGATGGCAAGGCCTGCGCGGCGACCGATCTCTTTCAATTCCATATCCACCGTTGTCAGAGGCGGTCTGGTTTGCCGGGAGATCACCTCCCAGTTGTCGAAGCCGACGACGGCGACGTCCTTCGGAACGGTGATGCCGATGTCGCGGAGGGCATCGATGACCCCGCGGGCGATTTCGTCATTGCCGCAGAAAATGGCATCGGGCTTTTCTCCGGGCCGGGAAAAGACGGCGTCGATTGCCTCGTGACCCCATTCCTCACTCCAATCCCCATAGTGCACTTCCGCACCCTTGCCGAAGCTCTCGCAGTAGGCTTCCGCGCGGATGCGCACTGAGAGATAATCTTCCGGCCCGGTAATGTGCAGGATCCGTGAGCGGCCCAGTCCTTTCAGATGCTCAACGGCCAGGCGGGCGCCCTGAGCATCGTCCGGGAAAAAGCTGATATTTTCGGGTGGTCCTTCGGCAAAGGCATAGACGACAGGAATTGCCAATTTGGCCAGTTCAGCCGGCGGCTTGAGATCGAGGCGCGTGGCGGTGAAGATGATACCGTCCACCTGTCGATCGAGGAGGGTCTCCAGATGCAGGCGTGCGAGGCGCGGGTCGTTGTTGGTGGCGCAGAGGAAGACGGAGAGGCCGTGATCGACGAGTACTTCCGACACACCGGCGGCCATGGGCAACGTCAGCCTTCCATAGGTATCATTGGTGAGCATGCCGATCGCATGACTGCGCTTGCTCAGAAGCCCGCGGGCGAGCGCATTGGGCCGAAAACCGATTTCCTTGGCTACACGTATAACGCGTTCCCGCGTTTCGGCATTGGTGCGGCCGGTTCCGTTCAGGGCATTCGAAGCTGTCGAAATGCTGACCCCGGCTGCCTGGGCCACGTCATGGATCGTCCGCCGTCGTGTGTCCTTTTCAACCAAAGGCCGGTTCCTTTACCGAATATGATAAAACCTTTTAGCAGAAATAATCGTGATGATAAAAGGTTTTATCAGATTCCTTTCTAAATGCTGCGTACATACTGTCGACATACCAAAAAATGTCGACTAACGTTTTGGACACGCCACTGGGAGGCTGCTGGCGGCAAGAAAAAGGGGAACATCTATGTTCAAGTTAAAGTTGACGCTTTCTGCGCTTTCGCTTCTGGCCAGCGCGACGCTCGCCAATGCTACCGACATCACCCTTTGGGTACGCACCTCGTCCGGCGCCGTGCTTCAGGGGCTGGCTGACAAGTACAACGCATCGCATTCCGACAAGATCAACGTGACCCAAATCACGGCTGAGCAGATGGTTCCGAAGCTCGGCGCCGCTATTGCCGGCGGCGCGGCTCCTGACAGCGCCGTGCTCGACCTGATCTACCTTCCGACCTTTGCCGCGGCTGATGGTCTGGAGGATATCACCGACTTTGTGAAAGGCCTGCCATATTCCCAGGCGATGAGCCCGTCCCATATCCGGCTTGCCACCTATGACGGCAAGATCTACGGCGTGCCGGCACTGCCGGATGCGTCGATCATCGCCTACAACACCGATCTCTTCAAAAAGGCCGGTCTCGACCCCAACAAGGCGCCGGCATCGCTGGAGGAAATCGCCACTGACGCCAAGAAGATCACGGCGCTCGGCAACGAGACCTATGGCTTTTATTTCGTGGCCAATTCGGGAAGCTGGCTGATCTATGACTTCCTGCCGCATCTCTGGGCCGCAAATGCCGACGTCCTGAGCGATGACGGGCGTGCAGCAACCGTCGATACACCGGCGCTGCGCGAGACGATCGCGGCTTACCGAGATATGTGGAAGGCGGGCGCGATCCATCCCACATCCCGTTCCGGCAACGGCAACAATGCCGTCGAAGCGTTCGCTTCGGGCAAGGTCGGCATCCTGATGACCGGCTCCTACATCGTCAACCTGCTGACCAGCAAATATCCGGATGTGAAGTTCAACGTCGCGCCGATCCCGGGGCCGAAGGGCGGTGAATCGAGCTTCGCGGGTGGTGACACGCTTGCGCTCATCAAGGGCATCAGTCCGGAAAAGAAGAAGGTCGCGCTCGACTTCGTCAATTTCTATATGCAACCCGAGCAGCAGGTCTACATTACCCAGGAATCGGGCATGCCGTCGCGCACCGATCTGGCCGCCGAAGCCTATGCGAAATTCGACAAGCGCAATCTCGTCGCCTACGACATTCTCGCCAAGGCACGCACGCCTTACACCTTCTCCTCGGATGAGCTTTTCGTCAGCCGCACCGGTCCCTTCCTCAACCTGATTCAAGGCACGATTTTCGGCGACGATGTCGATGCAACGATCGCCAAGACACAGGCCGATTTTACCCGCATTCTCAAGCGGACCAATCCGAACTGAGTGGTGTCGCCCGCGATTTCGGCAGGGCGTTCGAACACGCCCTGCCTTTCTGACCGAACATGTCGATAGTCAACCAAGGGGGAAACAGCCGTGAGATCGTCGATGCGTCACAATGAGACGCGAGCCATCTCCAGCGGAGAACCCGAACCGAAGGGATGGCTTGGTCTCGCGTTCATCCTGCCGGGTCTTCTGTTCATCGTCGTACTTTTCCTCGTCCCCCTGGTGATGACGATCTGGATGAGCTTCTACAACTGGCCGCTTCTTGGCCGGACCAAATTCATCGGCCTTGCCAATTATGCCGAGCTTATGGGCGACGTCCAACTCTGGCATTCCCTGGGTTTCACGCTGCTCTATACCGTGCTGGTGACTGCTGCGATCTTCCTGGTGGCTTTCCCGCTCGCGCTGCTTGTCGACCGGCCGCTTCGCATCGCCGGCTTCTTCCGCACGATCTACTTCATGCCCGTCGTCATCGGGTTCGGGGCCGCATCGACATTGTGGATGTGGCTGCTCAATCCAGATAGCGGCGTCTTCGCGCAGCTGCTGCGGGGAGTGGGGCTTATCGATAGCGCCCCGAGACCGCTGCAAAGCTTCTGGCCGGCACTTGGTGTCGTCATTCTGATGGTCGTCTGGAAGACGGCGGGCTTCACCATGATCATCCTGCTGACAGGTCTGCAGAGCATATCGGATGATGTGATCGAGGCTGCCAAGATTGATGGTGCCAATGTCTGGAGTCGGTTCCGCCGGATCACGTTGCCGCTGATGCGAAATTCGGTGGTGCTGGCGCTCGTGCTGAACGTGACCTCGTCGATGCTGGCTTTCGACCAGTTCTTCATCATCACCCAGGGCGGGCCGGAGAACAGCACGATCTCGGCGGTGTTCTCGATTTATCTCGCGTCGTTCTCGTCATATCGCCTGGGTTACGGTTCGGCGATCTCGTTCGCGCTTCTCGTCGTCCTCGTAGCGATCAGCACGATCCAGTTCGTCTTTCTTCGCCAGCGTCCGGAGGAAGGCTAATGCACCGGCTAAACTACAAGCTTGCGCCCAAGCCCGCGAGCGAGCGGCTCGGCTATCTCGCCTTCATTCTCGTGGCTCTTGTCTTTGCCGTCTTTTTTGTGATGCCGATCGTGTGGTCCTTCGCGAATTCCTTCAAGCCTGCGGCCGAGGCGCTTGCCAATCCGGCGGCGCTATTCTCGAAGACCTTCTCGCTCGAGAACTACCGTCGCCTCGAGCATGTCGGAGCCGGATGGTACGTCTATGCCGGCAATTCGGTACTGATCGCCACCGGAACGGTGCTGTTGACGGTGCTGATATCGGTTCCGGCGGGGTACGGCTTTTCGAAATTCCGCTTTCCGGGGCAATCCGCGCTCTTCGTGCTGATCATGGCGACGATGATGATCCCGTTCCAATCGATCCTCACGCCGCTCTTCCTGATCCTGAAGGCCTTGCGGCTGCAGAACAATCTCTTTGGACTGGTGCTGATCTATGTGACGTTCCAGCTGCCCTTTTCCGTCTTCATGATGCGCAATGCCTTCGATGCGGTGCCAAAGGCGTTGATCGAGGCGGCGCGGATCGACGGCGCTTCGCAGGCGACGATTTTGCGGCGGATCATGTTGCCGATCGCATTGCCCGGGGTTGCGACGATCGCCATGTTTGCCTTCCTGAACTCATGGAACGAGTTCCTGGCGGCGCTGATTTTTCTTTCCGATCAGAACAAGTTCACCCTGCCGATCATGCTGGTCAATGTTTCCTCGGGCATTTACGGCATCATCGATTGGGGCGCGCTGCAGGCCGGCATTGCCGTGACAATGGTCCCCTGCATCCTGCTCTTTCTTCTCTTGCAACGATACTACGTGCGCGGCCTGACGGCTGGCGCCGTGAAATGACAGCGGTCGTTCCGCTGAAGGAGTTGTCATGTCCAGTTCACCTCGCGTTCAACCGGCACCGCTCACAGGCCTCAAGCGTTATCTGCCTGCCGATCATTCCAGCGTCGTCTTCGATGGCGGCTTCTGGCAGGGCTGGAGCGAAACGGTGCGCAACGTCACCATTCCCACCCAGCACAAGCGGCTGGAGGAAGAGGGCTTCCTGGAAGTGCTCGATTTTGACAGGCCCGCCGGACCGCTCGTCCGCCCGATCCAGCCGAGTGGCCTGTCGATGCAGCACTTTTTCGATTCCGACTTTGGCAAATGGATCGAGGCTGCTAGCTACACGCTGAAGGCCCATCCCAACGCCGAGATCGAGGCGAAGATCGACGATATCGTTGCCAAGCTCGAACAAGGTCAGATGGCGGATGGCTATCTCAACAGCTGGTTCATTCGCCGCGAACCGGAAAAGCGCTGGACCAATCTGCGTGACCTGCATGAAATGTATTCGATGGGCCATCTGCTCGAAGGAGCCGTCGCTTACTATGAAGCAACAGGGAAGGGCCGCTTCCTCGATGTCATGATCCGCGCCGTCGACCATATCATTGACACCTTCGGCCGGGAGCCCGGCAAGCTGAGAGGTTATGACGCCCACGAAGAAATCGAACTGGCGCTCGTCAAGCTCTACCGCGTCACGCGCGACCCCCGGCATCTGAAGCTTGCGACCTATTTCGTCGACGAACGCGGTCAGATGCCGTCCTATTACGACGAGGAGGCGCGCAACCGCGGCGAAGATCCGCAAGACTATGTCTACAAGACATACGCCTATAGCCAGGCTCACATGCCGGTGCGCGAGCAGCAGCAGGTGGTCGGCCATGCGGTCCGCGCCATGTATCTTTTCTCGGCGATGGTGGATCTGGCTGTCGAGAACGGCGATCCGGTACTGAAAGAAGCCTGCGAGCGCCTGTACGACAATCTCGTCGGCCGGCAGCTCTATGTGACCGGCGGCCTGGGTCCGTCCGCATCCAACGAGGGCTTTACCCGTGAATTCGATCTGCCGAACGAAACGGCCTATGCCGAGACATGCGCCGCGGTCGCACTGGGCTTCTGGAGCCACCGCATGGCCCAGATCGATCTCAACAGCAAATTCACCGACAGGTTGGAAACCGTGCTGTTCAACGGAGCCCTGTCTGGCATCTCCCGCGACGGCGAGCACTATTTCTATGAAAATGTGCTGGAAAGCCACGGGCAGCACCGCCGCTGGAAATGGCATTATTGCCCCTGCTGCCCGACGAATATCGCCCGCTTCATCACGTCACTCGGGCAGTATTTCTATTCCACCAAGGATAGTGAACTCGCCGTTCATCTCTATGGCGCCAATTCCGCCGAGCTGATGATCGGAGACACCTTCGTTCGTCTCAAGCAGGAGACCCAATATCCCTGGGACGGCGACATCAGGCTGCAGCTCGCGCTCGAACAGCCGAGCCGCTTCACCTTGCATCTGCGCATCCCCGGATGGTGCCGGAGCGCTGAGATCTTCGTCAATGGCATGGCCGTCGATCTCGGCGCATGCGTGACGAACGGTTATGCGGCGATCACAAGGGAATGGCTGAACGGCGACGAAGTCCGCATCAGCCTGTCGATGCCGGTCGACCGCATCTACGCCCACCCGGCCGTCTCGGAAGATGGCGGACGCGTCGCCTTGCGGCGCGGCCCGGTCGTCTATTGCGTCGAGGAGACCGATCTTGGCGGCGAGCCGCAGCGGCTTCGCCTGCCGGCAACGTCGGAGATTTCGGCTCGCTACGACGCAGGACTTCTCGGTGGTGCTGCAGTTCTCGAGGGCACGGCGCTCGAGGCCGAAGATGCCGGTTGGGAGAATGCGCTTTATCGCACCGCACCGCCCGCATTGAAGAAGAGGCCGTTCAAGGCGATTCCCTACCATCTCTGGGCCAATCGCGAGGCCGGAGCGATGGCGATCTGGCTGCAGGAATCATAGGAGAAAACGATGGCACGACTGGAACTGAAAAGCGTCGTCAAATCCTACGGCATCTATGAAGCCGTCCGGGGCATCAGCCTTGAAATCGAAGATAATGAATTCGTAGTTTTCGTGGGGCCGTCAGGCTGCGGAAAATCGACCACGTTGCGCATGATCGCGGGTCTCGAACATATTACGGCGGGCGAGATCGTCATTGGCGACCAGGTCGTGAATCGCCTAGGGCCTGGAAAGCGCGATATCGCCATGGTGTTCCAGAACTATGCGCTCTATCCGCACATGACGGTGCGTGAAAATATCTCTTTCTGCCTGGAGCAGCAGAAGCTGACGAAAGGCGAGATCGATGCGCGTATCGCCCGCGCTGCCGAAACGCTGCATATCGGCGAGCTCCTGAGCAGGCGTCCGGGCCAGCTTTCCGGTGGCCAGCGCCAGCGCGTCGCGATGGGGCGGGCGATCGTGCGCAATCCTAAGGTCTTCCTCTTCGACGAGCCGTTGTCGAACCTCGATGCGAAGCTCCGCGTTCAGATGCGTACGGAGATCAAGCGGCTGCACCAGATACTCCCAACCACGACGGTCTATGTCACTCACGACCAAGTCGAAGCCATGACGATGGCCGACCGCGTTGTGGTGATGAATGGCGGCGCCATCGAACAGGCGGGGCCGCCGCAGGAACTCTATCACCGCCCGGTCAGCCAGTTCGTCGCCGGCTTCATCGGCTCGCCGTCGATGAATTTCCTTCCGGCGCATTTGGTTTCGAGCCGCGGGGGAGTTGCCGTCGCTCTGGCGGACGGCGCCGAGCTTCTGGTTCCCGATGCACGCGTCAACGAGTATGCGCGCCATGCTGGAAAATCAGTCATTTTCGGTATACGGCCCGAATCGATTAGCCATCGTCAACAGCGCCCAGGCTTTGCAGACGTTGAGGCGAGGATCGATCTGGTAGAGCCTCTTGGTCCGGAGACTATGGTTTATTTTTCCATCGGCGACGCCAACCTGTGCGCCCGCATCGACCCGGAAAGCGGACCTAAGCCTCAGACGGCGATGCCACTGTCGTTCAATATGAACCAGATGCACTTATTTGACGTGGAGACAGGCTCGGCTCTCTCGCTTGGATAGATGTGATCGAACGTCACGGGCGTTGTCGCCTGCCGCTACCTGCTTGAAAGTGGGTAGTAGGGGGAGCTTGTGCTGCGATACGGTCGGCGTTCGATCGGTATCGGAAACCGCAGGACTATCGTTGTGCATTCCAGCGATGCCCAAAATTGAAATCGTCTTGGATCGGCTCCTATTCCGTCAATGACGGCGCATCATACTCAACCCGTCCAGATGCTACGGGTTGGAGGGGCGAATTCGCCATGGCGGATTGATCCGATTTTGTCCGGCAAAATACAGAAGTATGCGGTTTCCGCCAGGGTCAAACAACTCTGCTTCGCGCCACAACCAGCTTTGATCTTGGGGCGGCGACGAAAAGGTTATGCCCGCGGCAACGAGGTTTTCGTACTGAGTATCAACGTCATCGCATTCGAAATAGATCGTGGTGCCATTGCCAGCCGCTTCGCCCTTATGTAGCGAAAAAGTGCTGTCGCCGTCAGGGCAAATAAATCGAACATAGTTGGGTCTCGCATCCACGATGGGAACAAGACCGAGTGCGCAGTAGAAACGCCATCCTTCATCCAGATCGGGCATCGTCACAGTGACTTGGTTAAGGTTCATCGCAATCTCCAGACGCGCGAGAAGCTATTTCCAAATGGGTGCTAATAGCAACCTATACAAAGAATATTGAAGGGTAGAGATCCTGGCCTAGAGGGCAACGGGTCCCGCCAAGCGAAGTTATATGCCCGCCCCGCTTTTGCCTCACAACCAGGATAACAGTGGCATATCCGCTGTCGCTTGTGATTACGGATTTCAATGAAGCACCAAGCCAACAACTTTTTATCGCCTTCCAGGCTCCCTCGGGCACCAAAAGAGTGTGATACACAACAGGGCTAAGGTCCAGAATGAAAGACCGGCACCCATAGCTAGACTTTGGGCCTCCGATGACGCCAGGGTTCAAGGTCCGCGCCAGAACGTATCCTGCCCCTGTCGGCGCCATAGGGAGGCAATCTTGCTTTCCTGGCTAAACCCAGTTGAACGTCGAGGTCGATCAGAACGCCGAGCTTGAGGCCGCGAAGCTCAAATCTTCAGTTTTACGTCAGCCAATGGGACTATTTGCCTAAAAGAGACACGTTGCGGCTGTGTGCGCATCGCGGTGCATTTGGAGAGTTGAAATTGAATCTTGTTCTTCGGCGCTCGTTGCCTCTAGCACCAACGCACGGACATGGGTCAAGCGGTCTTGACTATCGCCGGGATGTCGATGGTCTCCGGGCTCTGGCTATTATTCCGGTGGTTCTGTACCACGCGGGCGTACCCGGCTTCGGCGGCGGTTTCGTCGGCGTCGACGTATTTTTCGTCATCTCTGGTTTCCTGATGGCATCGCTGATTTCCAGCGAGATCGCAAAGGGCGAGTTCAGTCTCGTTCGATTCTATGAGCGCCGTATCCGCCGGATTTTCCCGGCATTGTTTACTGTCCTGGCCACTTCCTCGATCGCGGCTTGGTTTCTGCTGATGCCAGCCGAATTTGTCTACTTCGCCCGCAGTTTGAAGGCGGCCGCCCTGTTCACCTCGAATATCCAGTTCGAAAAGGAAAGCGGATATTTCGACATCGGCGCGCAGATGAAGCCGCTGCTGCACACTTGGTCTCTTGCTGTCGAAGAGCAGTTCTACATCCTGTTTCCCTTGCTGTTGCTGCTGATCAACCGATTTGCGCGACGGCGTGCTAGGCTCATCGTGACAGGCTTGCTGGCCGTATCGTTGGTCGCTTGCACTTGGATGCTATTTCGGTCGCAGGCCGAGGCATTCTATCTCCTTCAGTTTCGCGCCTGGGAGCTCCTCCTTGGGGCGCTGCTGGCCCTCAATGCAATACCGGTGCCGCAGCAGTCGGCGCTGCGGGCAGGGCTGGGCCTGGGTGGCATCCTCCTGGTAGCCATTGCCATATTCGGCTTCAGCGACCAGACGCTGTTTCCCGGCCCGGCGGCGCTGCTGCCTTGCCTCGGCGCGGCCTTGATTATCCATGGCCGAGACGAGACGGGGCCTGCGGGCAGATTCCTGCAATCCCGACCATTGGTTTTTGTGGGGCTGATCTCCTACTCCCTTTATCTCTGGCACTGGCCGATCATCGTATTCAGCCGGGAGGTCGCGGGACGCCAGCTTTCCCTGCTGCAGGGCAGTTTGATCGTTATCGCATCGCTCGTTCTCGCCACCATCTCTTGGCGTTTCGTGGAGCAGCCGTTCCGTGGACGCGCCAGCTTTGTGAAGCGCATACCCATGTTCGCAAGCGCCGCGGGGGTCCTGATCGCTTCAGTCGGATTGGGAGACTATGTTGCTCATCATCGCGGTGTGCCGGATCGGCTACCCGCGGATGCCCGGACGGTGTACGCTTCCACGTACGATCAAAGCCGATTCAGCCTACCGCCGTGTTTTGCCGACTCCGATAAATCCGGGCCCTCTGTGGCAGATATTTATGCAGGCAAGCTCTGTCCGCTCGGTTTCGAAGGCTCTGCCAAACCATCTTTTGTCGTCTGGGGCGATTCCCATTCCGGCGCGATGGCGCCGGCCATCGATGCGGCTGCGAAACTGGTTGGCATCACCGGCCTCTTTGCAGGACATTCGTCGTGCCCTCCTTTGCCGGGTGTTCAGCTCACACCTCGGGGCGATACCGGGCTCTGCGGCGACTTCAATGGAGCAGTGCACGATCTGATTGCGGCACAACATATTCCGCTGGTTTTCCTGGTGGCCTACTGGCCCAAATATGTCCACGATGCCGAGTTGCCGAACGAGGGGCCTTACTTCGACCTGTCGGTGCCGCCTCCGTTGGACGACCGATCAGCATCCGTCGTCGAAACGCTGGATCGCCTGGTGGCGGAGCTGACCAAGCAGGGAACGAGGGTCGTGCTGGTCTCGGATGTTCCGGAGATGGGGCGGTACATGCCTGAGGCCGTCGCCAAGGCGATAACGCGAGGCACATCGACGGACGTCGCGCCGCCGTTGGACTATATCGAGAAGCGGCAGGCGCTTTCGCACGCGATCCTGACACGTCTGGCGGCACGTTATGGAGCTGCGCTCATCGACCCTCTTCCCTCTCTCTGTAGCCATGGTCGTTGCGATGCGGTGCGAAACGGTCTGCCGCTCTATAAGGATGCCGACCACCTGACGGCAACGTTTGCAGCAACCCTCAGTCCGCTCTACGTCCCCGTCCTCTCGGAAGCTCGTCGATAGCGGAGAATGATCGGCGCTGATCGTTCGTGACCGGTCAACGATGGTCGTCATCCCGCAGGCTGAAAGTGTCAGATGAGACCAATCATCGACCACGGAAAACGCCACCGCGCCGGCCTTCGGGTTGCCACGACCCTCGCTGAGTCAGCGGCGAATTCGTTCGTCGCCAAGCGGAGGGTGAAAAAGCAGCAAATGCCCTAGAATCGGTGGATGCGCAGTCCCAGTACTTTCTCCGACAGGACGACGATGAACAAGGTCAGCACGATGGATACCGTTGAAACTGCCGCTGCCTCCGGTGTGAAGTTCGTGCGCAGATAATCGTAGAGCTGGATTGGAAGCGTGGCGGTGCCGACATTCTTCAGCATGAAGGATATCGTGAACGTGTCGAAGGATATGATGAAGGCGAACAGGCATCCGCCAATCACGCCTGGCTTGATCAGCGGCAGCATGATGCGGCGAAACCGCGTCAGTGGTCCCGCGCCAAGGCTCTTGGCCGCCAGGCTCCAGGACGGTTCGTAGGACTCCATGGCCGCCGAAACGTTGATGAAGACGAAGGGAAGGGTAATGAGGCAATGGCCGATGATCATCGCTGCGATCGTCCGTGTGCCCATGCCGATCGAATAGACGAAGAACAACAGCGAGATGGCCGTCAGCACTTCCGGCAGCAGCAGCGGCAGGAGCATGGCGAGGCGGATGCTTTCCTTCCAGCGTCCGGCGTGCTGGACATAGAAGATCGCCGCCATTGTGCCGATGATCGAGGAGATCACCGTCGAGACCGCGGCCACCCAGAGCGATGTCTTGATGGCGTTGAGGAAGACCTCGTTGTGAAAGAACACCACATACCAGCGAAATGAAAGTCCCTGTGGCGGGAACGTCAGGAAGGCGCCAGCATTGAAAGAGGCGCCGACGACCACGAGGATCGGCAGCAACAGAAAGGCATAGATCAGCAGGCAATAGCCGGTGAGGAGGTGCCTGGCCATCAGTTCGCCTTCCATTTCATGCGGGTGAGCCTGGCAAACAGCATCACCACCATAGCCCCGGTTAGAGACAGCATCAGTGCCATGGCCGAGCCGAAGGGCCATTGAAACGTATCGATAAGGGCGTCGACCACGCTGACGGCCATCGTCTTTACGCGCAGGCCGCCGATCAAGGACGGAGTGACGTAGGCGCTGAGCGACAGGACAAAGACCAGTATGCAGCCGGCCTGTATGCCGGGCATCGCCAGCGGCAGAACAATTCTTCGAAAGGCGGTGATGCGTCCGGCACCAAGCGACCGGGCGGCCGCTTCGATTGAAGGGTCTATCCCCTGCAGCGCGCTCATGAGCGGCAGGATCATGAAGGGCAGGAAGACGTGCACCAGCGCGATCACGATCCCAAGGGAGTTATACATCAGGGCAAGCGGGCGATCGATCAGGCCGAAGCCGATCAGCGTGCGGTTTATCATGCCGTTATTGCCGAGTAGGATCGTCCAGCCATAGCTGCGGATGACGATGCCGACGAGAAGCGGTGAGAGCACGAGGCCATAGGCCAGGCCGCGAAAACGCATTTGGGTCTTCGCAAGCTGCCAGGCGACGGGGAAGCCGAGGACAAGGCAGACAAAGGTGGTGATGAAGCCGATCACCAACGTGTTTGCGGTCTGCTCCAGATAAAAGCTGTCGGCAAAGAGCCTGAGATAGTTTGAGAGGGTGAAGCCGGGCGCATAGGGCGTGCCGCTCCCCGGATTGCGCAGGCTCATGACCACGATGTTGATGTACGGCAATACCAGGAAGACACCGAGCAGCAGAACAGCTGGGGCGATCAGGGCAAAGGGCTTCAGAGATTTCGCTCGAAGGCTCATGCGGCAGCTCCGAGCGCCCAGAAGCGATCGCCATCGGCCTTGACGGTGACACGATCGCCCGGAGAGAAACGGCTGCGAGGGAAGGTCTGGACATTGATGGTGTCGCCACTGTCGAGCGTCAGCAGATAGTCGATCAGGCTGCCCGAATAGTAGCTCGCAGTGACGGTGGCCGGGACGCCTGCCTGCCCCGCACTTTCGGGAAACAGCTCGACGGCCTCGGGCCGCAGCACCAGCGTCACGGCCCCACCGGGCGACCTTGGAGCATTGAAGATCCTGACCGTACCGAGTGCTGTATCGATGACCGAGATATCGTTGGCGTCGGTGGAGAGCAGCCGACCGGAAAGGATGTTGACCTGCCCCACGAATTGCGCGACTTCGAGGCTGGCCGGCCGATCGTAGATATCGGCCGGCGCGCCATACTGGGCGATCTGCCCGCCAAACATGATCACGACACGATCCGACATGGTCATCGCCTCCGCCTGATCGTGGGTCACGTAAACAGTGGTGATGCCAACACGCTTCTGAAGATCGCGGATAAAGATGCGCATCTCCTCGCGCAGCTTGGCGTCGAGGTTGGCTAGCGGCTCGTCGAGAAGGAGAATTCGGGGCTCGATCACCAGCGCTCGAGCAAGGGCGACGCGTTGTTGCTGTCCGCCGGAAAGCTGGCGCGGATAGCGGTCGGCATATCCGGAGAGCTGTACCATGTCGAGAACACGCGCCGTGCGCTCGGCGATTTCGCGCTTCGGTCTGCGGCGCATCTCCAGTCCGAACGCCAGGTTCTGCGCTACGGTCATATGCGGAAACAGGGCGTAGTTTTGGAAGACCATGCCAATGTCGCGTTTTTCGGCAGGCACATGCACGACGTCCTGCCCATCGAAACGGATCGCGCCCGATGTGGCGTCCTCGAAGCCGGCTATCATTTTCAGCGTAGTTGTCTTGCCGCAGCCGGAAGGGCCAAGAAGGGAGATAAACTCACCCTTTGCGATTTTCACGGAGATGCCGTTGACCGCAAGAGATGCTCCATAGTGCTTGGTCAGCGCTTCGATGCTCACCTCTGTCATGATCGATCTTCCAAATTCTGTCGGCGGCGACCGCGTCCATGCCACCATGTCGGGAGAGGGGCCGGACCGCCTAGAGGCGGGCCGGCACATAGCGAGGGGATCGTCAGGGCGCGCCTAGCGCATGACCTTTGCCCAGGTCTCCGAGAACTCGGCCTGCTTTTGGTTCATGAAGTTCCAGTCCCATGTCAGGATCTTGTCCATGGCCTCGCCCGAGATCGGCACGTCCTTTTGCAGGTCGGCCGGGACCACCACCTTGGAATTGGTGGGGGAGACGAAGAACTGCTTCATGGGCGGTATCTGCCCCTCCGGAGAAAGCAGGAAGTCGGCATATTGGTAGGCGAGTTCCTTTTCCGGGGCATGGGCAAGGATATTCAGCGTCTGGTCGAACATCAGCATGCCCTCTTCGGGAACGACGACATCGATCGGCAGCCCCTGGGATCGCAAGCGCGCCACCTCGCCGAAGTCGAAGGGCGCAACGACGAATTCGCCGGCTGCAAGGCCCGTCGACAGATTGAAATCCGCCTGTATGACGGGGCCGAGCTTTTCCAGCGCCTTGAAGCCGGCATCGATGTCGTATTGATCCTTGCCGAAGATCTTCGATGCCAGCATCAGCTCCATCTTGCCGGCCGTATTGGCGAAGTTGTAGAGGCCAATGCGACCCTTGAACTCCGGGTTTTCCCAGAGATCCTTCCATCCCTTCGGCGGGGTTTTGACCATATCGGTTCGGTAGGCGATGCCGATCGGCGAGACCATGGCCACGGCACCCCAGCCATCCGTCTTCTTCGCAAGAGGGTAGAGATCGTTGTAGTTCGACAGTTTCGTCAGATCGAGCTTCTCGAAGAAGCCTTCCTTGCGCAGACTGGAGGCGAAGGCCTCGTTGGTCATCAGGATAGAATAGGGCGGGTTTTGAGCGCCTGCCGCCCGAAGGTTGGCGCTCCAGACACGGCCGTTGCCGGCATCGAGTGTCACCGCGGCACCGCTCTTTGCCGTGAATGCGGGTGCCAGCGTCGAGCGCCAGAATTGTTCCCAGGCACCCCCGAGCGTCGGCACCACGAGGGTCTTGCTTTGCGCGCGCGCAGGAAGGCTGATCATGCTTGCTGCGGCAAGGCTGCCCATTCCGGCAAGAAGCTGCCGCCTGTTCATGTTCATCATTTCGGTTCCCCTTGTCATGGCTATGTTTCGGTCGCTGCTGCGCGCTAGGCGATGTTTCGCTTCTTGCGCTCAGGATTTGCTGAAGGCCTGGCTTGTCTTCAGCGCGATATAGTCTCCGTAGGTAATCGGCGTGTATTTTGCCGGCGCCTTTGCCGCAAAGGGCGGCAGGCATTCGATGAGCGTCTCTTTCGACGGATTGACAAAGAAGGGAATGGACTGACGCCGTGTCGTTCCCTTGAAGTCGCCGGGTGGATTGGCAACCCGATGCGGCGTCGAGAGCCATTCGTCGTTGGTCCAGCGCATGAAGGCATCGGCGATATTCACGACATAGGCGCCTTCGACGTTAGGCGCATCCAGCCATTCGCGATCGCGCCTGCGGACCTGAAGCCCTCCCGGCGATGCCTCCGAGCGCAGAATGGTCATGAAGCCGTAATCGGTATGGACGCCCGCACGTAACTGGCCGGGCAGTGGGCTTTCCTGTTGTTCCGGATAGTTGATGACGCGGAGTGCTGAAAGGTGGTCGGCAAAGGCCGGCTCGAAGTAATCGGGAGCAAGCCCGATCGCCTGGCAGAATGCGCGCCGCAGATGGCCAGCGAGCATCTCCATCTCGGCAAAATAGGCGCTGAATGCGGCCTGTAATCCTTGTGGAACCGTGGGCCAGACGTCACCCGGAAGGCGCGGCCCGAAATTCAGGCTTTCCTTGTAGTCACCCGGCGTCTTGATCCCAAGCGTGGCGCTCAGTGCCTCATCCGCGATGGGGGAGAAGGCGACGCCCCCCTTTAGCGAAGTTCCCCGGCCTTGTTGCTTTTTCCACTCCTGCGGTTCGTCGAAGAAATCGCGGGCAAGATTGTAAAGCCGCGCGGTTGCCTCCGTGGACACACCATGTCCGGTGATCAGGAAGAAGCCGGTTTCGCGGCAGGCGGCCTCGATCGCCTTGACCACGGCATCGCTGCCGGCGGTCCGATGGATGAAAGGCGAGATATCTATGACCGGAATGCTGTCCATATCCTGCGTTGAGGACGGGGCCATCTGCATTGTCTGATCCTTTCCGGAGTTAAATACAGCCATGTTGTTGTGGCTGTGCATCGCCAAACCAGCGAGGAAGATGATGTCAGTCGAGCCCCTTGAAGGGTGCGTCGCGAAATTCGAGATATTCCTTCAGTGACATCTTCTGAAGATTGCGCATCCATTCCTGCCCGTCCTTGCTGACATGGAGGGCGGCGATGGCATGCACGTTGTAATCGAAGGATGTCATCAGGCCGGCGGCGATCTGCTGGTTGTTGATGGAGGACTTGGCGAACTTGATGGCCGGAACTGGCATGCGTGCCAGCTTGCGCGCCAGGTTCTCGGTCTTTTGCTTGAGCTGATCGGCAGGCACGATCTTGTTGATCAGGTGCATCCGCAGCGCTTCTTCCGCGTCCACCAGATCGCCTGTGTACATCAGCCAGCGCACGTCGCGGGTGGCCAGCAGCCATGGCATGAAGAGGGCAGGCGGACCGGAATTGTGACGGACTTCCGGCTCGCCGAACTTGGCGTTATCGGCAGCGATCGCCAGATCGCACGACATGACGAGTTCGAGCGCGCCGGCAAGCGCATAGCCGTTCACCGAGGCGATGACGGGGATCGGCGCCTTCCAGATATTCAGAAGCGCCTGGGCATTTTCCGACATGTCGGCATGCCAGTCCTCGATGCTGACATCATAGTCTGCGCCTTGCAGGTCATAACCGGAAGAAAACGCGCGGCCGGCACCGGTGATCACCAGTGCGTTGACGTCCTTGTCGGCGACGGCCAGCGCAACGGCGCGGTCGATCTCGCGCACGGTCGTCTTGTTCATCGCATTGAGCTTGTCCGGCCGATTGATCGTGATCGTCGCGAACTTGTCCTGTTCATCCTTGTCGTAGAGAATGGTCTCGAAGCGCTCGGCTATGCTCATATGTTTTTCCTTTTTACGCTGGTGTCAGCCGGTTGCGATGGCGTGCCCGATGCCTGCATCAACAGGGCCGCCTTATTCTTCTCGAAACGCTCTATCGATGCTGATTTGACAGGGCCAAACCCCCTGATCTGCTCGGGGAGCTGGGCAAGCGCGATGGCGCGCTGCTGGTTTTCCGGTGATAGATTTGCTGCGAGGTCGTTGATCAACGCCGCATAATCGGCCGCCAGTTTTCGCTCCATGCGACGCTCATGCGTGTAGCCGAACGGATCAAGCGGCGTGCCGCGAAGGAAGCGCATTTTCTCCAGCACGGAAAATGCCGGCAAAGTGAGCTTGTGGCTGATGGCAATCTTTGCCGGGTTGCCCGTGCGCTTGTCGATCCTTCGGGAAAAGAACGGCGGCGCCAGATGATGCTTGATCTCGAAATCACCTTCGAACTGCGCCGCGATCTTGTCCTTGAAGCTCCGGTCGTTGTGCAGCCGGGCCACTTCATATTCGTCCTTATAGGCCATCAGCTTGAAGGCATTGCGCGCCACGGCCTCGGAAAAATCCTCTCCGAGCTTCAGTTGGGCCTCGGCAGTGCGGGCGGTCGTCACCAGCTTGCGGTATTTGTCGGCATAGGTGGCGCTTTGATAGTGCGTCAGGAACTCGATGCGCTTGGCGACAATCTCGTCCAGCGTCTGCCTGGCCGGCGCCTCGTCCGGATCGATTGCGGCCGCCTGTTTGACAGCCTCCGGATCCACCACCGAGCGACGGCCCCAGCCAAAGGCTGCGCGATTCATCGCAATGCCTGTGCCATTGAGTTCGATCGCCGCATCGATTGCCTCAAGACTGATTGGAACCAGCCCACGCTGCCAGGCGTGGCCGAGCAGGAACATGTTGGCCGCGATCGCGTCGCCCATCAGGGCCGCCCCCAGTTTCGTCGCGGCGATAAGGCTGATGGCATTGTCACCAGCCGCTTTGCGCAATGCCTTCACCGTCGCTTCCTGGCGAAAATCGATTGCGGTATTCTGCACAAACGAGGCGGTCGGCGCGAAATGATCGTCGAGAACGGCCTTGGTACGGCCGGCAGCGAATGTGGACAGGGCGTTCTGGGCCGCTGACACGACGATATCGAAGCCGAGGACCAGATCGCTTTCCCCCGCTCCGATCCGTACGGATGTGATCTGCTCTCGCGTCCTTGCGACCCGCAGGTGCGAGATGACGGCCCCATTTTTCTGGGCAAGGCCGGTTTGGTCGAGAGTCTGGACCGCAAGGCCGTCAATGTGCGCGGCCATCGACAGTATGGCGCTGACGGTAATGACGCCCGTCCCGCCGATGCCGGCGAGCAGCATGTTGTAGGACCGGTCGGTGATCTTTCGGATGGCCGGAAGAGGGAGGGCGTCGAAGCTTGGCTTGCCTGCCTTGGCGTCCGGCTTGCGGATGGTCCCGCCCTCGATGGTGACGAAGCTTGGACAGAAGCCTTTTATGCAGGAGAGATCGGTGTTGCAGCTCGACTGGTTGATCCGCCGCTTGCGCCCGAACTCCGTTTCCTGCGGCTCGATGGAGATGCAGTTGGAAACAGCAGAACAGTCGCCGCAACCCTCGCAGACGAGCTCGTTGATGAAGGCGCGTTTGTCGGAGATGGCGAAAGCGCCCCGCTTGCGCCGGCGCCTCTTTTCGGCAGCACAAACCTGATCGTAGACGAGCACGGTAACGCCCGGCACCTCGCGCAGTTCACGCTGCACCGCATCCAGTTCGTCGCGGTGGTTGACCGTAACGCCGCGCGGCAGATTGCCTTGCCAGACATCGGGCCGCTCGGCGACGACAGCGACCCGGGCCGCTCCTTCGGCGAGCATCTGCCCGACAATGCCGGGAACGGAGACTTCTCCGTCATGTTTCTGACCGCCCGTCATGGCGACGGCATCGTTATAGAGGATCTTGTAGGTGGCGTTGACCTTGGCAGCAATCGCGGCGCGGATCGCAAGCAGCCCGGAATGGAAATAGGTGCCATCGCCCATGTTGACGAAGATATGCTTCTCGTCGGTGAATTGGGAAAGGCCAATCCACGATCCGCCTTCACCGCCCATCTGGGTAAAGGTCGAGGTGTTGCGCTCTTCCAGCCCGATTACCATCATATGACAGCCGATGCCGGTGGATGCTCGGCTTCCCTCGGGCAGGCGGGTGGAAATGCTGTGCGGACAGCCTGAGCAGAAATAGGGGTCGCGTTTCAGCGCCGGCGTTTCCGTGGCACTTGCCGCGAGGAGCGCCTCGATATCGCGCGATCTGGCCAGCAGATCGGTGTGAGCCTCACCGATAAGATAGACGATCGCTCTCGCGACCGCGACCGCATTGATCTCGCCGGCCGCAGACAAGAGCGGTCGACCATCCAGGCCGAATTTGCCGTAGACCCTTGGGCGCCGATCTGAAGCGAGGTTGAAAAGCTGAGCCTTGATCTGGTCTTCGACGACCGCGCGCTTTTCCTCGACCACGAACAAGGTTTCGACCTCGGAGGCGAACCGTTGCAGTCCCTCCGGTTCGATCGGCCAGACCATGCCGATCTTGTAAAGCCGGATGCCGAGTTCGCCGGCCCGACGCTCGTCGATGCCAAGGCTTGCCAGCGCGCCCATGAGGTCGAGCCATGATTTCCCGGTCGAAACGATACCGAGCCTCGCTTTGCCGGCAGTGCTACCCCAGATCGCTCTGTCGATGCTGTTTTGACGGGCGAAGACGTGTATCGCCTCCATCTTGTTTTCCAGCCGCCGTTCCATCGCATGCGGGCCATCCGGCCATCGCAATGAGAGGTCGCTGTGACCATCGGGATAGATGATGGCGGGCCGATCGGGATCGAGTTCGACCGTCGCCGTGCATTCGACGATTTCAGTCTGGCATTTGAAGCCGACCCAGGCGCCGGAATAGCGACTGAGCGCCCAGCCAAACAATCCGTAGTCGATATATTCCCCCACGCCGGCCGGCGACAGGAGCGGCACCATCGCGGAGATCAGATTATGTTCGCTCTGGTGCGGTAGGGTCGACGAAACGGCACCGTGATCGTCTCCGACGAGCAGCAGAACGCCGCCATTCGGATTGGTGCCGACGGCGTTGGCGTGACGGATCACGTCCATGCTGCGATCGACGCCAGGTCCCTTGCCGTACCACATGGCGAAGACGCCATCATACCGGGCGCCCGGAAACATCGCCGTCTGCTGCGTGCCCCAGACGGCGGTGGCGGCCATGTCTTCATTGAGGCCGGGCTGGAAGCGGATGTGATGGTCGTCGAGATACTTCTTCGCGCGCGCCATTTCGCGGTCGAAGCTGGCAAGCGGCGAGCCGCGATATCCGGAGACATAGCCGGCGGTGTTCAATCCGCGCGCAAGGTCGCGCTGACGCTGGATCATCGGCAGGCGTACGAGCGCCTGCGTGCCGGAAACGAGGATATTGCCCCGATCGAGCACGTAGCGGTCATCGAGGCAGGGCGTTTTCACGGCGGAGGCCGTGGGCCGATCCTTGGAGTGTGCGGCGACGGGCAGAGTGGACATTTATGCGCGCTCCCCCTGTGCCGTTGGTTCCATGTCGAAAACGCGGCCGGGATTGAGGATGTTATTGGGATCGAACGCCGATTTGAGACGGCGCATGGCAGCCATCTCGGCCGGGCTGCGAACCAGCGGCAGCCACTTCTTCTTTTCAAGGCCAATACCGTGTTCCGCCGATATCGATCCGCCTTCGCTGGCGACACAGGAAAAGGTCGCGTCCGCGACGTGGTCATAGTGGTGCGTACGAACGAGGAAATGCAGATTGCCGTCACCGAGATGACCGAAAATGTAGATGGCAGCGGCGGGATCGACATGCGCGATTTTGGCTGTGGCCCTGTCCAGGAACCGCTGCATTGCGGAAATAGGCAGGCTGACGTCGAAGCCCGCGACATGGTCCATGCTGAAAATGAATTCGCTCGCGGCATCGCGCAAATTCCAGATGGCATGGTAGTCGCGCAGCGAGCGGGAAACCGCGACATCGCTGACAATGCCTTCCTCGTAGCATTCCATCAGCGCAGCGGCAAAGCGATCCTCGTCGCCTGCTTCGTCCTGTCCCTGCATCTCGATGAGCGCATACATTCCGGCACCCGCCGGCACAGGCGGCGGCGCGGCGGTACGCTTGAGAACGCCGGCATAAACAGCCGGGAATATGACTTCGAAAGCGGAGAGGGACGGTCCGAGCCTCTGGCGCAGACGCCGCAGAAGCGTGATTGCCGCACTGAGCGAGGGTAGGGCGCAAAATGCGTTTGCCAATGACTGCGGCTTGGGATGCAGACGCAGGCAGGCACGGGTTACGACGCCAAGTGTGCCCTCGCTGCCGATGAATATCTGGTTGAGATCGAAACCCGAATTGTTCTTCGAAAGGCCTTTGAGGCTGGTCAGCACGGAGCCGTCCGCCATTACGGCCTCCAGGCCGAGAACCTGGGCGCGATACATGCCATAGCGCAGGACGCGAATGCCGCCGGCATTGGTGGCGATGTTGCCGCCAATTGTGGAGGTGCCCCGAGCGCCGATATCCACGCCGAACATGAAGCCATTGATATCTGCGACCTCCTGAACGGCCTGCAGGGTCGCGCCGGCATGGGCGATCACAGTGCCGGCATCCTCGTTGACAGGTTCGATTGCATTCATTCGTTCCAGCGACAGCGCTACCTCGCCGGCCATGGGCCGCGCGGCGCCCGCAAGGCCGGTCCGTCCGCCTTGCACGACGATAGGCTGGCGGAGGGCGTCGCATGCGGAAAGAATGACCGACACCGATGCGGTATCCCTGGGGCGAAACAGAACGGCCGGCCGCACGCCGCGCTCGTCCGTTGCGTCCGCGCAATAGGCGTCACCGACATCCGGACCCGTGACAACAGCGTTCTTGTCCAGCCTGTCGTGGAGGCGGGTCAACAATTCTGAGAGCCGCAAAGACGTCGCAGATAAGGGACGTGCGACGAGCGCCCGGTCGATCGATCCGCCCATTCTGTTCCCCTGGTTATCTGGATCGAGGGCAGGTTATCGCCTATCTGATATTTGTCAAACCTATATTTAAATACCTATAGCCTTTTCGACGAAGGCATGGCATCAATGCTTTCGAGCGAAGGATGGAGCTCTATGAATCTTAGATATGACGAAGTGGTAAGATCTGGTATCGCCAAGCAGGTCGCCGAGAATATCAAGTCCGCGATCCTGGACGGGCGCCTGAAGATCGACGAGCGCTTGCCGACGGAGGAGGATCTTGCCCGGAGTTTTGGAATTTCGCGCCCGACGGTGCGCGAGGCGTTGAAGCGTCTGGCGGCGCAGAACCTCATTCATTCGCGCCGCGGCCCCCTGGGCGGCAATTTCGTGATGCGACCCGATCCCGAGGGGTTGTCGAAGGCGATTACTGGTGCCGCGACACTTCTCGTCGGTATCGGTGCTTTCGATATCGACGAGATCATTGCTGCAAGGCTTGAGACGGAAACCATCTGCTGCCGGCTTGCCTGCGAAAACCGCAGCGAAGAGGGATTGCAGGCTATGGCCACTGAGATCGCCTTGCAGCGGGATCAGGATATTAGCGACGAAGATTTCTGCGCTTCCGATGTCCGGTTCCATCGCGCCCTGGTCGACTCGACCGGCAATGGCCCCTTGAAGCTGATGATGTACATCGTGATCGAATCCTTCATTCCGATCACGAACATGATTGTCTTCAGGGTGCGCGAGCGCCGCCAGGTCGTTGCCTTCCACCAGAGGATCCATGAGGCGCTCAGCAATCGCGATGTCGGTGAAGCAACGGCGGCGCTCACAAATCTCCTCGCCTATGTGCGGGACAGCTATAGCGCCGCGCTCGATGCGCGCGGCCGCCGGGCGAGCGAGCAGGCGCAGTCCTGAACCCAGTCGGCTCACATCCTCAGAAGCATTGAAGTTCAAGGGAATTCCATGTCAGATTCTTTTACGGCAATGGTGATCGATACGGTTGATGGCAAACAGCAGGCCGGCTTCCGACAACTGACCCTGGCCGATCTGCCCGACCATGACGTTCTGGTCGAAGTTGCGTTTTCCACCGTCAACTACAAGGACGGTCTCGCCCTTTCCGGCAAGGGAAGGATTGCGCGCCGCACGCCGATGGTTGGCGGTATCGATCTTGCCGGCGTTGTCGTCGAGTCGCGCTCGGATAAATGGGTTGCGGGCGACAAGGTTGTGCTGAACGGCTGGGGTCTTTCCGAGACCGAATGGGGCGGCTATTCCCGATACCAGCGGGTCAAGGCGGAATGGTTGATTGCGCTGCCGCAGGAGTTCTCCCTGGAGCAGGCGATGGCAATCGGAACGGCTGGCTATACCGCCGCCCTTTGCGTCAATGCCCTGGAGGATTGGGGAACGATCGGCGTCGACGATCGGGAAGTGCTGGTCACCGGAGCGGCGGGTGGCGTCGGCTCGGTGGCTGTGAGCCTGCTTGCCAGCAAGGGCTACAAGGTTACGGCTTCGACCGGCCGGCCCGAAACCCATGATTATCTCGCCTCGCTGGGAGCGTCCGGATTCGTCGAGCGCGCGGCGCTTAGCGAGAAGGGCGGCCCGCTGCAAAAAGAGCGCTGGGCGGGAGCAGTCGATTCCGTCGGCTCGACGACGCTTGCTAATGTGCTGTCCCAGACGGTCTACGGAGGGGCGGTGGCTGCTTGCGGTCTTGCCGGCGGCGCAGATCTGCCGGCGACGGTCTTGCCGCATATCTTGCGCAATGTGGCACTGCTCGGCATCGATTCCGTTATGGCGCCCGTTGCGAAACGTCTACGTGCCTGGCAGATCCTTGGCCAGCACCTAAACCCTTTACACCTGCAAGCGTTAACGCGGATTGAGCCGATGTCCGCGTTGCCGAAAATAGCAGAAGATATCGTTGCGGGTCGCATCCGTGGTCGCGTAGTCGTAGAGATCAGCTGACGTTGCTGTCACATTGATTTCTCATCAATGTTGCTGCGATAGCTGGCAACATGAGCGAGGCAGCCCTGATTTACAAGAACCATCTGTTTTCGGTCGAGATCGTAGCGCGTGCCGTCTGGCTGTTGAATTCCGGCTTGATTTGACCCCTCGGGGATGCGGATAAAAACTTGGACTGGTTTTATATCGTTCGTCCGAACCTCTTTTGGCAAGCGATGGGGTTGAGAGAGCCAAGGGATATTTTTATCCGCTTTTCTTTGTACCAGCGGATACAGGAATCCACGACCTGAATGAACTGCTCAATAGTTGTGGTCTTCCAGTCCCGGGGTAGAACAGTTCCGTGAAGAAGGGGGGCTGCCGTAAGCAGAATTGCAAGCCATGTCTGGCATCAAACCTTCTATATGTCGGGGAGCGCTTACCATATTCAAAGGCCGTCATTTCGGCCGCTCAGTAAGCGGCCTCGGCTGGTCGTGGTTCTGCATCATCCTAAGCGCCGACAATGCTCCGGAACGGAGTTGAGTTCGGCGTCACAAACGCGGTTTCGGCCTGCGGCTTTGGCCAAATACAAGGCCCGGTCGGCTTCCCGGCAAAGATCCGAGAGCTCCGCATGTTCCTGCACGGCTCTTGCTACACCAATGCTCGTCGTCACAGTCATCTCGGCCCCAAGTGTGGGATAGCGAAGCTCAGCGACGGCCTGGCGAATCCGATCGGCATGGAGTAACGCGTCTCCGGCTTTTGCAGGGAGAAAAACTATGAACTCCTCTCCCCCCTGACGTGCAAGCAATGCCGACTGTGGCAAGATCGATTTCATCGCCCGAGCCATCGTCGCGAGAACTTCGTCGCCTGCGGCATGCCCCCAGCGATCGTTCAACTGTTTGAAGTGATCGATATCTAGATAGAGAATGGCGTCGCCATGGCCGGGCCGACTGGGCGTGTTCGCGTTGAAAAAGCGACGGTTATAAAGACCCGTGAGAGCGTCGTGGTCGGCCAGATGTTTAATCTTGATATGCTGGCGCTCGCTGATGAAAATCACGATTGCAATCGCAAGCACGAACTTGGAAAGGATCATCAGAAAAAAGCCGCTCGCCACATCGAGCAGAGGAAAGGCATTGAACGAGAACTCCAGACCCATGACCAATGAGAGAAGACTCGCTGCTGCAAGTATTGCTGCAATCAGTTTCCGAATTGGAAGCGGCTCGCGATGTGCATCGAGAAACACGACAACCGCCGTGGCCGCCATCGTCAAGCAACCGAGAAAAGTGAAGGTCGTCGCACGATACGTGTTGTTCAGATGGAACGCTGTAATCAGTCCCGTTGCCAGCGTTAGTGCGGCGGGGATGAGTATATGTGTGGTGTTTATCTTTCGATCGGGGTTGCTGATCACGATAAATGCCAATCCCAGCATGCAGTAGCCCAGCACGGCAAGAACAATGTTGATAAGGCTGAGAGGCCCATAAAGCGCGGGATGAACTTCGGCATATCCTGCAAGTGTTGAACCTGTCGCTAGAATAATGAAGCTTGCTGCTAATAGTCCTACGCCGCGACTTTCGGCCGAGGTAAGCCGCAGATACCCTAAGGTCAACGCTCCGGCGATATAAGATGTCTTCTGTAAGAAGAGGACCGTCGGCATATCCAAGTGGTTGATCATTAAGCACCAAATTAATGTATGTCGCCGCGGCAATACTTTGAATAGTTGAAAAATTTGTGAAGGTTGACACAGCCCGGAACTTCTTCACTTTTTGCCGGCAATCGTTGACGTATGAGCTTGCCTGCGGAGAGGTTCAAGCCTTCAAGTTGAAGATAGGCATCGGTCCACGACCCCGATCACCTAACCAAAAACAAAGGGGGCGCCGATCGATTTCATGATCGGCAAGATGACGACCGCGATCGCCTCGGGACGCGCGACAGCGCGCCATTTTGATGCTGATCAATGAACAACGTCGCAACACTGTCTTTGATGATATCGCGTCTTACGAAGACGATTTGGAAAAGGGCCGGGGCAAGGTCGTCCTCCAATGGTCCTCGCAACGAAGAGGAGAAATGATATGGCCGATATGGCAAGGAAGCTCCCTGTGAGCACGGAGAAGAAGGCGGCACCCGCTATGGAGCGATGGGCGCCATTCGAGAGCCTGCGATCGGAAATTGATCGCGTCTTCAACGACTTCACCCCTGGCTTTTTCGATCGCACACTCGCACGTTTCCCGAATGCTTTCGCGCGTGGCATGCCGGCCATCGACTTCGTCGAGTCCGATAAGGCCTATGAGCTCACGGCAGAGCTTCCAGGTATCGATGCGAAGGACGTGGAACTGACGCTCGCGGACGGCATCCTGACGGTCAAAGGCGAAAAGCATGAAAGCAAGGAGGAAAAGGAGAAGGAATACTACCTCTCCGAACGGCGCTATGGTTCGTTCCAGCGCAGCCTCCAGCTTCCCGACGGCGTCGATGCCGAGAAGATCGATGCCTCCTTCGCAAATGGTGTTTTGAAGGTCGTTCTGCCAAAGACAGCCAACGCGCAGAAGAATGACCGGAAAATTGCGATCAAGGCAGGCTAACCCATCTGGCCTCAATCCCGTGTCCGTCGCGGCTCAGCTGTGGGTTATCAAGGGGGCCGGCGGCACAGGAAGGGAGGGGTTCACCCCTCCCTTTGGCGTCAACCCACATGAAGGTGATTTTCAACGATGGCGACGCCCGGAACCGACCACGCGGCCTGCTCTGCCGCCTGCCGCTCATTCCAGGCATGTACGTCGCCTTCGAGGACGACCTTGGTGTCGGATACGCGAACTCTTATCCTATCCGCCTCGATCTCGGCATTCCGCTGAAGAGCTCGCTCTATCCGATCCTTGATGTCGGACGTGCCCACAAGTTGCCGGATGGTTAGAGCATTCGTCACACCTACAATGCCGCCGAGCTTTTTGACGGCATTTTCAGCCGCCATGCGCTGGAAGTGCCAGCGCACTTCGCCGGAGAGTGTTACCCATCCGTGCTGGACCTTGACATCAATGGCGCCGTCGGGAAGTGCAGTATCCCAGGAAATGATATCGAGTGCACGCGCCGCGATCTCGTCATCGGCATGCCTTTTCTGCTCGGGCCAACGCACGTCGATCTCCTCAGCAATCGCCCGGACACCCTTCACGCGCCGGGCAACAGCTTCCGCCGCCGTTTTTTCGGCGTAGCTCTTTACATGGCCAGATAGTGTCACGACACCATTCTCTACAGAGACGCCGATCGTGGCTGCGTCAATACTGGGATCAAATTCCAGTTCGTCGAGGATGTCCCGACGTATCTTCAGATCACTCATGATTTCCTCCTTGAAGACAATTGATCGAGGCTCGCACCTCAAATCAAATTTCGGCATTCCGGCGTGTGACGTCATTGCGCTGGGTCAAAGTCGAGGTGGGTCATTTTGTGATCCTGTTCGGCGGCGTGACGCAATCGATGCTGGCACGGCATAGCTTTTGCCCACCCTGGCTTCGGCAATGACTCCGGAGATGAAGAGTTGTCGCGAGCCCGCGGCATAGTTGCGATTTGACTATTCTGCGCGATCGTTAGAGATGCTCGTTTTCCACGGCCTGACAGGATTCGCCAAACATCGACAGGGCTTCCTCGAGATAGTCACCGAGTAATGGAGTGCCCAGAAGATATGCAGCCGTGCGATTGTTATGCGCGTCTGCTGCTGCGCGGCGTATGCTCGACCACTCGGACGCGGTGCCATCACCGCGACCGAGCCAAACAAGAGTCACGAGATCGATTTGCTCGTCGACGCTGAGCGCCCATATGGCGCTACGAAGTTCCTCTTGAACTGGATCGTCGCTGCTGTCTTCCAGTATGTCGATCATACGGTCGTCCGTGGGATTGGAGGAGGAATCCTCGTCGCTCGGGGCTTCCTTGGCGTCGAACTGGCGAGCTTTGAGGATAAAGTAGCAGACTTTTTCAGGCGCTATTGTCATCGGCCAGGCAGGCCGATCCTCATCGATCTTCTTCATCGCGGTTCTCCGGGTGTTTATCATAGCATCGCGGCAGTCGCCGGGCAGCTGATGGATAAGCTGCCCGGCGATCGGCCTAGTAACCGACCAAGAGGCGGTCCTCGACGTTGTGGACGCCAGGAGCCGACCACGCGGCATGTTCCGCGGCCTGTCGCTCCGACCATGTCTTGACCTTGCCTTGCAGCGTGACCTTGCCGTCGGCGACGTTGATATTGATACCCTTCGCCTCAATCTCGGCGTCGCGTCGGAACGCGTCTTCGATGCGCTTCTTGACATCAGCCGAGCTGACCCGTGGAGTCACTTCGATCATGTTGGAAACGCCAACGACACCGGAGAGATCGCGGATGGCGTCGGCGGCCGCCGTCTTTTGATATTGCCACTCAACTCGACCGTTCAGGGTAACCCAACCGTTCTGGACCTTGACCTGAACCGCATCCTTCGGAACGGTGACGTGCCAGCCAAGCGTATTGACTGCGCGTTTTGCAATTTCGTCATCTGCAGTCTTGTGCGTGCCCGCCGGCCGCACTTCGATGTCCTGTGCGATGGCCTTCACCCCCTTGATGCGGCGTGTTGCCCGCTCGGCGGCTTCCCTTTCGGCATAGGTGGAGACATGACCCGTGAGGGTAATAACGCCATTGTCCGCGGCGACGCCGATATTGGCTGCGTCAATGCTCGGTTCGAATTCCAGTTCATCGAGAATGAGTTGACGAAGTGTGATGTCGTCCATGAGATGATCTCCTCTGTTGATATCTCGAACGAGGGAAGACTAAGGGGCGGCGCAATCCTTGACATTGACCTAGCTCAAGGGACGTTTCCCGGGTCCATTCTTAAAGGGATAGCTTTTGTGCGGTGTTGATGCGTTGCGCGAGCTGCGGTGTTCGAGCCGCAATGAAGCCGTCAATCCTGAGCGTGCGCCGCTTCTCGTCGAGTAGTGGCGATCCGTCGGTCCGCAGCACCGTGCCTCCGGCGGCTTCGACAAGCGCCAGCCCGGCAGCGCAATCCCATAGCATCGTTGGTGAGAGCCTGACGTAGGCGTCAGCCTCCGCTGCCGCGATCAAGGCGAACTTAAGAGAGGAGCCGAGTTTGCGGATCGTGCAGGGTTGCAACGTGCTAAGCAGGCCCTCTGTCTGACGGTCAAGGTGCGTACGGCTTACGAGCACGATTGGTCGTCGTGGGGTGACGATGCGGTTGAAAAGGTCGCGGCACTGCCCATCGGGAGCCTCTTCGAACACGTATCCATTGCCATAGGAAAAGAACAGCCTCTCGCGTGCGGGCGCATAGATCAAACCGGCGGTGGCGTGGCCATTCTCGACCAATGCGATATTAATGGTAAACTCATCCCGCCCGCGGACAAATTCCTTCGTTCCGTCGAGAGGATCGATGACAAAGGAAAGAGGTTTCAACGCTTGCGTTGCGGAGTTCTCGTCCTCCTCGCTGATAATTGGAATCGCTGCTGCCAAGGCTTTGCAGCCGGCACACAGAATCTCATGACTGGCAAGGTCGGCGCGTGTAACGGGGGAACCATCCGGCTTGAAGTTCGGTGCGACGCCAGTTTTTTGAAGAGAGCGTACCAACGCGCCAGCCCTTCGAATGACCGGTATCAGGGCTTCGACAAGTTGTTGTCGTGAAGTGAGATCCATTGACCGTGCCCTTGCGCGCCATGACTGCAGCATCTCCTTTAGCGCGACCCGTGTCTTTGCATCATTGACGCACATCAATGATGCAAAGAGCCAAATGAGGTCACATTGGCCCGTAGCGAAATAGCAAATGAGGCTGGTAAATGATTGTCGAAGACCAGTCCGAGGTCACATCCTTTTTGGAGCGTGTCTTGTCTCGGGAAGGCAGCCCGATGCAGAAGATGGAGACGCACATTTCCTGCATATTCCTGTCAGGCGATCGCGCCTACAAGATGAAACGGGCGGTCCTTTTGCCTTACGTGGACTTCTCCACCGTAGAAAAGAGGCAGGCCGCGTGCTTGAGGGAGGTAGAACTGAACGGCCCGACGGCCCCAGGAATCTATCTTGGCGTTCTGAGAATCACGCGGGCATCCGACGGAAGCCTAGCTCTCGACGGAGAGGGACAGGTCATCGACGCGGTGGTCGAGATGCGACGCTTTGACCAGTCGCAGCTGCTTGATCAGGTTGCCCAGTCGGGTGGTTTGACCTCTGCAATAATGACAGCACTTGCTGGTGCTATCGTGCAGTTCCATCATCAGGCGCCGGTCATTCACGACCGCGGCGGAGCGGCAAACGTGGAGGCAGTCCTTAAGATCAACGAGGCGGGCTTCGCGACAAGCCGCGCCTTCCCACAAAAGGACGTCGCGGAACTGACAGCGCTCTTCCGCCGCCGGCTCACTACTCTTGCTGCGTTGCTGGATAAACGAGAATTGGCTGGAAAGATCAGACGCTGCCACGGTGATCTGCACCTGCGCAATATCTTTCTGCCCAATGGCCACCCTTGTCTTTTCGATTGTATTGAATTCAACGATGAGATTGCGACAATCGATATCCTATATGATTTGGCGTTCCTACTGATGGATCTCTGGCATCGTGGACATGCCGATTTTGCCAATCTCGTCATGAATCGATACCTGGACGAAACTGGTGAAGATGACGGTTTTGCCGCGCTGCCGTTTTTCATGGCGATGCGAGCCGCCGTGCGTGCCCATGTCATTGCCACGCAGGCGGAGGAGGCCGGCGCCCTGGCGCCGGTGCTCGTATCCCAGGCGCGATCGTATTTCGCGCTTGCTCACTCCCTGCTGCAGCCACCTCAAGCGAATCTCATTGCTCTTGGAGGTCTCAGTGGGTCAGGCAAGTCTACGCTTGCCGAGACGTTGGCACCGCGCATTGGACTGCCGCCGGGAGCGCGCATCATCGAGAGCGATCGCATTCGCAAGTCCATGCATGGCGTTCCTCCGGAAACGCGCTTGCCTCAAAGTGCCTACCGTCCCGAGGTCTCCGTCAGAGTCTATCAGGAGATATCATGGCGTACGCGGCTCATTCTTGCGCGGGACGGTACCGTGGTGGCCGATGCGGTGTTTGACAAGGCCGGTAACCGTGAACTGATTGAGCGAGCCGCTGATGAGAAAAAGTGCCCGTTCTCCGGCTTCTGGCTGGAGGCGGATCCAGCCTTACTTTGGCAGCGTGTCGAAGCACGCACAGGCGGATCTTCGGATGCGACGGTGGAAGTGCTGGCAGATCAACTTTCGAAGGGCAAAAGCGCGATCGACTGGACAAAGCTCGATGCGGCGCATCGGCCTGACGAGTTGGCGGATGAAATTCTGCGCCAAGTTGCGATCGGAAGTGCAAAATTCGTCGGCATAGCTGAAGGCATCTGAAGATGGTGGCAAACAAACGGCCATCTCCGAAAACGAGAAGGAGCTCTTTTGCCGAATGCGCCTGCACCGGTGCCGTTCAATCCGACGGATAGGCCGGCGACTTTGTCGCCACATTCCGTGTTGATAGCTTGAAATTCGCGTCGCCGATGGGCTGCCGTCTATTGGGTCACGACCCGTGCCGGTGCCGGTCGTGACGTTTACTGAACGGGAGCACGTGATACTTATTTCACTAACTTGAACGACAATTTAGCCCGAGGCCTGGCCGCTTTTCACAGCAATATTCAGGCTCGCGGAATTCGTCCGCAATGGTTGGCTCGTTAGAATGAATAGGCTCAAACCAAGCCTTTGGGTCGTTCCAGGCCGATGAGCTTGGCAAGTGCGGCCGAGGCGAGCCGAACCTTCAAGGAATCGGCGCGGCTGGTCAGGATGATCGGTACGCGGGCGCCCAGCACGAGGCCGGCTGCATCCGCTCCTGCCAGGTAGATCAATTGCTTGGCTAGCATGTTGCCCGTTTCGAGGTTGGGCACGACAAGGATATCCGCTCGACCGGCAACGGGCGAGACGATCTCCTTGATGCGGGCCGAGTCCAGGCTGATGGCGTTGTCGAAAGCAAGAGGACCGTCGACCTTTGCGCCCGTAATCTGTCCACGCCTGGCCATGACGGTAAGAGCGGCCGCATCAAGCGTCGCCGGCATGCAAGCTTCCACTGTTTCCACTGCGGCCAGCACCGCCACAAGCGGCTCCTCGACGCCGAGACGATGCAGAAAATCAATCGCGTTTTGGGTGATATCGCGCTTGTCGGTAAGGGTCGGCGCGATGTTGATCGCAGCGTCGGTGATGACGAGCGGCTTATGATAGGAGGGTACGTCAAGTACATAGACATGGCTGACACGCCGCTCGGTTCTGAGCCCGGATGAAGTGGCGACAACAGCTCCCAGGAGTTCATTGCTGTGTAAGCTACCTTTCATCAGCGCATCGACCTTACCTTGCGCCGCAAGTTCGACTGCTCGCGCGGCAGCGGCATGGCTGTGTTCCGTCGCCTCGATCTCGATACCGTCGAGCGATATGCCGGCGGTGGTCGCCGCGGCGCGAATCTTCGCCTCTGGTCCTATCAGCAGCGGGGAGATCAGGCCCTCGTCGCGCGCCTCCACCGCCGCCAGGATCGCCTCCGGGCTACAGGGGTGCACGACGGCCGTCCGCAGCGCAGGCGCGGCTCGGGCCCTAGCGATGAAGTGTTCGTAACGGTTATGTGGGAGGAAATCGGTCATGGGCCGGATCATCGTTGTATCACGTGGTTTCTGGGCTCATCGCAAAGTGGCGTGTAGCTCCTGGCCGCATCATCCACCAGCGGGTGGCGCGACGGGCTCGGTGCTCGTCTATGCCGACGGTCTTGCTTCTCAGCCCGGCCCCCAGGATCTTTCGCGAACTGGCGCCGCGGCTTTCCAATCTTCAGGAATACGGCACGGGTCGTCACAGAAGCCGGATGCCGCTCCTGAGGCTCCCGCTAAAGCACGGCCGTTTTCGCAGCCGCAGCTCCAAGGGGATTTTCGGCTTCTTCTCTGATAACGCCGATGGCGTCGGATGCAAATCGTGCATTAATGGCGACGGTTTTGTTGACTTCCTTCGCATAGTCCGAAGCCGCATTGCGCCAATAATCGCCGATGACATCCGCGGTTTCATTAGTCTTTTCCGCAGCTACAATGTCATCCAGCAGTTTGATATCGCACCGGAAACGATGCTGAAGAAAGGATAGGCCTTCAACCTGATAGCGAAGCATTGCTTTGATGACAGTTGTCGGCATCTTCAATGCGGAATCGACAAATTGTTTACTATCGCCCGATGCTAGGAACGACGCCATCGGAAGGTCGAACGCTGACTGTAGAACCTGTTTCTGCATGACACGTTTTCTCCATTAAACACACAGGAACTTACGGCGTCGAAAGGCAAAACGCTTTGATCAAGGTCAAGGACCGCTCAACGCTGCAATCGAAAACTCAGACCTCATGGCTGGCACGCATGTTGGCGCGCAAACGGCGATTGGCCGCGCCAACAAGATGGCTCGCTCGACCTGGGCTATGCCATCTGCGAACGACGGTTATGAGATCCAGCGTTCCGTGGGAAAGGCTGCCTAACGAGAGCACATCAAAAATGGAAATACACATCTGAATATTGCAGCGAACGGCAGGAGATGCAAAACGGTCACTCCCGTCGCTTTTCAAGCCTGATGTGTCGTCGCGTCGATGTCTTCGGGGCATTGAAGTGGAAGCGGTGAAAACCCATCGAGGCTCGCGACGATGGTGTACGCGCCGCGACAGGAAGCTGGATATACGTCAGCAGTTTTGACCGGGAATCTTGTCTTGCCAAACCTGCTGCGATTGGGCGGGCCCCATATACGTTCCGCAGATGGGGAATATTCTGGATGATTTTTCTGGCCCAATCGTCAAATTCGTTCCGCGCGGATTGAGGAGCAACTGTCGTCTCAAACACTTTTCACTGTTCTAATACGGACTCCGGTGCCATAATGGCGTGCGC
Organism: Rhizobium sp. SG570; assembly: GCF_012275345.1. NCBI lineage: Bacteria > Pseudomonadati > Pseudomonadota > Alphaproteobacteria > Hyphomicrobiales > Rhizobiaceae > Rhizobium > Rhizobium sp. SG570. The sequence goes on along the minus strand of NZ_JAAZQI010000007.1, from coordinate 217,638 downwards.
TGCTACCAAGTTGCAGTTGCACCAAGCGGGAAGGGCGCGCAGATGCGATCAAAGCCTACGTTTCGGGCATGTTGGGGCGTTGTAGCCATTCTCTTCATGGAATTCTTTTTTGGCGAGTGCGCGGCGGCTGATCGCGTTAATGGCCAGCGGATTGCCGAGCGCTGGTGCGCTGAATGCCACGTCGTGGCATCCGGACAGCAGCACGGCTCGGACCGGGTTCCGACGTTCGCCCAGATTGGCGAGTCGAAACGTTTTGACGGGGCGTCACTTTCAGCCTTCCTGATGGACCCGCATCATTCACGCATGATAAATCTTTCGCTCACGCGTTCCGAAATCTCCGATCTCGTTGCATATATCAAGAGTCAAGGGCGCTGACGCGGTGCGCGTTTGCGTAAATCGATGACCTGAGCCGCTTCAAGCCATTCAGCCTGTGTGAACTGACATGGATCAAAACCACGCTGGATACCGCATTGACCTTGCCCCCTATGTGGAATGGCCCGCGGATAGGGTTTGCCCTGGTTCAGAAGCGCCCTCAACCACGGCCGCGTCCGATTGCCGGTTCGGGCAACCCGCAAGACGACGGTTGCCCCGACGACGCGAAGAGTGCGGAGTTCCGGATTTCCCGTCTTCGATATTCGTCCCAGCCTCTCCTTACCTCCGCTTGAATGAGGCCGTAGTGTCAATCCGAGCCAGGCGGCAAAGCGGCGCGCCGACTTGAACCCGCCGGGATCCGACACAAGCGCTTTGATGGTCGCTGCCATAATGGCGCCTAGGCCGGGAATCGCGGTCAACCGATGCATGTTCTCGTCCCGCTTGGCCTCCACGAGAATTGCGCGCTCGAGCCTGTCGATCTGGTTGGCTGAAGCTTCGATCAGATCGGCAATAACCATCAGAGCGAAGCGTGCTGCCGCGGATGGCCGAGCGTCTATCCCATCTCTGCGAATGAACCCCGACTGAATGGTGCCTTCAGCTTCCGTTCCAAAGGGAGCGTCTAAAAGAGGGACGTTCAACCGCGGTCCTATCCGCCTGAGGAGACACAGTCATGATCCGCACGTCTTTCATTGCAACCGCACTCGTCGCTCTTGTTGGCCTCACCGCCGCAGCCCCCGCCATGGCCAACGATGTGCGTATCGAACAATATGGCTGGTCGAACTCTGCCGGTGGCGCGCAGGAAGGGTACGGAAACCGCATCAGAACCTACCAGAACGGTGGCTACAACCGGATTGTCGGCCATCAATATGGTCGCCACAACCTTTCGGCAGTCGGTCAGGAAGGCAATGACAACTACGGCGCCACCTATCAGAACGGCAACCGCAACATAGCCGGCATCGGCCAGTTTGGCTCCAACCACACGACCATCCTTACCCAAGACGGCAATGGCAACATCGCGGCTGGCGTCCAGGTCGGCCGTGGCTGCAACGCAAATGTCAGTCAGGGCGGCAACGGCAATGTTGCGGCCTTCGTCCAGGCTTGCCCGTAAGCAGCTGCGCGATGACGTGAAAGAGGTCAAGATCGCAGCAGCAAACCATTAGGGGAGACGACCCATGCCAAATAGCGTCAAACATCCACGCCGCCTGATGACGATTCTCGCGCTGGTCCTGTTTCCCGTCGGCGCCATTGCGGCAATGACGACTGCCAACCAATCTGACGAAGCGCAGCTTTGCGAAATCAAAGTAACGCCTGGAGCAGGTATGGTGAGACTGGATGCGCTCGTCCACGCCGACAAGCATGTCGGCGGAACTTACACCTTCCATGTCGATAAATCAGGAGACGGTGGAAGTTCCACGATCAACCAGAGTGGCGATTTTGATGCCACAGCCGGACATGCGGCAATCCTTGGTTCCGTCTCGCTCGACTCCAAGGGAAACGAGTACAAGGCGACGCTGGATGTCGTGATCGGGGATAAGAGTTTCAGCTGCACGAAGCAGATCGGCGGCAACTAATCGGCCTCTACACTCTGCAAATCCCTCAAAAGGGCGCCGGTTTCTGGCGCCCTTTTGCTTTCGATCAGGCCGAAACGACTGAACGACAACTGAACGGTCAATTTCGACTGGGTTCAGCTTAAAGATGCGAAAGTTGATCATCGGCCAAGGCAGCCGGCAAATGGAGATCAGGATGACCCGCAACGTGTTTAGGATCCTTACCATCACTCTTCTGGCCGGGAGCCTGGGGCAAGCAGCCTTGTCTATGCCAGCCCACGCCGGCGGCCGGATTTCGTTCAACCTCGCGCCGGACAATGCCGAGGATGCGGGTCTTTTCTCAACCGGACTGCGCTTCTATTCGCTCTACCGCGGCCTGAAAGACGCCGACATCCGGCAGCTGGGCCGGGGTAACGCGGCTGGCATCGCCCAAGCTGGGCGGGGCAATCTCGGCTTCATCCAGCAGCGGGGCAATGGTCATTCCGCAACCTTGCGGCAGAACGGCAACAACAATGCTTATGGCATCTTCCAGTATGGACGGAATACTGAAACTGACGTGGTGCAGGATGGGGATAACGGCAGTGGTGCTACCTTCAGCTATGGCTGGTAAGGCAGCTCACGGCAGTCCCGAACGCGATGTCAAGTTGTCAATCCATAAGCAATCGGAAAAACAACTCTTAAAACGAATAGATCGAACGTAGTCCACCAGAAATGGAAAAAAGGCGGAACGGGCCGAGAAGTATGCCGGCGGCTACAGTCTCAGGAATGTCTGATACCTCTGAAAACCCTCAGTAATTGTATTATGCAGGCACGGGGTTGACCGAAGTAAGGCACGCCCAACATTACAGTGCGGCACCCCGATCCGCCCCCGCCACTGGCGGACCGGTCTGCATGGTGAATGACAAAGTCTTGGCCCTACGAAAGGGGACATTTCCGTAATTTAGAAAACTTGGCCATTATTTCAAACATAGGATCGACCACTGCCCTATCAGCTCAGAACAGCCCAGGTTTGGCCGGATTGCTTGGCAGTTCATCGATCCATGCGCAGCGGAAAAAGAACCGTAGACACAAGCGGCAGAGTACCGGGGAGTCAGCGCTGTCGAGGAGAGGGTCCGATAAAGGCTGAAAGCCGGGGGTGTCTATGTCGAGTGCACGCGACCGCCAATTGGACGGCCTGAGAACTCTTGCCGTTGCCACTGTGCTATATGCACATTTCTTTGCGGCGGACGGCTCCATCTGGGGTCATCTCGGCGTCCGGCTCTTCTTCGTGCTTAGCGGTTTCCTGATCACGCGCTTGCTGCTGGAAGCACGAGCCGATGCCCGCTATCAGCCTATGACGGCGCTGAAAGCATTCTACATCCGCCGCGCGCTGCGCATATTTCCTCCCTATTTCGCTGTTCTGGCGCTGGTGTGGTTCGTCAATCTCGAAGGTGCTCGCGGCAGTCTGAAATGGCACGTGCTCTATTTGGCAAACTACTGGTATGCCCTGCACAACGAATGGACACCCTGGGTTTTGTGCCATACTTGGAGCCTCAGCATCGAGGAACAGTTCTATATCGTCTGGCCTCTGGTGATCTTACTGGCGCCGCGCCGGTTTATTGAACAGATCTGTATCACCGTCATTGCCTGTTCGCTTGCCTATCGCCTCTGTTGGCCGCTGACGGGGACACCCTCCCTGATGCGGGACTTGCTCCCTTCGGCCTCGATGGACGCGCTGGCGGGAGGTGCCTTGCTTGCGGCCTACCGCCAGAGAACACAGGCCTGGCCGCAATGGATGCGGATGAGCTGGATACCCCTGGCGGCCGCAGCCACCGTGGCGCTGTGGCTGAGACCCGATCCGATAACACCGATCCTCGATTGGGTGATCTGGATCGGCTCGGAGGTCTTTCCGCTCGTTCCGCTCGTTATGCTGGTCGGCTGCAGCTCTTCGGGCTTTCGATCTCCCTTTGGCCGGCTGCTCGAACTCTCGCCAATCACCGCCGTCGGGCGGATAAGCTACGGCCTCTACCTGTTCCATCCGATCGTCCTTTCGCTGATCGTCAAGGCCCAATCCTGGATTCCGGTCAGTGTCTCCGAGCAGGGTTTCGGCCGCTTGATCGTCGGAAGCGTTGCCACATTGGCGCTGGCCTCGATCTCATGGTTCGTTTTCGAAAAGCCGCTGAACAACCTCAAGCGCTATTTTCCCTATGTCTCGCGCAGCCATCCGTCGCTTGCTCCGTCGACCGCCACAGCCGGCGAGCCGCGGGAACAACGGCACGGCGCGAAGACGTTCGAAACGGCGCTTTATCGCGGCGACGCCGTCCAAACTTCCGATCTCCAATAGGTGCGCGAGCTAAAGAATGTCCGTTCCACTGGTTTCTGTCCTACTGCCCGTCTACAACGGCGAACCCTATCTCGCCGCCGCCCTGGAAAGCGTCCTGCGGCAGGATTACAAGCGCCTCGAGGTCATTGCCATCGATGATGGTTCCACCGATCGATCGCTGCACATCCTGCGACGCTATCAGGAGGCCGATGGCCGGCTCCGCGTCGTCTCGCGCGAGAACCGCGGGCTTGTTGCGACCCTCAACGAAGGCATGACCATGGCCAAAGGCGAGCTGATCGCCAGGATGGATGCCGACGATATCGCCTATCCAACCCGCTTTTCGCGCCAAATTGCGCTGTTCCAGGAACAGCCTCGGCTCGGAATCAGCGGCACGGGCGTCGACCGGCTCATCGGCGATCGCGTCGTGCGCGGCACGCCCAATCCGATCCATCGATCGGCCGACTGGCATGTATTGTCGATGTTCTACACCGTCTTCATGCATTCGACCGTGATGTACAATCGCAACGTCATTCCAGCGGACATGCTGACTTACGATGCGACTTATGTGCATGCGGAAGACTTCGATCTGTTCCGGCGTATTACCCGCGAATTCCCTGCGGCCATGATTGATGAGAGCCTCGTTGCCTACCGCGTTCACGACGAGAGCGTCACCAACAAGCACAGGCGGCCGATGCGCCGGACACATCTGAAGATCGCCGCCGAGAATCTCCAACGGGAATCCCTGATCGACGATCCCGATGCGTTTCTTGCTATCGGCACGACAGTGACGCCGGACACGGTTCGGCGTGTCGCCGACTGTCTCCTCTCCATCGAAGGGAGGATCACCGCGCGCGGCATGCGGTCGTCCGCGAGCCATGAGGAAGGATTGATGTGCTTCTTCTATTTTCTTTACCAGCTCATCGCCGACGAGAAGCAGCCCGGGCTGACGCATCAGTTCCTTACGCAGACGGACAAATGGCACAGGATACGGCGTCGCGAGCGATATGGGCTTCGCGCCGCCACCCATGCGCCCTGGTGCAGCCGCCTCTGGAGCGACGCGAGCCTGCGTCTCGACGCCCTGGCAAGATACCGACAATCAGTGCCGGCGAGGAGCGTGCTGCCGCTGCAGGGGCTTACCTGACATGGCGGGAGAGCGTTCAGAAATCACGCGGGAGCGCGCGCAGCCGTCCGCAAAGCCTCCTCACCCGTCCACCGGTCGAGATCCCACGGCCAGCTTCATCGTCTGCACCTACAATCGCGCCGAAGCGCTTCAGACCTGCATCCGATCGATCGAAGCGGCCTGTCGCGCGCATGCCTCCATGACAAGTGAGTTGGTGGTGGTCGACAACGGCTCGACCGACGACACCGCCGAGCGGTTGGCCCGCATTGCCGCAACGTCGAGCATGACGATTACGCCACTGGTGGAACACCGCCGCGGCTTGGCCGCCGCCCGCAACGCGGGGATCGAGCGGTCTCGCGGGCACATTCTGATCTTCATCGACGACGATTGCGAAATAGACCTGCACTACTTACGGGACCTGGAGCGACATTACGCGAACGGAGAGCGCTGTGTCGTCCGAGGTGGCCGCGTCGAACTGGGCAACGCGCTCGATCTGCCATTTACGATCAAGCGATCGCCGCACCGAGCCCGTTTTACGCCCGATGTCCATCCAGGCGGCTTCGTCCTGGGCTGCAACATGACGATGCACCGGGAGGTCGCCATGCAGGTTGGCCGCTTCGACGAGCGCTTCGGTGCCGGCAGCGCCCTGCAATCGGCGGAAGATACCGACTACCTTGTCCGCGCCTTTCGGCTTGGCATCCCGATCGAATATGTGCCCGATATGACGGTCCTGCACAATCATGGGCGTAGTACACGCGAAGCGATCGAAGGGCTTCATCGCAGCTATAGCCTCGGAAACGGCGGCCTTTGCCTGAAGCACCTGTTCACGGCACCGTGGCTGCTGCGCCATTTCTGCTGGACTTGTCGCTCGGCCTGGTGGGAATTGTGGGGCGGATCGCGCTTCGATCCGGAAGTTTCCTTGTCCCACTGGCCGATTGTGTACATGAATTTGCTCGGAGCGGTCGAATTCGCGCGACATGCCGTGATGAAGCTGCCCCGGTCGCCGGAACCGGACCAAATCAAACAGGCAACCCGCTCGTTGAGGTGAGATTTTATGATGAAACTCCTCCTGCCGGGTCTGCAACTCCTGCGACAAGCGCTCGGCCGACAGATGCGCCTTCTACCCGTCGTCGTCATGTTCGGCCTGATGAGCGCCGTGCTTGAGGGCACCGGTATCGGCCTCATCATTCCGATGCTCAGCATCATCGGCGGTCAAAAGGACCCGACGGGACTGGGTGGACTTTCCGCTCTCTTCCAGCAGATTGGATCAAGCGTGGACGATCGGCAGCGGATGATGGCGATTGCCGCCTGCATCCTGGCGCTGATCACCTTGAAAAACATTATCGCCTTTGCAAATACCGCGCTTACTAACTTTGTTTACGGCAAGGCGGGCCATGCGATCCGCAGCGCGCTCGCCGACCAGCTCCTGAAGATCGGATATCCCTTCTTCCTGCAGGAAAGTCCGGGTCGGCTGCTGAACATCATTTCCAATGAATCCTGGCGGGCATCGGACGCTATACAGACGGTGCTTGCTGCGATCGTGAACGCATCTGCGAGCATCATCCTGCTTACCTTCCTGCTGCTGTTGTCGTGGCAAATGACACTCTGCGTCGCGGTCGGCCTCATCCTTGTCCAGGTCGCGCATGCCGGCCTCTCCGCCAGCTTGAAGATGCCTAGCCGCAACGTCACCTCCTTCAACAACGAACTCGCCAGCACAATGCTGCACCTCGTCCATGCCGGACGGCTGATCCGCATCTTCGGCCAGGAGGCGCGCGAAAAAGCTGTGTTCGACGGCGCATCGAACGCCGTCAGAAAGGCGGGCTTCATTCTGCAGACCCGCCAGGGCGCGCTGCCTCCACTGACCGAGGTACTGCATTCCGCACTTTTCCTCGCGGTCGTCGTCAGCGCCTGGGCCTGGGGCGTCAGCTTTCCGATCATTGTGGCCTTCGTGGTCCTGCTCTACCGACTGCAGCCGCATGTGCGCGCCTTGCAGCAGGCATGGAGCCAGGTGCAAGGCTGGAGTGGATCGCTGGAGGAAGTCCGCTGGCTGCTGGATTCCTCCGACAAGCCGCGTCCGCCGACGGGAGACGCGCCGGCTGAGGGGCTGAACCGGGAGATAAGATTCGACCGTGTGACCTTCAAATATCCGGGCTCTGCCGCGCGCCCGGTGGTGCTGCACTCCGCCAGCTTCCAGATCTGCCACGGTCGCTCCACCGCGCTCATTGGCCGCTCCGGTGCGGGAAAGACGACGATCGTCAACCTTCTTTGCCGCTTTGTCGAACCCGACGAGGGCGAGATTCTGATCGACGGATTTCCACTCAGCCGTATCGATCCCGCGCAATGGCGAAGCCGGCTCGCACTCGCCAGCCAGGACCTTGAACTGGTTGATGGCACCATCCTCGAAAATATCACCTATGGACTGCATGCCTCACCCGCGGAGGCCGAGCATGCCGCCAGGCTTGCGGAGGCGCATGAGTTCATCGAAACGCTGCCCCATGGATACAAAACCCTCGTCGGCTATCGGGGCGCCAGCCTGTCGGCCGGACAGCGGCAGCGGATCGCGCTGGCAAGGGCACTTGTGCGCGATCCTGATATCCTCATTCTGGACGAGGCCACCAACGCCATGGATGGTTTGTCGGAAGCTGCCATCGTCGAGACGCTAAAATTGCGTGCCGGTCGCCGGACGACGATCGTGATCAGCCATCATCGCAGCACGATCTCGTTCTGCGACGACATCGTCATCCTTAGCGACGGGCATGTCCGCAACCAGACCTCGTTTACGCAGGTCGCGTCCCTCAGCATGGACCAGCTTTACGAGCATGAGCTGCTCGGCAAACATTGAACTTGTTTTCCCCTAAACGTCTCCCAGAGCCTGGCATACGCCGTCACCCGGACCATGCAGGTCGTTTAGTGCCATAACCACGGCATCAATGCACGGTGATGCAAGTCGCAGAGCAACGCTGGGCGATTTTGGTGGACACGCTGCCGAGAACGAGTTGCGACAGGCTGGAAAGGCCCCTTGCACCACAGACGACAAGGTCGGGATGTTCTCGTTCGATCACTTTCATGATTTCCTCGACCGGGTTCCCATCCAAAAGATGGGTTGAGACGCGATCGACACCATGCGCATTGACCGCATACTTGGCACGTTTGAGAATATCTGTCCCAATCGCCTCTATGGCCCGATACGAGGCACCAGGATCTGTGATTGGAAAAGCGATTGGAAAGCCGGGCGCAGCGACGGGTGGGATCGTGGGGTCATCAACTATCCTCAGGCCATCGAGATGTTCGACTGTGATCATGCGCTGGAGATCGTCATCCAACTCACCAGAAAGCATGACATGCACCAAATGAACTTCTGCATACCGCCCCTTGGCGAGCTCCGATCCGATTTTAACCGCCTTCTGCGCGTGAGGTGAACCATCTGTAGCGATCAAAACCTTCCTCGACATATCACTTCCTCCTGGTGATCTAGCGGCAACGCTTATTGGACCATAGCCATACCAAGAGTAGCGCATCGGAACACACAAAACGCATTGATGAAGATCAAAGGCGGCGACTATCCCGTTCGCTTGCAATGAAGGATATTTGCGCCTGATCAATGCACGCCGCATTCCTTCACGTCACTTTACAATTTTTACAGGAAGAGGGGCGGCAAGGATGTCCGGGTTTTCGGCAACACAAGCGTGGACGGTATGCGTCTCCATCGGCGGTCTTCATCAGAACTTCCGAAGCCGCGGCCTCACCATAGCTATTCTAGCTGCTTTGTTGTTCGTCGGTTTTCATCAAGCCGGCGCTGCACCCTTGCAGCCCTCCTTGGCACCGATGCTGCAGACGGTCATGCCGAGTGTTGTCAGCATAACCGTCCGCTCGAAAGAAACGTCGAGGGATGAAGGCTTGCTGATTGTGCCTCAAGAAGAGCGCTCGAAGAGCGCCTCCCGGGAGGCAGCGGCGGTGATGCACATTTCCCAGACCGTGGGAGCTGGCGTGATCGTCGACGCGGGCAACGGATATATTCTGACGAACAACCACGTGATTGAAAACGCTGCCGATATCAAGGTTACGATTGCCGACGGCTCCACATATGACAGCAGGGTGGTGGGCACCGATCCCGAGACCGATATCGCCGTCATAAAGATCAGCGCGCCGGGGCTGATCGCCGTGCATTTCGGCGATTCCAGTAAGCTGCGGGTCGGCGACTACGTCGCCGCCATCGGCAGCCCCTTCGGCCTCGGCCAGACCGCCACATTCGGAATCGTCAGCGCGCTCGGCCGAGCCGAGCTTGGAGTTGAAGGCGATCAGGACATCATTCAAACCGATGCTTCGCTCAATCCCGGCAACTCCGGCGGCGCCCTTGTCAACCTCGACGGAGAGCTTGTCGGCATCAACAGCGCCATCATCGGCCCCTCAGGCAGCAATATCGGCATCGGCTTTGCCATCCCGATCAACACGGTGAGAGGGACCATGCAACAACTGATTGACCATGGTGAAATTCGCCGCGGCCACCTCGGCGTTCTAGTGCAGGACAACAATACAGACTTCGAGAAAGCTCTGGGGATCAATGTATCCATTGGCGCATTGGTCAACGATGTCATTTCGGGATCGGCGGGTGCAGCGGCGGGAATAAAACCCGGCGACGTCATCATTGCCGTTAACGATTCCTCGATTAAAAATGCCAGCGAACTGCATGCGAGGATATCGTCTTACGTCCCGAAAACATCTGTGAGGCTGTCACTGCTTCGTCCAGCCGGTAGGGTCGACCTAGATGCAACGCTCAGCGCGACGCTTCCGGAAGACCAGTTGCCTGTTCCGGCCGAAGTCGAAGGAAAGGGATTGCTGGAGAGTGTCACGCTCGACAAGCTCGGATCCGATTCCGATGCTTACGGCAAGGTGGAGGGAGCGCTGGTGTCGGCCTTGATTGATGGTAGCAAAGCGGCGGCAGCCGGACTGACAACCGGCGATGTAATCGTCAGTGTCAATCAACAGCTCAGCCCGACACCACAGATGGTTGCCGACCTGGCCCAGAAACAGAAAACTCTCCTGCTGCTTGGAATATTTCGGGACGGCCATCGGCGTTTTCTCATCGTAAAATGACGATCCGAAACTCTGGCATGCATCGGATGCGGCCGGAACGCTGATCCGCTTTCTTTCCAGGCCCCGGCTTACCCCACGACACGGCACGGAAGCTAACAGCGGGCCATGCCAAATGAGGTCAGCGACCATGATTGCTACAATGACTACAATGGAAGCATTCCAACGCCTAAGTTTGGCTCTCGCCATAGGCATTCTCGTTGGCATCGAACGCGGTTGGCAAGAGCGTGAGACCCCCGCGGGCAAACGAACGGCCGGGATCAGAACCTACGGACTCGCCGGCTTCCTGGGCGGTTTTTGTGGCTTCCTCTATCCGGCTGTTGGCCCCCTCTTGCCGATAGCGATCTTTCTCGTCTTCAGCGTTGCGATGATCATCTTCAGCTACATGCAGGCAGCGGAGGAAGGCGACTATAGTGCCACAGGTGTCATTGCCGCGCTCGTCGTATTCGCACTTGGACTGGGAGCGGTTGTCGCCGACATGACGGCAACGGCGGCCGCGGCCGTTGCCATTACTGTCTTACTGGCCGCCCGTGAGCCATTGCATGGATTCTTGCGAAGGCTGACGTGGCTCGAGCTTCGCGCCGCCCTGATCCTGCTCTCCATGACCGTTATCGTCCTTCCCATTCTGCCCGACAGAGCCCTCGATCCCTGGGGAGCGATCAATCCCTTCGAGTTATGGGTCATGACGATATCGGTCGCGCTCATCTCGTTTGTCGGTTACGTCCTGATAAAGCTCATGAGTTCCGGGGCTGGTATCATTGTGACCGGCATCGCGGGAGGCGCTGTTTCCTCTACTGCAGTTACGCTCTCCTTTGCTCGGCAGTCATGCCGAGCGCCGCAGCTGTCGACTACTCTGTCCTCGGGAGCTATGGCGGCAGGTGCGGTATCCCTGACACGCACACTACTGCTTTGCGCTGTAATTGCGCCACAGACCGCACAGATACTAATTACCGTCCTTTTACCTGCAGCAGCGGTCCTTGCGGCGGGCAGTCTCGGCAGCGCCTGGCGCAATAACGTCGGACTGCCCGACTTCATTCCGGCTAACCCGCTGGAAATATGGGTTGTCCTTCGATTCGCCGGCATTCTGATGATCATCAGCTTAGCAACGCATGCCGCGCTCGCAACACTGGGTTCGAGGTCCTTCCTCGCGGTAGCCTTCGTCTCCGGCCTTGGCGATCTTGATGCAATCACATTAACTGTGGCGAGGCTGGTTCCGGTGCAAATCGGCGACATTTCAGCTGCATACGGGATTGCTCTTGCCGCCGCAGCGAATCTTTTAACAAAAATCACCCTGGCAACACTTGCCGGCACAAGGCTCTATTCATTACGCCTGCTCCTTGTCACCCTCGGTGCCATGGCGGCGGGAATAATCAGCATCGCCCTGCATTATCAGTCAATGATTTTGGGATTGGTCAAGGCACAGCTTGCGGTATTCGGCCTATATTGAGCCGCCAAGTTTTCTCGGCATTCGGAAGCTCAATGACGCTTGGGAGTTAGGCAGAGCCAAAGTCCGGCGGCTGATATCGTGGCTAACTGACCTAGGCGCCGTCGATCATCGGCGACGGAGAGAAATCCCGAAATCCGAGTTTGGCGTCTGCACACCACGGGTCGAACTTTCCAACCGGCTTCATGCGTTCGCGATAGCGGCCTGTCCGGAACGGATGGTCCGGTACATGAACATATCGCCCCGATACCGCGCAATTCCTCATTGCCGAAGAAAGAATTGTAGTCATGAACAATGCCTTCACTGTGGCCTTCTCGATCTTCGATAAACCAAAGGCCTAAAGTCGTAAGCACTGGACTGCATTGCGGAAGATCAATCTTCTCTGTCCTACCCATTTCCTGCCCATGTGCTCGTTGACGTCGGTCAAATTCATTCCGGCGAATGTGTGTTACCGAATACTGATGAGCCGTCAGGCGATCTCATGGCCACTTCGGGAGACGGGAAATGGCACACAAACAAGTTTTCTTCCATGCGGAAGCCAGGGGCAAGGTTCTTCTAGGTGCAACCAGATTGGCGGATGCGGTTCGCATCACGCTCGGTCCACGTTCCAAGTCGGTCCTGATCGAAAGGAAATGGGGCGCTCCAATCGTCTGCAACGATGGAGTGACAATCGCCAAAGAGTTCGATCTGAAAGAGCCTGAGGAAAATCTCGGGGCGCGCATGCTGCGCGCCGCTGCTGAGAAAACCGGGGAAATGGTCGGAGATGGAACGAGTACGTCGACTATACTCGCCCATGCAATCCTGGCGGACGGCCATCGAAATGTGGTGGCTGGCGCCAGCGCCATCGATCTCAAGCGCGGCCTTGACCGCGCGGTCAGCAGGACCGTCAAGGCACTGCACGATATTTCCAAGCCGGTCACGACAGATAAGGAGATGCAGCAGGTCGCGGCCATCTCGGCTCACAACGATGAAGCCATCGGCAAGCTCGTCGCCGAGGCCATGTCCAAGGTCGGCAAGGAAGGTGTAATCACCGTCGAGGAAGCCAAGACAATGGAAACCCGCCTCGACCTGGTAGATGGTATGCAGTTCGATCGTGGCTACATCTCACCTTATTTCGCGACGGATTCTGAAAAGATGGAGACCATCCTGGAAGATGCCCGTATCCTTATTTTCGACCGAAAGATCTCGGCACTCGGCGATCTGGTCGGTTTGCTTGAGGAAATCGCCAAATCTGGCAGGCCGCTTCTCGTCATAGCCGAGGATGTTGAGGGAGAGGCGCTTGCTACCCTCATTGTCAATCAGATCCGCGGAACGTTCCGCAACTGTGCAGTCAAGGCTCCCGGCTTCGGCGATCGCCGCAAGGCAACGCTTCAGGATCTGGCGATCCTGACCGGAGCTCAACTTATCTCCGAAGATCTCGGCTTCAAGCTCGACAAGGTCACCCTCGAGCAACTCGGCACGGCAACGCGCATCGTCGTCGACAAGGACACCACGACGATCATCGGCGGCGGCGGCACGCAACAGGCCATCAAGGGACGCAGTGACCAGATCCGCAACGAGATTGAAACGACGACCAGCGACTACGACAAGGAAAAACTGCAGGAACGGCTTGCCAAGCTTTCCGGCGGCGTGGCCGTCATTCGTGTCGGCGCTCCATCGGAAGCGGAGGTAAAAGCCAAGAAAGATGCCTTCGACGATGCGATCAATGCCACCAAGGCCGCGGTCGAGGAAGGCATCGTTCCCGGTGGCGGGCTCGCGCTGCTGCGATGCATAAAAGCTATAAGCCAGGAAGAGGAGGTCTGCGAAGGGGATGAGCGAACAGGCGTTCAGATCCTGAAGCGTTCGCTCGAAGTTCCGGCGCGGCAGATCGCCGAAAACTCGGCCGTGGACGGCGGAGTCGTTGTTGCCAGGATGCTCGAAAGCGAGGGAGTCGTGGGCTTCGATGCCGCCCGCAATCGCTACGTCGACCTCCTGCAGGAAGGCATTATCGATCCAACCAAAGTTATACGCGTCGCACTTGAGAACGCAGTCTCTGTTGCCAGCATATTGCTGCTGACCGAGGCGACAATGACGGAGATCCCCGAGCCACTCCCACAGCCGGCTCCGCCGCCGATGGAGATATAGACGCAGGGGTCGCCGATTGTGACCCTTTCGACTGCGTGCTTGTGTCCGGCTGTCAGGCGAGCGCGTCGTGACGGCACATCCGCATGACACCCTTGTCACAATGTGGACAGAACGATTGAGCGCCGTTCGCTAGCGAGAAAGTTCGATACCAGTCTATCTTCGATAAATTAAAGCGTGACGGCTGAATATTTGACTCAGCTCAAATAACGCCAATAGCCGATGCATTAGGATGGCATAGTTCTAGCAATGGAGACTACAATGAATGAACCACGTTGGCAGAACTGGCTAAGTCTTATCCTTGGAATCTATATAGTCGCAGCGCCTTGGGTCGTTCCCATTTTTCTACCTCAGACTTCGGCGTCCACGATGATAGAGGTTGCCGGATCGATCGCCGGACTGGCACTTGCGATCGTCTCAATGTCCGGAATTTTTGATCCGGAGATCTGGACCGATTGGGTGAAGGTCTTGTTAGGCATGGTGCTCCTTGTAATTCCGTGGGTCGCTGATTTCAGTGACAACATTACTTTCACCTACAACTTTGTACTGGCCGGTATGGTTCTCGTCATAATAAGTGGATTGGCCTTTGCCTCAAGGCGCCCAAAGATTGGACGCGACTGGCAAGAATGATGGCTTCGAGCATAGACCGCGCCAAATAGGCCGGACATATGACTGCACCATCCGACGGCGATTTGCGCAATAAACACCTTGCTAACCGGGTCGTTCCACATATGAGGAAGAGCCCGATTTACTGCTAAGAGCGACGCCTTGCTGCGCACGGACGACAACCGTGCAGCAATTGGGACGTCGCAGTGCGTATGAGCGACGTTCATCCGATGCCTCGTGGTGGGTGGAGCATTGAACTCGCGGTCACCGTCCGGCGGCCCGGGCCGACGATTAGCTCAGGAGAGCAGCCTGGAATGCGCCAGGCGTCACACCCATTGTTCGCCTGAATGTTGCGACGAAGTGCGCCGGCGTTGCGAAGCCGACACCGTCGGCGACCTCGGCGACAGACTTCCCTGGCTTCTTCAGGAGTGTGATCCCGCGTTCAAGCCTGCGGAGAACGAGGTGACGATGCGGTGTCACCCCGGTCTGTTGGTGGAACGCACGAATGAAGTGATTGACGCTCAAACATGCGGCGCCGGCCAGCTGGTCCAAAGTGGGCGACGCGACGGACGTGTCATCCAAGGCTGCGGTGATCATGTCGTTGACTCGAAGGAGAGCCGCCGGAGCAAGGCCTCCTTGGGTGGGTTGGATCAGCTCATGGCTGGCACGGTCCGACAGGCGGGCCGCGATACGATGGATTCCCGATTCGAACAGCAGTGAATCGTCCGGCTCGCCTCGTGTCGCTGCAACGAAGATTTGCATCGCCGCCGCCTGTAGTTCGCTATCATGAGAATTGAACAACGCCTGGCAGGAAAATTGCCCTTCAACCGCCCCGTCTAGAAATGATTCACGAAGAAATAGTTGCAAGAAGTCTGCCTTGCCTCGCACGGCAATCTGGGTGCGTTGATGTGCTGGCACTACTGAGACGTTGCCGACCGCCGCAATATAGGAACGCGGCGGAACGTCGCCCGTCTCATGGCGGACGGGGACGCCATCTTGCAGATTGATCGTAACCCGCACGATATCGGATGCAGCAATGTCGAAATCACCGCCGTTGTGGCAAAATCGAGCAACCACCGCTTTGGGCGAGGACACTTCTCCCACGGAATGTAGGAACATTGGTTTGCCTACTGCAGCAATCGTCTCGCTCAGCGGTCTCATAATTCGTCTCCAAATGCAGGTAGGATAAAATTCCTCGGCAGTTGGCAAACACTTTCAAAGGCTTCATGTTCCTGCCGGCAACACTATCAATTTTCTGAGAAACTGCATGCTGCTGACTCTGCTGCATTTCCCGCGATTTAAATATTTTGCCAAAATAAAATGGGTGCGGCCTAGATAGCTCGGGTGACTGGCTCGGCCAGCGAGAGAGCTTCATGGATGGTCCTGTGATCTTTCCAGAGGAGATCGAATCCCGCAACCATATTCTGATCAAGCGCCCGAAACTTCGGAAAACAGAAGTGCTCCTCGACGTTGTGGTGCCATTCAGATGCTGAAGGAATTGGGCCTTACGCGGGGGAAGGTGCGTCGAAAATCCGTCGCGGTCCGTTTCCCACCCCGAAATTCTTCGGCCATTTGGCGCAACTGCGCGCCCTCAGAACGGAGCGATACGTGAATGTGCAGCGCCAAGTCGCCGAAATTGTCATGTTGCTGCCAGCTGGCCTGTGGGTAGGTTTCGCGCAGCTAAGCAACAGAACTTGGCAATGTTGTACGGGTGTCCCGTGATGGGCTTGAGATTGTTCGGGCCATGAAGATTGCTTTCTCGCGTTCGAGAAAGCCTTCCGGCCAGCCCTTAGCGGCCGTCTTTGCGGATCAAGCGTTTGTCGAGGCTCATCCAGGTTCCAGGTCGGAGCGCGACCTTCCAGAAAAGCCACGCACCGATATTCTGCTGAGGTCGACAGCAGCAATATCGCGAAATCACCCTTTATCTTTAGTTTTAGGAACGAAGCCATATCGCACACGTTTTGGACGCAGCATGAGCATGAGCACTGTCAGCATAATCGGATCAGGCGGAATGGCCGCGGCGCTCGGCGGCCTTGCCGTCAAGTCCGATTTCACGGGCTTCCTGAACCCTGAGGACAGTTTCGGCGCGCAGGAGATCGCCAAGGTCGCCCCCGCCGATGCGGAAGTGGTCAAGGCGTTCAACACCCAGAACGCCGGTGTCTTGTCTACAGGTCCAGTCGAGGGCCACACACTGGACGTGTTCATCGCCGGGGACGACGCGCAGACAAAGGCACGCGTCTCGGCGTTTATCGAGCGTGTGAACAAGTATCCAAGAATGACCCTGCTGGTATGAGGCTTAAGTTATTGAAATATATTCCTTGTTGTGGAGAAAGTGGCGACCATACCTGCGTTGCGCATGACCTCATCGATGTTCCGATTTTCCTAATTCAAACTGTTACAGGATCTCAGCGGGTTCATTGTTCAGAGCCGGTTTACAGTGATCATCTCCCGCGACCGAAAGCATGTGGCTGTAATTTTATTTGCCTCAGAGCGCGTGAGGCACCTTGAAAAGTGGACCGGTGATCCGAATATACAGATCAGTGATCCGTTTATAAGCGGATCGATGATCCGTTGGATAGGGCAAACGTGCAAATGGCAACAGAGGCACTATCCGACAAAACTCAAGAAACGCGAAGGATATACGATATGACAAGACTGAATGGAAAGATCGCCGTGATTACGGGCGGAAGCAGCGGGATTGGCTTGGCCACAGCCAAGCGTTTCGTGGAAGAAGGTGCGCAGGTCGTAATCGTGGGGCGGCGCGAGAATGTCTTACAGGAGGCCGCGGCCCTTATCGGGAGAAACGTGACAACAGTCGTGGGCGACGTCTCGCGCTTGGAAGATCTGGACCGGCTCTACGCCACCGTGAAAGAGAAACATGGTCACATTGACATTCTCTTCGCAAACGCGGGCGCAGGGACAATCGCGCCGCTTGCGGCAGCTACTGAGGCCCATTTTGACCAGACCTTCGATGTGAACGTGAAGGGGTTGTTCTTTACGGTGCAGAAGGCCCTTCCCATCTTCAAAGACGGCGGATCAATCATTCTGAACTCTTCCGTCTCGAATGTGATGGGGCTGCCAGCGTTCAGCGCTTACGCAGCAAGCAAGGCGGCTGTTCGCAGCTTCTCGCGGTCCTGGACCCAAGAGCTGAAGGACCGCAATATCCGCGTCAATACGATGAGCCCCGGCGCGATCGAGACTCCCGCCTTGACGACAACGACCGGCCTTACCGCTGAGCAAGCCGACCAGGCGGTCGCCCAGTTTGCTGCACAGATCCCAATGGGGCGCAGGGGCAAGCCAGAGGAAATCGCGGCTGCCCTCACATTCCTCGCTTCCGATGAAAGCTCCTACATCACCGGTATCGATCTCGCCGTCGATGGTGGTTGGGCGCAGGTCTGACCCGGATGGGTCCCACGACTGGCTGGCCTCCGGCCAGCCAGTCGTGGGACCCCGCTTCGCAAATTTTGATTCTATGCAGCTGAGTTGAGGCAGGGAGCCGGTTCGCAACGAGCCTAGCGGACATCGAAATCTCAACCGGGGGATGCCCTGCTTAGACAGGACGAACAATGCCCCAACTCACAAGGATACTAAACATGAGCGCTATCAGTATCATTGGCTCAGGAACCATGGCTACTGCGGTTGCGGGTCGTATCGCCAATGCCGGACACACCGTCGAGGTCGTCAACAGCGACGCCGCGGTGGTGGCCGACTTTGGCGACGCCCTCGGCGGCAAGGTGATCATCGACCTCGCCAAGAATGGCGCCGGCTCCCGGAACATCGCCGTGAACGTCGAGATCGGCTGAGCCACCGACCGCACGCTTTCGGGTAGGTCCACAACGCAACCGACACCAGGAAAAGGGAGAAACTTCGATGAGCATCGAAGACGACGTACGGACTGTTAAGGCATTCTTCGCGGCGATGGGTGAAGGCGATAAGCAAGCCCTGATCGCCTTGTCTGCCGAAGACATCGAATGGATCGTCCCGGGCGAGGGCTGGCCGCTGGCCGGTACACACCGCGGACACGCCGGATTGGCGGATTTGCTTCAGACGGCCTCGAAAGAGCTGGAAACGTCATTCCTGGTGCCTCCCGAATACGTGGCGCAGGGCGATCGGGTTCTGGTCGTCGGCTCCGCGGAGGGGAAAATAAAGGCCACCGGCAAGGCGTGGGAGGATAACTGGGTCTTCGACATCACCGTTTGAGATGGCAAGCTGAAGAACATCCGTGAGTATATCGATACCCAGGCACTGGCGCGGGCCTCCGAGACGGCCGCGAGCCCCAGATCCTGAGCCTCACGATGACGAGGCAGCACAACCGGCGGGTCGACTGCCTCGTTATCGGCGGCGGCCCCGCCGGACTGACCGCGGCGGCCGCGCATGTGCAGCGCTGTTGCCTATATCCACAATCTATAGTGGCAGCTGGAGACCGGGCCAATGCCCGACTGCGCTATTTCCGCGGATCCAGGCTGGGACCCCAAGTCCGTCTCCAACCATCTCGAATGGCTGAGGTCAACGAATGTCCTGCCGTTTCCCGGGGCAACCGCAAACCTTTGCCGCATTGGAGCTCCAAAATGACCTCAATTCTCGCCACCAACGCCAGCCCTCGATACGAGCGGTCGACTTCTCGTAAGCTCACGTCGCTCTTCGTCGAAAAATGGCGAGCAGCACACCCGGGCGGCGAGGTGGTCGAACGCGACCTGGTCAAGACCACCCTGCCGTTTGTCGATCTGCCATGGATTGGCGGCGCGTTTACGCCCCCGGAGCAACATTCACCGGAGAGCGCTGCCGCCAT
Source organism: Rhizobium sp. SG570 (assembly GCF_012275345.1). Lineage (NCBI taxonomy): Bacteria > Pseudomonadati > Pseudomonadota > Alphaproteobacteria > Hyphomicrobiales > Rhizobiaceae > Rhizobium > Rhizobium sp. SG570. The sequence continues at coordinate 198,246 of NZ_JAAZQI010000007.1, read as the reverse complement.
CAAGATCTCCAATGATTTGGTCGCCGAGCTTCAGGCGGCCGATCGCATCATCATAGGCGCGCCCGAGTACAATTTCACCATCCCGGCGGTGCTGAAGGCCCACATCGACCATATTGTCCGGGTCGGCGTCACCGTCGTCGACAACGTCGGGCAGTTGACGGGCGAGAAGGCCACCGTCCTTTTCGCGAGCGGGGGTGATTTCAGTCCGGGCTCGCCGATCGAAGGCTATGATCACGCCAGCAGCTACCTCCGGCAGGTGCTGGGGTTCATCGGAATTACAGATCTGGACATCGTACTCGCCGGCAGTGCGCGCGCTGGAATGGCAGGCGAGACGGCGGTCGAGGAGTTCGGCGAAGTGCTTGCATTGGCTGCGGCTGCTTGAGTCAGCGTTTGATCGGGGAGAAAAGATTATGAAAGTTGGGTTCATCGGCGCTGGTCGCATGGCTACGACCATGGGTCGTCATTTGATCGGTGCAGGCCACGAGGTCGTCCTGTCCAGTTCGCGGGGGCCGCAGGCGTTGGCGGGGCTCGTCGCCGATCTGGGTCCGGCCGCCAGCGCAGGATCCAAGCAGGAAGCTGTGGAATGCGACGTGGTGATCCTCGCCACGAATTGGGCGGATGCGCCCAAGGCGCTCAAGGGAATCGACTGGAGCGGCCGCATACTCGTCGACGGGACGAACGCTCACGTGGGCGAGAAACCGGACATCAGCGCCGCCGGCGTAGCAAGATCGATTGACGCGTTGGAGGGCCGCACGTCGAGCGAGATCGTCGCCGCAATGGCGCCCGGGGCCAGGCTGGTGAAGTCGATCAGCAATATGCCGATGGCATGGATACAGGATTTCTCGCCGCAGAAGCCGAAGACCGTACTGTTCGTGTCAGGAGACGATTGCAATGCCAAGGCGTTGGTGGTCGAACTTATCGATTCGACTGGCTTGGTCGCGCTCGACCTCGGCTCTCTGGCGGACGGCGGTGCGATGCAACAGCTCGGCGGCCCTCTATCCGCTGTGGAACTGCACTTCGTCCGCCGGATCGTTCGCTAAGCTAAATTTGAGCCGCGTCCATTGTGAGTCCGCGAATTAGTCGCCGTTTCAGAAGGAGTCAGCATGAACACCCCCCAAACCGATGTTTGTTCGAGGATTAGCGCGCATCGACGCCCCCCGATTCGTGTCGGGACAGGTCGCCGGACATCGCGCGCGCCGTTTGATCGACGCACCGGACGCCGCGTTCGCCGATCCGTTCGTCCTGATGGCCGAGGATTGGTCGCAGCCGGGGCTATTCGGTTTGCATCCACATCGCGGCATCGAGACGGTTACATTCGTCATTGAGGGGTCGATCGAGCATCGCGACAGCGCCGGATATGAGGGGGTGATCCATGCCGGCGATGCTCAATGGATGACCGCCGGCCGAGGCATCCAGCATGAGGAAAACCCTCCGGCCGGGACAATCGCTCATACTCTGCAGCTCTGGGTGAATTTGCCTGCGACCGAGAAGATGGCTGTGCCACGCTACCAAGATCTGGTGGCTTCCGCCTTGCCGGTCCGGAGCGAGGATGGGGTTGAGATCAGGGTCTTTTCCGGAGCCTACGGCGATATGATCTCGCCCACACTCAACCATCTTCCTGTTGCGATGTTCGAGGTGCGGGTCGAAAACGGTGGTGCGTTTCGGCGCTTGTTTGCAGCGACCGACAATGCCTTTGTCTACGTCCTCGAAGGCGCGGTCGAGATCGGGCCCGCCTGTGACCTTTTGGAGGCCAGCCAGCTTGGCTGGCTGACGCGATCGGAGGAGCCGGGATCGTCGGAACTTACCATATCGGCGCGGGGCGCTGCCGGCCGCTTTCTGCTTTTCGCCGGCCAGCCCTTGCGCGAGCCGATCGCGTTTGGAGGCCCCTTCGTCATGAACACGCAGGCGGAAATCCAGCAAGCGTTCGCCGACTACCGGGCCGGCCGCTTCTGAAGACCCAAATCGATTTCGCGGATTGCGGTTTTCCGGCGGAACGGAACTGCAAGTCGACAGCGGCGATGCCGAGGATTGACCCGGCTGCACCGGCCCGCACTCATTATCAACGCTATCCGCGCCGCATGTGGAGCGGCAACACATGCAGGTTTGAGACCCAACGGATACCGATGCGCGTCCAGCTCAGAGACCAGGATTTTGCTCTCAACAACATTCACAGGAGGCGCGTGTCGGCCGGCTCGTGCTCATAGTCATCGTGGCGGCCATCGACATATTTTATCGACTTGGCAATTTGGTCGGTGTCCTGCCCGATATCGTCCAACGCGGCGATAGACACTGCGTAGAATCTGCCGAGTGATTCCTTGTCTCCCTGTCCAAATGTGCGGACACCACAGGTCTCGCAGAACCGATAGTGGAGATTTGCCTTCGATTTGCCGGGCGGAATCCACGTGTAGTCGGACAGGTTATCCTCGCCCTTTTCTATTTTGAAGTCATCGGCCTGCAGGATCGCGAACCAGAATCGTGCCTTGCTGCATATTGAGCAATTGCAGCGCGTCGTTCCTTTTTCGAAATCAATCGCGGCTTCAAATGCGACGGCACCGCAATGACAGGAGCCGTGGTAGGTCTTCTTGGTCATCATATTCTCCTCAGTACGCGTTGAGTAGTCTCCACGGCTGGAACAAAGGTAGATCCTCTACGGTTGCGCAGCGGGCGGCCTGTTCCCGTTTGGCTGAGGGCGAGCATCGACCGTTAGATGCGGACGTTGTTCAATACACTGCCTTCTCAACATCGTTGCTCGACGGATTAGCCAGGATGGCGCTCGCGACAATGTGAGTGAGATGGTCGGCCCGAGGCGCAAATGAAGGTAAGTCGACGAGCCATCCGAGCGCCGACATCAAGCCAAACAGATCGTCCCCATTCATGTCGGCGCGCGCCCTGCCTTCTCCCTGAGCACGGGCCAGTAATCGCGCGCTCGCTGAGTGCACCGCAGCGCATGAAGCATAAAGGGCGGAATCCGGGTTCGTATGTGCGGCCGCCATCATTGCGACGACGCCCTTCTGGCCTTGGGCGAATGCTATCCATTCGCGAAACCAAGACAGGAGTGCTTCGTCAGGCCGGGCTGACATTTCGAGCTCGTCTGCCTTCTGCGTCAGTGCGTCCAGCTTCGTACACACCAACGCTTCAAACAAGGCTTCCCGCGTCGGGAAATGACGAAGCAGCGTGGCCAGCCCGACGCCGGCGCGGCGGGCAATATCGCGCATAGATGCGTTGACGCCGTGCTCTGCGACGACGTCACGCGCGACCGCGAGAATATGGTCGTAATTTTTCCTAGCGTCGGCTCGCATATCTTGCCTTGATAAAAGGATCGGTGATCCATATATTTGGATCAGTGGTCCAATAGATATAGTGAATGTTTGAAAAATGGCAACAGATGCGCTGTTCGAAAGCGTGGAAATGGAGGCAAAGGGAAGCACGAACATGAGCGATATCAGCGTCATCGGCTCAAGCGACATGGCTGCAGCAGTCGGCTAGCCTTGCCGCCACAGCCAGTCACATCCTCAAGGAGAAATAGCATGCGTGTTTTCGTTACTGGCGCGACCGGTCACGTTGGTTCGTACGTAATCCCTGACTTGATCGCAGCTGGCCACGAGGTGACCGGCCAAGCCCGGTCGGTACCAAGTAAGAACGCCGAGGCGTTGCGCTGGTAGGAAACGCTCGCGCGGTGTCGTATTCGTGGTGGCCGAGTACAATCACTCCGTCACCGGTGTGCTGAACAATGCGCTCGACCAAGCGTACCCGAGCGTTCAGGGAGTGGGGGCCGAAGCCGTTCACGGCAATCGGTTACGGCGGGACCGGAGCAGCGCGGGCGGTCGAGGCAGCAGGCTCAGGGTGACGTCACAGTAAATCAAGGCAACATACGCAACTCAGTTCATGGTGTTTGGTACTTCTGTGGTTGCCGCCCGTTTTGCAAGAAGTTGCTGACCTTTTGTGCATGTGATCGAGTGCGGTCTTCTGTCAGGCCTTTCGTTGCGGCGCTTCCAAAAGCCGCCGGCCGGTATGGTGATCTGCGGAGCGGGTCCAAATCTTAATCCCGAGCTTGCAGGCTCACAGAGCCAAACTGGTTTTCCCGTTCCCGATCGGTTTGATCATGCGCCCATTCTGGTTATTGCCTTCTCACACCCCGTTTCCCGGCAGAGTTAAGCACTGGCGATCGTTGGAAAAAGCGGCTAAGTTTATACAATCTTGATATATGGATTAGATCATGGATACTCTAACCCTCGATCAGATCAGGGTTTTTCTGTCGGTCGTTGACGAGGGCAGCTTCCCGAAAGCGGCAAAATCGCTGCGGCGGGCTCAGTCGGCAGTTACCTACGCGATCCGAAAGCTGGAGGCTGAAATCGGCGTGCCGCTGTTCGATCGTTCGGCCTATCGCTCGGTACTCACACCGGCCGGCTGCGCACTAGTGACCCGAGCGCGTCGTATTGCTGAAGAAGCGGGAGCGTTCCGCGAACAAGCACGCGGCCTAGCCAGCGGCCTAGAAGCCGAGTTGAGAATCGTGCTCGACGCGCTTTATCCGATTCCTCAGATATTTGATGCGCTTCGGGCCTTCACCGAACAATTCCCGACAGTACCGCCGCGCCTCTACGTCGCGTCACTGGGTGCCGCTGCGAACCTGGTGATCGACGGGACATGCACCATCGGATTGCTGCCGAGCAACATTGCTCAACTCACGGCGCTCCGCCTTACGCCGCTCACCACCATTCATTTCTGCCCAGTGGTCTCTCCATTCCATCCCCTTGCGACCATACAGGGCATTATCGAGCCCCACCTGCTCCGCCAGCATGTTCAACTTGTGCTGACGGACGCGTCAACTTTGACGGCTGGGAAAGATTGGGGCGTGCTTTCCAGTCGAACTTGGCGCTTGGCCGATCTTGGTGCCAAAAAATCGATGCTGCTCGCAGGGCTGGGTTGGGGAAATATGCCGACGCACATGGTAGAGGACGAAATCAAAGACGGTAGATTGACCGTCATTCAACCGGGGGGCTCTGACCCCCTCAAAGCGTTGGTACTTGGCGCCGCCTACAACTCGGAGCACAGCCTCGGACCAGCTGGACGGTGGATTCTGAATTACCTGACCTCCGTGGCGAGCGTTGGCAAGTGAAGGCTAGGAATGAAGCATTGCGGGTCGGTTCGATCTTGCCCTCACGCTCGCCGTCGGCGCACGCACACCCGAGACCCTCAAAATCCACCTATCAAGCCCGTCGCGTTCAAGTCTGGACTCGTTCCTTCGTCGCCCGGTGCAACCCGGTTTCTGGATTAGGCCGGCTTAAGCCGCCCCGTCTGCTAGGCGACGCCTTGCCTATAGTGCGTGCCGTCATCAGGCGGAACGACTCGTTCAGTCGCCCCCGTCATGCAGGTTGTCGGTCATTCAGACGCTCTCTCCTGATTGCGCCACAGGTGCGGGCAGCACCGTGTCCAATAGCTTTCCAGCGTCGCAGCGTCACCGTCTCGTATAGCGTTCACCACTGCGCCAGCGTATCGACATCGAACAGGGCAAGGTTCAGCTCGGAGTTACAGGGACCCGAACAGATCAGTGGCGGGTGCTGAAAAAGAAAACGGCTTCAGCGGAGCTGGGTGAGCCAACGTGTGGTGGCACGTAACGTACTGAGATCAAGGGCTGATCGATGTCGACCGCGCACATCATCTGATTCGTATACCAAGATTGTCTAAACTTCATTAGTTTTCTTTTGGCTCCGGCGCCCCAAGTCAATGGATCAAGCGCAAGTGGAAACAGATCCCTGCTTCCGCACAAAATCCAACGAAGGATGCAGGACATGACTAGACTGAATGGAAAGACCGCCGTGATCACCGGTGGTGCTACCGGTATCGGCCGCGCTGCCGCAAAACGCTTCATCGAGGAGGGCGCCTTCGTCTTCATCTACGGCCGCCGGCAGGAAGCGCTCGACGCCGCGGTGGCCGAGCTCGGACCCAATGCCCGCGCGGTGAAGGGCTCGGTTTCGGATGAGGCTGACCTTGATCGCCTCTACGCGGCGGTGAAGGCAGAGCGCGGAACGCTCGACATCGTCTTCGCCAATGCCGGTGCGGGAAGCCCGCTTCCGCTCGGTAAGATCACCGCCAAGCACATCGACGAAACTTTCGACACCAATGTGAAGGGTACGATCTTCACGGTCCAGAAGGCGCTGCCGCTGATGGGCAAGGGTGGGTCGATCATCCTGACCGGCTCGAGCGCCGGCACCACGGGCGCTCCGGGATTCACTGCCTACAGCGCAAGCAAGGCGGCGGTGCGCAACCTCGCGCGGACCTGGGCCGAGGACCTGAAGGGCACCGGCATCCGGATAAACGTGCTGTCGCCCGGGGCGACGGCGACCGAACTCGCGAAGGAGGCGCTGGGCGAGGAGGGTCAGAAGGCCTACGGCGCGATGACTCCGCTCCAGCGCATGGGCGATCCGGCAGAGATCGGGGCCGTGGCCGCCTTTCTCGCGTCGCCGGACAGCAGCTTCATGACCGCCAGCGAAGTCGCCGTCGACGGCGGCCTGGCACAGCTCTGACGCACCATGCCACGACCTTCGGCGCTCTATTAATCGTACTGAGCGCCGTGGGACGTGATAAATCCAAGGAGAATAGATATGAGCTACGCAATTATCGGCTTCGGCAATATCGGCCAGGCCCTGGCCAAGGCGTTTGCCCGCAAGGGCATCGAAGTATCGGTCGCAACCACGCGCGACCCGGAGAGCTTTGCCTCTGCCGCGGCAGCGATCGGACCCACAATCATTCCCAAGACACTCGCCGAGGCCGTCAAGGCGGATATCCTTTTCTTGGCTGTCCGTTTCGAGTCGCTTCCGGATGTCGCGAAGGCGCTTCCCACATGGAAGGGGAAGACGATCATCGATGTGACCAACGCCTACGGCGTGCCCCCTGAGGAACTGGGGGGACAACCTTCGTCCAAGTTCGTCGCGCACGCCTTCACTGGCGCGAGACTGGTCAAGGGCTTCAACCATTTGGGTGCTGCCTCCCTTGCCCAAGATCCAGCCGTGCATGGTGGCAGGAGAGTCGTGTTTCTCGCGAGCGACGATGACGCTGCCGCAGACGAGATTGGTGCGCTCGCGGAAAATCTCGGTTTCGCGCCGATCAAACTTGGCGGGCTTTCGGAAGGTGGTCTGCTCGTGCAGGCGCGCGGAAAGAGCTGGGGGCAGCTGATCTTCAAGGACTTGGTCAAGTTCGATTGATGAGCGGGATCGCCGATGTGGCCGCGATTACCTGATCTGCATCTAATCAGAAAGTGAGCTATCCATGACCGCCGCGTTACCCGACCACTCGCTCGATCAGATCTTTCGTTCCGCTCGCACCTTTAACGGCTGGGCCGACCGTCTCGTGGAAGACCCCACCGTTCGCGCGATCTATGACCTCATGAAATGGGGGCCGACTTCTGCGAATAGCAGCCCCGCGCGTTTGGTCTGGGTGCGTAGCGCCGACGGAAAGACAACGCTCGCCGGACTGGCTGCGGAACCGAATAAGCTGAAAATTCTACAGGCCCCGGTCACCGTCATCATTGGCCACGATTTGGATTTCGCCGCCGAGCTCCCAAAGCTTTTGCCTCACGCTGCCGAGGCCATGCAGCAGTACTTTGCGGCGCCGGGCTTGGCCGAGGTGACGGCGATGCGGAACGGAACGCTGCAAGGCGCTTACCTCATCGTCGCGGCGCGGGCGTTGGGACTGGACTGCGGCCCCATGTCGGGCTTCGACAACGCTAGCGTGGACAAGGTCTTTTTCTCCGGCACGCGAATCCAGTCGAACTTTATCTGCAGCATTGGCTACGGCGATCCAGCTTCCGTGTTTCCGCGTAATTCTCGCCTTAGTTTTGAGGAGGCCGGTCGCTGGGCCTAACCATGGAATAGATCGGACACGATCCGATCCGAGGAATGGAGAAGTTTTTATGAGCATCGAAGAGAATACCCAGATTGTGAAGGATTTCTTTGCGGCAATGGGAAGCGGCGACAAGCAAGGTCTGCTCGCGTTGGTTGCCGAAGATATTGAGTGGATCATTCCGGGCGAGGACTGGCCGCTGGCCGGCACGCACCGCGGGCATGCGGGATTGGCGGTTGTGCTTCAGAAGGCCTCCGAAGAGATAGAAATGACATACCCAGAGCCCCCCGAATTCGTCGCGCAGGGAGACCGGGTTATGGTCGTCGGCGTCGCCACGGGGAAAATCAAAGCCACGAATAGGGCGTTCAAGGACGACTGGGTCTTCGCCATTACCGTTCAAAACGGCAAGGTGACGAAGATCCGGGAGTATATCGACACCCAAGCACTGGCGCAGGCCTCCGAGATGGACGCGTCCGCGCCGGCGTAGCGTTTGCTGTCTGCGGCCCTCGGTGCGGGGTCGACGGTGAATGAGCCATGGATTGCCGCCACGCACGCCGTGCTTGTCGAATACCCAACCGAAACGGAGATCCCGATGTACGCCCAATCCAAACTATCCGAATTGATCCGGTTTGCACGCGTAAATGCGGGCTCCACCGTCATCGACGTTTACCCGGGCGACGGCGACTGGACCCGCCTGTTCTCCGACGTCGTGGGATCCAAAGGGCGGGTCTTCAGCTTCGTGCCAACCGAAATCGCCGACTTAAAGAACGATCAGGTCGGCAACATGCGGACGCTTGCGAAAGAGCCGGGCCGACAGAATATCCAAGCCGTCTCGGCCGACCTCGTGGCGATGCCGGAGGTCACGCAGCCAGCGGATGTCCTGTGGTTGCACTTGTTCTACCACGATCTCCACACCGCGCTGATCCAGAAGAAGGGCGCGACGGCTGCCGATTTCAATCGAGCCGTCTACAAGGTACTGAAGCCCGGTGGGTCCTACGTCATCGTCGACCATGCTGCCGCCGCAGGGGCGGGCACGAGCGACGCTCAGTCGCTGCACCGGATTGAGCCTGTATCCGTTCGCCAAGAGGTGGACGCGGCCGGCTTCGTGCTGGACGCGGAAAGCACCTTGCTCGCAAACAGCGACGATCTGCACTGGATAAAGGTGTTCGATCCCTCGATCAAGGGCAAGACCGATCGCTTCGCCTATCGGTTCGTAAAGCCCTGACAGGATGCGGGTGGCGACGGGCGCCACCTGCGTGCGCGCGAACGAATGCTTGAGGCCTCCCGACCTGTCGGCGCAGGCGCGGCGGGCGAGTGTGGAAGAGACCGATCGGTATTCGGCTAGGTCTGGCAGTCATGCTCGCTCGAAACGGCTCTGTTGCAAACATTCCGATTGGTTGGCGAGGTCCTGCGTTCTCCGCCGTCACGCGGCCTGACCTCCGGAATTCGAAGCGAGCAGGGCGATGGCTTCTGTCAAGGCGCTCGGTCCAATGCTGAAATCCCGTTCAACGATGTGTGCTTCTCCACACACGTCGCCCGTCAGGTTGAAAATTGCAGCCTGGCCCTTGCGTAGAGCGGCATGAGCTTGAGTCCTTTGATTTGCATCGGCAGGTCAAATATCTGAACAATGTCGTCGAAGCAGATCACAGCAAGCTGAAACAGCTGATCCGTCCGGTGAGACGCGGGTGTTTCCGAATCTACCGCATGATCATATGGCCCTCAAAATCAGCGCAAAGGACGAACGGCTGGGGAGAGCAGATTTCATGCGTTCACCGCGCCGGCAGGTATTCCGACGGCAGCCGCCGCCAGGGCCATCAGATGATCTGATCTCAGTGCTCTCGCACGGCCTGGACGATCTTTCGCTCCCGTCGCCGCCGACCAATGGTGCATTCGGCGTGGTGCGGGCAGCGCAGATGCGAACGATTGTAGACGGCCGCCTCGATACCTTTAACCAGCGTGGCCCGCCATAGAATCAGCATGCGACGACGATAGGGACCTGCCGGATGGATCGCGACGCAGAAGTTCTGCGATGCCTACTCGGACGAAGTGAATTCCGGGACCAATCTTGCCGAATTGGCGTCGCCAGCAACAGCCTGCCAGCCGCGAGCGACTGCGCCGGCACATGCATCTTCGATCCGATCGAGCATCGAGTGGAGGCTTTCGCGCTCGGCGTCCGACAGGCTCTCGAGGATGCGTGCTTCCATCGCCTGACCGATGACGACGATCTCCTCCAGCACCTTGTAACCATCAGACGTCAATTCTACCGCCGAGAACCGACGGTCTCCCACGCCCGCATTGCGCCGGGCAAAACCGAGCGTGACCAGTTGGGCAATGCCGCGACTGACTGCAAACTGATCGAGCGCGCCGGCATGGCAAATTTCCTTGCTCGAAAGCCCAGGACGCCCACCAGCAATGGCGAGAATCCGCCAAGACGCCTGCGATAGGCCGTAGCGTGGCCCGTAATAGGAGGCAAGCAATTCCGCAGTACTGCTCGCCACGAGGAACATGCGGTAGGGTATCCAGCGGTCAAGCCGAAACGAAGGCTTGACAGCCCTCCCATCCTCGCGCTCCTCCACCACTCTGCTTTCGTTTTGGTTGTCTTTTAATTGCATTGTGCAGATATAATCCAACATGGTTCTGAAAACAAGCGATTGGCGGTCGCGGTGCCAATCAAGCGAGCAGAAGCCGATCTTCGGCAACCTCACCGCCACTAACCGCTCCGAACAAGGCGATCAGATCGGGCACATCGTAGCCAGCCCGCTCGTTGCCTGCGACATCGAGCACGATGCGTCCACCGCACATCATGATGGTGCGTTGGCCGTAGTCCAGGGCATGGCGCATGCTATGCGTGACCATCAGTGTCGTCAGTCGTTGGCGTTCGCTGATCTCCGCCGAGAGCGCCAGTATCCGTGACGCCGCCTTGGGATCCAGAGCCGCCGTGTGTTCGTCGAGAAGAAGCAGCTTCATCGGCAGCAAGGTCGCCATCAGCAGACTCACCGCCTGTCGCTGGCCGCCGGAAAGCGTGCCGATCCGCGCCCTGAGCTTCGTCTCAAGTCCGAGACCAAGCCCGGCGAGCTGTTCTTCGAACCGCACACGCCCTATCCGCCCGGCGAGCGCAAGTGACAGTCCGCGTCGTCCGGCACGTGCGGAGGCAAGCGCAAGGTTTTCCTCGACGGTGAGGGTTTCGCAGGTTCCGATCCGAGGATCCTGGAATACACGGCCGATAAATCGGGCCCGCATCCGGGTGGACAACCGTGTGATGTCGACGCCATCGACGGCGATCAGGCCTCGATCAGGCGCCATTGCGCCAGCAATGGCCGAAAGCAGAGTCGACTTTCCGGCGCCATTGCTGCCGATCACGGTTACGAACTGCCCCTGGGGGATGGCTAGCGATACGCCACGCAGCGCGGTCACTTCGAGAGCCGTCCCAGGATTGAATGTGACGGAGATCGTATCGAGGTTCAACATCACGAGGCTGTTCCTTCTGCTTTCGATGGCTCCGGCACGCGGGTGCGCCTGATTGGGAGTCGCTTCTTCAGCCGAGCTTTTGAAACCATCACGGCGGCGGCGACCACGACTGCGGTCACCAGATTGAGATCTTGTGCCTGGATCCCGATCACGCCGCCATCCAGCGCCAGCGCGATGACAAGCCGGTAGATCAACGCACCGAGAATACAGCCGAGCGTGGCCCGCGCGACCGATCCGGCACCTACAACGGTCTCGCCGATAATCAAAGCGGCAAGACCGGTGACGATCGTGCCGATACCCATCGAGACATCGGCAACGCCCTGGCTTTCGGCATAAAGCGCTCCTGCAAGGCCGACGAGGCCATTGGCGAACGCCATGCCGAGCATGACCATGCCGCCATTGTCGACCGCCTGCGCCTCGGCCATCGTCGGGTTGGCGCCTGTCGCGCGCACGGCTAGCCCGACCTGGGTGGCAAGGAACCAATCGACGGAAATCTTTGCGGCCGATACGATGCAGAGAAGCAGCACCGTATTGGCCCAGACCCCGAGTGCAGCGATCCCATCGATCCAGGTGAATATCGTGTCGATGCCATAAAGCGATATATTCGGTTTGCCCATGACGCGCAGGTTGATCGAAAACAGTGCGACCATGGTCAGGATTCCGGCGAGCAGGTTCATGATCTTCAATCGAACCGACAGGAGCGCCGTCACGAAGCCCGCAAGGGCACCCGCGGCAAATCCAAGGAGCGTTGCGACGATCGGCGGAACGCCGGCCATGATCGCCGAAGCCGCGACCGATGCGCCGAGCGGGAAGCTACCATCGACGGTCAGATCCGGAAAGTCGAGCACCCGGAACGAGAGATAGACGCCAAGGGCAACGAGGCCAAACAACAGGCCTGCCTCGCAGGCTCCGGAAAGGGCGATGAGGCTCATTGTGCGACCACCTTTGCGGCCCCTTGCGTCACCGTCTCGGACAAGCTTACTCCCATCTTCTTCGCCGATGCGCTGTTCAGGTATAGATCCTCGCTGTCGAGCGTGCCGACGGGGATGTTGGCGGGCTTTGCGCCATTCAGGACCTTCGCTGCGATCTCACCGGTGAGCCGGCCCAGCTTGTAGTAATTAAACCCAAGCGCAGCCATTGCTCCGCGTTCGACGGAATTGGTGTCGCTGGCATAGATCGGGATCTTCGCATCGACGCCGACCTTGACCACGCTTTCGACAGCCGAAACCACCGTACTGTCGGTCGGGAGCAGGATGACGTCGGCCTTGCCGACGAGGCTGCGCGCGGCATCTGGCACGGCTGCCGACTGTGCGGCCGTCGCTTCGACGATACTCATGCCGAGCTTTGCCGCTTCGGCCTTCATGTCTGCCACCTGTGCGACCGAGTTGGCCTCGCTAGCATTATAGAGGACCCCAACTCTCGTTGCTGTTGGTGTGAGCTTGCGGATCAACTCAAAGGTCAGGTTTAGGGGTTGCTTGTCGCTGGTGCCGGTCAGCATGCCGTCTGGCTGCGAAAAGCTTTTGACCAATTTAGCTGCAACAGGATCCGTTACAGCGGAAAACACAATCGGGATTGCCCCCTTCGCCGCGGCCTGACAGGCCTGAGCCGATGGTGTCGAAATGGCGACGATCAGGTCCGGTGATTTGCCCGCAAAAGTCTTGGCGATTTGCATTTGCGTCGGCATGCTGCCTTGTGCGCTTGCAACATCGAGCGTGATGGTCTTGCCGTCGACAAAGCCGGCGTCGGCCAGCGCATCAATGATTCCCTTGCGTGCGGCATCGATCGCGGGATGTTCAACGATGTAGGTCAGCGCCACCGTCTTGTCTGCTGCCGTGGCGACAGCGGTGGCCAAAGGCAGCAGAAAGGCCGACAGGGCCAGGGTATGCAATAAAGCGGTTCTGCGGTTCATCGGACAATCTCCTCGTAAGGGCTTTGTGAACGGCGGGTCAGGCGGCAAAGGGCGACTGTGACCGCAGCGATGCGGATTCTCGGGCCGAGACTTGCTCAGGCCGCATCAGAACTGGGGGAAATCGAAGCTTGGAAGGTTGTAGATCGGCAATGGCGGGTGCGCCCGTCATTGCCTGGGCGACGTCGAGTTCAGCGGCAATGATGCCGAGAGCCTGGAAAACAGCTTCCTCACCGCCGGTCGCCAACGCATAGAGTGTCGCACGTCCGATCTGCACAGCAGTTGCCCCGAGCGCCAGCGCCTTGGCAACATCGGTGCCGCTTCGAAAGCCGCTGTCGACCAAAATCGCGAGCTTGCGCCCGACGGCGCTCACGAATTCTGGTAGGATATCGATACTCGCAACCGCTCCATCGAGCTGTCTGCCGCCGTGATTGCTGACCACAATACCGTCAAGCCCAAGTTCCGCTGCTCGGATTCCCTGCTGTGGATTGAGCAACCCCTTGAGGATCAACGGCCCCTTCCAGCGATCGCGAATGAAGGCGATGTCGTCCCAAGAGACGCTCGGGTCGAGCTGTTGCTCCATCACCTCCGCGATCGTTCCCGCGGATTTGAGGTCGAATTCGGCCGCCATGACCTCTAATCGCGGAGCGCCGGCACGAGCCATTCGCAATGCCCACGCGGGATGAGCGAGGAGGCTCAAGAGCTTTCTCGGCGTCCAGTGGAAGGGTAGCGAAAAGCCATTGCGGGCATCTCGCAACCGCCTGCCGGGTATGGCGTTATCTACGGTGATCTCAACCGCTTCAAAGCCCAGCGCCTCGGCGTGCTTGAGCAGTCTGAGGCTTACGTCGCGATCACGGAACAGGTAGAGCTGAAACCACTTTCTGCCTTCGCTGGCGGCTGCCACCGCTTCCATGGTCGCGCTGGCTGCCGAACTCATGACAAAGGGAATACCCGCTCGCCCGGCAGCCCGAGCCAGCGCCTGATCGCCTGCGGGCCAGGCCGCGCCTGCTAGCCCGGTTGGCCCGATGATGACTGGCATTGCGAGCGGCTTGCCGAAGAGCGTGATGGCAGCCGAGCGAAGACTGACATCGACCGGTGCTGAACCGACGAGACGGATACGGTCGAGCGCCGCGCGGTTTTCGAGCAGCGTTAGCTCCGAGCCGGCCCCGCCGTCGAAGAAATCAAAAACCATTCTCGGCAAGGCGCGCTGTGCTGCAATTCTGAAATCGGCGATCGAGGCCGGGCCATGCTGGTTAGACATGAATGTTCTATTACCTCCCTGATTTATGGATCTCGCTCAATTGAAAGGCGGCGCCTCGGCGAGATTGAAAATCTTGCCTGGATTCATGATGTTGTGAGGATCGATCGCCCGTTTGATCGCGGCCATCACCCGGATGGCCGGACCATGCTCGGCGACAAGTGCTGCCATTTTGCCGTGGCCGATCCCGTGCTCGCCGGTCGACGTCCCTTCGAGGGCAATAGCTCGGGACGCAAGGCGTTTGGTTAGTGCCTCGACGCGTTGGCGCTCATCGGGATCGGCGGGATCGAAAAGCACGCAAAGATGAAAATTGCCGTCGCCCACATGACCGCAGATTGGTGCAAGAAGGCCAAGATCTCGCACGTCGGCCTTGGCGGCAAGTATGGCCTCGACAAGCCGCGATACCGGCACGCAACTATCCGTCGGGAGGGCGCTTGCGCCCGGGCGGAGCGCAAGGTTGGCCCACCAGATATCATGGCGTGCCTGCCAAAGCTTGGCCCGTGCCTCCGCCGACACGGCCGTATCAAACCGGCTGGCTCCGGCGGCATGCGCCTCGTCCTCAATAAAGGGCAAAGCCGCCTCGACTGCCCCGCGGCTGCCGTGCAGTTCGATAAAAAGTGTCGGCTCAACCGGCAAAGAGAGTTTTGAATAGCTATTGACGGCCTCGACCTGCAGTTCGTCGAGCAGTTCGATGCGAGCCAGGGTATCGGTGAGCCTTGTCGCAACAAGCACGAAACCGACCGCTTGTTCCAGCGCCGAGAAGCTTGCCGAAATCGCAACGACGTGGTCTGGAATTGGATGCAGCTTGACGGTCACGTCGGTCACGATGCCGAGTGTGCCTTCGGATCCCACCCAGAGCCGTGTCAGGTCGTATCCTGCAGCCGACTTGCGAGCGTGGCTTGCGGTGCGGATCCGATCGCCATTGGGTAGAACAACGCCGAGTGAAATGACGTTGTCTTTCATTGTGCCATAGCGCATGGCATTCGTACCGGAGGCGCGCGTTGAGGCCATCCCGCCAAGCGAGGCGTCCGCGCCGGGATCGACGGGGAAGAACAGCCCGGTGTCACGTAATTCGGCGTTGAGGCGCTTGCGAGTCACTCCTGCCTCGACGGTCGCGGTCATGTCGTCCGGCTGAACCGTCAGAATTCGATCAAGCCGTGAGAGATCAATACATATTCCGCCCATGAGGGCGGCGACATGTCCCTCGCATGACGTGCCGGTTCCAAACGGGATCACCGGTACGTCAAGGGCGTGGCAGGTCGCCACGATGCGCGATACCTCATCAGCCGTCTCGGGAAAAACGACCGCGTCCGGCGGATAGGAGGGATGCCAGCTTACGTCACGGCCATGCTGATCTCGCACCGCCGTCGCCGTTGTCAGCCGATCGCCAAAATGCAGCCTCAATTTCGCGATTGCGGCATCGGCGAGATCATTTTGGTGTCCGCTATGGCCGATCATGGCTGTCATCTCAGGCTCTCCTGTTGGCCATTGGACCATCGAAAGGCAGCCGGAGGCTTGGTTCCCCAAAGACGGAGATTTTCCTCGCTGCGGTTGCGCAGATGGTGGCTGGCCATCGGGAATGTGCCGAGCACAACCAACTCGCGGGCATGGCGAGCGAGAATATCGAGCGCAACGGCCACCTCTGGCATGGCTGGATCGCCCTCGAATTCGCAGAGGAAACGGGACGGCACGAACTGACCGCCGACAAGATAGCTTTCGATCTTGGTCATGTTGATGCCGTTTTCGGCAAATCCGGCGATGGCGTGATAAAGGCAGCCCGGCCGGTTCTGGGTGCGGAAGACGATTGTCGTCAGAAGCTGTGTTCTGTGCTCGATGGCCTGAGGTTCAGCAGACAGCACATAAAACCGTGTCGTATTATGCGGATCGTCTTCGACGTTGCGTTTGAGGATATGCAGTCCATAGAGCTTGGCGGCGAGATCTGAAGCAATCGCGGCTTCGCTGGGATCTTCGCAAGACGCCACTAGCTCGGCGGCGTGCGATGTCGTCGGAGCGGCAATGGCCTCGAGATCGAGCGCGGCAATAAGCCGGCTGACTTGACCAAGCGCCACAGGATGCGAACGGACCCGTCGGATACTCGCAAGCGTGGCCCCCGCTGGCGCCATGAGGCAATGTTCGACGCGTTGAAAATGCTCGCCGACGATATGCAAACCACTGTCGGGCACGATCCTATGCACATCCGGCACGCGCCCAACCAGGCTGTTTTCGCATGGCAGGAGGATCCGGTCGACGTCGCCGCGGACAATGCTGGCGATCGTGGTTTCCAAGCTCGGCATGGCGATGCGATCTGCGGATGGGAACGCCATCCTGCAGGCAACATCTGCAAATGCACCCGGCCGACCATTATAGCCAACTCTATGGACGGTGGTGTCCGAGCTGAATTTCTTGAGGTCCGGAACCATTGGGTTGGAATCTGGATCGAAAGAGGCCGCGGGGGGAGGGGCCGTGGATCCACAGTTTGCGGCGGTAAATGTCATAGGCGATCTCCGAAAATTTGCACACGTTAGGTCGTGTCGCGGCCGGATTTGTCCCGCCTCGCGTTAGGTGCCTGTCAACGGCCATCTATGATCAATTTGCGGGTGGCAGCCGCGTCGTTTCCATCACTGTCATCGGCCAAAGCAGGGCGATGCCGTTGCCGTCGGAAACGACGTCAAGATGGCGTTCCGCTGCCACAAGGCAGTCGTCGTCGTCGAAAATCTCGGTTGCAGAGAACAACAACCGCAAAAAATGCCCGAGATCTGCTTTGGTGTCGAAGCGCCAGCGGGTGGTGACATCGGTAAATTGAGGTTTGTCCCATCCGGTCAGCGCGCACAGGCTCGTTGCAAATTCCCGCGAGAGAAACGAAACCTCGTGGCCGGTACAGCAGCTCAGCGCGATGAAATCGTCGAAATATGCGGCAAGCCGCGTTCCGGCGAAGATGTCGGCGATCACCAGCTTGCCGCCGGGCCGGACGTGGCTTGCGATTGCCTTCCAGGCGGCGGTCTTGTCTAAAATATGGTGCACGGCGCCGCGTGACCAAGCCATGTCAAAGTCGCGGATCGGCAGGTCGAGCATGTGCGCTGCCTGACCGAAGACCTTGATCCGGCGGCCACTTTCGACTTCGAGATCCTCAAGCTGCTCGGTTGACGGATCGGTCGCGACCAACAAGCCGGTCGGGCCAATATCTTCGGCAATCGCCCGGCTGAAATGACCATTGCCGGCACCGATCTCCAGGACGCGCCGACCGTCGATCGGGTGCAGGAAACTGCGCATGGCGGCAATATCGTCAAGCCAAGCATCGGGAAAGAGATGGAGCGCATCGCGGTAGGTCGCCGAGCGGCGACCGGAAAAGACGACTTCGGATTCGATCGGTGTCGTGGACATATACATGAACATATGCCTTCCAGAGTTGTTGCGGTTCGAACGTCTCCCTAGAATCTAGTTTTGCGGGTAATCGCGATGCGCGCTTACCTCTTATGATTAAAACTACAACACAGACTTGATAGAAAATCAATTGCTATTTGCAAGTAATTTATACATGCACAATCTTTGTGCAATAATCTTGTTGGAGGCAGTTTTGCCGGAGCCAACAACCGATCTGGCGGGATATTCTTTACTGGACCGGCGCTTTACCGGCGATCGGATCGCCGTTAAACGGCACCTCGACCGTCAGGACGGCGGTCGAACAAGGATCGGGTCTCGTCGCAGAACGTGGGCTTGATTGCTTAGCTTCAGGCGTTGAGCACCAGGATATTGCCAAGAAGAATTGTCGCGCCGCCGAACGCGAGACGCGTGTCAACGTGCAGGCCCTCGAATAGAACGGAAATCGTTATGGCAACAATCGGAACGACGGTCAGCGCATAGGCCGCTCGTGCAGGACCGACCTTCTCAATGAGTGTAAAATACATGAGAAACGTGACACAAGAGGCGACAATTGCCAGATAGGCAAGCTGTGCCAGATAACCGACGGTTACCGGTATTGTTAGAGACGTGCCGACAACCACAGCCCAGACGAACCCGAAGCCGGATCCACACAATGCGCCCCAACCCATGAGCACCGGGATCGGCAGGCCGCGCCGCTGGTTACGCGCAGCAATCGCCGTCCCAGCACCTGTCGCCATCGCCGCAATGCCGGCCCAGACGAAGCCCGTTACGGTTTGCGGGTTGAGATGCAGTGCGAAGATCTGTGGGGCGGCAACAATGCCAAGACCCAGCAGACCAAAAACTATGCCAATTGTCGTGCGTCGGCTTATCCGCAGATTCAACAGCAAACGGCTGGCAATGGCCGCAAACAGCGAAGAACTCGACAGTACCAGCGCTGCGATCCCACTCGGGATACCCTTGGTCGCCTTGTAGAAGGCGATAAAAGCAAGTCCGAAAAATAATATGCCTTGCATCATCACCCAAAGGCGGTCGCTGCGGGCTATTGTGATCGGTTTGCGGGTGGCGATCGAAAACCCAAGCATGCCTAACCCAACAAGAAACATCCGGATCGCCACCGACAACTCGGGAGCGGACGCACTTGCCTGCAGGGATGTCACAATGGCGCCCGAACCCCAGAAAAGCACGGTTGCGAGAAAGAGGGTTGCGGTCATCACACATCCTTCGTGGCCCAAGTGCGATCCAGGTAATAGCTTGGCCTCAACGCGGTGCGTCAAGCATGGCATATAATGTCAATCATTTGCTTGCAAAATGCAATTAATATTAAATAATATTGGTCCCGCCGGCTCTGTTGCAAACATTCCGATTGGTTGGCGAGGCCCTGCGGTCTCCGCCGTCACGCGGCCTGACCTTCGGGATTCGAAGCGGGCAAGGCGATGGCTTCTGTCGAGGCGCTCAATCGAGCAGCAGCAAGATTTCGGAAACAGAGCCCTCGAAACATCAGGCCCGGCCATCTTTCGATCACACATAGTTGGCGGACCCATGACTGCGCTTCTGCACGCTTTTCAGCCGCTAAAAATTGCTGATGGCAAGGTTGCGCTCCAGCGGTTGGCAGGCTGTCAAAAGTTCAAGGTCGCCATTCCTGAGCCATTTTTCCGTTCAGCTCACGATCGAGATAATAAGCAGCACTTATCAACGCCAAATGTGTGAAGGCCTGTGGGAAATTACCTGACAGATGTGAGCGAGCATCGAACTCCTCGGCGTAGAGGCCGAGATGATTGGCATAGTTGAGAACCGCCTCGAAAACGCGTCGGGCTTTCGCAACATCGCCGGCGCGCGCGAGACACTCCGCGTACCAGAAAGAACAGGCGGAGAATGCGCCTTCCCGTCCGTGTAATCCATCGTCGCTCCTGTAGCGATAAACAAGACCGTCATCGACCAGAGCCACGCCGATTGCGTCGAGAGTGGAAAGCCATCGGGGGTCGGTGGCGCTCACGAATCTCACCAGCGGCATCAACAGCAAGGAAGCGTCAAGGCTTTGCCCGCCCCTAGTCTGTACGAAATGTCCTTTCTGCTCATTCCAGAAATTTGCCCAGATGTCCTCATAGATCAGGTCTCGGACATCGATCCATCGATTGAACGGGGCGGCGAGTGATCGTTTGCTCGCAAGCCTGATTGCCCTGTCGACCGCGACCCAGCACATCAAGCGCGAGTGCAGGAAATGCTGAGGCTCGCGGCGCATCTCCCATATTCCCGCATCGGGTTCTTCCCAATGATCACAGACGTAGTTGATGACGTCACGCACGCCATTCCAGGCGTCGTGAGAAATCGCATGGCCATATTTGTTGCTGAGATAGACCGCGTCCATGAGCTCGCCGTAGATATCAAGCTGGACCTGTCCCACCGCATCGTTACCGATGCGGACCGGACGAGCACCGCCGTAGCCGCGGAGATGTTCAAGGGCAATTTCGTCGGGCACCTTTCCTCCGTCGACCGCATACATGATGTCCAGCTTTCCATTCGCTTGGCACTTCGTCGCGCGCTTGCCGATCCAGGTTGTGAACGCCTGGGCCTCCTGCTGGTAGCCAAGGCGCATGAGGGCGTAGACAGTAAAGGACGCGTCCCGAATCCAGGTCGCGCGATAGTCCCAGTTGCGCGTGCCGCCGGGTGTTTCCGGCAGGCCGAAAGTTCCTGCCGCAACAATGGATCCATGCCGACGGGAAGTCATGAGCTTGAGCGTCAAGGCCGACCGCGTGACCATTTCGCGCCAACGGCCTCGGTAAGATGATTGCGCCGCCCAATCTTGCCAATATTCAATTGTCGCTTTCTCAAGGTCCTGAATTTCGGGGAGCTTAATTGGGTCATCGTCGATACCCGCGAGTAGAAAATCAGCAGTTTCGCCGGCTGTCAGGCGAGCGCTGGCACCAACGCCGTCGCTGTCGCTGTCGCTTGTAAGAGGCATGTTGGATGTCAGGCGGATACCATCTACCTTGACGGGCCGCCACACGGCCTCGTTGCCTATAACATGAGCGATCACGGTTTCCCGCGCGTAGTCAAAGCGCGGGGCGCAGCGCATGATGAAGCTCACCTCGCCACGAGTGACCTTCAGCCTCCTAGCAACCGTTGTCGGCGCATCCGCGCTGCCATCTTTGACGGCCATGAAGTCAGTCAGCTCAGCGCTTGCGTGCTCGCCCATCCAGCGTGTGAGCAGCACATTCGTGTCTGGGAGATATTGCTGCACGACCCGTGCGTCGGGGATGTCGGGAGCCAGTTCAAAGACGCCGCCGTGCTCTGGGTCGAGAAGCGCTGCGAAGATTGTCGGGCTGTCGAAGTTCGGCCAACACATGAAATCAATTGCACCGTCCTTGGCCACGAGCGCCAGAGTTGCGAGATCGCCAATTATTCCATGGTCTGCGATGGGGCGAGGAACCCCATGATCCGTAGCCGAAATACTGGTCGAAGCATTGGCTTCTGTTCGAACATCCATGTGACACTCCGTCAAACCGCGCGTTTCTGGGAACCTTAGAAAACCTGTTCGGTTTCTTGGCTCTTCGTCACTACCGCCAATGCCGTTTGGGCCGATCGCAATTTAGAAGCGCTCGCGTCGGTAAACCCCAGGAACTGCGCGCTGATACGAGGAAGCCGGGTCGAACGTTCATTTCCGCGTCAGTGTACCACTGTTCCCCGATCGTCCATCAACCTTGTAGCTTAGGGATCAGGACGTTCTCCTGCGTGTCATGCCGCATGATCACAAATGGATGTTATCCACCTTCGCCAGTTTGCCGGGCCAGGAGCTCCGGGCCTTAGCTTCTCTGACCTACCGACATGGGTGTTACTCGAAGCAGTTTAGCCGGCAGATTAATCTTCGACCTCACGCATTCTGCAGACTGATCGCGGTTCGTCGGTGGCTATCGAGTTTGGACGATTGATCCTGGCGAGACGTGTCGCCTGCAAGAACGCCTGCGTGAGCACGCAGTCTCTCTGATATGAACTCCGTGAACAGGCGGACACGCTTGGTCTTTCGCGTTTCGCCCTGTGTCAGCACCCACAGCGTTCCATGGGGGCCGAGACGTGTGCCGGGAACTCTGACCAGCAACGGCTCAGCATCTCCGACGAAGCTTGGAAGCGCCGATATCCCCAGGCCCAGCCGCATCGCCTCGAGATGGGCTGCATCTTCCGGGACCCGGAACGGGGCTCCGGTAATTTCGACGACATCGCCCTGGGCCCACTCCGGCACGCCCTCTATGTTTTTCGATATCCATCTGATGTTGCCAGACTTGCCGTCTTTCCAAGCCGCAAGAAGGTCGCGAGACATATAGACACCCACGGAAAGGTCGGGACCTTTCACGCCGTGAAGGTTTTGCGGCAAAGAGTTGCGATCAAAAACGACTCTCAAGGCCACGTCGGCTTCGCGATTTGTCAGGTTGGCATTTTCTAAAGAAGAGTGGATCTCCATTTCGATCTCTGGGTGCTGTCGTGTAAAGGCGGCAAAGTCAGGCATCAACAGGTGGGTCGCCAGGGTGGGCGCCATTGTGACTCGCAGGGGACCACGCACGGCCTGATCACGGCCGGACACGCGGCTCACCAGCAAATTAGACGAAGCCTCCATCTGTTCTGCCAGTTCCTGGACCTGTTCGCCAGCTTCGGTGAGGCGATAGCCTGCGGGCAACTTTTCGAACAACTGCGAATGGAGCTGGGCCTCTAGCTGCGCGATGCGCCTCAGGACCGTCGTGTGATTGACTTCAAGCTGGGCCGCAGCCGCGCGGACGGAACCATGTCGGGCCACGGCGAGAAAATATCGAACATCATCCCAGTCGATCGTCATTGTGTTCCTGGCCAAATCGCGATGCTGATGTCTTGAAGCGGTGCTTTAGCACAATTCCTCGCGATGCGGGCGGTGTGATTATGCACCACGCTTGTGCAATTTTCCACACTGATAGCGCGGAGCGCGGTCTCCTACCTCAATGGAGCAAACAAAGCAGGTCGGAGCGCTGACCCTAAACGTTTCTTTATTCCGCACAAAATCCAACGAAGGATGCAGGACATGACTAGACTGAATGGAAAGACCGCCGTGATCACCGGTGGTGCTACCGGTATCGGCCGCGCTGCCGCAAAACGCTTCATCGAGGAGGGCGCCTTCGTCTTCATCTACGGCCGCCGGCAGGAAGCGCTCGACGCCGCGGTGGCCGAGCTCGGACCCAATGCCCGCGCGGTGAAGGGCTCGGTTTCGGATGAGGCTGACCTTGATCGCCTCTACGCGGCGGTGAAGGCAGAGCGCGGAACGCTCGACATCGTCTTCGCCAATGCCGGTGCGGGAAGCCCGCTTCCGCTCGGTAAGATCACCGCCAAGCACATCGACGAAACTTTCGACACCAATGTGAAGGGTACGATCTTCACGGTCCAGAAGGCGCTGCCGCTGATGGGCAAGGGTGGTTCGATCATCCTGACCGGATCGAGCGCCGGCACCACGGGCGCTCCGGGATTCACTGCCTACAGCGCAAGCAAGGCGGCGGTGCGCAACCTCGCGCGGACCTGGGCCGAGGACCTGAAGGGCACCGGCATCCGGATAAACGTGCTGTCGCCCGGGGCGACGGCGACCGAACTCGCGAAGGAGGCGCTGGGCGAGGAGGGTCAGAAGGCCTACGGCGCGATGACTCCGCTCCAGCGCATGGGCGATCCGGCAGAGATCGGGGCCGTGGCCGCCTTTCTCGCGTCGCCGGACAGCAGCTTCATGACCGCCAGCGAAGTCGCCGTCGACGGCGGCCTGGCACAGCTCTGACGCACCATGCCACGACCTTCGGCGCTCTATTAATCGTACTGAGCGCCGTGGGACGTGATAAATCCAAGGAGAATAGATATGAGCTACGCAATTATCGGCTTCGGCAATATCGGCCAGGCCCTGGCCAAGGCGTTTGCCCGCAAGGGCATCGAAGTATCGGTCGCAACCACGCGCGACCCGGAGAGCTTTGCCTCTGCCGCGGCAGCGATCGGACCCACAATCATTCCCAAGACACTCGCCGAGGCCGTCAAGGCGGATATCCTTTTCTTGGCTGTCCGTTTCGAGTCGCTTCCGGATGTCGCGAAGGCGCTTCCCACATGGAAGGGGAAGACGATCATCGATGTGACCAACGCCTACGGCGTGCCCCCTGAGGAACTGGGGGGACAACCTTCGTCCAAGTTCGTCGCGCACGCCTTCACTGGCGCGAGACTGGTCAAGGGCTTCAACCATTTGGGTGCTGCCTCCCTTGCCCAAGATCCAGCCGTGCATGGTGGCAGGAGAGTCGTGTTTCTCGCGAGCGACGATGACGCTGCCGCAGACGAGATTGGTGCGCTCGCGGAAAATCTCGGTTTCGCGCCGATCAAACTTGGCGGGCTTTCGGAAGGTGGTCTGCTCGTGCAGGCGCGCGGAAAGAGCTGGGGGCAGCTGATCTTCAAGGACTTGGTCAAGTTCGATTGATGAGCGGGATCGCCGATGTCGATATGATCCCGCCTCGTGGGACCCAACGTGTCCGACTAGATCGGGCACGATCTGCTGGTCTTGGTTGCAGACGATATTGAATGGATCATTCCGGGCGGGGACTGGCCGCTGGCAGACACCCACCGCGGGCGTGGGGAATTGGCAGCAGTGCTTAAAAGGGCGGTCGAAGAGGTGGAAATGACGTACCCGAAGCCCCCGAATTCGTAGCGCAGGGGTATCGGGTAGTGGTGGTAGGCGTCGCTAAGGGAAAAATCGACGCGACGAACAAACCTTACAAGGACGATTGGGTCTTCGCCACTACCGTTCGAGATGGCAAAGTGACGAAGATCCGGGAATATATCGACATACAAGCACTGGCGCGGGCCTCCGAAATGGCCGTGAGCCTCAGACCCTGGGCTTCGCGATAGAGCGAGGCCACTTGCAGCACAACCAGCGGATCGACTGCCTTGCGTCGGCGGCGGTTCCGCGGGGATTGACGGCCGCGCTCTACCTGGCGCGGTTCCGCCTGACCGTTCAGGTGGTCGACCGAGGCGCGGGGCGGACCGCATCGATCCCGCTAACGAGGAACTATCCGGACTTCCCCGATGGCATCACCGGCCGCGACCTCGTCCAACGCATCGGAGAGATCGCGGGCTCGTGAGGACGTGGTGTCGGTGATTCAGCCGATATCGACGGTCATGGCGAAGTCCCAGGTGCCGGCGCCGTTTTTGGCGAGGCCAATCATCATCAGCCCAAGCGCCTCAAGCGTCTGGGCCATGTGCAGGCCGCCGACATCGAACGGACGCAGCCCGAGGCTCTCGAGGAAGGCCGAGACGCGCTTCTTCGCCTCCGCATCGTCGGCTGCGATGAACGCGTCGAGGCGTCCACCCTTCGCAAGGACGTGACCGAAGATCGTGTTGAAGGCCTTCACGACATGCGCGCCTGCGGGAAGGCCCTTGGCGGTCTCCTGTGCGCCTGAACTGCCATGGGGCGTTACGAGGCCCGAGAGGTCGGGTGCGACGGGGTTGGCGATGTCGATGATCACCTTGCCGTCCAGCGTTGACCCGAAGTCGGCCACCGCCGCCGCCGCACCGGCATACGGCACGGCGAGGATGACGATGTCGCCCGCAGGTGCTGCGCCGTAAGTTCCTGTGGTGGCTCCGGCTCCAAGTTGGTCGGCAAGCGCCTGCGCGTTGGCCACGGTACGGCTGATCACCTCGACGGTGTGTCCAGCCTTTGCGGTGCGGCCGGCGATTGCCGCCGCCATTTTTCCTGAGCCGATGATGCTGATAGTGCTCATGTGCAGTCTCCTTTTGAATCGGGGGTATTGCTCGTCTTCCCTGGACGGATCACACCATCACGGCGTTGCTGTCCTCCAGGCGCGGTATGACTAGCCGGCCTGTCGTCCCTCATCGGTCGGCGGGGAAGTAATGGCCGTTGTCCAAGTCGGCGAACAGGCCGGGCTGAGTTGGTTCCCAGCCAAGGGTCTGGCGGGTGATGGCGTTCGAGGTCGGGGTGTCGAGCGTGACCAGATTCGCAAGGAACCCAAAATATCCCGGCAGCATCAGCACGTCTGCAGGAATTGGCACAGCCGGCAGCTTCAAACGCTCGCCAATGGCCTCGGCGATCTGGCGGTAGGGAACGGCCTCGTCGGCAACCGCGTGCCAGTTGCATCCGGCAGGCCCCTTCTCCAGCGCCAAGCGAAATACGGCGGCAAGGTCGCGGGCATGCACGGCCCCCCACCGGTTCGTACCGTCTCCGGGATAACCGACGACACCCTTTTCCTTCGCCAGCCCGATCAGCAGCGGAAGGAAGCCGGCCTTGTCGGTCGAACTGTGCATGATTTCAGGAATCCGCACGATTGAAGACCGCACGCCCTTCTCGGCGAGGCCAATCACCGTGGTTTCCACGATGTTACGAACCCGCAGGGTGCCCTTGTAGGGATCGCCGCCAGGAAGGGGCGGATCCTTCTCGGTGGCTGGTCGGCCCAAGCCTTCCCACCCAGGTGAGCCAATACTTCCCGACGCGATCAGCGGCTTTCCGCTTCCCGCCAGTGCCTCGCCATAGGCGAGCATGATCTGGAGTTCGGCGGCGGCTACAGCGTTGATCCCACCTGTTGGAATGAGTTCTTGCCGGTGCGCGACATGGATGACGCCGTCCGAGGCCGCGGCCGCCTCCATGAGACCGTCGATATCCTCGAGGCTGCCGCGACGCACCTTGGCGCCGAGCGCGGACACTGCCGCTGCGGCCGCGTCAGAGCGTGCCAAGGCGGTGACCGCGTGGCCGGCGGCGATGAGATCGGAAATGATGTACGGACCGGAATGGCCGGTGCCGCCAGTAACAAATACGTGCATGTAACTGCTCCTTGTGAGCGATTTGAGGTGAGGGCGTTGGTGCGAGTGCACTCAGCCGAGAAGGCTGATGCCGATTGCGAAGTTGGTGTGCCTGATGAGGAGAGGCTCAGATCAACTCAAGCGGCAGGGAAGTAATGGCCGTTGTCCATGTCCTCGATCAGACCGGGCTGGAGAGGCGCCCAGCCGAGCGCCCGTCGCGTGATGGCGCTCGATGCCACGAAGTCACCGGTGACCACCGCCGACAGGCCGCCGAAATATCCCGGCACCATCATCTCATCGGCGGGAACGCTCTTGGCGGGCAGACCGATGCGCTTGGCGACGGCCTCGGCGATCTCCCGGAACGGGACGCCCTCGTTGCCCACCGCGTGCCAGGTCTTTCCCGCAGCGCCCTTTTCGAGTGCAAGACGGAACAAGGATGCCAGATCGCGTGCATGTACGGCAGGCCATCGGTTCGCGCCGGCTCCAGGATAGGCGACGAAGCCTTTCTGCTTCGCGAGCCCCGTCAGCCCGACGAGAAAGCCCGCACGATCGGTTGGGCTGTGCACGATGAGAGAAATCCGGACGACCGAAGACCGCACCCCCTTCTCGGCAAAGCTTAGCACGGTGGTTTCCACGATATTGCGAGACACCAGAGTGCCTTCGTCCAAGGGGCCGCTCGGCAAAGCAGGGTCATCCTCCGTCGCAGGTCGGCCGAGGCTGATCGACGCACCGATGCGGCCAGCACGGCCTGCGTTCGAGGGCGCGCCGATGCTGCCCGCCACGATCAGCGGCTTATTCGTGCCGGCCAGCGCATCGCCCAATGCCAGCACGATCGCGAGCTCAGAATCGCGCAGGGCGGTTAGCCCTCCGGACCGGAGGAGGTCGGCCCTGTAGCCGAGGTGGATGACGCCATCGGACTCCGCAGCTGCCACCTTCAGCACATCGAGATCGGCGAGGTCGCCACGACGCACCTTGGCGCCGAGCGCGGACACCGCGGCGGCCGACTCGTCCGATCGCGCCAGACCGGTGACCTCGTGGCCGGCCGCGATAAGTTCCGGGATGACGTACGAGCCGGCGTGGCCGGAGGGGCCGGTGACGAAGACGTGCATGGCAATGCTCCTTGCGAAAAATGGGATATTAGGGCGCTCAGTCGAGGAGTTTGACGCCGATCGAGAAGTTGGTGTGTTTGACGGCATGGGTAACGAGCCCGAGCACAAGCATGCAGGCGTGTTCCAGCGCCCGCGCCATGGATAGCGGCCCGGCATCCATCGAGCGCAGTCCGAGGCTCTCGACGAAGACCGAGACGCGGGCCTTCGCCTGCGCGCCGTCTCCAGCAATGAACACGTCCACCGGGTGGCCCTCGACTGGGCCAGCGGCGAGGACCTGGGCATTCAGGGTGTTGAACGCCTTTACGATTTCCGTATCGGCAGGCGCAGCCTTGGCGATCTCTTGCGCGCCAAAGCTATCGTCAGGGGTCAAGAAGCCCGAGAAATCGGATTTGATGGGGTTGGTGATGTCGATGAGGATTTTGTCAGAGAGCTTCTCGCCATAGTGCTTCACGATGTCCAGAACTGCCGTGTATGGAACGGCGAGGATGACGATGTCCCCGGCCGGGGTGGCGGCGAACGTTCCTGTCGTTGCACCGGCGCCGAGCGCATCGGCCAACGTCCGCGCTTTGGCGGTGTCGCGAGCCATCAATTCGACCGTGTGTCCGGCTTTGACGGCAAGGCTCGCGATTGCCGCAGCCATGCCGCCTGAGCCGATTATACTGACAGTGCTCATGTTCGTGTTCCTTGCCGGTTTTCCTAATGACATCTCGTTACGCGTCGGGCGGGGTGTCTGTTGCCATTCACGCGCAAGCATTATGTCTACTGGACCGCTGATCCATTTATATTCGGATCACTGATCCAAATATACGGACCATCGATCCATTTATCAAGGCGCTTGATGAGAGCCGAAAAAAAATTTACAGCCACCTCCTCGCAGTCGCGCGTGACGTCGTTGCCGAGCACGGGACCGATGTATCGATGCGCGATATTGCCCGCCGGGCCGACTTTGGGTTGGCTACACTGCTCCGCCATTTCCCGACGCGAGAGCGCTCTTCGAAGTGCTGCTGCGGACCAACCTGGACACTGACACACAGAGCACATGAACTTGAAGCGTCGGCTCCGTCTGCCGAAGCGCTCCTGACCTGCTTTCGCGAATGGATCGCAATAGCTCAAAGCCACAGGGGCGTCGTTGCGCTGATGGCGGCTTGCCCACACGGACCCCGACTCCGCGCTTTATGCTTCATGCGCGGCGATGCTCGCAGCGCGCGCGACTGTTGCTCCAAGCTCAGGCCGAGGGGATGGCGCGCATTGACATGACAGGTGAGGATCTGTTCGGCGCTGACGTCAGCGCTTGGATGGCTCGTCGACCTGCCTTCATTCGCGCCACGGGCAGGACATCTGGTTCACATCGTCGCAAGCGCGATCCTGACAGATGGGCTTGGCGACGAAGTCGAGAATCAACGCGGCGGCCGTTCGCCTTCGCATACGGCAAAACCAACAACCGAAGATGATTTAAGGACCAAACATGACAATTGCACCCGAGCCAGATTCCGTGGGGCTGGCGTCTGAACAGCATTCGGCCGAAAATCCTGCCGCTTTATGGACCTGCTTCTAATGGCATCGCTGGCGAAGGGATCAAGTGGGCGGCTACATTCGATTAGAAATATGAGCGCGGCGGAAGGAGAAGTTTGCCTCCTTTCCGGCAGGGCGCAACTTATTGATTTTCATTCGTAAATTGATGTAGCGTCGGCCACGACCGGCGTAAGTCTTGACCCCCGCTACTTTTTCAATATCTTCAACGTTTTCAGATCGTTGTCGCGGATTCCAGCGGGGGTCGATCTTCGGCTCCGGGTCACACACTAAAGGACCATTGGACCAACCGGAGTTTGACGATGACAGCCGTACTTCAATCGATCAATGTTGCTGTCGGGCCAATGCCGGACCGACGTTCCATTCTCCTGCGAATGTCCGCGGACGCGATCTCCAGCGCAGCATGGGGTGCGCCTAGCTCCGCGCCAACGCTGGTGTCGCGCATTTTCAATACGCCGCGTCACACAACTCACTACCTCGAGTGCGGACCGGCCGACGGACCGTTGATGTTCTTCCTGCATGGGTTCCCGAGCATCAGTTTGATATGGCGGGCCCAGATGGAGGCGTTCGCCGGCGGCGGCTGGCGCTGCGTCGCTCCCGATCTGCGCGGCTTCGGCGGCTCTTCTGCCCCGGCAGCCAAAGACGCTTACTCCATACAGGAAATCGTGGCGGATATGACGGAGCTTCACGACCACCTTGGCGGCAAACCTGCGATCTGGGTTGGCCACGACTGGGGCAGTATCGTGGCTGGGGCATTGGCCTCGCATGAGCCTGAGCGCAGCCGTGGCGTTGTGCTGGCGTCGTGGGCGTATTTTCCTGAGGCGAACAGCCTGCCTACGCTCGTGTCGCTGGTTGATCGAACGATCTATCCGGCTGACCAGTATCCGGATGGCCAGTGGGACTACGTCCGCTACTACATGACGAACTTTGATGGGGCAGTCGCTGATCTTGAAGCAGACCATGCAGCATATCTTGCCTCGGCCTATCAACCCGGCAGTCCTGACGTCGTTGGAAAGGTTTCGCCGATGGCGATCGTAACGCGCGACGGAGGACGCTTTGGCGCTGCACATCGTGCCCCGCCGACTAAACCAAATCCCGCGCTGTGGCTCCCAGCGGACTTCGAGGTGCTGGTACAGTCGTTCAAGGCTCATGGCTTCCGCGGCCCCTGCGCGCTGTATACAAACGATGACGCCAACATCGCCTACGCCCGCGAAGCGGCCAATGGCGGGCGCCTCTCGCAGCCGATCCTTTTCGTTAACGGCGATTTTGATCAAATCTGCACCATCGCTGGAAATCGCCAAGGCGACCCGATGCGCGCGGCCTGCACAGACCTTACCGTGACGAGCCTGCCCGCCGGACATTGGCTCCCGCTTGAATGCAAGGCGGAACTCATCCAGGTCATCCGCAGCTGGCTTCAGAGCAAGAAGCTCTGATGACGGGATGGAAAAGTGGAGTCTCCAACGTGGAGCGGTCGGCCTACGATGGGTCAACCACGCCAGGTTTCGCGTTGAATAGGCCAATCAAGATGCAGTGCGACTTTGACCACTTATAAGGTCTATCGTGTGTTGGATACGAACCTGCATCGAGACCGACCGCCGATGAGCTGACCCACCGAGAGTTTTCGAAGCCTCGCAGACTCAGGCGTTTCAACAACACGCTAGATGGCGTCAGAACTCAAAGAGGTGACGCGACCTTGGGCAATGCCCCTGCAAGTGCGTCGATAGCGGACCGCACGCGGGTGGGCAGATGAGGTCCCTCGGGCCAGACGGCCCACACTTCCGACACGTGAGAAGACATCTGGGGCATTACTCTTACGAGTTCTCCGGACTCGACACGTTTCTGAACAAGCCAATAGGGCAACCAGGCCAGTCCGAGACCATCCGCCACGGCGTCCGCGATGGCGTCGATGTCGTCGAATCGGAACCGGGACCTCGGATTGAATTCGAGGACGGTTCCTTCCTGCTCGAGCGTCCAGGACTGCACCCTTCCGCTGCGGCCGTAGGTGACGGCGTCGTGAAAAGCGAGCTCCGACACTGTCCCCGGCTCGCCTCGAGCTTCGATATACGCCGGAGAGGCGTACAGCATCGTTTCCTCTTGGCCTATGCGACGGATTCGTATTCCCGCGCCGTTGCCCGGCGAGCCGTTGCGGATCGCGAGGTCGAATCCATCTTCCAGAAGGTCAACCTTCCGATCGCTGAAGTTCAATTCCAGTTCGAGTTCGGGATTTTCTTTCGCGAGGTCCCTGAGAACGGGGGCGACGCACATTCGTCCGAACAAGACCGGCATGGATACTCTGAGCTTTCCTCGTGGCACCTTCAGACCAGAATCAAATGCCGCCTCGACGGAACGCAGTTCCGTGATTGCTCTCTGACAATGCTCATAAAACATCTGCCCGTCCGCAGTGACATTTTGGTGGCGGGTGGTCCGGTCGAACAGCCTGACCTTCAGGTCCGCTTCTAGGCGAGCGACAGCCCGTCCGACCGATGACCGTGAGAGGTTCAGTCGGCGGCCGGCTTCCGAAAAGCCTGCACTCTCGACAGCGCATACGAAGACGGGAATATCACCCATTGAGATCGTCATGACGATATTGTAGCGCAGCGCGCAACATAGTCGAGCGAAAACGGCTCAACCGTTGCGCAAAGGGGAGTGATAACGTCCTTTCACCGATGTGAAAAGGACTGAAGCAATGCAAAAAACTCATGCGGCGTAGGGAATTGTCGGCTTTCGGCCCGGAGAACCTAAAGCTCAAAGACGCGCCTATTCCCGCGTTTGGAGATAATGAGGTGCTCATCAAGGTCAACGCAGTCGCACTCAATTACCGCGATCAGGAGGTCATCGCAGGCAATATGGGCGAGTTCAACTGGCCTGTGACGCTGGCTTCCGACATGTCCGACGCGGTCGTGGGCGCGGGGAGGTCCATTGCACAGTTCGCTGTCGGAAATCGCGTCATCTCCACATTCTTTCCAGAGTGGAGGGATGGTCGACCGATCATCGACGCTCGCTACGGCTTATCGAACCTCCCGCAAGCCCTCGAGCATCTCAATCGTGGTGCCTTCGGCAAGATCGTTATCGGTCTCTCGCTTTAACCAAACACACTAGAAACGAGGTGCTTTCATGTATCGTCGAAACTTCATGAAAACTACGGCATTCCTCGCCGCGGCAATGGCGGGTGGACTCGTCACTGCCACGACCGCCAAAGCGGCGGATAGAACAGAACTGAATGAACTCGGCGTCGAAGGGCAGCTGCTTGCAACTCGAATAGGACTTTGGGATCTGGCCGAAACCATATGGCGATCGCCGGGCGCGGGACCCGAGACATCGACGGGACTGGTGGCCGAGCGCTTCATGATGGGTTCTGTTCTTCAGGAGATCATCCGGCTGGAAAAGGACGTCGCAAGGCACGAGGTCAGGCGGACCGATCTGCTGACGTTCGATCGCGTCGAGGCCCGATGGCAATATGTCTCTTTCGACACACGCGATCCCGTCGGCCTGATGCCGGCGTGGAGTAACGTTGCCGGAGACGGGAAATCAGTGGAGCTGTTTTTCTATCCGATCGCGGCCTGGAACGACGGCGGAAGCGCGGGCACGCTGATGCGAATGCGGCAGGTGACGCGTTTCGATGGACCCGACACCGACGTCAAGGATCAATACTTCACCTTGGCGGACGGAAACGGGACGGAATGGCTTGGACATCGGTATAGTTACAGCCGGCGTCGGTGAGATTGAGTGGATCGATGCGACGGCGAATCAAAAATTCGACAGGGAATGCGCTCGTTCCGATGCGTGATTCGACGTCGATCGGCGGGGACCTGCTTGGATGCCGATCGGCAAGTCGGATTCCGTGCGAATGGGATCTCTCGCCGCTAAGGTGGCAAATTATTAAACCAACCAAAGAGAGCCTCGTTTACGGAGGCAGGCCGCTCGAGCATGAGTTCGTGGCCGGCATCTAGGGGGCGTTTGCGGTAGGGGGCGGAATCCCACCTAAGGCGACCGGAACTCTGTAACCGAATATCCCGGGGCGACTTCTGAGAGCGAGCTTTGCGCCGAGAATTGCAGATCGATTTCAGCTTGGCCCGGGACGCACTGAAGTTGACGGGCAAGACGATGCCTGGCCTCGAATGAAAATTACGATCCGCAGGTCTGGCCACGCTTCCGGCATCAGGAGGTGATGGTGAAAATGTTGGTCGCCATGGCGACGTGAATGGAAATGCGTGGCTCCTTCGCCAGGACTGCTCACCTCATAATCTGCCCACAGGCGGCGGAACTCGGGGCAGAGATCGGTCAACTCATTCACAAGAGAGAAAAAAGGTGCCTTGTCCGGAGCAAGGCCGAGGTTGACGCGGAACCTTGCGAGCAATGCACGGGCGTCCGCCTGCCAGTCCGGCATTGAGCGACGATGATAGCTACGGAGAAACATCAGCCGAATGACATTGCGCTCGGCTGGAGGAATAGAAGCGAAATCGCCGAACATCTCCGTGTTGGCGGTATTCCAGGTGGACACGTCGAAGCGGCTGTTTCGAGCGTAGGCTGGATTGCTGATGCCGTCGAGAAGGGCTTGTAAGCCGTAATCCTGCTGCGTTGGCACAAGCAAGCCGGACGGTGGTGGTCGCCGATGCTCTGCCAGGGCGAACAAATGCTCTCGTTCAGCTACGCTGAAACGTAGACCGCGCGCCAAATTGTCGAGAAATGCAGCTGAGACCTGGATGTCCTTGCCTTGCTCAAGACAAGTGTACCAGGTGAGACCGATCCCCGAAAGCGCTGCGACCTCTTCGCGCCGCAGGCCTGGTGCTCGACGCCCGGAGCCGCTGGGCAGGCCAAAATCTGTCGGGGACAACCTGTTGCGCCTCGATTTTAAGAACACCGCCAGCTCTGCCCGTACCTCCCTATCCACCATAACATTCCGCTCCAGCCTGATAGTGCCAATGGTAGCATAACTTCTCCACTTCTCATCGCCGGCCGCTTTCGGCATCCTTCAGCATGTTCAGATTATTTCGAGGGCCTGAATGGCGATGTTGATTTGTGCGCTGATGGCAGCAGCGGCGGCAGGATTTTCGCGAGGATTTGCCGCGTTCGGGACGGCGATGATTTACGTTCCCCTTGTTGCGCTAGCGTATGACGCTCAAACCGCTGTCGTTACATTGTTCCTCATCGATCTGCTGCCCTCCCTTCCTCTTGTTTGGAAGGCGATTCCACAGTGCGATAGGCGCACAATTTTCTGGATGGCCATCGGCGCGATTGCGCTGACCCCATTGGGTGTGATGGTTCTCCTTGTCGTCGAGCAGTCCCTTGCCCAACTGATCGTGGGCTTGTTCCTATTGTTGGCTACGTCAAACATGCTGTTCAGCAAGGCGTTCCGTCTTGGTGCCGGGCCGGCCCGGAGTGTGGGAGCCGGCGCAGTGTCCGGTTTCGCGGGAGGCGTGTGCGGAATCTTCGGGCCACCCGCGATGATCTATCTGCTTGGGCGGAATATGGACGCACGAACGACACGTGCTGACGCGATTGTGTTCTTGACCGGCGAGAGTCTGATCCTGGGTGCGACCTACATCGGTTATGGGATGGTTACGGCACCCCGACTCCATCTGTCGCTTTTGCTTGTTCCAATCTACGCGATCTGCATCTGGCTGGGGGCGAAAGGGTTTTCTCACACCAGCGAAGCTTCGTACCGGCGAATTGTTCTTTGGCTGCTGCTCGTCGTTTCCGTATTGATTACGGCGAAAGCCGCATTTTCCGTGGCTTGACAATGGCAATAGCCGGCGCGTTGGCCGACTGGGGCCGATTGTCGACCGTCCGCCGTTGTGAAATGCAACTCGACATGCGGAAGTTGGCCGCCCAAAGCCAAGGTTTGAAGGGCACGTCGCGGCCGTTTCCGAGGGCCTCGATGCGCAGTAAGGACCGCGCATCGATCTGGCATCAGACCGCAACACCCCGCACGGCTGCAGCGAGCGGTTCAAGTGTTGTCATCTCCTGCTCTGTTAGAGTGATGGAGACCGCAGCAACGTTCTCCTCCAGAAGGGGGCGTTTGCGTGTTTCGGGAACCGGAACCGCCTTTGCGTTCAACGTCCTTAACCGAGCGCAAAGCCACGCGAGGACAAGCTGAGCTGGCGTGATGCCTTTGGCTGACGCGATCTCCTCGATTTTGGCGACGAGACGCATGTTGGCTATGCGGTTGTCTGGAGAGAAGGGGGCAATGCTGGCGGACATCGCCACCGGATAGACCCGCTGGCAGATGCCTGGCCCGTGAGCATGCCGCAGCCAAGCGGCGAGTACCGCACGATCGTCACGCCGAGTTTGGCGGCCGCGGGCACGACATACGTCCCTATTTCACGGGGATCGTCGTATTGTCGTGTTCTCTCGGAAATCTCTTCTTTAGCCACGATTGGCATATGGAAATCCGCCGAACAAACCCGATCAATCGTGCATTGAAGCGCGCAGCCAAA
Organism: Rhizobium sp. SG570; assembly: GCF_012275345.1. Lineage (NCBI taxonomy): Bacteria > Pseudomonadati > Pseudomonadota > Alphaproteobacteria > Hyphomicrobiales > Rhizobiaceae > Rhizobium > Rhizobium sp. SG570. The sequence continues at coordinate 162,531 of NZ_JAAZQI010000007.1, read as the reverse complement.
TCCGATTTATCCGTTGCGCCTCTTAATCCGCTTCGCTGTCACCGATCTCATTACGGCTGCCGCGATGGCAGCAGCGTCACGATCTGATGCCGATCGTCTTGATCGACGATATCCAACGCCACCAAGGTCCCATCATCTTCCCTGATGGAAATCGCCTTGGGGCGATTGATGATGTGTTCGAGGCCGTCCAAGGAGATCTCAAGCGTATTCTTCTTAGGTTCGTAGGTCATTCCCAACAGTGGTGACGACGAGGTAAGGACCTGATCGCCCAAGGTAATCCCGACCACTTCAACCCGAACGTGCTTACCGCTGAGGGTCTTTACAAGGCTTTTGAAATAGGCTTGCCATTCTGCTGGAGCGATGGTCTTGCTCATCATGGTCTTCGTCCTTTTGAAAGCATTAAACTAAGACCAGGTATCGCTGGAATGATATGATCTGAATCAAGGATATCCTTATTTCTTCAGAAATGGTCAGAACCACGAGATTGTTGCATGGCTGCCGTCGTAAGTGCGCAGTAGAAAACACGCGAATTCCGCGCGATCATTGTAGAGTTCTCCCTCTAACCAGCCCCTCGTCGCAAATAGATCGGGGAAAATAACCGGTCCCCATTTTTAGCTTCCGACAGCCGATCCAATGCGGCCATGAACTGTGATCTAGTTGCCGTTCTATATGCGGCCATAGCGAGGATTTGATCTGCATCAATGTGGCAGATCACTGACTAGACATAGTGTTTTTATGGTCAAATCACATTACCAGTTTAGCGACAGGTCCGATGCAGGCCGTCAGTTGGCGGCCAGATTGGTCACGCTCGCTGATCGTCCGGTCGTTTACGCCTTGCCGCGCGGTGGCGTGCCGGTGGCGCTGGAAATCGCACGCGCGCTTCGTGCGCCGCTCGATCTCATTCTAGTGCGCAAGATCGGCGCGCCGGGTGCTCCCGAAGTGGCGCTCGGTGCGGTTGTCGAAGGCGAAAGCCCTCAGACAGTCATCAACGAGGACGTGCGACTGGCGACCGGTGTCGATGACGCCTATCTCGAGCGCGCGCGGCAGCGGGAACTCACCGAACTCGAGCGCCGCCGCGCACTCTACCTTGGTAACCGCGCGCGACTGGAGCCGACCGGACATACCGCTATCATCGTCGATGATGGACTTGCCACAGGGGCTACAGCCAAAGCCGCGCTCATCGCGATTAAGAGCCAAGGTGCGGCCAAGACCATCCTCGCCATCCCCGTCGCACCGGAAGAAACGCTGGCCGAAATGCGTCAGCACGCCGACGTTGTCGTGTGTCTGAATCCCGCCAGGAATTTTCAAGGAGTAGGCGGATTCTATCGCGATTTCCACCAGCTCACCGATGAAGAGACGATCGGGCTGCTGAGACAAGGGTGGGCCGAAGGCGCTGACGCTGCGCCCGATCACTCCAGGCGCCGGATCGCAGTTCCCCCGCTCGGTCTGGTCGGCGATCTAAGCCTACCGCCGGATCGACGAGGCATCATCCTTTTCGCCCATGGCAGCGGGTCGAGCCGGCTCAGTCCGCGCAACATTGCCGTTGCCGACCGGCTGAATGCCGAGGGCTTCGCGACACTTCTTCTGGATCTGCTGACGGTGGATGAGGCGAGGGACCGCCGCAATGTCTTCGACATTCCATTGCTCGCGGAGCGTTTGCTTGAGGCCGCGATCTGGATCGGGGCGGAGCCGGACATCGCCGATCTGCCGCTTGGCCTGTTTGGCGCGAGCACCGGGGCCGGGGCAGCAATGCTGGCGGCAGCGGAGCTTCGGGGCCGCGTGGCGGCGGTGGTCTCGCGTGGTGGTCGCCCCGATCTGGCCAGCCCACGGCTCGGCGGGGTGGAAGCGCCGACACTGTTCATTGTCGGCGGCGACGACCAGCAGGTTCTTGCACTGAACCGCAAGGCACTGGCTGCCCTCACATGTGACAAGCTGCTGAGGATCGTCCCCAACGCCACCCATCTGTTCGAGGAGCCTGGCGCACTTGAGACAGTGACCGACATGGCAAGCGCCTGGTTCCAGCATTATCTGTCTCCGCCGGTGCAAAGCCACGTGCCGACGCCTGCAGGAGTTCAGCCAATATCGCCGATGTCGGTGGCAGCCTTGCTGCGGGCCGCAGCTGAACCGTTGCCCTCGCTGGATGATCCTGCCTTCCCCGCTGCCTTCGACCGGTTTGCTGATGCACGCGTGGTGTTGCTTGGCGAGGCCTCTCACGGCACCTCGGAATTTTACCAGGCCCGCGCCGCCATCACGCGTCGGCTGATTGAGAAACATGGTTTCACGATCGTTGCAGTCGAGGCCGATTGGCCAGATGGCGCCGCGGTTGACCGTTATGTGCGACAAAGCCCACATCAGCCGATGAATTCAACGCCTTTCGCCCGATTCCCGACCTGGATGTGGCGCAACAAGGACGTCGATGCATTTGTCAGCTTCCTGCGCAATCATAACGCCACAAAATTGCCCAACGACAAGGTCGGCTTCTATGGCCTCGACCTCTACAACATGACGGCATCGATCGCCGCGGTGCTCGCCTACCTTGACCGCGTCGATCCAGAGGCTGCGGCGGTGGCGCGCGGGCGCTATGCCTGTTTGTCGCCGTGGTCGCGGGAGCCGGCGGCCTATGGTCGTGCATCACTGACTGAAGGTTATGCACTATGCGAGCGGCCGGTGACGCGCATTCTCGTCGATCTCCTGCAAAAGGAGTTCCAATACGCCAAAAAGGATGGCGCTGAGTTCTTCGACGCCATGCAGAATGCTCGTCTTGTGGCCGATGCGGAACGCTACTATCGGGCCATGTATTACGGCGCTCACGAATCGTGGAATCAGCGTGACCAGCATATGTTCGATACCCTCCGGAATATCCTCGCATGGGCAGGTCCAAAGACAAAGGCTGTCGTCTGGGCTCACAATTCCCATATCGGGGACGCGCGATTCACCGATATGGGCATGGAGCACGGCGAACTGAACATTGGCCAGTTGTGCAGACAGGCCTATGGACACGACGCTGCCCTGGTCGGCTTCGGCACCCATACCGGAACCGTTGCGGCGGCCTCGGAATGGGACGCGCCAATGGAGATCAAGGCGGTGCGGCCATCTCGGCCCGATAGTTACGAGGCCTTATGCCACGACGTCGGTACTGAACGTTTCCTGTTGGACCTTCGCGCCGGACAGCACGAGGATCTCCGTCGCGGCATGGCTGAGCCGCGACTCGAGCGCTACATTGGCGTCGTCTATCGCCCGGAAACAGAGCGCTGGAGCCATTACAGCTACGCATCGCTGGCCGATCAGTACGATGCTTTCGTCTGGTTCGACAAAACAAGTGCCGTGGTCCCCTTGCCGACGCAGGTGGCTACCGGCGAGGATGAGACTTATCCATTCGGCCTCTGATCCAGAAGCACGCAACCGTTGTCCAAGTTGTTCCGCATGTCAGAATAGGTCAGCGGTCGTTGCCATCTTGCATCAACGAGCGCTGATCATCACCTGCACCCGTTCGCTCAGTGCGATGGACATCATTCTCCAGGACTGATCGACAAGTTTCAGGCGACACAGCAATGGGCGGCAATGTCGTCGCAGTCCTTAAGGTGCGGTTTGACAGCCAGTTGCCCTCATAAGCCGCCAGCCATTCTCGACCGGGTTCAATTCCGGCGATCTCGGTGGAAGGATGATCGGGTCGCCTGATCGAGAATGAGCACAGCGCGAGAACCTTTATCGACCGCATGGCTAATTTTCTCGCCGAATCCGGCTACCGTGGCGGACTTACGGCTCCATAGCTGCCCAGCGGCAACGCCGATCATCTCGCGCGACAAATCTGCATCCACGCCGTTCTCAACAAGCGAGCGCAGGTTCATGATGTCATTGCTCACCGGCGATCTTTCCATCAGCTTGGTCTTCGACAACACGACCCTACTGGAAAGCACTGAAGGCCTCCCGCAAAGCCGACCACCCGCTCTTCACCATGAAACGCGCGGGCATTCAGCGTTGCTGGCTGCCGTCGCGTACAGCACCTGCCGGCGCACAGTCGGGCGGAATTTTTTTGCCCTTTTGCCGCTCATATTGATTTGCCTCAATGCACTAACGCCACAGCAGAACTATCGTAAGATTGTTCGATAATGTATGCTCATTCAGGAGCGATGCTATGCTGAGAGTAAAGCGCGATAGTTTCGGAGGCCCGGCTGGTAACGCTGCGCCGTCGTTGGGTGAAATTGGGGGGCGAGTCTTCGTTCTTGAAGCTGTGGCGACCACCGCTCTAACAAGGCTTTTGAGGCACTGTGCTGCAGATGGTCGAACCGAACACATAGAAGCACTCCGGCGCGCAATCGAAAGGAAATGTCGCGAGGCAAACCTGCCCGAAGCTCAGATTGCGGCTGCGTCGGAATATGCTCAAGAGTTGTTTAAAGACGCAATGGAGCGGGCGGGGAAAACTCCAGTTACAGGGCAATGAGATCCAGAACGACGGTCCTTCGCCGTGGCAACTATTTGCATTCGCAGCGGCATGCCTTCGTGATCTCTATGCGCGCATTCGATTGCCGAAATGGAAGGTGCGGCGACGTTATCGTGTTGTTGATGGAAGATCCGCTATACCAGTGAGGAATAGCAATGAACATCCAAGAGATGGCATACGAGGATTGTATTGCCCTCGTAAAAAAACAATGGCTTGCGAGATTGGCCTGCGCGAACGCAAATATCCCGTATGTCGTCCCTGTTCAATATGCGTGCGCCGGTGACAGGTTATACGCATTTACTTTGCCAGGTAAGAAGCTGGATATCATGAGAGCGAACCCCAATGTATGCGTTCAAATTGACCAGCTTAAAAGCAAGCACTCTTGGAAAAGTGTAATTATCGATGCGAGATTCGTTGAGCTTGATGGCGATGAAAGTCGCGAAGAAAAGCATCGGGCCTGGTCCCTGCTAGCGCAACACCTTGATTGGTGGGAGCCTGGTGCTTTGAAACCATCCTCCAGATTGGCGGATGCAACCCCCAAAACACACACTTTCTTTGCTCTCGATATGATTGACGTGAGTGGGCGCGCCACGGCGAGCTAGGAAACCAGGAACTTCCAAGGTGCGAGGAGAGCAAAAAGTCGCTTTCGTCTCCTCATAAGGATTTTCGCCATGCCAAAAATCGACGGTAAAAATTCAAGTGACAAAGGCAATGCAATAGCGCCAACGATTGGGGAAATTGAAGGTCGTTTTCTTGTTCTTGAGCTTGTCGCTTTGAGTTCCATGACAAGATTGCTTCGTCTCCACGACGAACAGGAAAAAGCAGAGTTAATTGCAGAGATACGGCACGATATCGAAATTAAAGGCCGCGATTGTGGACTTCATTTTCGAGATATAATCGACGCGCAAAGCTACGCCGAAGATTTATTGAGGGACGCTCAAGCTCAAGCGGACGGTCTCGATGACATTAAGCATGCATTCCTGAAATCAGATAGGGATGAGTAAATGCTAGCGGGTAGTGGGCTCCCCATCGCTTTATGGTGAGTCCGGCATCACATTCAGGTCGATGCTTTGCGGGCATTGATGCCAGCAGATGGTCAAACAAGCACGAAGCGGGCGGATTGCTATCCAGGTGGTTCACGCACTCATCACGATTTGCATGATTGTCGGACCGATTGGAAGAATATGTGTGCTGACCAGCTGCGTTGTTGAGCCCTGACACCTACCCGCGCGCCATCCTCAGCCATTCCGCTTCAGACAGAACCGTGACCCCGAGCCTTTTTGCCTCGGCAAGCTTCGATCCGGCGCCTGGGCCGGCAACGACAAAGTCGGTTTTCCCCGAGACCGAAGTTGCGGCTCTGGCGCCAAGCCGTTCCGCCTGCTCTTCCGCCTCTTCGCGCGTCATCGATGTCAGCGATCCTGTAAAGACGACGATCCGTCCTGCCACGGGCGACAGAATGTCGGATCGCGGCATGTCAAGGATAACCACTTGCCCGATGAGGCGCCGGACGATGTCGAGATTGTGAGTCTCGCCAAAATAGGACGCGATGCTGTCGATAACGGTGTCGCCGATTTTGTTGAGCGCGTTCATTTCCTGTCTCGCTCCCGCATCGCCCGCCGCGATTTTCAAACATGCGGCTTCAAATTGGCTCCATGAGCGATAGGTTCTGGCCAGGACTAAGGCTGTCGTCTCGCCCACATGGCGAATGCCCAGCGCATAGATGAAGCGATCAAGGGCAATACGGCGGCGCATCTCAATCGCGCGAAACAGATTTTGAGCGGACTTCTTGCCGAAACCCTGCTGTCCTGCAAGTCCGATGTCGCTGGTGCGCCCTGCCAATGTGAAGATATCGGCGGGCTCGCAAATCCAACCATGTTTGAAGAGGAATTCTATTTTCTGTTCTCCGAGGCCTTCGATATTGAAGGCATGACGGGATGCCAGCAGCTTGAGATGTTCGATCTTTTGGTAGGGGCAGGCCAATTCTCCCGAACAGCGCAGATGGGCGCCTTGCTCCCCGGAATGTGTCAACTCTCGCACGACCTCCGTCCGCAGCGAGCACGGGCATGTCGTTGGAAAATGATAGGGTTGGGAGGTTTTTGATCGTTTTTCCGGCAAGACGTCAACAACTTGCGGGATCACGTCACCGGCGCGTTCGATGACGACTGTATCATTGATGCGAATGTCGCGTCCCCCACGAACAACCTGTCGGTTTGCGCTGACGCCTGCGATGTAATCCTTGTTATGAAGCGTGGCCCTTCTAACGACGACGCCCCCAATATTGATTGGCTCAAGTTTAGCAACTGGCGTCAGGACGCCCGTGCGCCCCACCTGCATCTCTATATCCGTCAGGACGGTTACGGCGCGTTCCGGTGGAAATTTGTGAGCGATCGCCCAGCGTGGGCTACGTGCGATCGAACCGAGCTTGTTTTGCCAGTCGATCCTGTCCACCTTATAGACGACGCCGTCGACATCGTAGTCGAGTTTCGCCCGAATCTCCTCGACTTCTTGATGAAACGCGAGCAATTCTCGATCCGAATGACAAGTCCTGGTCAGAGGGTTCGTTTTAAATCCGCAGGAAGCAAACCAGCGCATCATGTCGGATTGAGTAGCCGCCGGCATCCGGCTCATTTCGCCCCAGGCATATGCGAAGAAACCGAGGGGACGAGAGGCGGTAATCCGCGGATCCCTCTGGCGCAAGGAGCCGGCTGCCGAATTGCGCGGATTGGCGAAGGTTTGCCTGCCGGCCGCCACCTGAGCTGCGTTGAGTTTCAGGAAATCGGTCTTGGTCATATAAACCTCTCCCCGCACCTCACAAATATCCGGCACGTTGCCGCCACGCAGCCGCTGGGGTATTTCTGTCACCGTTTTGATGTTGGCCGTAACATCTTCACCTTCGGCGCCGTCACCACGTGTGGCGCCAGTGACAAGGGCACCCTTCTCGTATCGCAACGATATCGAAAGACCATCGATCTTTGGTTCCGCGCTGAAGGCGATGGCTTCCGTTCCCCGAATTTTGAGCGACCTGCAGATCCGGTCGAAGAAATCGCTGACTTCTTCATCGGACATGGCATTTTCAAGGGAAAGAACCGGCACGACATGGTGGACTTTGCGGAATTCGGTCGCCGATGCGGCGCCAACCCTCAAGGACGGGGAGTCGGCGCGTAGCAATTGTGGAAATCGTTGTTCGATCGCAGCGTTGCGGGCGCGAAGCGCATCGTATTCCGCGTCGGTGATTGTTGGCCGATCCTCTTGATAATAGCGCTGATCGTGAGCGGCGATTTCCTTTGCAAGCCGTTCGAGTTCAGCAGCGGCTTGTGCGGTGGTGAGATCGTCAGCAGCAATGTCGTTGGTGTTTTTCACTGTCGAACTCAGCCCTGGTGTTGCCGGAGGTAAGCATGTGAGACCCAATCCGAATCCCGGTTGTGGATGCCGCCGAGGCATCGACTCTTGCCTTCAGGCTTGAATCGGCGAAGGCATCGGGGGCTCCAGGCCGCATCTCATTTGTAACAGCCGGAGCAATCGACACGATGATCTTGATCAATCACCGTCGATCTGGCGCCAAATTCGCCGTCTTCGCAGTTTGATTGCGCGCAATGCGCTGCCAAGGCTGCTCGTTCAGAATACATTAGTGTGGAGCGGTCGATTTCGCGCGAGAAGTCCGCCAATGTCGAAAGAAATGTCATTTGAACCGCGCTTTATGGCGGGCGACCAGCGGCGATTTTGCGCTTATTCTCAGCGACTTCGCCCTCTCCAGCCCTGCCGATTCTTAAGGAGAATGACGTCGATGCCTTACAATTCGATAGGAGAATTGCCTCCTTCCGTTGGCAATCATCTGCCGATCCATGCTCAGGAAATTTATCGGGCAGCGTTCAACAATGCATGGGAGGAATATGCCGACCGCGGCAGGGTGCGGGAACAGATTGCACACCGTGTTGCTTGGGCAGCCGTCAAACGGCTTTACGTCAAACAGCGGGACGAGTGGATCTCCCGAGCCTGATGGGTATCCCTCCCATCATTCGTCTCCGGTTCCCTGGTCTTCCTCAAAGTAAACCGATCCCTCATGTGGTCGCGGCAACAATGAGACAGTTCGGCCTCCGTGCAGAAACGAACCATGGTCAGGCGTTTTGATCCACATCAATGAAGGACTGCTTAGAAGAGCGTTCTCTAAAATTCCTGCGGGATCGAGCCAGATTAGGTGACGCGACGCAAGATGAAGCGTCCCTGACGCATCGACAGAGTCATGAACCTGTATTGGCAGTGACATCCGGCAGGCAGGATTTGCCGCCCTTTTGCTTTTGCGCCTTCGGGAGAACTTAAGGCGGAAGAGCAAGGATTGGCGGTGCCTGTAGGGATTTGTCCAACTCCAGGAGATGAGCCATGGCTGACGCCGTTACAAAACTGCCTATCCAGAAATCCTCTGTGCCCGCAAAAGCTGAACAATGGGCACCGTTTGAGACCCTGCGTCGAGAAATCGACCGCGTGTTCGACGGCTTCCGTCCGTTCGATTGGCGTCTGCCGTCGAAAATGCTCGATTTCGAAGTGCCCCGTATCTCCCGCGCCGAATGGCAGATCGCTCCAGCCATCGATCTCGTCGAGAAAGATGGCGGCTACGAGATCACGGCGGAGCTTCCCGGCCTTGATGAAAAAAACGTCGAGGTCAAACTTTCCAATCACACATTGACGATCACGGGAGAGAAGAGCGAGGAAAAGGAAGACAAGCGGAAGGATTACTATCTGTCCGAACGCCGCTACGGTTCCTTCCAGCGCAGTTTCCAACTTCCTGAGGGCGTCGATGCCGACAAGATCGACGCCCAGTTCGCCAAGGGCGTGCTGACGGTCAAATTGCCAAAGACCGCCGAAGCAAAGAAGGCGGAAAAGAAAATTACCGTCAAGACGGCCTGATGTCCCGCGAGCCGCTTTCGGTGCGCCATCCGTTGTGGCGCACCATCGGTATGTCGGTTTCAGCATGTTCTGCGTATGCAGAAAACGACCCGGATGAAGCGCTATCAAAAAAGGCGCCGATGGGAGCCCTCACGCTCGATCTCGATTTTATCAATCTGTTCATGATGCTCTTGCGGTTCACCGGTCAACGACGGGCATAGCGATTGATTTGGTACCAGGAGTGAGCCACCGGGCAACTGCTTCTGTTGCGCTGATGGCCGGCGACCGAGCCGTTGGCGCCGGCGCCGCAGCCAGCCTGCACTTCATGCAGTTTCCTGGCAAGAACAAGTCAGGAAATCCGTATTGGAAGAGCAATAATTTGATTCAAATCAACGTCGTAGTATTCTGATTTTGCTTACTATTTGCAAAAATCAATCTGAAGAGCCCTCAGGTTTCCGCGGGGTGCTTGGTGTTTTTGCGAACGCCCTTTCTTTATTTCTGATGGAGAGTAAAGATGAAGATATTAACGGCAATTGCGGTCTCTTCTATGGGCCTCGTCGGCCTGATGACCGGTAATAATGGCAGCGATGCGGTTACCAAGGGCCCGCGAATTACACACCTGGCCGTTATCTCCGCGGAGCGAATCCGAATTCAGCAATCGCGTGCACGGCTAGATGCCTTGCGTGGGGCTTTGCTCCAGCAGAAAGCCCGACTGCGCGCGAAATCCGCAAACGACGGCGTCGTGCTTCCGGTATAAACGGGTGCGCCTTTCGTCGATTGCTTACAAGTCCAGAAGAGCTGAAAGGAGCAAGTCATGGACGATATCACCCTGAGACAAAACATTCTCGATGAACTTGAATTCGAACCGAGCATCGACGCCGCGAGTATCGGCGTCGCTGTCGACAATGGCATCGCAACCCTCACTGGCCATGTCAGCTCGTATTCCCAAAAGGAAACCGCCGAACGGGTCGTGAAGCGAGTGAAGGGCGTTCGCGGCATTGCCGAAGAGATCGAAATCAGGGTGTTCGGCACTTATGAAACGGAAGACGAAGACATCGCCAGCCGGGCCGTGAAAATGCTCGACTGGAATGTGTCCGTTCCGAAGGGCGCTGTCCAGGTCAAGGTCCAAAAAGGCTGGGTCACGCTCACAGGTAAAGTCGAATGGCAGTATCAGAAGAACGCTGCGGCTGATACCGTTCGCGACCTTGCTGGGGTGGTTGGTCTATCCAACATGGTCGAGATCACCCCACGTGTCAGTGCCAATGATGTGAAGAAGCGGATCGAGGACGCATTCAAACGGGACGCGGGACTCGAATCCCAACGCATCAGCGTTGAAGTTTCCGGCGGCAGCGTCACTCTCAAGGGTAAGGTTCATACCTGGTCGGAACGGACAGCGGCGGACCGTGCGGCCTGGTCCGCTCCGGGGATCAAGAACGTGATTGATCAAATCGCGGTCGGGTGATCTCATTCGACGAAGAAAGGGATTTGGTGCGACGTCAAACGCGTCGCACCAAATCTTCGATTCAAGTCCGTGGGCCTGCACAGACACCAGATACGAGCTGCGCCACCGATCCGGGCCGTCCTGGTCTACCACCGATCTTAACGGCCCATTGCTGCTCGCTGCGGATGAGGTTCCGTCCGCCAATTTTGACGCGGATCAATGTAGTTCTCTGCAATGCTGTTAGGTTTGGATCGCTAATTCAATAGGCGTTTGTATCGGCGTGCTCTGCTCGATCGCAGATTTGCAATATCTGGGCGATCGACAAAAGCCGTATTGCAATGAAGCGCGAGGCGAGCCCGAGGAGGCCACCCATGTCTCTACTATTGATAATCCTGATCCTCTTCTTGCTGTTCGGCGGCGGCGGATACTATGGCTATAGTAGATATGGCGGAAGGGGATTGGGCGGTGTCGGTCTTCTGCTTATCGTCGTCCTGGTTATTTTGTTGTTTGGTGGACACATGGGACGCTTCTAAAGCAGCGATTTGTTCGGTTACGCGCCGTTTGCAAGTCGTGCCACGAATTGTCGGAGTGTCAGCTCACGGGCAAGAGAAGATCAGGCTGGATGCATCCCCACTGTTGCAGAAGCGGCTACATACCACCAGGGAGCCTCTGCGTTGCAAAAGCACAACCCGCCTCCACCAAGAAATGTCGAAGCGTCGGTCCGAGAGACGGCCCCAACAGCAGGTTTTTCGGTGGATCGCCGACGCGCGTTGGTCAGCCGCTTCTGGCGGAGTGCGTCGGGCTTCTGGCGAGGCCCAAAGGCCTTAACGGCATGGTTGCCGACTGCGGCTCTCTTAGCAAGCGTGTTGCTGCAATTGCTGATCCAATATCGCCTGAACTATTGGGGGCGCGATTTTTTTGACGCTTTTGGGCGTCGTGACAGCGCCGTCCTGAGAGCCCAGGCACTGCTTTTCTTGCCACTTGCCGGTGCAAGCATTCTTGTTGCGGTTCTTGGTGTCTGGTCGCAGATGACGACGCAGCGACGATGGCGTGCATGGCTGACACAGCATTTGATTGATCGTTGGCTCGCCAATGACCTGTTCCGAAAACTTCCATTTGCCGTCGGCGAGGATCAGAACGCTGAATATCGGATCGCGGAAGATGCCCGCGTTGCAACTGATGCCCCAGTCAGCATGGCAGTAGGCTTGCTGAAGGCGGTACTCAGTGCGGGCATCTTTATCGGCATACTTTGGAATGTCGGTGGCGACCTCGTCATCGGCGTCGTCGGACATGAATTGACGGTGCCCAAATATTTGGTCATCGCGGTTGCGACCTATTCGGCGCTTATGACTCTCGCAATGACCATCATCGGTCGTCGTATGGTGAAAATTATTGCCGGCAAGAACGCTGCCGAGGCGCAGTTTCGTTCGATTGGCTCGAATTTGCGTGAACGCGACACGGCGGCGGCGAGATCGCAAGGAGAGATTCAACAGCAGCACTCGCTCAGTCTAGCGCTAGATGACGTAATAAATCGTTGGCGTGAGCTGTGCGCCCAGCTGATGCGTACGACCCTCGTATCTCAGGGAAACGTATTGCTCGCCCCGGTCATCGGCTGGGTCCTATGCGCTCCGAAGTATTTGGTTGGGACGATGTCACTGGGTGAGGTCGCCCAGGTGACCGCGGCGTTCGTTATTGTCCAGGCGGCGCTCAATTGGCTGGTCGACAACTATGCGAGTTTGGCGGACTGCCTTTCCTCGATCAATCGCGTCGCTTCGTTGCTCATGGTGCTTGATCAGCTTGATAGCGAAGGGCGCGATTAAGTTCGCCACGTGGTCTGCATCACGGAAAGTCGGGTCAAGGCTCGGAAGCAACCCATTCCAACCATGTGTGGGCAATGGACTTTGTCCACGCCCAGTTGGCCACGGCTCCGTCCCGTGTCCATTTTTTAACGGCGATGCTCAGGCATGTCCTTAAGCTGGTCCTTGGTCCAGGTCGTGACCGCATGGACCTCGCAATCCTCATCACCCATGAAGTCAAGGTCCGTCAACGGAACCGCAACCGGCTTGGCGCCTATTCTGAGAAACCCGCCGACGTCGATGATCGCCTGGCTGCCGGCATCGTGGACGTGCGTGCAGCTTGCGGCCTTGTGCAGGATTTGAGGCTTCTTATCTTTTAACTAGTTCTACAGGCAATTCTGCAATGGATCGAATGGTGCCCAATATGCTGTCCGAAAGCTCAGTCGAGATACTGCCGCCTGTGCGCGAAGACACGCCCGGACCGGATAGGGTTACATGCCTTTGCTGTCATAAAGCCCGATCGTTATCCAGCATGGATGACGATGGTTGCGGGATATGCGACGAGTGCCTCGCTCCATGACCGACGAAGTACTAGAGAACGGTCCCGCGCCGGCCTCGACGCTGGCACGTTCTCTCGTCAAGTTGCCACACGGCTGTCTCGAGTCGCGACGATCGAAAGCATTGGATCGTCGATCCGTATTGAAGGCGCCAAATTAAGGGACCGCGACCTCGAACGACTGCTCTCGAACCTCCGTCTCGGCTCGTTCACCAGCCGAGACGAACGGGAGGTCGCAGGCTATGCCGAGGTGATGGAAACGATCCTCTCCTCCTTCGACGCGATCCCGCTTAACGAAAATCACATCCGCCAACTCCATCGGGATCTGCTCGCTCACGCGAGCCAAGCTTCGCCGCCCCGATCCATGCAACCCTGATCGAGGGCGAAGGCGAGGAAGGCTTCTCGCTCATCTGATCCCGGTTGATCGGGGACTGATTGCATCGAAGGCCCCACCGAAAGGCGAGCCTTCCCTTTTGGGGATCATTTGTTCAGTGCATCCTTGAGCGCCTCCGCAGGCGCAAATCTCAGCTTCTTCGAAGCCCGGGATGGAGGTCTCAGCGTCGGAGCCGGCAGCTTCTGCAATTGCCTTGAACACGGCTTCGACGATGCCTTTGGCCTGGACCTTCGTCAGGCTGTTGTCGGCCGCGATCTTGTCGGCAATTTCATTGGCGGTGGTCATGGAATTCCCACGCATAATTTATGAAGACGGAATCCCTGTCAGCTTGCGATGAGTTTATCATTGACGCGCTGCGAGGACGAATGCCGGATAGCCGGGATTTCCACAGTTGGTTTTGGTTTGTAGCCTCGATTTCGTTTTTTGCGGAGAAGCTCGAGAAACAGCTCAACAGCATGCTTCTCTTCATTGAAGACGTGCATCTTCTGCTGGCCGTGTGTCCCGATCCTCCCCCAACTGCGCACCAGCGATACTTCTCCAAAGAGTGTCGGCTGGACGGCAAGCGCATAGAACCGTGCCATATTCTTCTCAGGCTCGATACGCTCGATATAAAGGTGATAGGGTTGAACGATCATCTACGCAGAATCGCGCGTTCGGATTCCGGCGTCCAATCAGAGTTTTGAATCGTTCGATGCGCACGGATTCATTTTCGTGATCGCAGGTTGCCGCGGACGCTGACTTGCCGCTGGTGGTGACGAAGACGGTATCTGGCGCGCGCTAGTCATCGTCACTCACGTCGTTTCACGCGTTCGACGTTCCTGTAAAATCGGCTCTCGCCGACAGATGCGTTCATATCTTTGCGTCGGAACCAGATAGCCCGCACCTGAGCGGCGGGTCGCCGGCGGTGAACACGATTTGTTCGTCGCCGCGCATGCGCAGAACCTCATGCGGAAGGATCAGTGGCCGACGCGTGAGCCGCTTCGAGCGTATGCGCGATGATCCCGACATCTGCGACGAACGGGGAGGCCCAAAGGCTTTCGTACAATCACAATATGCAGCCGTTGTAGAGTTCCGCAGTGAACCAACTCGTTCTTCTGCTTGGCTCTGACTGGGCCGCGCTCGAGACAAGGCAAATGAAAGACTTTACTTTTCATGACCATCGCAGGGTCACGACCAAAATGGCAAACTTGGTGGATTTTGCGCTGAACTCCACAATGTGCGTCGGCCAAGGCATGGCTAGGTGCTCTGAAGATCTCTCCGACTGGTCGAAGCTACGAGCTGGAACGATCTGTCATGCTGTCGGATTGAAATCGAAAGTCATCGTGGGCCCCTCAGGCGGGTTTCACCATGTCACGGGCATAGTCGAGTCCGATGCCATAACCGCCGCCGTGGTCAACAACGATGCTTCGTGCGGCCTCGTACGTGTCGTGCCTTGTCCAGTCCCGCTGCATCTCAAGCAGAAACTGCAGCCACGAAGTTATGATCGCGCCTGCCTGCTCCAATCGTCGAAGCGCTGCATCGTGGCTGGCCGACGTCAGGCCGCCGCATGCATCGGCGACGACGTAAACCTTGTAGCCATCGGCGAGCGCCGACAGCACGGGAAAGCTGACACAGGCCTCGGTCAGCAGCCCTGCGAAGACAAGCGTCTCGCGGCCTGTGGCGACGATTGCCGCCTTGGCCGCTTCGTCTTCCCAAAGATTCATATTGCGTCGCTCGATTGGGGTTATATCGGCTAATACGGCCCGCAGAGGCGGCATGAGCGGCCCGCTGTAGACCTTGGATGCAGACGTGCTGACGACGACGGGTATCGAAAAGGCTGTTGCCGTTCGCGCCAGGGCCACGGCGTTGCTGCGCAAAAGCTGCCGGTCCGCTGAACCGGCTGCAAAGGCAAGGCCGGCCTGTTCATCAACCAGGACCAGAGCGCAATCAGCGGGGGTGAGAAGCGGAATTTCGGCCATGACGGATCTCCGTGGGATTGTAAGGCATGATGTCGAGCGGAGAATAAGATCAGAGCGTCTGCATTATCTTGTCGATTGCACTCGAACTTGTCGGAATGCCCTCAGATCGGCCACGAACATGGTTGCGACCTGGTTGCTTGCGCGGTCGGTTTGGCCGGAGGGGCGAAGGAGCGCTCTCGTATCGGATCGCATCAGATGGTGATTGCGAGCGTGCCGGGAATGAACACTCGCAGAATGGCTGCCGGACGCTCGCGACAGCCTGATTGGAGAGAATAGGGTTTCGCGCTCGATGGGGGAAATCGGCAGTGCTTTTCTCCAACGCCAGCGCAATCGTCCAATCTCGCCGCCAGCATTTTCTTTACGTCTTGGACTATGCGACTTGGCCCGGCTGAAGTTGCTTGGACGAATTTCCGGTGCCGTAGCTAAAGGCTAAGTCAAACTCGAGCCCACATGTCAGTTGAATCAACATACGAATTTCTCGTTCTTCTGCTGATGGCGACGATCGTGCTTGAGCTTATCGCTCGCCGTTTGCGTTTGCCGCCAGCGGCAGCGCTCATCGTCGGCGGCGTGGTTCTTGCGCTAATGCCGGGCGTTCCAACGATCAAGATCGATCCAGAAATGATCATGCTGATCTTCTTGCCGCCTCTCTTGATGAGCGGCGCCTATTTCACGGTCTGGCACGAGTTCAAGAAGCATTTCGCGGAGATAGCCTCACTGGCGCTGGGCGCCGTTGTATTCACGACACTGACCGTCGGAACCGTCTTCCATCTCCTTTTGCCCCAATTGCCATGGGCTGTGGGGTTCTCATTGGGCGCAATCGTCTCGCCACCGGACGCCGTTGCCGCCGGAGCAGTTCTCGAGAGGCTCCGCCTTCCTAGCCGGATTTCGGCACTTCTCGAAGGCGAGAGCTTGGTCAACGACGCCAGCGGCCTCGTCCTGCTGCGGTTTGCCGTCGCCGCCGCCCTGACCGGGAGCTTCAGCATTCCCGAAGCGATCGGCGCCTTCACGTGGGTAACGGCCGGAGGGGTGATCATCGGCCTTGTTGTTGGTTTGGTGGGGGTTTGGGTAATCCGCAGGCTACGCGACAGCGAGCTGATCATTACGGCAACGCTTCTCCTGGCCGCGCTCTCTTATATCGGGGCTGAACGCCTTGATAGTTCGGGTGTTCTGTCGACCGTTACGACTGGGCTGATTCTGGGATTTCATCAGCACGAAACCTTTTCGGCTTCGACCCGGGTGCGAGCTCAAGCGTTCTGGAAGGCGCTGGTCTTTCTGCTGGAGTCCCTGCTTTTCATCCTGGTAGGCCTGTCGTTGCGAGGTGTGCTTGACCGAATAGGTGGTGCCGAGAAGGGTATCGGCGATCTAATCCTTCCGGTTTCCGCCGTCGTTCTGACAGTGATACTCGCGCGGTTTGCATGGTTGCTCGCAACAGGGACATTGAAACGCCTTTTGCTGTTTAGAGGTCACACGCGCGGAAAACCGTCCTCGCTGGCAACGGCCACGATTATCAGTTGGGCTGGGATGCGCGGTGTGGTGACGCTTACCGGGGCTTTGTCGCTTCCAGAACATATGCCCGGGAGAGACGTCGTCCTCATAGCGGCGTTTGCGGTCATCATGGTGACAGTGCTCGTGCAAGGCTCGACCCTTGCCCCTCTTGCAGCCTTGTTGCGAGTGGCTAGTCCCGACGAAGAACAGCATTTTCGGGAGAACGAAGCTTCGGCATGGAGGCGCGTGGCGGAATCTCAGTATCACGCCATCCAAGAGTGCTCACGGAAAGAGGATGGTGGCGAAAAACATCCTCGGCTACTCGAACAATACCGGCATCGGGCTGAGGTTGCCGCTCAGTACGAAGCTGACCGTGACACACACGAGAGCATCAAAGTGGCCCACTTCAAGGCGGTTCTCGTCGCGCTTCAAGCTGGCCGCGCCGAAATTCTGCATATGCATAGGGCAGGCGAAATCCAAGACCGCGTAATGCGCGATCTCGAACATGAGCTGGATCTGCAGGAAATAGCCGCCGAGAACCGATTGTGATCCGCAGCGCGGCCGGTCGGTTATAAATCCGGGTCCCCGCTGCCTTCCCTTGGATGAGAGACATGCATTGATGCGGGTCGCTATTCCTTGATGTTGGACAGTTATTAAAGCCACTTTTGCGGATTCGAGACCTTTGCGACCGTGGGCGTAAGATTGTACAAGATAATTTCATTGGTTGCGGTGAGGCTGGTTCTCACCGGGGTTGAAATCTGAGTTTCGGTGGGATGACCGTTGCGTACCTATGCGGTAGAGAATTATATGGTCTGTGGGGGCAATTGTTTTTTCGCGGGTCTCGCGAACACGTGAAAGCGTCTTGGAGGAGCGGGATTGAGCCTGGCCTATCTTGAATTGAACACGCTAGGTCCGTATTTCGGCCTTCCAGAGGCCGCCTCGCTGAACACCGTGCCTGTCAGGTCTTCATCTATTTGCGTGACGAGAATCGCCAAGGATGTCGCTGACGGCGAGAGGCCGATTGTCTGCCTTCCCGTTTGCGATGCCTACTTCCTGATGGTGTACACCAAGGAGGCGCATCATTGCGATATCTTGCCGGATGGAACCAGGACGCTGCCCCGCAGATTTGAGCGAGGATCGGTCTGCCTTGTTGACCTCTCCGAAGGAGCATCCATCGTCTTACACGCAGACCTTCATTCCGCTACTTTTTTTCTGCCAAAGGCACTTATCCAAGAGGTCGGGGAATTATCCAGAGCGAGCCCGACAATCCAGCTGCGGTGTCGAAGGGGCGAGAGGGATCCGGTCTTAAGCAATCTCACCGACGTCGTTCTCTCCCTCTTCGATCGACGGACTGCGTCGTGGGAGGCACTCCTGAAACACCTGGCAATTGCGATATGCTCTCATCTGATCGAGGACCTCATTGGGGAGACGGAGGCTGGCCTGGACGACGCGATCCTTCCCTATAATCGCGAAACCGCGGCAAAAGAGTTCATGAGAAAAAACCTTGCGCGTGAATTGTCCGTCGCGGAAATCGCCGCCGCGGCTGGCCTCTCCGCTAATCATTTCTCACAGGGATTTAAGAAGGTGACCGGCGTCACGCCCCATCAATGGCTGATGCATGCGCGCGTGGAGGCCGCAAAGGAGCTGCTGCGCGGAAGCGAGGCATCACTGAAAATGATCGCTGACGCGTGTGGCTTCGTGGATCAAAGTCATTTTACCAAGGTATTTTCCCGTGAAACCGGCGTAACGCCGGCAGTTTGGCGAGCCGGCTACATCAACTAGGGCTAACCAACCGGAACCGTTTTTTCGTAAAAAAATCGTTGGATTTTACCAGAGAAATACCGTAGCGTCGCGGTCGGTGAGGGTGGGTTTGCCGGAGTGGACATTGGAAAGAGAATCCGAAGGCGTAGATTTGCCTCGAATACCAGCTCCCAATCGATGGACGATGAAAGCGTCGGCCATCACCGTAACGCGCTTGAGTTACGACCGAGACGATCTCCCGATTGCTCCACCGAGCAAACGTGATGAAGCGGTGTCTGTCATTATCCAATTGACCGATTTCAAGATGCATCGGCTTTGGAAAAATAATGTGCTTATTTTCGAAGGCGGTCATCCGAAGGGCGCGATCGCGATCACCGATCTCAGAGACGAGTGGCAATGCCATCATCTCTCGCCATTCGATAACTTGCGATTCAACATACCCTTGTCATTTGTTCGCTCGTTCCTGGAGGATATCGGCCGTCCGCAATTCGACGGGTTCGATTGCAGGCCCGGCACGAAGGACGATGTTATTCTTGGCCTTGCTCAGGCTGTTTTGCCCTATCTGGTGCGCCGCCATCAGGCCAATCAACTATTTTTCGAGCAGATCAGTTTAGTGTTGTTGACGCATCTGACGCAGACCTATGGCAGCCAGTATTTTTCGACGAAGAAGAACGGTGTTCTTGCGCCGTGGCAAGAGAAGAGAGTACTCGAATTCCTGACCACAAACGCCTTTGCACAAGTTTCGGTCACCGATCTTGCTCAGATATGCGGCTTGTCACGCAGCTATTTCATCAGGGCTTTTAAGGAAACATTCGGCAGAACGCCGTATCGCTGGGTGATGGAGTACCGCATTTCGAAGGCGAAAGACCTCCTGCTCTCCGATCTGTCAATTCCAGAGGTGGCAGTTGCATGCGGCTTTGCCGACCAGAGCCATATGACGCGTGCTTTTTCCGATATTGCCGGCCATCCGCCTGCAACGTGGCGGCGGCAGCACCGACCGAAATCAGTTGATAAGCCATCGTAAAAATTTCTGAATACGTTCGAGGCGGCGCCTCTGAATAGGCGCGAACGCTTTTGCGCTCGAGATTTTACTGGCCCCCGCCAGCTTTTCAGTGTCGGGATCCGTGGACTCCGAAACAGTCCGAACATCCAAATCGTCCTTCTAAGCGACAAGAAGATTGTTGCGGCAGCGGGCATCATCCCCTCCGTCAACGCAATTTTGCTGAATGCCGACGCAGTTCAGCTCAACGCTTTTGAGGAAATACGATGACTGTAAATGCGACACCGACGCCGGGCTTGAAGCTTCTCACTCCGAAGGATCACACGCTGATCATGATCGATTTTCAGTCGCAGATGTCTTTTGCGACGAAAAGCATCGATGCTATCAATCTGCGGAATAACGCGGCTCTCGTTGCCCACGGCGCCAAGGGCTTTGGCGTCCCCACAATTCTGACGACGGTCGCCGAAAAGAGCTTTTCTGGCCCAATGTTCTCCGAGATCACCGATGCTTTTCCCGAGCAGAAGCTCTTCGACCGCACGTCGATGAACACCTGGGAAGACGCTGAGGTTATTAGAGAAGTCAACCGTATCGGCAAGAAGCGCATCGTCCTCTGCGGCCTGTGGACCGGCGTCTGCATCGTCGGACCTGCACTGTCGGCTATCGAACAGGGCTTCGAAGTTTTCGTACTGGCGGATGCCTGCGGAGACGTATCCGACGAAGCTCACAATCGGGCCATGGACCGTATCGTTCAGGCAGGCGCACAGCCGATGACGTCGCTTCAGTATCTGCTCGAGCTGCAGCGCGACTGGGCACGCACCGAGACCTACGACATGACCACGGGTATTGCCAAGAAGTTCGGCGGTTCCTACGGCCTCGGCATCATCTACGCCAAGACCATGTTCGGCGCCTCCGAAGCTCATTGAGCGGAGCAACCTGCCGCGACTTCCGAAAATAACGTCGTCGCGGCCAAATCCCTGCCTTGCTCCGTGGTGCGATTTTTCTGCGCCACGGTACGCCCAATCCGTTGTCACTCAAACGCAAGGAGCGAACCATGAACGCTTCACCGTCGAATCGCGCCACCGTCGTCCTCGTGCATGGGGCATGGGCAGACGCATCCAGTTGGCGATCCGTCATCTCCCGCCTGCAGAAGCAGGGTGCCTCTGTCGTTGCCGTCCAAAATCCGACGACGTCTCTATCGGCTGATGTCCAGGTCGTCCGCCATGCCTTGAACGGGATCGACGGACCCGTCGTTCTCGTCGGGCATAGCTGGGGAGGGACGGTCACTACCGAAGCGGGCAACGATCCCAAGGTGAAGGCTTTGGTCTATGTCGCCGCTTTCGCGCCGGATGTCGGCCAGTCGACGGGCGATCAGGTCGCTGCCTATCCGTCGCCTCCCGGCCTGGGGAAGATAAGTCTCGACCGTGGCGGCAGCTACATGATGAGCGTGGATGGCTGGATCAATGACGTCGCCCAGGATTTGCCCGAAGAAGAGGCGCGTGTCCTGGCTGCTGTCCAGCCGCCGCTTGGCGCTGGAACGTTTTCCGACAAGGTGACCGAGGCGGCCTGGTCCGATCGCAGGAACTGGTACGTTGTCTCGACCGAAGACCGCGCCGTCAGCGTCGAGCTTCAAAGGGCATTGGCCAAAAAGCTGAAAGCCCGCACAACAGAACTCAAAGCCAGCCATATGTCGTTGCTCTCTCAACCGGACGCGGTTGCCTCCGTCATTCTCGAGGCGGTTTCCGAGACATCCGCACGCTAGACGCCAACGCGCTAACCCCACAGGACAGATACTCGTGAAAATTTACCTTCTCTCACTCGGGGCGGGCTTGCTCGTCGGTATCGTTTATAGCCTGCTGAACGTCCGTTCGCCGGCTCCGCCCGTCATCGCCCTCGTCGGTCTCCTCGGTATCCTCGTCGGAGAGCAAATCATTCCCTTCGCCAAGACCCTGATCAACAAGGAGCCGGCCGCCGTCTCCTGGATGCATCAGATCAAGCCGCACGTGTTCGGCCACCTGCCGAAAGGCGATCGGCCCGCCGATACCACGCCTTCCGATAAGGCCTGATGCCCTTTCCAACCGAGGACGAAGACAATGGAAAATACGACCGCCGACCTCATCCTGCATCATGGCCTGATCAAGACGCTTGATCGCACAAATCCAAGTGCTAGCGCCGTTGCAATCAAGGACGGCAAGTTTCTCGCCGTCGGCCACGACGCCGAGGTCATGGCGCTGGCCGGTCCGGCGACGCGGGTGATAGACCTCAAGGGCAAGCGCGTCTTGCCGGGCCTGATCGACAACCACACGCACGTCGTTCGCGGCGGCCTGAATTTCAACATGGAACTGCGCTGGGACGGCGTGCGCTCGCTTGCCGACGCGATGAACATGCTGAAGCGGCAGGTGGCGATCACACCGCCGCCGCAATGGGTTCGCGTCGTCGGCGGCTTCACCGAGCACCAGTTTGCCGAAAAGCGCCTGCCGACCATCGACGAGATCAACGCGATCGCACCCGATACCCCGGTCTTCATCCTGCATCTTTATGATCGCGCGATCCTGAATGCCGCGGCTCTGCGTGTTGTCGGCTACACCAGGGACACGCCGAACCCGCCTGGCGGCGAGATTACGCGCGATACCAATGGCAATCCGACTGGCTTGCTGCTCGCCAAACCCAATGCCGGCATCTTATATTCCACGCTCGCCAAGGGGCCGAAGCTACCCTTCGACTATCAGGTCAACTCGACCCGTCATTTCATGCGCGAGTTGAACCGTCTCGGTGTGACCGGTGTCATCGATGCAGGCGGTGGCTTCCAGAACTATCCCGACGACTATGCCGTCATCCAGAAACTCGCCGACGAAGACCAGATGACGGTGCGGCTGGCTTACAACCTCTTCACCCAGAAGCCGAAGCAGGAGAAGGAAGATTTCCTCAACTGGACGAGCTCTGTAAAGTACAAGCAGGGCGATGACTATTTCCGCCACAACGGCGCCGGCGAGATGCTGGTCTTTTCCGCGGCCGACTTCGAGGATTTCCGTGAGCCGCGTCCCGACATGCCGCCGGAGATGGAAGGCGAACTGGAGGAGGTCGTCCGCGTTCTTGCCGAGAACCGCTGGCCCTGGCGCATGCATGCCACTTACGACGAAACCATCAGCCGTGCCCTCGACGTCTTCGAGAAAGTCAACCAGGACATCCCTCTCGAAGGTCTGAACTGGTTCTTCGACCATGCCGAGACGATCTCCGATCAGTCGATCGATCGCATTGCCGCTCTGGGCGGTGGCATCGCCGTCCAGCACCGCATGGCCTATCAGGGCGAATATTTCGTCGAACGCTATGGTCATGGCGCAGCCGAAGCAACGCCACCGATCGCCCGCATGCTGGATAAAGGCGTGAAGGTTTCTGCCGGCACCGATGCCACCCGCGTCGCCTCCTACAACCCCTGGGTGTCGCTTTCCTGGATGATCACCGGCAAGACGATTGGCGGCATGCAACTTTATCCTCGTGCCAACTGCCTCGATCGCGAGGCGGCGCTGCGAATGTGGACGGAGAACGTCACCTGGTTCTCCAACGAGGAAGGCAAGAAAGGCCGCATCGAGAAGGGCCAGTTCGCCGATCTCATCGTGCCGGACAAGGATTTCTTTGCCTGTGCCGAGGAAGAGATTTCCTTCCTCACCTCCGAACTTACCATGGTTGGCGGAAAGATCGTCTACGGCGCTGGCCCCTTCGCCGAGCTTGATGAAAACCCCGTTCCGCCCGCCATGCCCGACTGGTCGCCGGTGCGCAGCTTCAAGGGCTATGCCGCCTGGGGCGAGCCGGAGGGTGCGGGAAGAAACTCGCTGCATCGCCGCCTGATCGCCTCCTGCGGCTGCGCCAACGACTGCAACGTCCACGGTCATGCCCACGCCAATGCCTGGACGTCGAAGTTGCCGATCTCTGATCTCAAGGGCTTCTTCGGAGCCCTCGGTTGCGCGTGCTGGGCAGTATGAGGAGGAACGAGATGCACGCTCTTGAAAGCAAATTTGCTGGGATAGCGCGCCCCGTTTTCGGGGCGCCATGGATGCGCTTTGTCGCCTATCTCGGCCTCTGTGCCGCCTATCTGCAGGGGGGGCTCGACAAGCTCACCGACTTCAATAGCGCGATCGGCGAAATGAACCATTTCGGCCTGTCTCCTGCACCCGTTCTCGCGGTTCTGGTCATCATCCTTGAACTTGTCGCCTCGGCAATGATCCTCACCGGGTTCTTTCGCTGGCTGGGTGCGCTTGCGCTCGCCGCCTTTACGCTTCTGGCCACTTTCCTGGCGCTTCGCTTCTGGGAGCTACCTCCCGGAATGGAGCGCTTCATGGCGGCCAATTCTTTTTTCGAACATCTTGGTCTTGTCGGTGGCTTCCTGCTAGTAGCCTGGCTCGATCTCGGTCGGGATATCTCAATGACTATGGAGGCTTAAGACATGCTTACCCGTTATGCTTACACGATCGGACTTCTGACCGCCCTTGTCTTGATGCCGACTGGTGCCGTGCTTGCCCGGGCCACACACCCGCAGCTTGGCGTCGGTTCGCAATATGACACCTCGCATGTCTACGTCGATCCAGACAAAGTGGACAGCTTCGTCAGCAGCTTTCTTGGTACCTTTGGTGGCACCAGCACCAAGCAGGTCGTCGCCACGGTGACGCCGACACCGAGCAGCACGAGCTCGCAGCTCCTGCAGACGCCGGTCGGAACCGTGTCGCTCTTCGGCTTCAAGACGCCGATCCCTTATCCGTTCGGCTATGAGCGAACCGGATATCTGGTTACCGACATGGATCAGGCGATCGCTGCCGCCCGCGCCGCCGGTGCTTCGGTCGTTGTCGGCGTCTTCCCCGATCCGATCGGCCGCGATGTGGTTGTTCAATGGCCGGGCGGGGTCAACATGCAGCTGTATTGGCACACGAGCAAACCGGCTTATGCCGCCTTCGAGACGATTCCGGAAAAC
The DNA here is from genome assembly GCF_012275345.1 of Rhizobium sp. SG570. Lineage (NCBI taxonomy): Bacteria > Pseudomonadati > Pseudomonadota > Alphaproteobacteria > Hyphomicrobiales > Rhizobiaceae > Rhizobium > Rhizobium sp. SG570. The sequence goes on along the minus strand of NZ_JAAZQI010000007.1, from coordinate 137,858 downwards.
CGGGTCTATGTGTCTCCGGATGTCGTCAGCAATTTCGTCAAGGCATTCCTTGCTTTCTCTCAAGGCAAGGTCGTCTCGGACGACAAGAAAGCCTCGGGCATCGAAATCGGCCGCCCCGACGACACGTTCCGCCGTATTCGCATCGAGTCTGTTTTCGGCAAGATGACCGTGCTTGTCACGGACGGGCATCTGCCGTTCCCCTACGGTCATGAGACGACGGGATACCAAGTATCGGATCTCGCAGCGACGCTCGACAAGGCCAAGGCGAACGGAGCGACGGTCCTGGTCAATGCCTACAGCTCCGACAAGCGCCAGGCCGCGATGGTCGAATTCCCGGGCGGCTATGTTGCCGAGATTCATTCGCTTTCATCGCAGTAATCTTTAAAGGGGATCGTCACGATCCCGGTGCATCTCGGTTTCGGAGTTTGATATGCGCGCGCAATGCGTCTTGATCTTGATTGCGGCGGCTGCCTCGTGCGTGTCGTCGGCAGCGTCCGCTGCCGACAAGCCGGAAAAGCAGAAGCGCCCTTCGATCCAATCCAATCGCTGGCAGGAGAATTGGTCGGTGCTGGTAGATCCGACGCTCAGAACGGCACCGCTTGATGCACTCAAATATGTTCCGCTGTCGGGAAGCCAGTCTGGAACCTATGTTTCGTTCGGGGCCAACCTGCGCGAACGTTTCGAGAGCAATCGCTCGCCGGCCTTTGGAATAGGCGGTGTCGAGCGCGACAATTATGTCATTCAGCGTGCACAGTTCCACATCGACCTGCATCTTTTTGACGATTGGCAGGTCTTCACGCAGTTCGAAGACGATCGCGCCTTTGGCAAGAAGGACATCGGTCCGGCTGATGCCGACAAGGTAGATCTTCGTCTCGCGTTCGTCAGCTACTCTCATACATTCGACGCAGGAACCTTCAAGGCCCGGGTCGGCAGGCAGGACTTCGCGTTCGATCTGCAGCGTTTCGTCTCGTCGCGTGACGGCCCAAACGTCCGCCAATCCTTCGATGCGGTGTGGGCCGATTGGGAGTCGGACCCCTGGCGCTTCATCGGCTTCGTCAGCCAGCCCGTGCAATACAGGAATGAGAGGCCGTTCGACGACACGTCCAATGGCGATTTCCGTTTCAGCACCCTACGCATCGAGCGTCAGGTGTTCGACGGCAACGAGTTGAGCGCCTATTATTCGCTCTACCAGCGCCGGAATGCGCATTATCTCGACGCTTCAGGCGATGAGGATCGGCACATAGTCGATGCCCGCTTTGCCGGCAACCACAGCGCGGTCGACTGGGATATTGAAGGCATGGGGCAGTTCGGTACCGTCGGCGACAAGGACATAAGAGCTTGGGCATTCGGCGCCCGCGGCGGCTATACCTTTGAAGATGTTGCTTGGACGCCCCGCATAGGCCTCCAGTTCGATATCGCCTCCGGCGACCGTCATCCCGGCGATAACACCGTCGGCACATTCAATCCGCTGTTTCCAAACGGCTATTACTTCTCGCTTGCCGGTTACACAGGCTATGCCAACCTCATTCACCTCAAGCCTTCGGTCACCGTGAAGCCGAACGACAAACTGACGCTTACCGGCGCGGTCGGGTTGCTATGGCGGCAAACGACGGCAGACGCGATCTATGTCCAGCCCAGCCAGCCGCTGCTCGGAACCGCCGGTCGAGGCGGCGCTTGGACGGGAGCCTACGGGCAGATCAGGCTGGACTACACGTTCACGGCCAACCTTACCGGTGCGATCGAAGCGGTTCACTATGACATCGGCAATGCCATCCGCCATGCCGGCGGCCGCGACGGCAACTATCTCGGAGCGCAGCTGAGTTTCGCCTGGTGACACTGGGTCGAGGGGTTGAGAAAAGTCGTGAATGCCAAGCCCTCGTCACCTTAGCTTCGTCCAAACAACGCGACTATCAGACAAGAGCGGGGCGCTCTTCACAGGCTACTTCATGGGTGTGTAATCGAAGAGGAACGCCTATGTCTCACGACCCGGAAGTGATGATGTTTTCCCGCCGGCAGACACTACTTGCCGGTGCAACGCTTTCCGCCGCAATGGTGATGCCATCGCTCGCCCTTTCCAAAACCAACTCCGCACAGAAAGAAGGACTTCCGCCAATGACCACCAGTTTCATCGAAACGAAAGACGGCGTGCAGATCTACTACAAGGACTGGGGTCCGAAGGACGCCCAGCCGATCCATTTCCACCACGGCTGGCCGCTCTCCTCCGACGACTGGGACACCCAGATGATCTACTTCCTGCAGCACGGCTTCCGTGTCGTTGCACACGACCGCCGCGGCCACGGCCGTTCGTCGCAGGTCGCAGAAGGCCATGACATGGATCACTACGCTGCCGACGCCTCCGCCGTAGTCGAGCACCTGAACCTGAAGAATGCCGTTCATATCGGCCACTCCACCGGCGGCGGCGAGGTTGCCCGCTACGTCGCGAAGTTCGGTCAGCCGCAGGGGCGTGTCGCCAAGGCTGTTCTCGTCAGCGCGGTTCCGCCGCTGATGCTGAAGACTGAATCCAATCCGGGCGGCCTGCCGATGGAAGTCTTCGATGGCATCCGCAAAGGCGTCGCAGAAAACCGCGCACAGCTCTTCGTCGATTTCCCCACAGGTCCGTTCTACGGTTTCAACCGTGAAGGCGCCAAGATCTATCCCGGCGTGATCCAGAATTGGTGGCGCCAGGGCATGATGGGCAGCGTCAAGGCCCACTATGACGGCATCAAGGCCTTCTCCGAAACCGATCAGACCGAGGACCTCAAGAAGATCACCGTGCCGACGCTCGTGATGCATGGCGATGACGACCAGGTCGTTCCGATCGCCGACTCCGGTGAGCTTTCCGTCAAGCTCGTCAAGAACGGTACGCTCAAGGTCTACAAGGGTTATCCGCACGGCATGCTGACCACTCATGCAGACGTCATCAACCCCGATTTGCTCGCCTTTATCAAGGCCTGACGGTCTGAAGCCGGCCTGCGGCTACGCCTTTGCGCAGCCGCAGGTCTCCCGATCGAAGCACTGCTCAGAGCGCCAGATCACAGGCTGGATTTCCAACAGGGCTCAGTTAATGAAAAAAATCCCTCTTCCCCTTCTCCTCAGCTTCAATGGCGGCTATGTCGACACTGTCGGCTTTCTGGCGCTTGGCGGATTGTTTACCGCCCACGTAACCGGCAATTTCGTGACCTTGGGCGCATCGATAGCGCTGGGCACGGGTGGCGTGCTGTCAAAGCTTCTCGCTCTTCCTGTCTTTTGTGTCGTCGTCTTTGCATCTCGGATAATCGGAATTGTGTTGAGCCGAAGCGGGCGGCCAGTGCTGCGGTCCCTGCTTTTGGGCAAGCTGGTTCTGCTTCTCGCCGCATTTGCCGTCGCCCTAATCTATGGGCCGTTCAACGATCCAAACAGCCCGGCAGCCTTCGCAATGGGCATGGTCCTCGTCGCCGCCATGGCGGTGCAAAACGGCATCCATCGGGCTCACCTCCCAAAGTCTCCGCCTTCGACCCTCATGACCGGAACGACGACGCAGATCATGCTCGATCTTGCAGACATCGCCGCAGGGGGCAAATCGGAGAACACGACGGTTGCTTATTCGCGTCTCAAGCGGATGGTTCTGGCAGTCATCATTTTTGCGCTGGGCTGTGGGGCGGGAGCACTGGCATACGTCCTCGCCCCCATATGGTGCTTTGTCGTCCCCGCCATTCTCGCCATCTGTGCTCCCCTTGCCCAGATTGAAACGCCAGAGGGCGATTAACTCGTCTCTGATTGGCCCTGAGCATATCGAGCGATGTTCCGGCAAATGCGGGGGCGGCAAAATCCGACTCGCGTCAATTCCGGGAAGTCGCTTTCAAAGCGACTTCCACCCATCTCGTCAAAGGGGCTTGAAATGTCTGATCGTCAAATGTCGGATTCCAGCTACACCCATGTCATTGACGTCGGAATCGAGAATGTCGATATAGCCGAGTGGCTGTTCAGCCTGCCCGATGCGGAATATCAGCGTTGCTCCCCCGACCATATTGCCGCCGGCGCCACCTGGGCGGATGATGGCCGTCGGATGTCGATTAATGTCGAAACAATCGGCGGTAGCCTGGTGATCCAGCACTAGATTGCCGAGGTTGCCCGGCCGGACTATTGCAAGATGGTCTCCCTTTCGGACGTCATGACCGCTTACGGTCGGACCAAGGTGCAGGTCATTTGGGAATTGAGCGCCAAGGCGATCGACGCCGGTCGTTGCGAATACACCAACCATGTACGGGCATTCGCCACGGACGAATTTCTTGCATTCTGCGAGAAGAACAACATCAATTTCGCCGACGCCGCGAAAACCCGCCAGGAAGCATCGTCGGCGCACAATAAAGGCGAGACGCCGCTGTTTGCGGAGAGCATTGCGAGGCGTGCAAGGGAAAAGCATGATGTCGCAGCCTAGGGATTTCCCTGCGCCGAACTACGCGGGTTATCTCTCAGCAGCCCCTCCAGCGTTGGTAGCGATGGAGGGACGGCTTTTTCACTTAACTTTCACGACCCGGCGGCGCTGATGATCTCATCAACAATCGAACCTCATTGGTAACGGGGCGTTCAATCATATTCGATCCATTTCGCTATCCGCAGTTCGCCGTTTTGATGTGGGCGCATGTTCAAGTCTGAATGCGGATATTCAAGACGTTCGGATCGGGCGAAAGGATGATTGGTGAACGGATCGAAATTTGAAAAAGGACGTCTGAATGGTCGAAAAGAAGAGGATCGCCGATGCCCATGTTCGCAACGGTATTGCGAGCCTGCCGGAAATGGAAGACCTTTCGCTCGAGGTTCCCGTTACGAAGACATCGACCGAAGACAACGGTCTGGACGGAGCGCTTCCCGAGGGCGACGCGCCGGCCTCTGGCCGATTGGACTGATGTTGCAGCCATGTCGATGGACCCGTAGCCAGCCCTGAAGGCATCGGTCATGCCGTCGCTGAATGCGGCAGCTGGAAGAGATGGCGGATGCGGTTGGCCAATGTTTGCGCATGCTGCGCATGCATGTCGCCGACGCCCTGAAGACGCCTTTCCTGCTCAAGGCGATCGGCAAGCGTCAAGCCGATATCTTCCGCAAGAGCCGGACGGTCCCGCAAGATTTCGCAAAGCTGATCTCGGCCTATCTGACGGGTGACGACCGGTGTGAGCGCGACGATGCGGCCGGGCTCCTCCGCCCCGATCAACAGACCGCGCTCGCCGAAGAAATCGCCAGGCGAAAGCCGATTGAGCTCGATGTCCCCTCCATCCTCCTGCCGCACCACCATCACCACGCCGCTCTCGACGAGCATCAATGCAGACGAGCGTTCCCCCTGAGACAGGATCTCGGCACTCTTTGCATAGGTTCGCCGAACGGCCGCGTTCGAGAGGGTTTCGCGCTCCTTTTCGGTCAGTGCCAAAAACAACGGCAGCGTCTTGATGAGTTGCGACGACGTCTCGGGCGGTGCCTCTGATGCCGTCGCGAGCTGCAAGAGGGAGGGTGCAACGAGCGTGTTGTCACTGGCAAGCGCTATCCCCGCCGCCTGTGCGTGCCGGAACACCAGATCATAGATCTCATTCTTTGCGGTGAGTGTCTCAGATATGCTGCCGAGACGAAACGCCAGTTCAAATTCTATGGCCTCCTTGCTGAGGTTGACGATCGAAACCGTCGGTGCTGGAGCGCGCAAAATATGGTTGCTTGCCAACATGACCGTATCGAGCAATTGCGCCATGGCTGCTGGCGGTCGTGTCGGCGCAAGCCTGATCGACAGCGTAATCCCATGGGTTTCGTCGGGACTGTTGAGATTGACCAGTTGCGATTTTGCTAGCGCGCTGTTCGGGATGACCACGAGGTCGTTTGCCGCGTTGGACAGATGGGTGGCTCGCCAATTGGTCTCGATCACGCGACCTTGGACCCCGTTTTCGAGAATGATCCAGTGACCGACGCTATATGGGCGTCCGAGGTTGAGTGCGATGCCGGAAAAGACATCGGATAGCGAGCTTTGCAGCGCAAAGCCGAGGACGATCGCGAAGGCCCCCGATGTTGCGATCAGCGTGCCAACCGGCACGCTGAACACATAGGCCACCACGGAAAGGACTGCCCCCACATAGATGATCCCGGCGATCAAGTCCTGGACGAATCGGGCTTCGCGGGGGCGACGCTCGAAGATCAGGAATAATCTGATGCAACTGACGAGCATCATCGCGCCACCGAGCCACCAGATCGTCTTTGCGAGACCATAAAACAGCCGGTGCCACAAATCGGAAGCGTTGACCACCGCCGAATAGGGCGCAACCCCATTCGCCAAAAGAACAGCAGTCAGGGTTGCGAAGAAAGCGACATCGACGGCGAAGCGTACCGCCTTGTGCCGTGGCAGGGCAGAATGCGCCACTGTCAGCATGGCGACGAGAAACACAAATTGTACAATGGGATCAGATAGATATTGCATGGCGCGTTCCAGACTGCAGCCCACCAGCGGTAGACCATTGCCTAGGCGATGTCTTGGCGATTCCAATTGAATTTGGCGCCCCATTGTTCAGTAATAGTGAACAATTCATAGCTTCTGTAGCCAATTTCAATCTCGATCGAATTCGCCGACATCTGGTTCATGGAAACACAGGAGTTTGGCAAATGAACAAACCAATGACATTTCACAGCTTCAAGCATGGTCTCTTCGATGTCACGGTGCTGTCCGACGGACCGATCGTGCTCGACGGAGAAATTTTTGCGCCCCAAGCGACCGATGGTGAACGAGAGGAAATCGTCGCCCGGCTTGCCGGAGCCGATAACGTCGCCGAGGCGCAGTCCAACATTCCCCTGATCATCGCGGCAAACGATGTCATTCTTGTCGATGTCGGTGCGGGGTCGCTTTTTCAGCCGGGCGGGGGGCAACTCGAAGGCAATCTGAACTCCGTTGGTGTAAAGGCAGGGGATGTTACAAAGATCATCCTCTCGCATGCCCATCCCGATCATATATGGGGCATGATACGTGAGGACGGAACGCTGCGTTTCTCCAACGCGCGCTATTACATCACGCGCTCGGAATGGGAATTCTGGATGGGAGAAGAGGCAAGCGCCTTGCCAGAGGCAATTCAGCCTTTTGTCACCGGCGCTCGTCGCGACCTTCAAGCCATCGCGGATCGCGTGACATTCGTCGAAGATGGCGACGAGATCATACCCGGTCTCAGGGTTCTCTCGACGCCTGGCCACACGGCGGGACACATCTCGCTCGTGCTGGACGGCGACGTGCCGTTGATCATCACCGTCGATGCGACCGCCAGCCAGATCGTCTCCGTTGAGCATCCCGACTGGAGCTTCGGCTTTGACATGCATCCCGAAACGGCGAGAACCACGCGCCGCGCATTGCTGGAACGAGCCGCACGAGACAGTGCCATTCTTCTTGGCTACCACTGGACCTATCCCGGTGTCGGAAGTGTCAGCAAGGAGGGCGAGACCTTCAAATTCAGTCCTATGACGGAGGCACGATCATGAGGCGTAAGGTTCTCGGAAGAAAGGCGAGCTTCCTGACGGCTGCGGCGGTCGTCGCTCATACGATCTGGACCAGTGCCGCTCCTGCCCTGACGTATCCGCTCTATGCGCAGGAATGGCATCTGACGACCTTCACGACCACGGCGATCTTCGCCGTCTATCCGGTCTTTGTCGTCCTCATGCTCGTAGTCTTCGGCAATGTGTCGGACTATATCGGGCGCAGGGAGGCAATGCTGCTAGGTCTTGCGGCGTCGCTGACGGGCACGATCATGTTTGCGCTTGCGCCGGATGTGGACCGGATCTTCATCGGCAGGGCCTTCATGGGCGTCGGCGTGGGTCTGTCCGCTGGGCCGTCTGCTGCAGCGGTGGTCGAGTTCAGCGCGCCCGGCCGGACCGCCCAGGCCGGTAGTGCGACGGCAGCCGCCCAGGCGTTTGGCATGATCGGCGCAGCTCTGGCCGGCGGCGCATTGATCGAATATGCGCCTCTGCCGACGCGATTGAATTTCGTTGTCCTGACTGCGGTTCTTGTCGTCGTTATGGCTGCAACCTGGATGCTGCCGAACCATACGGCGTCGCGGCCAGCCGGCCGCTGGCGGCCGAGGTTGCCTTCCATCCCAAACGGCGTATTTGCGACGTTCGTGACGGCAACGGCCGCCGTGACGGCCTCTTATGTGCTCGGAGCCATGACGCTTTCTCTTGGCGCGCAGGTGGCGCGGGATATCATTGCGTCGCAGAATGCGCTCGTCAACGGCGGCACGATCGCTCTATTTGCGATTTCCTCCGCCATTGCCACCTTTCCGGCGCGAGGTGCCAAGCCTGGCAGGGTCATGCTCGCGGGTAGTGTTATCGCCATCGTTTCCTCGGGATTGCTGGCGCTCGCCGGGGCCCTGCACTCGCTGGTCTTCTATACAATTGCCCAGATCGGCAGCGGGATGGCCTACAGCCTGCTCCTTCTTGGGGGGCTTTCGTTGGTCAACGCCGCAGCTCCCGTGACGCATAGAGGCGCAACGCTCTCGGCGCTGTTCCTCGTTGCTTATCTGGCCCAGGCCGTCGTCGCCCTGTTGCTGGGTAAGATCGCGACCTGGGCGAGCCTCTCGTTCGCGGTGGATATCGGGGTGGCGACCGTCGCAGTGCTGGCATTGGTGACGCTCCTTCTCGACGCCGTCAGAAGTGCCGTCGCTAGCCGCAGCACCCGTGGGGCCCGCGGACACTGACCCCTTTCGCATAGGTGCAATGCAGAGCGGACCGTAAGGCGCGCCCTGCCATTGTTCTTGGACAGGGGAAGGGTTTGAGGATCAATCGATTTATCCAAAACGCCGGGCGTCGCGACAAGACACGGCAGAGGCCGAGGCCGATGAATGAAATAAAAGCAACGTTTACCAGAGCGAACCGCCCTCATGAAATTTTCGAAGCGATATCTGGCAATCGGAGCCGCGTTCGTGTCGGCTGCGATCGTTACCGGACTCGGACTGGCGGCATGGCTCGTCTACGAGCCGCCAATTGCCAAAATCCGCCGCCCGTCGGCATCAAACTTCGATCGCAACCTTGTGGTCAGGGGCGAGCAGCTTGTCACCGTCGGTGATTGCATCGTCTGTCACACCGCGCCGAACGGCGCTCCCTTCGCTGGCGCGCGCGCCCTGCCGACGCCCTTTGGGACGCTTTTTTCGAACAACATCACTCCTGACGAGAAGACGGGGATCGGCACCTGGTCGCTTGCTGCCTTCAGCCGCGCGATGAGGCAGGGCGTCGCTCGGGACGGAAGCCATCTCTATCCGGCCTTGCCCTACGAGCATTTTACCCATGTGAGCGACGAGGACCTCGAAGCCATCTATGCGTTTCTGATGACCCGCCAGCCGGTCGCGCGGCAGGCGCCGGAAAACCAATTGCTTCCGGGCCTTGGGTTTCGGCCGTTACTGGCCGGCTGGAAGCTGCTCTTCCTGAGGCAGACGGAATTCCAGCCTCTGGCGAGCGAAAGCGCCAGTTGGAACCGCGGCAAGTATCTGGTGGACGGCCTTGCCCATTGTGGCGGCTGCCATACGCCGCGCAATCTCGCCGGCGGCGAGGAGAGCGGACGGGAATTCGCCGGCGGCGTGGCGGAGGGCTGGAATGCGCCCGCGTTGGACGAGACAAACCCTTCCGCCGCCAGATGGAACGTTGCCTCCCTTTTCGCATATCTCAAGAGGGGGTCCGATAGCGGCCATGGCGCGGCAGGCGGACCGATGGGGCCGGTAGTCGAAGGGCTCTCCCGCCTCAACGACGCGGATGTCGAGGCGATCGCCGTCTATATCGATTCCCGGATGCATCCCGCTCCGATATCCGGTGAGCGGGCGGTTGATGCGGAACCCGCCATGGATAACCGTTCCGCTGCTGCTGCGGCGCATCCTGATGCCGATCTTCTTTTTGATGGCGCATGCTCAGGCTGTCATGCGCCGCGTGCGCCGATGAACCTCAACGGGCGACAGCTGCTTTCATTTACGACCGACCTGAAGGCCGACGATCCGAGAAACTCCGTGCAGGCATTGCTGCAGGGTATCGCGGCGCCTGGGGAAAAGGGAGCGTACATGCCGTCCTTTTCCGGCACCGTGACCGATCGGCAGCTAGCGGACCTGCTCGCCTATGCTCGCGCCCGCTTCACCGACAAGCCGGCATGGCGGGACCTGGAAGCGACCGTTGCCGACATTCGCAAGGAGAACGCGGAATGACCATCTCGATCAATGTCAATGGCAAGGACCACGTCGTGGAAGCCGAGCCGGATACGCCGCTTCTCTACGTGCTGCGCGACGATCTGGAGCTGAACGGCGCCAAATACGGATGTGGCCTCGGACAATGCGGCGCCTGCACGGTGCATATTGACGGCAAACCCATTTTTTCCTGCCTGACGCCCGTTGGCCTCCTTGACGGCAGGAAGGTGCGGACCATCGAGGGACTGGGCTCGGTCGAGAAGCCAAACATTGTCCAGAAGGCGTTCCAGGACGAACAGGCTGCCCAGTGCGGCTATTGCATCGCCGGCATGATCATGCGTGCGCAGGCTCTTCTCGACCGAAATCCTTCGCCGAGCGAGGAGCAAATTCGCGTGCACATGCAGCCCAATCTCTGCCGTTGTGGAACGCATGCACGAATATTGAGGGCGGTACATCGGGCGAGCCGTGAGATCTCCTCTGCCACTATGGACGGAGGTGCGCAATGAACGCCAGGCAGAACACGGGGTTGACCCGGCGCTCCTTTCTCGGTGCGAGCGGCATCGCAGTTGCATTTGCGCTTACTCGGCCGGCATTTGGGCAGCTTGCTGGCGGGGGCGAAGGAGGTGCTGGTCCGGAAGTCGTCGCTCCCGGACTTCCAGGAAGCCTGAAGTCGTGGCCGTATCTCGACTCCTGGATCCAGCTCGATAGTAAGGGACATGCGACTGTCTTCACCGGCAAGGCTGAACTTGGCCAGGGCATCAGGACCGCACTGTTGCAGGTTGCTGCGGAAGAGCTCGATCTGCCACCCGCGTCGGTAGCGCTCGTAACGGTCGATACGGCGAGAACGCCCGATGAGGGGCTGACCGCGGGTAGCCATTCGATGCAAGATAGCGGCACCGCGATCCGCAACGCATCGGCCAATGTCCGTATGCTGCTTCTGCAAATGGCAGCGGAGCGATTGCAGGTCGAAGCCGGACAATTGTCCACGAGCGGCGACGGCAGCATCCTCGCGCCCGATGGTCGCAGCGTCTCATACGGCGAGGTCGCGGCTACGCTCTCACTTCATGTCGAGGCGATCGCCGACGCGCCGTTGCGGAAGAAGGCCCAGTTCCGCACGATGGGCACGAACCTTCCTCGGCTCGATATTCCCGCCAAGACAACCGGTGGGCAGGCATTTATTCACGACATGCGGCTGCCGGGCATGCTGCATGCTCGCATGCTGCGCGGGCCGAGCGAACGGACGCGTTTGAAGCTGCCGCCAGCCGCCGAAATCGAAGCAATGCCAAAGGTCTTCAAGTTCGTCCAGAACGGCGATTTCGCCGCTGTCGTCACTGAGAGGGAATGGGACGCGATCAAGTTGATGCGAAAGCTCCAGGCGTCCGACTATGAGCCAGCCGGGGCGCCGTTCCCGACAGGCGATGTGACCGACACGTTGAAGGCGCTTCCGGCCCGCGACATCGTCATCCTCGATGTGGCCCATCCCGTTGCCGCGCCCGTCAAGACGGTATCGGCGCGCTACACGCGCAGATGGATCAGTCACGGTTCCATCGGCCCCTCGTGTGCGATCGCCTTGTTCAAGGACGATCTCCTGACAATTTGGACCCATAGCCAGGGTACCTATGACGTGCGCCGCGTCGCTTCGGAGTTGCTCGGACGGCCGATCGGCAAAATCCGCGCGATCCACGTGGAGGGTGCAGGCTGCTATGGTCAGAACGGCGCGGACGATGTCGCCGCCGAGGCTGCCTATATCGCCATGTCCGTTCCCGGCCGGCCGGTCCGTCTGCAATGGATGCGGGAGCAGGAGTTCGGATGGGAGCCGCTCGGTCCAGGCATGGTCACGGAGGTCGATGCCGGCCTGGATGCCTCCAACCGCATCGTGGCGTGGAAATACGATGTCTGGAGCAATCCCCATAATAACCGCCCGGTCGGCGCCGGCGGTGTGCTCATCGGCAACGAGGTCGTGCCCGGATTTCCGCAGCCGGAGGGCAAACCGATCCCGATGCCGGAGGGAGACGGAAGCCGCAACTCCAACCCGCTTTACGATCTGCCGAACATGAATGTGCTTTATCACTTCATCAAGGACATGCCGATCAGGGTCTCGGCGTTGCGTTCGCTGGGGGCGCATCTCAACGTCTTCTCGATCGAAAGCATGTTCGATGAGCTGGCGCTTGCCGGCAATATCGATCCTCTTGAGCTGCGGATGAATCATATGGCCGATATTCGCGCACGGCAGGTCATGCAAACCGCGACCGATGCCTTCGGGTGGCGCAAACGGCAGAAGAGGGGACCTTTCCACGGTTTCGGCATGGCCTTCGCACGATACAAGAATCTGGGCGCCTACTGCGCGGTCTGCCTGGAAATCAGCGTCGACCAGAATACCGGCCGCATCACCGTCCACCGAGTGCAGGCAGCCGCCGACTGCGGCGAGGTCGTCAGTCCGAACGGTGTTCAGAACCAGATCGAGGGTGCCATCATCCAATCCCTCAGTTGGTGCACGCGCGAGGAGGTGACGAATAACGAAACGATTCGTACGAGCTTCGACTGGAGCGCCTATCCGATCCTGCGTTTCCTCGATATCCCGGAAAAGATCGATGTGATCGTCGAAGAACAGCCGGGTCAACCGTTTCTGGGCGTGGCCGAATGCGGGCAGGGACCGACCTCGGCGGCACTTGCCAATGCGTTGGCTGACGCGACCGGCATACGCTTCCGGGACATGCCCATGACGCCGGAAAGGGTGAGGACGGCGATCGTCACTCTGTAGTTCCTTCAATACCGGCCTCCGCCAGCGCGGTACGCAAAGCTGCAATGAAGACACGGACCTTCGGCAGCACCAAACGTGTCGTCGGATAGACGGCCCAGATGTTGATCGGCTCTGGTTGTGCGCCTGGAAAATCGATCGGCACCAGGCGGCCGGCTTTGATGTCGTCGGCGGCATACCAGGTCGACAACAGGGCAATACCGGCTCCGCCAAGGCATGCCGTGTAACAGCCTGCGATGCTGCTGCAAGAAAAGCGTCCATTCAGTCTGGCATGCCGCTCATCGCCGTGTTCCCGGAAGGTCCAGTGGGTGGCGCCGGCAAGCGGCAGGCAATCGTGATTGGCGAGGTCGTCGAGAGACAATGGCACGCCGCGACGGGCAAGGTAGCGGGGGCTGGCGACGATGACCCGAGGATTGTCCGCGAGCTTGCGGGCGATAAGGCTGCTGTCCCTGAGACGGGCGATCCGGATTGCGAGGTCCGTTCCGGTCGTCACGAGATCGGGCAGGCTGTCGGTCATATCGACGGAGATTCTGAGATCAGGATTGTCTTCCAGGAGCCGTGGCACGATCGGCATGATGAACTTCAAGCCGAATGAAATTGGCACGGACATGCGCAGCAGCCCCGAGGCGCTTTCCGTTCCGGAATGCAGGAGCGCCATCGCCGCCGCCTCGTTATCGACGAGAGCCTGGGCGAACGGCAGGAAGCTTTCGCCCTCCGGCGTCAACGAGAGCGATCGCGTGGTGCGATGTAGCAGCCTCACGCCGAGCTCAGCTTCCAGCCCGGCCAGTCTGCGGGTCGCGACCATGGGGGTGACGCCAAGGCGCCGGGCCGCGGCGGCGAGGCTGCCGCTGGAAACCGCGGAGGTGAAGACCAGAACGTCATTCGTGTCCATTATATCGAAAACCGTTACACAGGCCAATCATTCAAGATGACTAAAACGTTTTTCGATAAAAAGCTAGATATCTGCATACTTCTTCAGCCAGAAAGGCAAGGACCATGGACACGATAAGTCAACACCGGCCGGCAGGTTCAAAACAGCTTTCGAAGCCGGCCCTATTCGCGATGGCAGCAGCCAGTGGCATCGCCGTGGCGAATATCTATTATAACCAGCCAATGCTCGGGATCATCGAAAACGAGTTCCAGCACCAGCCAATCACGGGCTTCATCCCGACAGCTACTCAACTGGGCTATGCGCTGGGTCTATTCTTCCTGCTCCCGCTCGGCGACCTCGTACACCGGCGCAAGTTGATCATCGGCCAGTTCATCGTTCTTGCCGTGGCTCTCGCGCTTGCGGCCATCGCGCCTTCGGCCTGGTCGCTCGTCGCGGCGTCACTCGTTGTTGGCGCCAGCTCCACGGTCGCCCAGCAAATCGTTCCCTTCGCCGCCTCGCTCGCCTCCCCCGACAGGCGCGGATCCACGATCGGCACTGTCATGGCCGGCGTCCTGTCCGGAATTCTGTTCAGCAGGACCCTGTCCGGATTCGTTGGCGAGCATGCGGGCTGGCGTCAGATGTTCTGGATCGGCGTGCCGTTGGCGCTTGCCGCGGCGGCTCTCATGTTTTTTGCGCTGCCTCACCACCGGCCAACATCCCGGATGGCCTATCATAATGCCATCAAGTCCCTTGCCCATCTGTGGAGGCGGGAACGCGCGCTGCGCACGGCGGCGCTGATGCAGGCCGCGCTCTTCGGCTCCTTTACGGCCTTCTGGACGATTCTTGCACTCTACCTGGCAACACCGCGTTTCCATCTCGGCGCAGACGTGGCTGGTCTCTTCGGCATCGTTGGCGCGGCCGGTATCTTTGCGGCGCCGCTTGCCGGTAAGATCGCCGACCGTCGCGGACCCGATTTCGTCGTCTGGATGGGCGCCTTGCTCACTCTGGTCGCTTGGGTCATCTTCGGTCTTTGGGCTTCGCTTACGGCACTCGTGATTGGCGTGGTCATTCTTGATTTCGGCATCCAGAGTGCGCTCGTATCGAACCAGCATATCGTCTATGCGCTTGATGCCGACGCTCGCAGCCGTCTGAACACGATCTTCATGACCGCGATGTTCCTTGGTGGGGCGGTCGGTGCTGCCCTGGCGACCGCTGCCTGGAGTTATGCCGGCTGGTTCGGCGTCAGTGCTCTCGGCGCCCTGCTTGCTCTTCTCGCCTTGGTGGTTCGCGCCGCTGGACATCGTACCCGTTCGACAACCGCCGCTCAGGCTCGATAGGAGAATATCATGAAGCGGTTGCGTATTCGGATCGTCGGAGGATCGCTTGCCGGCTTGTTCGCCGGCATCCTCCTCCAGCGCGATGGCCACGACGTCAGAATTTACGAACGCTCTTCGTCCGGTCTTGCCGGGCGGGGAGCAGGGCTCGTCGGCCAACGGGATCTTTTCCGTATCCTGCGTGTGATTGGATGCGAACAGGTAGCTCGCGTCGGCGTGGTCGCCGACGAGCGGATCTACTTCAACCGGGATGGAAGCATTGCCGAACGTCTCGCGACGCCGCAAATGCAGATTTCCTGGGATTTTCTGTATTCGACCGTCGCATCACATATGACCGCCGATAGCTATATGATCGGACATCCCATAGACAGCGTGGTCGAGAGCCCTGAGGGTGCGCAGATCATTTTCGCCGATGGCGGGCGTGAGGAAGCTGATTTGGTCATAGGCGCCGATGGACTTGGTTCGGTCGTTCGCCCTCTTCTGAACCGGGACGCAAGCAATCGTTTCGCCGGTTACGTCGCCTGGCGCGGTCTCGTTCCCGAGACAGCATTGCCACAAGAGGCCGCGATCCTGCTGGGCCGTTTTGCCTTCTATATCACCGGCGGGATCCACGTGCTTGGCTATCTGGTGCCTGGCCCACATGGCGAAACCGGGCGCGGCGAGCGCAGGTACAACTGGGTCTGGTATCGACCAGTGGCGGGGAACGATCTGCGGACGGAATTCACCGCCGCGGATGGCCGGATATTTGATTATTCGCTCCCGCGCGGTGCCCTGTCCGACGGGCGCCTGCAAATCCTGCAAAAGGATGCTCTTTCGATGCTGCCGCCGCAGCTTGCCATGGCGGTCGAAGCGGAACCCCAGCCCTCCATCCAGGGCATCTTCGATTTCGAAGCTGCGAAGATGGTATCTGCCCATATGGCCTTGGTCGGCGACGCGGCCTTTGTCGTTCGGCCGCACACGGCCATGGGTGTCTCGAAGGCCGCGGGCGATGTCCTCGCACTTCGAGAGGCCTTGATGGGCTCAGATGATCTGCCGGAAGCACTGGCTCGATACGAGCAAGAGCGCCTGCCTGTGGGCAAATATATCGCGGATTATGGCCGCCAGCTAGGCGCCTCCGCCCTTTGAATCAAACGCGCCAACTCTGAGCACGTCCTGGAAAGAGACCGCCTGTTGTTTGCCGTTTTGATCCCTTGGAATGCTGCAGCTCCCGCCGACATAGGCCAAAGGCGAAACGTCCATGGAGCATAGAAACAGACAATACTCATCGGCTGGCCTCTCCTACAATAACCGCATGCCTTGGCATCAACCCATGGAATGACGATGAAAGAAGAAAGCGCACCGATGCATCTGACTTATCACATTGGACGGCATGACGGCGGCTGGGCCTATCGACTTGGCGACGTCTGGTCCGAGCCATATGCCAGCCACTCCGACGCGCGAGCCGCGGCCCATCGTGCTGCCCGCAGGCAACAACTCGAGGGCCGGGACGCCGAGATCCTCTTTCAATCCGAGGATGGCTCCTGGCACCGGGAACATGTCGAAGCAGGGGATCGTCCGGAAGTCGGTGTGGCCGATGAGTAGCATGCGGCGGGTGAGGGATATGTTCCCTCACCGGATGCACCCGAACGGACGGGCTTAGCAGTACGACTCCGCCAATTGGCGCCTCAGATCCCGGTTCTGAACAAACGGCGACGCTGCGCAAGTTTGCACAGCGCAACGAACCGACATGTCCTCTTGCACAAGGAGAAACGTATGAAACGTAGACTTTTCCTCGGCGGTCCCGATGGGCGATCGCGATGGGCCGCGCGCCGGGCCTTGAACGCGGGTTTTCTTGTTGCCTGCTCGATTTTTACGGCAATGTTGTTTACCGGACACGCTCTTGCCGCAGCCCCTCAAGTTGGTACCCAGGCGCCCGGCTTCTATCGCATGATGCTCGGCAACTTCGAAATCACGGCCCTGTCCGACGGCACGCATCCTTTCCCGGTCCACAAGGTTTTCACGAAGTCGTCGTTGGCCGATGGGCAGAGTGTGCCGCTCGATCAATCATCACCGGGAGAAGCAGATGCACTGCTTGCCGAAAGCAAGCTTTCAGTTCCTGTTGCGGGATCGATCAACGCGTTTCTGATCAACACCGGATCGAAACTCATCCTGATCGATAGCGGTGCAGGGAGCCTTTATGGTGACTGTTGCGGCCATCTCATCGCGAATATGCGGGCAGCCGGTTACGCTCCGGAGCAGGTCGATGAAATCTATTTGACCCATTTGCACGCCGATCATGTCGGGGGCATTGCGCCCAATGGGAAAATGGCGTTTCCAAACGCCGTGGTAAGGGTAAGCCAAGCCGATGCCGACTACTGGCTCAAGGACGCCAACGAGGCTGCGGCACCGAGCCTGTTGAAATCGATGTTCGAAGGCGACAAGGCGTCCTTGAAGCCCTATATCGACGCCGGGCGTTTCAAGCCGTTTTTCTACGGCGACGAGCTGGCACCTGGTATCAAGCCTATCGCCGGCCCCGGCCATACCCCTGGTCACAGTTTCTTTGAGGTTGAAAGCAACGGCGCGAAGCTCTTGCTGTGGGGGGATGTCGTCCACGTCGCTCCGATGCAGTTTCCCGACCCGGCGATAACGGTTGCCTATGACAGCGACGCCGGTATGGCCGAAAGCGTGCGGCTCGCCGTCTTCGCGGACGCGGCGCAAAAGGGTTACTGGATTGGCGCGGCGCATATCTCCTTTCCCGGACTTGGGCATGTCAGCGCGAAGGATGGGCATTTCTTTTGGGTTCCCGCCAACTACGACGCAGCGCCTGGAACAGGAAACTGAACGTATCTCGTCCAGCATGAAGCTCAGAAAATCTGCGCGCGGGCTCTTCAAGCGAGGCAGGATGTTGTAGGCCTACAACATCCTGCCTTTTACCTGGGGGTCTGATTTTTCTGGGCACCCTTGCGGCCTCTTCCGCGTGTTCCAATTCCCCAGCAATAATACTTTGGTATGGTCTGTTAGCACGCACGTGTACCGGAACCGGATCAGTGTACGATTCCGCGAAGATAGCATCGGTCTCAAAATGGACCCCATGAAAGAATTCAGGGTTACTTGGAGATAGACAATGCCTGCAACCGCTGCTGTTCCCGCCCGCGATACGTCCCCCATCGCTTTCAAGAATGTCACGACGGAAACTGCAGAAGAGGTATCCTCGCTTCTTCTTTGCGCGATCCGCTGTGTCGAAAATGACGAGACAATCGCCATCGATCTCATGAAGCAGGCTTCCAATTTGCTGAAGCCTTTCTCCGTTCATGCCGAGCCGATAGAGCGCCAGAGGAGCAGTTCGGGAGGCCTTGCTCCCTGGCAGATCAATCGCGTGAAGAGTTACATCGAAGATCGCATATCCTTTCCCATTGCGCTCGATGAACTTGCCGAGGTTGCCAAGCTTAGCACGAGTTACTTCTCGGCAGCATTTAAGGTCACCTTCGGTATTTCACCCCATAATTACGTCGTTGAACGGAGGGTGGAATTTGCCAAGTATCGAATGCTGAACAGTGACGCTCCTCTGTGCGAAATCGCACTCGATTGCGGATTGGCTGATCAAGCTCATCTCTCGCGAATTTTCCGTCGCGTTACGGGGACGACCCCCAGTGCCTGGCGTCGATATATGGCGACCCCCGGCAGCCGATCAGCTGCCGCCTGAAGAGCGAATTATGTCGACTGAGGCTAATTTGATGCGAATCAAGGGCGAAATGAATGGACGAGCTATGGAACCTTTGCTTTCTTACCTTGTGATTGCCTCGCTACCGGGCAGTCGGGAACTTATGACTAGATGAATTAAGGATACGAATGTCCCGCGATGCT
This sequence comes from Rhizobium sp. SG570, assembly GCF_012275345.1. Classification (NCBI taxonomy): domain Bacteria; kingdom Pseudomonadati; phylum Pseudomonadota; class Alphaproteobacteria; order Hyphomicrobiales; family Rhizobiaceae; genus Rhizobium; species Rhizobium sp. SG570. The sequence continues at coordinate 118,901 of NZ_JAAZQI010000007.1, read as the reverse complement.
TAGCCGAGAGGCATCCTAGATCGACGCACATGAAACAAACTGAGATGCCGCCAACCGCACTTATTGGAATCGTCGATGATGACGCAGAGTTCTTGGCCGCTTTGAGCAGCCTGGTTCGCTCGTTTGGGTGCAAGGTTGAGAGCTTCAGTTCCGCCGAACGATTTATCAACCGAGCGAACCTCTTGGACTTTGCCTGCGTCATAAGCGACATCAACATGCCCGAGATGAATGGCCTTGAGCTGACGAGTATTCTCCGACGCACCCACACGGATCACCAATTGCCGATCATTCTGATGACCGGGCGTGATGCGCCGGAATTGGAGGGGAAGGCTCACAATTTCGGTGCCTGCGTCGTTGTTGCCAAACCATTTGGCTTTGATGAGTTGGCCACGAGCCTAAAGCAAATTGGGGTCTTGCCCCAATGATGCTGGCTCATTTCTCGTTTAATTTGAGTGCTTCCGACATCTTAATGAGGTCGGCCAGAGTACGGGCATTCATCTTGCGCATCGCGGACCCGCGGTGGATTTTTACCGTAACTTCGCTGAGGGATAGCCGGCCGGCTATCTGCTTGTTCATAAACCCCGATGCAACGAGTGTCATCACTTCCTTTTCGCGCACGCTGAGCTCCTCATAGCGGGCCCTCAGAGAGGAAACTTCCAATTCCCTGGACCTTTTTTGGCGATCGATTTCCAAGGCCCGAGAGACGGCGTCTAACAAATCCTGGTCTCGAAACGGCTTGGGAAGGAAATCGACGGCTCCGGCCTTCATCGCCCGAACCGTCATTGGAATATCGCCAAAACCAGTCATGAAGATCAGCGGGATGGACTTTTCGCTCATTATGAGTTGGTCTTGGAAATCGAGCCCGCTGAAGCCGGGAAGGCGAACATCGACCAGTGCACAACGCGGGCCATCCGAGGTCGTGAAAACAGCGAAATCCGGAACTGTCTCGTGAAGCACGGTTTTCAAGCCGACGGACCGAAGTAAGCTATCAAGCGAAAGACGTAGATCCAGGTCATCATCAATGACATGCACAATGGGTGTCGAATTCATATTCATATCAAAACCGAATTGAGATGCAGGTCGATTTACCGCGAGTACCGTCCTGTGAGCGGTTCATCACCTTATCCATCGGTCTGCACCTGTTCTGTCGGCAAGGCAAAGCTGAATCGTGCACCCAAATGAGGGGTCGACTGGAGCTCGATTTGGCTACCATGTGCTTCTATAATCGAACGGCAAATGGCAAGGCCCATGCCAATGCCGGTTTCCTTCGTAGAAAAGAAGCTTTCAAAAAGCCGTTCGCGAACATGGGCGTCAATGCCAGGTCCACTATCCTCGACTTCCACGGCGACATCTGCGATACCGCGCCGGGTGCGAATGCATAAGGTCCTATTCCACGCATGCCCGTCCGACATGGCTTGCGCAGCATTCAATGCGAGATTTACGATAACCTGCAATATCTGCGTTTTGTCGGCTTTTACCGACGGCAGGTTCGACGATAGATCAAGGCGTAGCGTGATCTGACGTTTGGCAAGATCGGTTCGCAACAGAAGGATCGCTTCCTCGACAACAGAATTGATGTCTGCCGGCAGGCGCTCTGACTTTTTGTTGCTCGCCAACGCCCGCATTGTCGTTATGACGCCGGCTGCTCGCTTGCCATTTTTCGCAATGCGCTCAAGCAGCTGCTGAACTTCAGCAATGTCGGGTTCATCTCTGGAGAGCCATCGCAATCCGGCCTCAGCACTCGCAACAATGGTGCCAAGCGGTTGATTGACTTCATGAGCGATCGAGGCTGTCATCTCTCCTAGCAGGGAGATACGGGCAGAACGGGCGAGGTCGCTTTGGAGACCATCCTTGGTTTGCTCGAGGGATATTCTCTCGCTGATACTCCAAAAGCTGAGATAGACGTCGTCCGGCGAGACATCGCTTTCGCCCTGCCAAAGGTTAAAGGCAACCTGGTGCTCACCTCCGCCGGCGATGGTTAAGCTGCCGTCATAAGCAATCGCCTTTTGCCCCTGAAAGAGTCGATATAGACCATCTGCAAACAGCCTGAGCGTGTCTTCCGGGAAGACAGATGCAACGGGAGCCATTGCGATGGTACCTGGATTTTCGATGTGCAGCAGCGCACAAGCACTTGGGTTTGCATCTGTAATCAGGCAGGCGTTGCCGAGCGTACAACTGACGTTCTGGCTCAGCTCAATCGCCTCACCATGGCTTTCCGAAGGAGTAAGTTCGGCAATGAGCTCCCATGCCCCTTTGGCGGAAAGACGGAAAATTCCCATCGGCAAGGAGCGGAACAGATTTGGATCGCCGGTGTAACCCAAGGACGCACCGTCGCTCATTGCTGCAGAAAGCCAAGCAAGTCTTCGTTCAGCCTGTCCTTATGCGTAAACAAAAGCCCATGCGGAGCGCCTCCGTAAACCTTGAGCACCGCATCGGGCATCAGCCGAATTGCTTGTTCGGCGGTTGCCTTGAATGGGACGAATGCGTCGTCTTCTCCGTGAATGATCAACACGGGAACGTCGAACTTCTCGATGTCGCCGCGATAATCCGTCGCTGCGCAGGCGGTAATCGCGTCGTGTGCCGCCTTCAGCGACCCTTGCATAGCGATCTGGTGCAACTGAATCATGCTTCCTTCGGAAACCGACGAGCCGTCCCGGTCCGCTCCAAAAAACAATCTTGCGAAACCGCGCATGAATTCCGCCCTGTCGGCTCTCAAACCAGCACGGACCCCTTCGAAGACAGGCTCAGGAACGCCACACGGATAGTCCGCGCTTTGCGCAAGCTTCGGAGTTGTTGCGCCGATGAGGACAACGCGGGAAACTCTTTCAGTTCCGTGCCGGCCGATATAACGGGCGATTTCGCCACCACCCATGGCGTAGCCGACAAGCGTGACATCCATGAGATTGAGCGCTCGAATAAGCTCGTCCAAATCGTCTGCGAAAGTATCGTGGTCGTAGCCATGCCAGGGTTGATCCGACCGGCCAAAGCCTCGCCGATCGTGCGCCACAACGCGATAGCCCTGGGATGCCAGGAACATCATCTGATTTTCCCACATATCGCTGCTAAGAGGCCATCCGTGGCTGAAGACCACCACCGGCCCGGTGCCCCAATCCTTGTAGTAAAGACGCGTGTCATCTCGGACAGTCAGCATAGGCATCCGTCTAAACTCCATTGAAAAAAGCTAAGAATTTCGAATTTATCGAACGGTAGCACAGCGATTTCTGCCGTACCATAGTTGGATTTTACAAGACGGAGCTATGAGGCAAAGGGCGCGCCTTTCGTTCAAAAGGGTCTGGAATTTCCTGAAGGATTATCCGACAGCGAACGATTTAAGACGGCTTGGCCATGGAGGGATTGGAATTTCGGGGCCGCCTGTTTGTGGACCTAGGCGGCCTGTTTCCGACGTTGAAATCAGCGAAGCTTGTTGGTGGCTCGTTTAATCCTTTCTTGCTCCAGCAGGATAATGTGCTCGCGCTTCAATGAAGGTTCGCCAGCAGATCTTGAGCGTTTGGGAATAGTCGATGAGGTGGCAGGCCACGAACGTGATCGAGTTTTCGGCCGTAGGCGATATCTAGCGATTCTTGCTCAAGGCACCCATCCGTCACCGCCAGCAGCTTGAAGAAGTCGAGCTATTTACGTGTCCACAATTCAAATTCTTTCAAAGCGAGCGCTGTCGGCCTGTGTAATTTACTCCTCGGAACAAATTCGAGCGAATGCACCTCATCCTCGTTGAAATCCGGATTGATGGGCGGTGAGAAGTTGACGGGCGGTTGCAGTCAGCCGTCTGCCGCCCTCTGGCGTCACCACGACCGTCTCGCTGAAGCCCAGCCGGGCGGCTGTTGCATAGACGTGGAAAACCATGCCTTCTTCAAGCGGCCAATCAGCGTCGGGCAGGAAAACCCGGGAGAAATCGCTGGTACGCGGCGTGCGAGTGTAAAGGCCGAGTGTATAGGCCGTCACATTGTCATAGCGCGGCCTCAAGCCGGACGCGATCAGACCCTGGCGCGTGATGGCATCGACGTCGCGGGCCAAGGCGCCGGGTTTCATGGCCTCGATCTGTTCGTCCTGCACGGCGAGGATGCGCGCGGCGATATCCCGAAGCTTGACGGTCGTGTCGCCGATGGCGATGGGCCGCATCAGCCGGGCCCCATAGCCGTCGACCCGTGGAATAAGCTCAACATGCAGAATATCACCGACACCGAGCAGTTCGCCTTTGAAGGCGCCGTGCAGAAATTCATGGTTGCCACTGGCTTTGACGATCGGGCCGGTCTCGCCACTATCAGCGCCCTCGAGCAGGAAAGTCGCGGCCGCAGTCGCTGCGGCAGCGCGCGTCGAAGAGCCGACGCGGACGTTCTGCGCAATTGCCCGCATGGCCTTGTCGGCGATGGCAGATGCATCCTTCAGAACCGTGATTTCACGCGGCGATTTGATCCAGCGCAAGCTGTCGCTGATGCCGGGAAGGGCGATGAATTCCGCCCGCGGCAGGCATGCCTTGAGGCGGGCGGCCGTATGGGCGCTGAAGCTGTAGGCGTTGACATCGGCGCCGATGCGGGCATCAGCGAAGCCATGGGCGCGAATGCTGTCCGCGACGGCCTGATGAGGATCATCGATATCTGCAAAGCCGATCACATCCGCGATCCAGGTCTTTTTTCGGCAAGGCACCTCGTCGAGTTCGCGAAGTACGAACCACGGCTGTCCTTGGCGTGGAAGCAAGGCGGCGCGGTACATCGTTTCGGAAACGGTATAGCCCGTCAGCCAAGCCAGCAGCTCGCCACTGTCGATCAGAAGGAGATCGACGGCTGCGGCATCCATTGCGGCGTGTGCCTTGGCGATCCGCCAGTCATATTCGTCACGAGGAAACATGCGGCCTCAGGTCATCTCGCAGATGTCAAGAATGGTGAGCATGTAGACGCGGATCATGTCGAGATAGTCGACGATATCGACCCGCTCGTCCGGCATGGTGTTGTAGCGCCCGCCGGGACCGCAGACGATGCCTTCCATACCGAGCTCGTGATAGAGGTGACCGGCATCCGTCCCGTAAAAGCGGGTCGGAGTGATCGCACCGGTCGGCTGCTTTTCGCCGCGCACGGCCTCATAGGCCGCATTGATCGATGTGACGATGCGGGAGGTCGGCGACACCTCGAAAGGCGGCATCAGCGGCCGCCCCTCGATCATCTCGGGAACCAGCTTGGCCTTGAGCCCCGGAAAACGCTTCTCAAGTTCGACGAGTTCGCCGGCGAGATCAGCAAGAACGCCTTCCTGCGTCTGGCCGGGCGCGTAGCGGGCCGAGCCCCGGATGCGGACGAAATCGGAGACCTGTGGCGGCCGCCATTCCTGGAGATCGCGTCCGAGAGCGCCATGGACGACGCCGACATGGCCGCGATTGATCGAGCGATGCACCTCACTTTTCGCGCCGCTGAAGGTCATCGCGTTGATGCGCGGAATGATGTCGCAGGCGGCAGCGATGGCATCGACGGATTGCTCGCGCTTGGAAAGATGTCGGGTGTCGCCGGTAAGCTCGATAACAAAACTCAGCGCTGCCGCATGCATCGTCACGGCTGCAAGGTCGCTCGGCTCGCTATTGATGAAATAGTCGGCCTTGATGCCGCCGCGGATCGCGGCGAGCGTGCCGACGCCGCCCTGCAGCTCACCCACGACATAGGTCAGGATGATATCGCCCTTGAGTTTCACACCGGCATTCAGCAGCGTTTTGACGGCGCAGAAATAGGCCGCGTCGCCCGCCTTCATGTTGGAGACGCCGATGCCGTAAATGAACTTGTCATCGACGAGGCCGCCCCAGGGATCGACGGTCCAGCCTTCTGTTACCGGATTGGTGTCGAGATGGCCGTTGAACAGCAGGCTCTTGCCGCCGCCCGATCCCTTCAACCGTCCGATGGCATTGAAGCGCTGACCGTCCTCGAAAGGCTGTAGCTCGGACTGGAGACCGATCGCAGCCATCTCGCGGGCCATGATGCGGGCGAGTTCGCGTTCACCATCGGTCTGGGAGTGGCTCTTCTGGCGTACCATGTTCGACAGGAAGTCGAGGCAGCTCTTCTCGTCGATTGTGCCGACGAGCGATTTCGGGTCCATTGTATGCTCCTTGCTCTGCAATTCTAGAAGGATGTGCCCGCGAGCGCCGGAACCGCCGCGATCAGCTGGCGGGTATAGTCGGCGCGGTCAGGGCTGGCGATTTCGTCTGATGGTGCGATCTCGACAAGGTCGCCGCGGTACATCACGGCGATACGATGGGCGATCTGGCGAACGAGATTGAGGTCGTGGGTGATGAAGAGAAAGGCCGTGCCGTGCTTGCGGTGCAGTTCCAGCAACAGCTGCACGATCGAGGCCTGCACGGAGACATCCAGCGCCGAGGTGATCTCGTCGCAGATGACGAGCTTCGGTTTCGAGGCGAAGGCGCGGGCAATGGCGACGCGCTGCTTCTCCCCGCCCGAGAGCTGGTGCGGATAGCGGTCGGCATGGGTGCGCGGCAGGCGAACCTGTTCCAGCAGGTCGCCGATCCGGTGCGACAGGGACCCGCCGTCACCCGCGCCGTAGAGTTTCAATGGCCGCGCGAGGATTTCATGAATCTTCTGCCGCGGATTGAGCGAGGCGTCGGGATGCTGGAAGATAAGCTGGACATCCCTGCGATAGGACCTATCCATATCGGCAAGTCCGGCGATCGTCCGTCCGGCGAAGGTCATCCTTCCCTCGAACGGGTTGAGCCCGGTCATCGCCTTGGCCAGCGTCGACTTGCCCGAGCCGGACTCCCCGACGATGCCGAGGATTTCGCCCGGCTGCACAGTGAGGCTGATGGCGCGATTGCCGGTGAAGCGCTTGAAGGCGCGGCCCGTCAGCGCCGAGAGAAACGGTTTGCGGCCGTAATGCACGCTGACGTTCTCGACCTCCATCAGCGGCTTGGCCTGATAGGAGGGGCGCGTCACGACCAGCCGTTTGGCGGGTTGCGGCACGGCGGAAAGTAGCTCCCTCGTATAATCCTGGCGGGGCGCTCGGAAGATATCGTCGATCGTGCCTTGCTCGACGATCTCGCCGCGCCGCATTACCGCCACGCGCTTGGCCGTCCGGGAGAGCAGCGCCAGATCGTGCGAGATATAGAGCGAGGCGACGCCGGTCTCGGCTTGAAGATCGAGAAACAGATCGAGGATCTGCCGTGAAGTGATCACGTCCAGCGCCGTGGTCGGTTCATCGAAGATGATGCATTGCGGATTGCAGGCAAAGGCGGTCGCGATGACGACACGCTGCTTCTCGCCGCCCGATGCCTCATGCGGCATGCGCTGCATCATCTGGGTCGGGTTCTTCAAGCCCACGCGGGCAAGCATGGCTTCCCCTTCGCCCCATGCCTGCCTTTTCGTCAGGCCGCGATGGCGTCTCAGCGCCTCCGTCAGCTGCGTGCCAAGCGAAAGGGTAGGGTTGAGCGAAGTGCCGGGGTCCTGGAACACCATGCTGATCTGCTTGCCGCGCATGCGGCCGACTTCGGCCGGCGATTTCGCCGCGAGATCTTCGCCCCGCAGCCGGATGGCGCCGCCGACTTCGCGGGCATTGTCGGGCAGGTAACGCATGATCGACCAGGCAAGCGAGGTCTTGCCAGAACCGGATTCGCCGACGAGACCGAGGATTTCCCCGGCTGCGATCTCCAAGTCGATATTTCTCAATGCGTGGAAGACGCCGTTCACTGTCAGATAGTCGAGCGAATAATTGCGGATCTGTAGAACACTGTTTTGGGCGGGTTCGCTCATCTCATCCTCCCGTGCGCGGGTTGAGGGCATCGCGCAGTCCATCGCCGAGCAGATTGAAGCCGACGGCGACGATCGCGATCGCCAGGCTCGGCCAGATGAGGATGCCGGCGCTGATATGCATGTATTGGCGCGCTTCGGAGATCATCAGCCCCCATTCCGTTGCAGGGGGTTGTGCGCCGAGCCCGAGGAAGCTGAGCGTCGCGAAGAGCATCACCGCGAAGGAGATGCGGATGGTGGTCTCGACGATGATCGGGGCGATGACGTTGGGCAGCATTTCGCGCAGGATGATGTAGGACGAGCTTTCGCCGCGGGCTATGGCGGCACTGACATAGTCCTGCTTGCGGATGGAAAGAGCGACGCTGCGGGTAATGCGCGCCATGCCGGGCGCGAAGGCGACGGCGACCGCCACCAGCGCATTAACGCTGCCGGAGCCGAGCAGATTGACGATCAGAAGCGCGAACAGAAGGTTCGGGATCGACATGATGGCATCGATCGTTCGCATGATCATCTCATCGGCGCGACCTCCGAGATAGGCCGACACCGTACCGATGAGGGCGCCGGCAAGGGTTCCGGCGAGCGTCGCGACGACCGCCGTGATGACGGTCGCACGGGCACCGATCAGCAGCCGGCTTAGGATGTCGCGGCCATATTGATCCGTTCCGAGCAGGAAGGTCATGCTCGGCCCCTTGTAGCGAGCAAGGATCGACATGGCTTCGGGATCGCGGGGGGCGAGCCACGGGCCGAATGCGACGACAATGAACACCAGAGTGATGAGGATCAGGCCGGTGGCGCCCTGCGGCGTACGCAACAGCCGCTTGAGAAGATCAACCATATTGGATCCTCTTGTCGAGCCAGGCATAGAGAAGGTCGGCCGCGAAATTGACGATGGAATAGGTGGCCGCCATGAGGAGGACGCCGGCCTGGATGGAGGGTAGGTCGCGCGTCTGGATGGCGACGATGAGCTGACGCCCGATGCCGGGAATGGCGAAGATTTCTTCGACGACGATGATACCGCCGAGCAGATAACCGACATCCAGCGCAACGACAGTGATGGTTGGCAGCAACGCGTTGCGAAGGGCATGGCCGAACAGAACGCGTGAACCGGAGAGGCCCTTCAGCCGTGCCGCGCGGATATAGTCGGTATGCAGCACATCGACGAGTTCCGAGCGGACCATGCGCGAGACATGGGCGATGAGGATGATGGAGATGACGCAGACCGGCAGCGCCAGATGTGCGAGGCCATCGAGGAAATTCTCGGTGAGCGGCACGTAGCCCGTCGCGGGCAGCCATTTGAGCCAATCGGAGACGAGCAGCACCGCCACTGTCGCCGTCACGAATTCAGGCAGCGAAACGCCCGCATAGGATACGAGGCTCACCAGCATATCGGTCAGGCGGCCGCGCCGCATCGCAGCGATAACGCCGAGCGGAATGGCGAGCACCAGCATCAGGCCGATCGACAGGCAGGCGAGCAGTAGCGACCGTCCCAACGCTTCGAACATCACCGGGCCGACGGGTTGGCCCGTGCGCAGCGACTGGCCGAAATCGCCGTGCAGAATGCCGGTAAGCCAGTGCAGATATTGCATCCACACAGGGTCGTTCAGCCCCATTTGCTGGCGCAGGGCGTCCAGGGCCTGCGCGGTGGCGTTTTCCCCCAGCATCATCACCGCGGCATCGGCCGGCAGGACCTGGGTAATGGCGAAGACGACGAGCGACACGACGAAGAGCGTGTAGACGATCATCAGCAGTCGCTTGATGAGATAGTGCGGTGACAAAGACTTGTTCCCCGGCGTTCCTGCGGCCGGCTGCGGATGGCGCGGCCGGCCTTTGGGCTGCGTTGCGCGTCCAAAGACGACGCGCAACGCCTATGTCGACTTGACCGCGAGGTCAGCTCCGCTTCGGCGCCTTGTCGGTCAAGGTGGTGTAATCGAGGCGGAAGACGGATGCGCGGGGATGGACCTCATAGCCCGAGACCCAGTCGCGTTTAGCCGCGAGCACGTCGAAGAAGGCGGGGATGATCGAGGGGACTTCCTCGTTCATCAGCTTTTGCGCCTCCGCATACAGTGCCTTGCGCTTGGCCTCGTCGGTGATCCCGCGTGCTTCGTTGACGACCTTGTCGAAGGCCGCGTTGTTCCAGCGCGTCTCGTTCCAGGCCGCGTCGGAGGTGTAGAGAAGCTTGAAGATGGCATCGGCCGTCGGCTGCATATTGTAGAAGCCGACATAGAAGCTGCCCTTCTTCCAAACCTGATCGAGATAGGTGGCATGCGGCATCGTTTGGACGTTGATCCTGATGCCGGCTTCCTTGGCCATTTCGCGAAGCGCCACGGCAAGCTGCGTCCGCTGGCTCGGCTTGTCGGAAGCGATCAGAGTGGCCTCGAACCCGTCGGGATAGCCTGCCTCGCTCAGCAGCTTCTTTGCTTCCTCGATATTGGCCTGGCGCAGCGGCAGGTCCGTGTAGAAATGGTAGGAGGAGTTCAGCGGCGTGTCGTTGCCCGGTGTTCCGAAGCCTTCGGTCACGAAGTCGACCATGGCCTGCCGGTCGACGGTCAGCGCCAGGGCGCGCCGGACGCGAGGATCGTTGAAGGGCTTGGAGTCGCAGCCGAAGTTGATGTTGCAGAACTGGCCGGAGGGAACGCGCAATACGTTGACACCCTGGGCGTCCTTCATGCGCAGATATTCGGTGGGCTGGACGGTGGAGACGACGTCGATGTCGCCGGCCAGAAGTGCGGAGGTTTGCGCCGAGATATCCGGGAAGATCTGGATTTCCACGCGGTCGAGATAGGGACGCTTCGGGTCGTAATAGTCCGGATTGCGCTCGACGACGATCAGGCGGTCGGGCTCATAGGACACGAGCTTGAAGGGGCCGGTGCCGTTCGCTGTCGTCGAAAGCTTCTTGAGATCGCCGGTCGCGATCGAGGCGGGAATGATGCGGGCCACCGTATAGGCCATGGCGACCGGGAAGTCGGCATAGGGACCGGAGAGCTTGAAGACGGCGGTCAGAGGGTCGGCGGCCGTGACATCGGCGATCGGGCCGACATTGTTGCGGGCCGGAGACGCATTGCTCGGGTTGAGGATCGCCTTGAAGGTCTCGACGACGTCGGTCGCGGTGAAGGGCGAGCCGTCATGGAATTTCACACCTGCGCGAAGCTTGAACGTCCATTCGGTCAGCGCATCGTTTGCGCTCCAGGATTCGGCAAGGTCCGGCTCGATGGTCATGTCAACCTTCAGCCGCGTCAGATTGCTGTAGAGCAGCTCGGTGACCATGTATTCGGGATTGACGCGGGTCAGAAGCGGATGGATCACGCTTGCCGCCTGGTCGACGGAGATCCGCAATGTCCCGCCCTTGGCGGGCGCGGCGGTCTGGGCAAGGCCGAGAGACGGCGCGGTCAGGAGCGCCGCCGTTCCGGCCAGAAAATGACGTCGGTTCAACTTCAGCATCTGGTGTTCCCCTTATTTTGACGCGGAATAGTCTGGAATGAGATCGGCGGAAAAATCGCGCGCGAGATAGGCGAGAATGCTTTTCGCCAGGGCGATGATATCCGTCGTTGTCGTGTGTTCTTCCGGGCTGTGAATGCAGCTTTCGGGGCGCCCGAGCCCGCCAAGCAATATCTCCCGCATCACGCCTGCCTGCTGGACGTAACCGAAATCCGAGCAGCTGGCGGCGCCCCACTTGCTGAATTCATCAGGCTGGTAGCCGAAGCCGAGGCTCAGCGCCTTCTGCCAGCGTGGCCAATGGGGACCGTCGGGATCTGCCGTGGGGATCAGGTGGCCGACGAGGTCGATCTCGAAGCTGACCCCCGGCGTTTGCGCCACGCATGCGCGTACCAGATCCTCGAGTGTGGTACGCGCGGCTTCATAGCTCTCTTCCGGAGCATAGCGACGGCTGACGAGGATCTTGATCTCGGCTGCAACCTGCCCGCCTGAGGTGCCGCCATTGACGGCGGATATGGACAGCTGCGGCCGCAGTGGACCGCTCGCATGGGGCGGTGGCGGCAGTTTGGACTCGAAAGCAGCAATCTTCGGCTTCAGCGCATGAAGCGCATTGAGGAGGGGAAGGGCGCCCTCGATGGCGTTGACGCCCGAGCCGGTACGATTGCCTTCGCCCGCATGAACGGCGTGCCCCCTGATGGTGATCTGCAGATGAAAGACGCCGAAGCAGCCGGCCCAGATGCGCGGCGCGGCCGAACCGTTGAAATTGACGATGTGCCCCTTGAGCATGCCCTGTTCGGCAAGATAGCGGATACCGGGATAAAGCCCGCCTTCCTCGTCTGTGCACAGCAGCAGCATTGGATCGTAGGCAAGCTCGACGCCGTGCTCCTCCGCAGCGCGCAGCGCAAGCAATGTTGCGGCAATCGTCCCCTTCATGTCGGCGGCGCCCAACCCGAAAAGCCGGTCTCCCTCACGCGTCAGGCGCAGCGGATGACGCTGCCAGCCGGGAGACACAGGAACGGTATCCACATGGTAATAAAGGCCGCAGACCGGCTTGTTTGCCGGACGCTCGGCGATGAGATTGACGCGCTCTCCACAAGCCGGGCCATTGGCGACACGCCACAGCGCATCCGGTACCGTGACGCGTCTGGTATCAAAGCCCAACGGCTTCAACAGCTCTTCCATCAGCTCCGCGAAGGCAAGATAACCCGTGCCAGGGGGGAAGGAGGTGTCGATGGCGATCATCCTTGCCAGATCCTCGACCGCTTTTTCGACATCGCGTTCGACTGCTTCCAAGGCATTTGCAAATGATATCGCCTGGGGTGATAAGGCTTGATTGCTCACGTTGAGTTCCGAAAAGATGTGCGAAATGGAGGTTTGCTCTGCTGTCTTATTCATATAAACTATATAGTAATGATGCTTCCTCGCCTTCCGCGAGTCAACTCCAAATAAGAGGCAATTAATTGCGCGAAATGCCCAATTTTTTAGCGGACACATCGCGAGCGGCGGAGTTTTCCCTGCCGCTCTACGAGGTGGTCAAACGACAGATCACGGAAGCGATCATGATGGGCAAATGGCCGGCCGGAACCGTCCTGCCCAGCGAGATCGCGCTATCGCAGATGTTCGGAGTGGCGGTCGGCACCATCCGACGGGCCTTGGCGGATCTGACCAATGAGGGATTGCTGAGCCGCCGGCGCAAGACGGGGACGGTGGTGACGGGGCGCACGCCGCAACACAGCTTGCGCTTCTTCTTTCAGTATTTCCGTCTTCATGGCCTCGACGGCTCGCTGCAGAATTCCACCTCGGAAATCCTGTCCCTTGAGAAGCGCCAGGCGAGCCGGGACGAGAGCGCGAGCCTGCAACTGGAAAGTCCGACGGAGGTGATCAGCTTTCATCGCCTGCGCAGCGTTGGCGGGATACCGGTCATGCATGAGATCATCACGCTTCGGGCGCACTTGCTTCCGGGGTTCCCCGAGAAGAAAGAGGACATTCCAGCGCTGCTTTATCTGTTTCTTCTCGATCGCTATGGCATCCGCATTTCCGCGGTTCGCGAACAGATCGCGGCAACGCTTGCGACGGAAGACGATGCCCGCCTGCTGAAACTCACTTTGCCGGACGCCGTGCTGACGATCGATGAGGTGTCCTACGATCAGTCCGCCGCCCCGGTCCTTGTCGCGCGCCATCGGGCCACAACGAGAAGTCACCGCTATGTACATGAGGTGCAATAGCGCTCCGGACACATATCTCTCCGACACTTCGGATTTGGCGAACTTGTCAACGTGTCGAATACAAGAATTTCTCTCGGTCAATATGACGCCGGCGAAACTGCGCCTTGCTCAAGCCTCAATGAGTTTACGCACAGCGATCACACATGCGGGTGCTGTGGCGACCAGCGCGAAGACTTGGCCTTCTTGTCGACTTTAGGAATTTTGGAAACGCACCTAGAGCAGGCGAGCAGCCCTGCCGCTTCGGCGCGTGGGACTATCGTAATATGCCGATGCCTGCTGCACGGAGCGATGTCATGATTGCTCCATCGCCTCAGGGAGGGGAATGCCACGAGCAGCGAAGTGCCCTAAGAGGACTTGGTTCGCCGGTAGGCTGGGTAAGCATCTACAACGAATTAATGTCGGGTTTCTAGAGCTAACTACGGCAGCCGCTAGTTTGGTTGATCACTCAGTTATTCCCGCGTGTATCCGCCAATCTAAACGAGAATGCGAATACAGCAGCCGCCATCGCAGAAGCAAGTCCGGCCGTAACGACCAAGTGGCTCGACCCTTGAGCATAGAGAAATCCAGCTGCAACGGGACCACAAGCGAGCCCCAGTTTTGAAGCTAAGCCGCCCAGGACGGTACCACGCCCGCCTTTGTCGTCCGTCGCGCAGGCTGCAAGCACATAGGGTAGCGCCACCGCCATGGTAAAGTAGATGGAAGATACAGAAAGCGCGAAGGCGGCAGGAGTCGTTCCAACGAGCACGAGTGTCTTAGCCACGCCGGCGATGAGCAATGCGGGGGCTACGGGCCGCCATCCCAACTTTCGACTCAAGAGGATCATTAGCAGCGATCCCGGAATTCCGGCAGTCAAGCCCAAGCCCACCACAAGGCCTGCGAAGGCGCGAGATTGCCCAAGATCCGCAGCAATCCCGATCATAAAAGCGCCGAGCCCGAGGTTGGCTGCTTGAAAAAGAAAAATCCCGCAAACCTTCAATATGAGCGGTAGTGTCAACCACTCCGTCAAGGCGGCAGAGCGAGATCGTGATGAAGGACCCGGCTGTCGAAATTGGGGGAGCAGGGGCACTATTACGGCGGCGATCATTCCGAAGGCCGCCAGAATACCGAAGACGATACCACTGTGCATCTTGCCGGCGAAGAACGACGACATGGCTATACCAATACCACCAAAGCCAAAGTGGAAGACGAACAGCACGCCAAAGCTACGCCGGGTGTCAGCGGTCTGAGACATCAGCGCGTAGGCAACGCTCGCAAGCAGGCCGCCGGCAAGTCCGTGGATGAAGCGAATGCTGAGCATCCAATAATAGTCATGGACTGCCATTGTCGCCAGATCGGCAACGATCAACGTCGCGAGAAGGCCGATCAGAAACGCGCGCCATGGGACGCGTGATACGAGAAACAAGGCCAGCAACGCGCCAAGCATCGAGCCATAGCCATTCGCACCGGCCACGAAGCCTGCCTGATCCGGGCGCAGGCAGTATTCCGAACGAAGGGTCGCGATGATGGCCGGCATGATATCGACATAGAGCGGGCCGGCCATTGCAACCAGGGCCAGAATGATGTCGACCGAAAATGTGCCGCGCCGGACTGTTGTACTCGCGGCGTTCAGCGAAGCGGTTGGAGAGGATTGTTCGGTCACGGCATCTCCTCTATGGGACTTGTCCGGCAGGGCGGCCTTCAGGGGTGAGCGACATCAGCGATGTCGTCTCCTCACAGCGCGTTTGCCACGCAACCATCATGTTTTGCTGTGCGATCAATTTTGCTTGCTGCAGTAATGTGAACGCCGCTTCAGGAGACACCCGGTGCAATAGCTCGGCCTTCACCCGCAAAAGTTCGGGCAGGTGCCAAGCCTCGCCGCTTGCAGCGCACATCGCAAGGGCATCCTCAATGCATCGACCCCCTTCATCAAAGCGACCATGACTATTGAGCGCCTGAGCAAGAATGCTCAAAAAAAATGTCCGTCGGACCGGCCATCTGGTGCGGGTCAGTTCTTCGAGCCCAATCGAAAGCTGCTCGATTGCCGCCTCCAACCTGCCTCGCCCGAATGAGAGAGCGCCACGGAAACAACCGCCCCATGCTCGCCAGGGTCCAAAGGTCTGTCTTCCGGCAATCGATTGAAGCAGGTCCACTCGCTCTTCCATAATATCAAGGGCGCCGCTGTAGTACGGCACAGGACACCCGGCTTCGACCAGGACAAGAGAAAGGGAGGTCGTATGCCCGCGCAACCGGGCATCCTCGACGCAGCTGGCAGCTGATGCTAAGGCTGCGTCTTGTCGGCCAAGTAGCCACATCGTCATGGCGTGGTAGGCCCGTGCGCTTGCGCTTTGATCGTATTGCATCCTTACGATTGGGCTCAGCGGCGGGGACTGGCTATCAATATAGGCTTCCAGGCTTTCACAAGCACCGGAAACTTGCCCGACGTAGAGTCGCGAAACACCCAGCAATCGATCCCCGATCCGAACTGCTGCTCCCGGGATATTTTCGGCCTTGGCGTGGGCCAAGACCCGGAACGTTTCGGCCGTTGCAAGCGATCTGCGATACTCACCCCCAGCTATCTCAGAAAGCCATGTGCCGTAAAATGCATCGAGCATGAGTGAGGGGTCACCGGACGCTTCAGCAATCCGCGCGGCCTTGGCCCAAAGTCGGTCCACTTCGGGTCCGGGTCCGATCGTGTAGATCAGGGCCGTACCCAATGAACTTAACAGCGATATCACCCGGGCGGGGTCGGTCTGGCTGGTTGGCTCGAGTGCGGCGATCGCCTGCTCGAAATAAATGCGGGCCTCGCTGACAAGCGATAGCTCAAACCAGACGGTCGAGGAGGCGATCGCAAGCTCGACACCCAGTTCTGTGTCGCCATTCGGGCCAAAGCACCAAGCCAGGCAAACACGAAGATCATCGACCAATGTGGCGAACGCACTTATACGATCAGGGCTTGCTGTATGGCCCTTGTCTCGACCGATTTTCTCTAGCCTCGCCTGAACCAATATTGCATGGCGTTTGCTGAGACGGTCGAACTCGCCACGCTTTCGAAGTTTGGCCCGGGCATAAACTCGCGTCGTTTCCAGGAGACGGTAATGCGGCATTTCTTGCGTGAAGTCCGCGTTCACCAGCGACTTCATGACCAGGCTCGCGATGTCGTCGGTCGTGCTCCAAATAGGTTCCGCGATCGATGCGAGCTCAGCGCCGGCATCAAGAGAGAAAAGGCCCGGGAAAACCGAAATTCTCGCAAGGGTCGTCTTCTCGCTGTCCGAAAGCTGATCAAAGCTCCAATTCAGCGTCGCCTGCAGGGTCTGATGGCGAGGAAGAGCTGTGCGCCGACCGGTCGTGAGCAACTGAAACGCGTCATCGAGGCGCTGACCAAGGCCTTTGATCCCATAGGCGTCGACACGGCCGGCAGCAAGTTCGATCGCCAGTGGCATTCCTTCAAATCGCCTGCACAGCTCAATAATGATCGGAATGTCCGGCGGCTGGGGAACATAGTTTCCAAGGACCGATGCAGCGCGCTCTACGAAAAGACGAACCGCCGCAAAACTAAGCGGGTCCACCAATGAGCTGCCATCGTCGAGAGGCGGCACCTTTAGACCGGAAAGGCGAAAGACCAGTTCGCCGGCAGCGCGCAGTGGCTCGCGACTGGTCGCCAGGATTTTTGCTTCCGGTGAATTGCGCAGAAGCTCTTCCGCAGCCTCCGCTGTTGCTTTCAGGAGATGCTCGCAATTGTCGAGGATGATTAGAGAGGAGGGGATTGGCAGCGGCTCCGATAATGGCTGCTGCTGGATCATTAGAGTTGAGGATATTGCGGCTTTGATAGTGCTGGCGACATGTGAGGCGTCGGTGACGCGGGCGAGGTCTACGACGATGACGGCGTCGTGCTCGTGAAGCAGGGCCCGTCCAACTTCAATCGCAGCTGTCGTCTTCCCAACACCACCAGTCCCCGCAATCGTCACGAGGCGCCTTCCGGCCAAATGCATGACCAACTGAGCGACGACTGTTTCACGGCCGATTACGGATTGCAGCGGGCTGGGGAGGTTATGAAATGTCGAAAGTCCTGGCTGCTCCTGCGCATCTCCCCCAGTCTCTGATCCGGAGAACTGAATTCGGCCGGAAAAGACATAGCCTTGCCTTGCAACGTTTTGGATAAAGGCCTGACCGTCGTTGCCGTCGCCCAGAATGCGCCGAAGAGCAGTCACCTGCACCCGAAGGTTAGCCTCCTCGACGAAGACCTTGGGCCATGCGCTCGCGATCAGATCCTGTTTCGAAACAACCTCGCCAGCGCGCTCCACCAGCGCGATCAGGATCTCGAGCGCGCGGCCACCCATCGTGACTGGGGCCCCTGATTTCGCAAGCTGTCTGTTCGTTAGCGATAAACGGAAAGGGCCAAAGGACGCTACCGAGCGATCGCCATTGTCGTCTGGGAAAGGGGGCACTTGGGCGTCGCATCCTGATTTTTTCTATCCTTGTCAGATATGATATCGGGGCGGCACTATACGTAAGTATAGGTTCCTGGATGTATGGAGGCCGCAGCTAGGCCGTTGAAGGGGCGCAGCGCCGACCGCCGAGGTGTCGGAATTGGAGGTTTCGAACTTTTCAAAAGCAGGGGCAAGCGATCTATCGCCTGAGTGATTGCATGTTATGCGGGAGTGCATTGGCCGCCGATCGCCCCTGGGATGTGAAAAATTTACAGTTTTTTGCACCTTTGTCCGACGCACCTGAGCTATTCTCTCCTCCAGCCAGCTCTGACGGAGATTGCCATGAGTGAGACGGATTGCAATCAGTTGATCCAGAAGTTGCAAGATCAAGATGGAAGTTGCGCAACGATCGATGTGCGGGGATACCGGTTAATCCGGCAAGCTCTTAGAGAGGTGGCCTCCTTAGGAACTGACTGCGAGATTGAACAAATGGTGCGGGCACGAAACGTTCCTGCAAGCCGCCAGCGCGTGCAAATTCAGCTTGAGCATGATGCGTCTGGTGCGATTACAGCGGTGCGGGTGACATTCGAGCAGGACGGCGAAATCCTTCGCAACTGGTCGACACTTCAGCACAGCGAAATTTTCAAACTACTCGCGGACAATCAAGGAACAGATATCGGCGAACTCACAGATCGCTTTACCGCGCTTTACATAAATTTGCATACGGCCCGCCAATACATCTGCCTGCAGGATATCGCGGAAGCCAAGAAGATATTCGACAGAACGATTCCCCAGATGTTGGCGTTCTGGCATCAATCGAGAGACTACAATCTAGTCCGGGCCACCGCAAATCCAAATCCGGCAATTGACCAATAGGCCGCAAAGCGCTGGTCTGTCCCGGAATTCACTTATTTCTCCGGCGCCCTTCGTCATCGAAAAGCTTGCGGCATCTCATTCTGCGCGGGCTTTTTTGTCAGGCTGCTTCAATTCTCGCAAAGCCTTTAGAGACAATCGAAATCTTCAAGCCTACTGGCCGACGATCAGTGGTTCTTCGCCAAGTGACATTCTGGCCAGTGACCTTTCAGCAGTCGCTTCTCAATGACACTTCGAGAAATGATACGGAGACCAATACCCATGAAGCGACTTTTCTTTCTGGTAACTTCCGCTGCTGCGATCGCAGCATCGACCTCGGCCTTCGCGGTCGATGCCGTGGACCAGATTCCTACCGCTCCTGTGGCTGTCGATGCAGCCACACCCTTCGACTGGAGTGGCGCATATATCGGCGCCCACACCGGCTATGGCTGGGGTACAGGCAAGACCAGGGGTCTCGGCTCCGACAGCTTCGATGGTTGGCGGCTGGGAGGTTTCGGTGGCTACAACTGGCAGCTCTCCAACGGATTTGTTGCCGGTGTCGAAGGCCATCTGGTCGCCGCAGATCTGGAAATGAGAGGATCAACGATTGCGACGCGCGATAGCCCAGGAGACAGCCGTGGTAATGACTACCACGGCGAGAATCATGAGGAGGTCAAGAAAGCTGACCCGGTCGAAGCCATCATTTCGGGAGAGAACGAAGCCGGCAATCGTCAAGACGAAACAGACAAGCCCGGTATAGGCGACGCCGGCGGCAGAAAACACCAGGATTGAAAGCAGGATGAGTGGCACGTAAAGGGCGCTCGAGAACGGCGACATCGGCCCGAGAATATCGAGTAGGAAGATAGCCGATGCGCAAAGCGGCGTGATGAGCAGGAGTATGCTCGGTGCGCGTTCGTTGATGATCATGATCGCATTCCTTCTGGCATGCCGGTCGTTCCGCATCAGGCCGCGCATCGGCAGCAGGGAAGACCGGATTGGGTTCAAACATGCTCTGAAGCTGAAAGCTGTCCGGCGATTGGTGGCCTTGTTTCGGCCTCCGACGGATCACTGCTTCAGAACTGTTCGCTTCGCCGTGAAAGATACGATTTGGATGGTGTCGGCGGAATCGCCCGATGGTGTAACGCTATGGCACCTTAGTATAGGCCGATCTGACGCGGCCGTGTTCAGGGCGAACGGTCGCCCGTGCATCGTGCCGCGTCGAAAGGAAAGTCTTGACACATCAATCTGCCCGAAATGCCGGATCGGTCGATGCGCGTGCCTGAGGAAGTCTCTGAACCGCTCGCTCGGCGGATCGGTCAACAAGGCTTTCGGATCGCCGTCATGGATCACACGAATTCAGAGCTGACTTGAGGTGAGGACCAAGCGCTTGCGGTGAGCGTAAGGAGGCTTCAGTTCAGACGGGCCGAACGCCCGTATTGATGGGCAATATGGGCACACAACGCCAAGGCGATATGGGGTAGTGAATGTCTTTCCGCCCCGCCGCTCGAGTGACAAAGGGGGATCAGCGCGGCTCCAAGGTCTGCAATCGTCTGGTCTTCGATCCCCCTGCAAGTCGCCAAGTCGTCGACAGGGGGCTGGCCGGCTCGCTCAGTCAGTTCGATGAGGTTCTGGCGGGGAATGTGGAACACGATAGCTTCAAACCGTCCTCGGATCGCGATCGCGGCCCCCTGTTTGAGACTGATCAAGCATATTGAACCCTTCGGATACCGTTTCAAAGGCGCGGCCGGACGATCTGGAAAAAGATCGCGATGCTCAACATCTATGAGGTAAAGGACAACGAGAAATGCGTCATCGGAAGGCAAGACGACCGGCGGATCATCTTCGTCGTAGTCACGCGATAGATGCGTGATGGCAAGTTCTGCGCCCTGCAACGGCCTAGTCACAAGAGAGCGGGCATTGTTTGCGCCGAAACAATCGGCGACTTCTTCACCTGTTGCCAAAGTTCTTCTCACTAAAATCCCGTGGCCATCATTCAAATTCGCAACAGTCTGTCCAGCGCCGATTTGTATATTGTTGCCGCGTTTTTCGCCTTATCCCTTTGCCGCTATGGCGTCGAAGAGCAAAATCGGCCAACATATAGCGGTTGGCCGTTCCTCCTATCGGATGATATCTGATCGGCCCCGTCCTAGACCAAAGAGAGCTAAGCGATTTGGACCATAATCCCGCCATTGGGCCAAAGGCGCAGGCCGATCAGGTCCAGGACAGCTTCGGTTGCCCCTTCGACAAGCTTTACAAGAACCAGACCGTTCAGGGCGCCGATATAAGATTCTTCCGCAAGGGTACGAAGAAGCTAACCCTTGATCAGGTGACGACCGCAGCCAGCGATCGTGGTTTCGTCATCGGGATTTCGACAACTAGTGGCCATTCCCGTCGGATTTTCCACGAGCACCATGCCACGACTTACGAATTTGCGGAAAATTCGATGTATATCCGCAATCTTGCCGACCCTTACAAGGCCGACCTGGGGGGACCCTTCGACTTCCTGTTGCTCGAGATTTCGCCAGCCTCGTTGCAACGCATCGCCCAGGAGAGCGACCTCTCCGGTGTCTTTTCCCTCGATGTCAAGACGGCATACAGCGATCCAGTCCTTGCCAATCTGGTCAAGACTTTGATCCCTGCGCTGGAGCGGCCGGAACGGGCCAGCCAACTCTTTGTCGATCAATTGGCTTCCGCGATCGGCACGCACATAGTGCAGGAGTATGGTGGGAAACTGCCGTCCGTGAAGAGGATCCGGAAGCTATCCCGTGCCCATGAGGCCCTGGCGAAAAATATACTGCTCGAAAATCTGAAGGGGGATATCTCGATCCTGGACGTTGCCGAGGCTTGCAATCTCTCGCGCGGATATTTCATCCACGCGTTTCGCGAGACGACCGGGATGACGCCCTACAAATGGCTGCAGAGCGAGCGGATTTCGCGTGCGTGCGAATTGCTTCGTACCACCGAACTGCCGTTGTTGGACGTCGCGACAGCATGTGGTTTTGCCGATCAGAGCCACTTCACGCGCGCTTTCACGACTGCCGTCGGTGTGTCACCTGGGACGTGGCGTCGCAATTCCTGACCGAAGGCTATCGGTCTCTGCTTGGCACGTTGTGACTCCTCGATTGCCGGTTATTCGGGTCGGCAGATTGTCGCGCGCTACCGTAATGGCCCCTGCGAATCCTACCATACTTAGGTATCACTGCCTCACACGGAGAGCCATCCGACATGTATCTCAGTTGAGTTTCGATGCATCTGCCTGACCGGCACTATCGCTCCCATCAAGTGCTTCATCAGTTGCATCGGAGATCGATATGCCGTTCCAGACCATCAGCGCTGAGCGCGTCTTAAACTTTTCCAACGTCGGCGGAATTTCCGCGAAGGGCGCATTCCCGGACGCAGTGCCGTATGTATCTGAGATAAGGCCGGAGCAGGTCACCAAGCCGACGTCGGGTGGGCTGGCGCCCTGGCAGGTCAAGCGCGTGACCGCCCATATCGATACGCGTCTGTATGAAAAGCTTTGCCTCGACGGGCTTGCGGAACTGGCCAAGTTAAGCACCAGCTATTTCTCTGCAGCCTTCAAGCGTAGCGTTGGCACCTCCCCACACGTGTATATCACTACTCGTCGTGTTGAGCGGGCAAAGCAACTGATCGCAGACGGCATGCCGCTTTGCGAAGTCGCACTCGAATGCGGCCTTGCCGATCAGGCGCACCTGTCGCGCGTATTTCGCAGGGTGGCAGCGACAACGCCGACAGCCTGGCGTCAAAAGCAGAAGCGTCTGGCTGCGGCGCGCATCGCAGCTTGATGGATGTCCGGGAAGGCTGCGGTGTGTCCGGACGCGGCGGATCACCGGCCAGTCGATGGCCTCGGGCGTCCTTTCGAAAAGCACGAGAATATCTGGCAGGAACTGGCGCTGGCGTCGCATTTCGGAGAAGACGGTCAGGTGGCGGTCATCAAGGACACCCTTGCGCAATTCGGTCAGTTTCTTCGCGCCTGCGCCATTTTCTTTCTCTTCGACATATTCGCGGAGGCGCGCCCGAAACCCGGTGTAGGCGCTCTTGCGGGCTACGGGCATGATCTCCCGGTTCAACGTCAAGACATCGATCGTGAATTCTGCCCTGGCCAGATCTGCCGGAGCGAGAGTGTCAACTGCCAGGAAATTGAAAGTGCCTTCGAGCACGGTTCCGTCTGGCGTCGTCCCGCCAAGGTCAAGCTCGGGATATACGGTTGGATCCTCCTGTCGTGGATCAATGCATCCTGCAGGACCGGCGGGAGGAGGAACAACCGGCTTCAAGGCCGCGTCCGAAATTGTTATGTGCTTCGGCCTAGGAAGCGGTGGCGACAGCCGTGCCGGCGATCGTCAAGGCGACGAGACCTACGGTGACAAACTGACGAGTGCTCATCATCATGGTCGTGATCCTTTCGAACGGTCAGCTGCTATGTCTGATATGCATGACCGTGGGTGGGACATTAGCTCCGGGTTGATTACCGCAAATTTTCCAAACAGTTAAACGTTGTTAACTTTGGGACAATCCGCTTGTGATTGCAACCTTAGTGCGCGTAATTGCTGGCCTTCCGGAAAAGTTGTGCAGCCAGTCGCTGGACGAGTATCGTGATCTAGTTGCGGCGCTGCAAACCTGGCTACTTTGCGGCCGTCTCTCCACCTGGAGACGGCTGCATTTGCTGTAAGTGATCGATCAGGCGCCGGCCAAGCCGCTGCCAATCATGTTTCCGGGAACGATAACCTTCTCATACTGCTCTTCGGTCACGAAACCGGATGAAAGCGCGGCCGCCTTGAGGGTCGAGCCGGTCGCGACGGCATTTTCGGCAATATGGGCGGCCTTCTGATAGCCGATAACCGGAGACAGCGCGGTGACCAACATCAGATTATTATCGACATAGGACTGGATCCGATCCCGGTCGATCTCCGTGCCTTCGACTGAATAGGTGCGGAATTTCTCGCAGCCGTCGGCCAGAATTGCCGCCGAGTGCAGGAAATTATTGATGATGATCGGCCGCATGGCGTTGAGCTCAAAATTGCCCTGACTGCCGGCGAATGCGGTCGCGGTGTCGTCGCCGATCACCTGGATCGAGATCATTACCATCGCTTCGCATTGTGTCGGGTTGACCTTGCCGGGCATGATGGAAGAGCCCGGTTCATTGGCCGGCAGTTTCAGTTCGCCAAAGCCGCAGCGCGGGCCGGAGGCGAGCCAGCGCATGTCATTGGCGATCTTCATGAGGGAGACAGCGACACCGCGCAGCGCGGCCGAGGCGCGAACCATGGGATCGAGCGAACCCTGCGCCATGAACTTGTTGGGTGCAGTTACGAACGGCTTTCCGGTGAGTTCTGCAATCTTGTTCGCGACATTGACCGAAAAGCCCGCCGGCGCATTGAGGCCGGTACCGACGGCCGTACCACCGAGTGCAAGCTCAAGCAGGCCCTCGCGTGCATGCTGGATTTCGGCGATGACTGCGCGGATCTGGGCGGCCCAGCCGGACCATTCCTGCCCGACCGACAGCGGTGTCGCGTCTTCGAGATGGGTGCGGCCAACCTTGACCACGTCCATCCAACCAGCTGCCTTCTTCTCGATCGTCGATGCCAGCTTCTCGAGTTCGGGAATGAGCCGATCGTCGATCGCGGTCACCGCGGCGATATGCATAGCCGTCGGAAAGCTGTCATTGGAAGACTGGCCCATATTGACGTCGTCGTTCGGACCGACCGGATGCTGCGAGCCGAGGGTTCCGCCGAGCAGCTGGATCGCCCGGTTCGACAGTACTTCGTTGACATTCATGTTGGACTGGGTGCCCGAGCCGGTCTGCCATACGAAGAGGGGGAAGTGCGCATCGAGATCGCCGGCGATTGCCTCGTCGGCGGCCTTTACGATGGCGTCCATCTTCCAGCCCGGAAGCTTACCGGACTGGCCGTTAACGAGAGCCGCCGCCTTCTTGACGACACCGTAGGCACGGTAAACAGCCTTCGGCATCCGATCGCCACCGATATTGAAGTGAAGCAGTGATCGCTGCGTCTGCGCCCCCCAATAACGGTCAGCAGGAACCTTTACTTCGCCCATGCTGTCGAACTCGGTGCGTTCGCCAGTCGCGTTGAGGCCGATGGGAATGTCCTGCAACACCGGATGGCTGCTTGTGGTGTCATTCATGGTCTTGGTCCTTTCGTGAGTTCGCAGGTGAAGGCTCGTTCGGGAAGCCCGAGAGCGGCAACGCCAGGCCGATGGCAATGGCGATGGTGGTGATTGTCGTGATGATGGCGAGCGAGAATGTGTTGGCGACGAGGTCAAGCGGAGCTTTGGCGCCCAGAGACATAATCTCGAGGCCGCCGATACCAGCGCGGAAGCCGAATGATCCTGGGATCATTGCGACGACGCCTGGAAAGGCAAACACCACGGCGGGCACCTGGTGAATGGATGCCGCCAATCTCGCGATCAGTGCGGCAACTATGGCACCAATCAGCGAGGCGATCGGGAGGTTTATGCCCAGTTCCTCCAGGCCGGTGCGCAGTCCGTGGCTTGCCATTCCTGCGATGACGCAGAAGGCGATGCCCCGAACAGGAACGTTGAAGAGCAAGGCAAAGCCGATGGCTGCGAGTGCGGAGAACAAGAGATCTTCGGGGACCGGGAGCATGCCCGGCCCCACATCGACCGGCAACTTGGCGCCCGTGACAACACCCACCACATAGAGCGCGAAGCCGATCGTTAGGACGAGGGTTATCCCCGTTGTCAGCCGGGCAATGCCGTTTCCGGCGTGGCCCGTGGCAATTTCTCGAATGCCGTTGATGAGGGGGACACCCGGAACGAGGATCATCCCGGCTGCCGTCAGCGCGAGGATCGGCGATTCCTCCGGCCGCAGCCGTAATGCAAAGACTGCGACAAGGCCGCTGATGATGGCCACAGCGAAAGTGACCGCGAAGGGGTTCGGTAGAAGCTCCGGCAGGCGCCGCCTTAGAAGGGTGCTGACCAAGCCTGTTACAAAAGATGCCAGCGCCACCGTCCAGGAAGAACCGAACAACATGGCCAGGGAGCCGGTCGTCACCGCTACACCCAGGATGACCACATACTCGGGATAGCCATGACTATTTCGTTCGGCGTCATCGATCCGACGCTCGATCTCGAATGAGCCATCTCGGCGCAGGAGGATATCATCGGCGATTTGCTGGATCTCCAGCAACTTGCCCATGTTCACACCGGTCGCGGCCACTTCATGGCCGAGTTTGGTGCTGAACTGTTCCTCGGTTCCAACGGTAACGAGGATGCCCTCCGGGGTGACCAGGGCGTGGGCAGGATGCCCAAGGTGCCGGGCAATCTCGGTGACGTTATGTGCGACATGCCGCGTATCGGCCCCATTCATGTAGAGAAGGCGGCCGATACGCGCGGCAAGGTGGGCCGCGCGAGCCGCCGGGACAGAGGCCCGAGGATCTACGGCTTGTTTGTCCCGGGCCATATCCATATCAGATCAAACGAATTCCAGACCGAGCACGGAGGCGGTCTCTGATCTGATCTTGCGGCAGGCATCAGCGTCCGTCTTGAGGTCGATGCCGTAAGTCGGGATGACTTCACGCAGGCGTGGCAGCCAGGCGTCTTCGGTCAGCCTGTCGGCAAAGCACTTTTCGAGGACTTCTATCGCGATGAAAGCTGCCGTTGAAGCACCAGGGGAGGCACCGAGGAGTGCGACGAGGGAGTTATCGGCGGCAGCAATCAGCTGCGTGCCGAATTCCAGTTCGCCACCCACATGTCCCTTCGGCTTGATGATCTGGACGCGCTGACCGGCGACGGCTTCGGTCCAGTCTTCTTCCTTTGCCAACGGGAAGAAATGCTGTAGCGTCTCGAACTTTGCGCGGTCAGTCGCGACGACCTGGCCGACGAGATATTCCTCGAGCTGCAAGCTGTGGAATGCCACATCCAGCATCGGCAGAATGTTGGCCGGACGGATCGAACCGAAGAGATCAAGATATGATCCCTCCTTCAGAAACTTGGTCGAGAAGCCGGCATAGGGGCCGAACAGGACCGAGCGCTTGCCGCCGATGATGCGAGTATCGAGGTGAGGCACCGACATGGGCGGAGAGCCGTGTGCCGCCTTACCGTAGACCTTGACATGATGGCGGCTTGCAACGGCATCGTCGTCACACCGAAGCCAGATGCCGCTAACTGGGAAACCGCTATAACCGTGACCTTCGGGAATGCCGGATTTCTGGAGGAGCTCGATGGACGCGCCGCCGGCGCCGATGAATATGAAGCCGGCAACGGTCGAGGACCTGTCACCGCTTGTGACATCCTCCACCTCGACGCGCCATTTTCCTTCCTCGGTCCGCGACAGGTCCGTGACGCGGTGCTTAAAGAACACCGAGAAGCCGCTCTGCGCCGAAAGCTGGGCCATCAGAAGATGGGTGAGGGCACCATAGTCGACATCCGCACCGCTGACGATACGGGTAGCTGCAACCGCTTCGCCATTGGCGCGACCTTCCATGACGAGCGGCGCCCACTCCTCGATCTTGGCCGAAGCGTCCGAGAACTCCATGCCATGGTAGCAATGGCTTTTCGTCATGGCATCGAAGCGTTTGCGAAGAAACGCGACATTGGCGTCCCCGGTCACGAAGCTCATATGGGGGCAGGCATGCAAGAAGGCGCCCGGATCCTGGATCGCGCCCTTGCGGACGAGATGTGACCAAAGCTGCCGCGAGACGTCGAATTCGACGTTGACTTCGAGGGCCTTGTGGATATCGACGGTGCCGTCTGCGAGCTGGGGCGTGTAGTTCAGTTCGCAATTGGCCGCGTGGCCCGTACCGGCGTTGTTCCAGCCATGGGAGCTTTCGAGCGCGCAGTCCTCAAGCACTTCGAAAGCAACCATGGACAGCCCAGGTTCAAGCTCCTTGAGCATGGTCGCCACAGTCGCGCTCATGATGCCGGCGCCGATGAGAACGATGTCGGCTTTCTCGTTGACGTTAGCCATGCACCTGCTCCTTGCTCTGCGACGACGTGGTTGCGACGAACCCGGCGCTGGCAGCGTTTGCCAGGATCACATATGCGCGACGCCACGGATCTTCCCCGAGCAGCCGCCAACGATGGCCTGTGCCCGTTGTGTCCTCGGCAAGTAGAATGTCGCCCGGATGAATGGTGAAGCGCTTGCCGCTTTTGGTTTCGAACTCGAGCGTGCCGCTCAAGGTGAGAACGAACTGGCGGATGGGGGCAGGATGCCAGGCATATTCTCCGCCAGGCCCGGTCTCGCGAAACGAGATGGAAGTGCTCTTGAACACCGCACTTAATGTGTCTCCGCGTTCACCCTTCGGGAGATCGATGACCCCCTCCTCGAACTTGGAATTGCCCTCGCTGTCGGTCCAGATTCGGACGCATCGAAACATGTCTTTCACCTCACTTTGGTTCAGACACCCGTTGCATTTTCGGGCCTGATCTGTTTGCAGTGAGGTGCAGCCTAAGCTGCTGGCGATCGGCGGCGATACCACGCTTAGGTATAGATTCGACCAGACTTTAGCCTATCGAGGATTTGTCTTGTCAGGCGTAAGCTATTGAAAATCAATAAATTTAAATAATATAATTCTGTTCCCCTCCAAAGCACTAGCGCGCATCCTGTACTGCCCAAGGCAACGGATGGGATAGACCTCCACGTAGCGGTTTAGATTGCTGTCAGTCTTTCGGAAGAACCGATCTGAGACCACGTAAGGAAAACTTGGAGCTCCATTCCGACAACGCGCTTAATGTCGTTTACGGTCCGGTTGGCGAGAAGTTGCCGCACGCCGCAGTAGATCATCATGGCGTGGAGTCGCCGGATTGCTTCGGCTTATATCGGCAAGGCTTGACCGTTCGTCGGGTCTCCTATTCATCAGGCCGCGAAAGAGGGCCCAGCATTTCTGTAAGCTTTTCGTCAAGCGCTTCTATGAATGCTCTTACTTTGGGCAGAAGCATGCGTGTCGTGGGATAGACAGCCCAGACAGCGAGTGGCTCGGGTTCCACCCCTTGGATCTTGATTTGGACGAGGCGGCCCGCACGCACGTCATCGGCCACATTCCACCGGGCAACAAGACCTGCAATAGACATTTACCGGGCAATCCGGACGGTCTTCTCGGTTCTCACTTGCACGAGGCGAACTTTCCGACCTGCGACGCAGGCTGTTGCGTGAGGATGCAGCAAGGCTTCTTCCGCCACAGTTCATCGTGGCGATCGATGCGGAGGAGGCCCCGTCCGTCCAGGGCATTTTCGATTATGAGGCGGACCGGATCAGCGGGACTTCAACCGCTCTGATCGGAGATGCGGCGTTCGTGGTTCGCCCCCCTACAGCAATGGGCGTGGCCAAGGCGGCCGGCGACGTCCTGTCGCTTCGTGCGCATCTTCGGCGGGCAACAATCTTGTGGCGGCATTGCGTGGTTTTGAAGCGGAGAGGATCGTGGTCGGCCGCGAGATTGCCGCATACGGGCAGCGACTCGGCCGTTCGTCCATGCGATAACGATGTTCACCTTGCCGGACTAGCCTGCGGAGCACGCACAAAACGATACCATAGGGCTGGTCCCCTAAACGTACGTATGGTTCAGCCATGGTGCGATGAGGGCTACGGTTCGACAACTCAAATGTTACGCCCGGATGGGCGCGAGAGGTCGAACGATGTACGAAGATTCCGTCAACAGTTTCGCGGAAGCTGGCGTCCACAAGGCGCAAGTCGTCAAAACCCAGTTTTTTGCTTTCGTGATCGGCGCAGCAATGGCCGGAGCCTATATCGGCTTCGGCGATGTTCTAATGTTCACCGCCGGTGCTCACGTCGATCCTGCTTGGGCCCATCTGGTCATGGGCATCGTCTTTTCGTCTGCTTTGACGATCGTCGTTTTTGCTGGCTCCGAATTGTTTACGGGAACAGCCATGCACATGACGCTCGCGGTTCTGACCCGGCGGGCGACAATCGGTGATGTCATTCTGGTTTGGTGTGCGGCGTGGATCGGCAATCTGGTCGGCGCAGTTATTCTTGCGGCGCTCATCCATCTTGCAGGTGGCGGCGTCATCCTTGGTGATGGCAGCCAGACATTCTTCAGTATCGTCTCTGCAAAGATGTCGGCTGGCTCTGCAGCACTTCTGGCGCGAGGGATCCTCTGCAACTGGCTTGTATGTCTGGCTATTTGGATGGCCGGCAGAACCGACAACGCCGCGGCAAAGGTCATGCTGATCTTCTGGCCAATCACGATTTTTGTCGCCGCCGGCTTTGAGCATTCGGTGGCAAACATGTTTACCTTTGCAGTCGCGCTCATCGGTGATCATCCACCAAGCGTGACGTTCGCTGGGGCCATCCACAACCTCGTCTGGGTGACGCTCGGCAATCTGATTGGCGGCGCCGTCTTCATGGCGCTTGGATACTGGGCCCAGTTCTATAGCAGTGGCCACGTTTCCTTTGCGCCATCAGCTGTCCCCTCTCAATCACGTATCAAGGCAACGCGGGGTGACCAGTGATGTCTCCGCCAACCGAACCCGGCGAGAACAATGGTGCCGCACTCCAGTTGGCGTTCCCCAGCGTCCGGCCCGATGATGCCGGCGCCCAGATGAAGCATCTCAAATCCATGACCGCTCATGCGCGCCATGGCATCGTCATAGGCCTTTGTGCCAAGCTCGAAGAAATGTCGCTTGTGGCAAAGGCGAGGGCAATGGCAGACCTGGAGGTGATGCTGGCAGACCTATCGCAATCAATACGGCTTTCCGCCGCCGAGATCTCTGACGCCACCTTTGGGCCCGCATTAATAGGAAAAATGTCCGCTTCAGTCAGCCGGATCGAACAGAATTTCACTGGATGACGCTCGCGAGATCGGATGCTTTGAGGCGCCGCTTTTCTGGCGCCAATTCTAGAATCGCCAGGACGCGAAGCCCGCGACACAATCGTGGGAATGTCCTCAAATGCCGTGGGCGCGTGCGCGAACGTATATGGTCGGCGACACCTAAGTATAGTTACGTTCATTCGAACAGCCCGCTAATCTGACACTCGTTACCTCGATCGCCGCCCCTCGACGAGGCCGGCAGCGCCAAGGCGCTGCAAGGTCCGAGCAACCCTCCCCTCGGACCGACTGCGGACCACCGCGATCCGCAAAGGCCGCCTTCCACTGCCGGGAAGGCGGCCTCTTTTATTTGGCGACTCTGCCTCGAATTCCCTCGTTTCGAAGGGTTCCCGTAATGAGCAACTAGACCATTGTATAGGTCCGGCGGACGCCGCGAAAAGCTATCCTTCATCTCAAAGATATGGAACCGCCCATGACACAGGTGCTGGAATTGAGATTGGCAAGGTTGGAAGCAGGTCGATACGATCTGATCTTTGGTAGTACAGCCCTGCTCGTGGCTGCGGCGGTTTTTGCCGTCGATATGTTCTCCCAGATCGAGGGTGCGATAGCCGTTCTATATGTGATTGCGCTTCTGCTGGCAGCTGAGTCCGTAAACAGGCTTGGTCTGATCATCGTCACGGCGCTCTTCATGGTAGGCGCGTTGACTTCATTTTTCGTGACACACGCGTCGGATCCTGACTTTCCGACTTTCCTGCGCCTTTGTGTAGCACTTGCCGCTCTAGCAGTGACAGCAGCGTTGCTGTTGCGAACAGACCAAGCCAGAACGGCGCTTCTTCAGACAAACTCTGCGTTGCGCGCTAGTGAAGCCCGCTATCGTGCGATTTTTGATCGCACTCGGGTCGCCTTGTGGGAGTGGGATTATTCGAAATTGCGCGAATTCCTGATGAGTCTAAAATCTCGCGGCGTGACCGACGCGAAGGCCTATGCGCAGTCGAACCCCGGCTTTTTGAAGGATTGCGTCTATAAGATTGAAATCGTTGATGCCAACGAGGCGGCGGTTGAGCTCCTTGGTGCATTTGCTGCCGATGTTCCAGGTGGCATCATGCACCGGATCATCCCGAAGGATAGCGATACGTTCACGGCCCTGCTGCAGGCTATCATGGATGAAGCAACCTATTTCGAAGACAATGCAGAGGTGTTCAACGAAGATGGCGAACCGAGAATCGTTCTTCTCGACATCAGCTTTCCGAAAGATCCATCGGCGTTCAGTCGTGTGATCGTCAGCATGGTTGATGTGACGCAGCGAGAGGAAGCACGCAAGGCGCTTGCCGATGCACAGGCTGAACTGAGCCGTGCTTCGAAAGCGGCGACGGTCGGTGCGTTGTCGGCGTCGCTCGCCCATGAGCTCAATCAGCCACTTGGAGCAATCGCAGTCGCTTCGCAGACCCTTATTCGCTGGCTTGATCGGACACCGCCGGACATTGAATCGGCAAAGCGATCTGCAGAACGGATCCTACGCGACAGTAATCGGGCGAGTGACATTTTCAAGAACACACGTGTCATGATGCTGCCGACACCAAAGGAGAATGAGACCGTTGATCTGGCGAGTTTGGTCAACGACACACTCACGCTGATGGACCACGATCTGCAGCGCGAACAAACGGATGTGGAGGTCGTCCAAAAGACGAAACTTCCAGAGGTTGCCGGCATTCGCGTCGAGATGCAGCAGGTCCTGATAAATCTGATTTCCAACGCGGCGCAGGCCATGACGGGATCGGATGCCTCCAAGAAACTGGTGACCATCACGCTGGATGCGCCAGCCGACGCAACTCACGTCTCAATCACGGTTCGGGATACAGGGCGAGGACTTGATGCCGATGCTCAGCAGAACCTGTTCAAGCCTTTCTTCACGACCAAGGAAAACGGCATGGGGATCGGCCTTTCTATTTGCAGAAGTACCATTGAAGCCATAGGCGGCTCGCTTGATGGGCACAATCATCCCGATGGCGGCGCGATTTTTGAGATCAAATTACCGAAGGAGAAAGCCGATGCTTGAAATGAAGACCAGCAAGCGGAACCCGGACTCCCCCGTCATCTATATTCTCGATGACGATCTTTCGATGAGGGAGTCCCTGATCGACCTCTTTCGCTCCATGCAGTTCGAGGCTGAGGCCTACGCAAACCCGAACGAGTTTATGGGGATGGCCGATCTCAATCGCGCGGGTTGCATCGTTCTTGACGTTCGCTTGCCTGGCATCAACGGCCTGGACTTCCAGACCCATCTCGAGCGTGCCGGTAGCCTTCTCCCCATCGTCTTCATGACCGGATACGGCGATATCTCCATGAGCGTCCGTGCCATGAAAGCGGGCGCCGTGGATTTCCTGGCCAAGCCATTTCGCGATCAGGATATTCTGGATGCCGTCCTTGCTGCAGTCGAACGCGATGCAACCCGCCGACGCGAAATGCGCCGCCACCAAGACGTCGCAACCCGCTTCGAGACCTTGACAGTTCGAGAGCGTGAGGTGATGGAGGCAGTTGTCGAAGGTCTAATGAACAAGCAAATCGCCTTCAGGCTCGGTATAAGCGAGATCACCGTAAAACTGCATCGAGGAAACGTCATGAAGAAGATGCAGGTGAAGTCGGTCGCAGAATTGGTTCGCGCGACTGAGCATGCCACTGAACATCTGGCACGATCGGCAAGTCCCACGCTCGTCCGCGTTGCCTAAGACCAATAAGAAAACAATGAGAGTCGGAATAAGTGTCCCAATCTTCCCTAATCGCCGTTGTCGATGACGATCTGGCAATCCGCGAAGCGCTCGATGACCTGATCAAATCGCTCGGATATCAAAGCAAGCTGTTCGAGTCTGCTGAGGCCTTCCTCGCATTCAAGCAGCGCTCTACCGTGGACTGCATGGTCGTTGATGTGAAAATGCCCGGTCTGAACGGTATCGAACTTCAAAGTCGTCTGAATCAGGACGGAGACCGTCCTCCCATGATCTTCATGACGTCTTATCACGACGAATATACCCGAAGCGCAGCGCTTGACGGTGGTGCGCTAGCCTTTCTCGGCAAGCCGGTTGATCTGACCAAACTGATCGAATTTATCGATGTGGCGCTGGCTTTACCCAAGCGCGCCTGACCAAAGATCGGTCGTTCAACGACCGTCATTATCCAAATGCCAGGGAGACGGAGAAGGCCTCGCACAGCGGCTTTCCCAGAAGCTGTCAGTTAAGGCGATGGAGAACCGGAGGAGGTCGTCGTTGTTGAACGCGACTGATAGATCTTTTTACCAAACGTGGCTCAACCACCGGTCATGCTCATATGCCGGGCGACGCTCGGACGATTGTTCGAGCGGTCGATGATAAAATCATGGCCTTTCGGCTTGCGACTGATCGCTTCCGAAATTGCTGTATCGAGGGCCGTGGCGCTTCCATCAGTGCGCAGTACAGACCGAAGGTCCGCGGCGTCGTTCTGGCCGAGACATAGGTAAAGCGTACCTGTGCAGGTCAGTCGAACGCGATTGCAGCTTTCGCAGAAATTATGGGTCATGGGCGTGATAAAGCCCACACGACCACCTGTCTCCGCAACCTTCACGTAGCGCGCCGGACCACCGGTGCGATACGTCAAATCGTGAAACGTGAATTGTTGCTCCAGATCGGAGCGCAACTTTGAAAGCGGCAAATATTGCTCAGTGCGGTCTTCGTCGATCTCTCCCATCGGCATCGTTTCGATAACGGTGAGGTCCATTCCGCGACCGTGAGCGAACTGGATGAGAGCTGGCATCTCGCTGTCGTTAAAGTCCTTGAGGGCAACGGCATTGAGCTTGATCGCGATCCCGGCCTTCTGCGCAGCGTCCAGCCCTTCCATGACACGGTTGAAATCACCCCACCGAGTGATCTTACGGAATTTCTCCGGGTCGAGCGTGTCAAGCGAGACGTTGATCCGCCGCACGCCGCAGTCGGCGAGTTCTGAAGCGTACCGCGCCAGCTGGGAGCCGTTGGTTGTCAATGTCAGCTCGTCGAGCCCCTGACCGATATGTCGGCCCAGCTCGCGGACCAGATACATTATGTTCTTACGAACCAGTGGCTCTCCGCCCGTCAACCGAAGTTTGCGGACACCTCGCTCAATGAAGGCAGAGCAAAGCCGATCGAGCTCGTCGAGTGACAACAGATCCTTTTTTGGAAGGAACGACATGTTTTCTGCCATGCAATAGGTGCAACGGAAATCACACCGGTCTGTCACGGAGACGCGCAGGTAAGTAACAGCTCTGCCGAACGGATCGATCAATCCGTTTTCGGCTGGGGTTTCAAAGCTCTGCGCAGTCTGAAGAACTGTCATCTGTCTCGCGGTTCCTTCCGATTTCGCATGAAAATCCAGCACACGAAGCGCCAGGACAACCATACTTATGTATAGGCTAATGTCCTGCGCGTGCATCACGCAGTGGACGTCACTCGTCCGCGACGAGGTCGCTCGGAAAGTTGATTAAGACGTCGGTTCCCAGTGTGGGGTGTTCCAATCGACGCCATAAGCGCTTTCGTGAAGGCGACAACCTTGGCACTTGGGCTCTGGAGGGTCCGTAGAAGGTAAATACCGGGCGGATCGTCGTTCCAACAGCCGACGGCGTGACGGCACGTTTGCGGGCTGCTCCGGAGAAGCTTCCTTCCTGGACGACATCCACGAATGTGGGAAGAAACTCAGCTTTCATATTTGCATTCCCGGCAAAACCGTTTTGAGGAGATTTGGGCTTATACCTGCGGCCTATAGGGTCCAATTTCCTGCTTGCCAGAAAACCTCAGAAACAAGCGTTTTCGCTGTATTTCCCTGCATTCTGCGCAAAAAACCGGACTTTCCTCCAACACCTTTGCCGATGGCGAAGGCGAGAAGCCAAGACCAAAGGATAGGGTCGAGACTAATCAGTATAATTGAGGCCAAGCCCGTCGAATGCCAATTTCACCCCAGAGCAGACAACGGGTTGCTCGAAAAGATCACCGCAAGAGTGCCAGGAACTTTGCCGGAAAGGCCTTGGGTTCGGGTGCAAAAAACAGACCGAAAGGATAGAACCATGAAAGTCATCACCGACAAGCTGCTTTCGCTCTCCGCTTACTCGCATGAGATCGACGTCCCGCTCGACCAGATCGATATCGCCGATTGGCTCTTCAACCTGCCGGAAGCGGAATATCAGCGTTGCTGCGTGCCGGATCACGTCTCGTGCGGCGCCACCTTCACCGATGATGGCCGCAAGATGTCTATCAACGTCGAGAAGATCGGCACGGGCCTGGTCATCCAGCACTATGTCGCCGACGAGGCCACGCCGTCCTATTGCCGCATGAATTCCATCTCCGACGTCTTCACGCCCACCGGCGAGCGCACGCAGGTCAATGTCGTCTGGGAGCTGATCGCGGAAGCGATCGATGGCAACCGCACCCGTTACACCAACAAGGTTACCTGCCACCCGACCGACGCCTTCATGGCCTTCATCGAGCAGCACGGCCAGTCGTTCGAAGATGCTGCAGCTGCCCGCCAGGCTGCCGGTGGTGACCACAACCATCGCGAAACGCCGTTCTTCGCCGAAAGCATTGCCCGCAAGGCTCGCGCTCGCGCCGCCGCCAAGGTCGCTGCAGAGTGAAGGCGATCGTCTATGACAACTTTGGCAAGGCGGATGTTCTCCGCCTTAACGAGGTTCCCAAACCGGAGCCGCGCCCAGGCGACCTCCTTGTCGAGGTCAAGGCACTCGGTGTTAACCGCGCCGACCTGCTACAGCGCCAAGGCTATTACGGCACCCAAACCTATGGAGAAAGTGTCTTGCTGGGATTAGAGCTGTCGGGCAGAGTTGTTGCCGTCGGATCCGACGTGACGGACGTGGAGCCTGGCGATCACGTCATGGCTATCGTCGGCGGTGGCGCCTATGCCGAGTATGCGCGTGTCGACCGAGGCATGGCAGTGGCCATTCCTGAAGGTTTCGGCTTCGTCGAGACCGCAGCAATCATGGAATCCTTCGTCACCGCCTGGGAGGCGCTCGTTCATCTTGGCGAGATCGCGCCTGGCAGTTCGATCCTCATTCATGCGGCAGCTGGTGGTATCGGCTCGGCGGCAGTCCAGATCGGCAGTGCTCTGGGAACACGCGTCTTCGCGACCGCGTCTGCGTCGCGACGGGCGGAAGTCGAGGCACTCGGTGCGGAGCGTGTCTTCGACTACAACTCCGAGGACTTCGAGCGCGGCATCCGTGATGCCACTGATGGCCAGGGCGTCGATGTGATCGTCGATTTCGTAGGTGGCCCTTATCTCGGGCGCAACCTTCGCAGTCTGCGTCCCGGCGGCCGGCTGGTCCAGGTTGGCCTGCTCAGTGGCCAGGATAACACAGACATTTCTCTGGGCCTCGTCCTCCACAACCACCTGAAGATCATCGGCACGGTGATGAAATCGCGCAGCGCTGAAGAAAAGCGCGAAATGGTCCGCCGGTTTACCGAAGACGGTCTTCCCATGTTCCGCGATGGCCGATTGCGGCCAGTGATCGGGCAGACTTTCCCGCTTGCTCGCGCCTCTGCCGCCCACAGTGCAATGGAAACAGGTGGCGGCTTCGGGAAGATCGTTCTCACGATCGATAACGAGGACTGATCCCCACGGTTACCGCCGCTTGGCGGTGACCGCCGATTTTTGAGGCCGCAATCGCGGCGAAAGCCGTTCACAAGCGAGCGTAGCGATGGACTACTATAAAAATTATGCCGTAAAATACCGTCGCCCTGTCGCTGATGCCGTTGCGGATCGATATGGTGACGCAGATAGCCTCGTCCGATCCGGCAATCCCATCATCGATCATATGTTGATGCATCGAAGCATTCGCCGGTTTACATCCGATCCGGTGGCCGAAGGCGATGTGAGGACTGCGATTGCCGCCGCCCAGTCGGCAGCGAGGTCGTCCAACCTTCAGAGCTGGAGTGTGATCAAGGTGTCGGACCCGTCGCATAAGCAGGAGGTCAATCGCCTTTGCGGCAACCAGGGCCAGATCGACGATGCGCCCCTGATGCTCGTATGGCTAGCCGATCAGAGCCGCAACTATGCGATCGGTGAGGCTTACGACACACAGCTTGAGGCCTTCGACTATCTCGAATCAACGATGCTCGGCATGGTCGACACCTGCATTGCCGCTCAAAATGCAGCATTGGCATTCGAAGCGCTTGGCTACGGCACCTGCTTTATCGGAGCCGTGCGGAATAACGCCGAGGCGCTGGCGGCGCTCCTGCAACTTCCCGCACGGTGCGTTCCGGTCATCGGTCTCGCCGTCGGGCGGCCCCATCCCCGGCATGACAGCGACATCAAGCCGCGCTTGAGTCAGGACATCGTGGTGCATGACGAGGTCTATCGCGTTGCTGAAGGCCAGGAGATCATGGCCTACGATCGCGTCATGACAGAATTCCAGGGCAAACAGGGAACGGCTCCTCACGGATGGTCAGGGGCTGTTGCCGTCCGGCTGGGCACAAGAAGAGCGCTCCACGGCCGAGATCGGTACATGGAATTCCTTCGTGTAGCCTATATGTGGACGCGGTAACGCCTCCTCAGCCGGCGCCACAGACACGAGCAGAACGCAACATTTGTGCCGGTTCGCGACGAGCCATCTGATCGGCAGGCCGGCTCTCGCGACGAGAGAGTTCTGCCCTGGCGTAAGCGTCAATCCGGTTGATTTCTGGGTCGATCGCGCCGGTCATACGCAGCTGAAATAGGTCCAAAAGGTCCTACGAACACGACCCGTGGTGCCGGCCTCGCTGGCACATCCTGATCTGCGAGCCTGCTGACATGTCTATCGAACTCGACTACGAATTTCTTGTCGGTCTGCTGATGGCGGTGCTCGTTTTGGCGTTCGCCGCCAAACACCTTCACCTGCCCTCTGCTGCCGCCCTGATTGGCGGCGGAATCGCGCTTGCCTTCATCCCCGGAATTCCTGTCGTCGCGATGGATCCCAATCTCGTGATGGTCGTGTTTCTGCCGCCGCTTCTTCTCAGCAGCGCGTATCAGACCGTCTGGCTCGACTTCAAACAGTATTTCGCGGCGATCTCTTCGCTGGCCGTGGGCGCCGTGGCGTTCACGACACTATCTGTGGGGGCGATGGTCCATTGGCTGCGCCCGGATATTCCCTGGTCTGCTGCGTTTGCATTGGGTGCCATCGTATCGCCCCCGGACGCAGTTGCCGCGCGCGCCGTGCTCGATAAATTGCGACTACCCACCCGTGTGACGACGGTCCTGACTGGCGAGAGCCTGGTCAACGATGCGAGCGGCCTTGTCCTCTTCCATTTTGCCGTCTCTGCAGCGGTGAGTGGCACTTTCGACGCGCCGGTGGGAGCCGCGACTTTCTTCGTGGTGTCGCTTGGCGGCGTGATGGTCGGTGCCACGCTCGGTTGGGTGGCCCTGCGGCTTTTGCGACATTTCCAAAGCAGCGAGTTGATCGTCACAGCCACGCTGCTGCTTGCAGCCGTATCCTATATGATCTCCGATCGCCTGGGCTTTTCCGGTGTCCTTGCCACGGTGACGACCGGCCTGATGTTGGGATGGCAACAGCACGAGATCTTTTCCGCTGCGACACGCATCAGGGCGCAGGCATTCTGGCGTGTCCTCGTGTTTCTGTTGGAATCTCTACTGTTTGTGCTGATAGGTCTGTCTCTGCGCCAGGCACTCAATCACTTTGAGAGCGTCGGTGACGGCATTCAAACATTGGGGATTCCTGTTGCGGCCGTCGTCGTCACCGTGATCGTGACGCGTTTCGTGTGGCTTGTCGGATCGGATATGATTTGGACAGGGCTATCGCGGTTCGGAATACACCCCAAGCATCTTCCATCGCTCCCCGCGACCGTTATCCTAAGTTGGGCTGGTATGAGGGGTGCGGTGACACTGGCAGCCGCGCTGTCACTGCCGATGGAATTCCCGGGACGAGACCTGATATTGGCATCCGCCTTCGGAGTGATACTGGTCACCGTGCTGTTGCAGGGCACGACACTGCCGCTCGTCATCAAGCTGTTTCCTTCGATCACGCCGAAAAGCAATGCTCAACTGGCAAGGGATGAGACTGGAATACGCAAGAAGATTGCCGATATTCAGTATCAGGCAATGCTCGAATACCTCCATACGAGTCGGGCGCGGGGCCTGCCCCATATGTCGGATCGCTACCTCTTCAGTGTCTTGTCAGCCCCGCATTTCAACATGGCGCCAGAGAGAAAGAAGTCGCTGTCTGCCGAGCATTTCGAGGCAATCCTGGCGGCAATTCGAGCGGGACGCGCTGAAGTTCTGAAATTGTATAGGACCGGTCGCGTCACCGACCGGGTCATGCGGAATATCGAGCAGGATCTGGACTTGCAAGAACTCGCCACGCTTAAGCGACGGGACGAGCGCGTCGTCTGACGTTCATTCCTGACTTGTGTAAGAACGCGGCCCGACCGCGGTAGAGTCGCGGATGCACCCAAAATGAACTTTCAAGAAGCAAGAGTAACTCGTTTGGGATAGTGGCGGAGCTTGTGGACCACTCCGTCTCAGTCGATTGCCGCAAAGTCGTTATCGGTCGCTTCGACGACCTCAACTCGGGCGGGATCTCTCAGAATCTTTGCGAACTTGAATTTGAAGGCGCCACTGGAAAGTCGCGCCCGATCTCAGTGCCTACTGAGGGAAGCGCTCAGCCAACGCGGCAAGGGTAAATTCGCGGTTCGGCGCCCGGTCCGCTGGCTGCGAAGAATAGGCCGACACCACCGGATTGATCATCATCTCCGACACGCCGAGATCGGCAGCAAGATTTGCAACTCCTTCGGCGGCACGGTCCGGCGATCCGATGATCCAGGATCGACGAAACATCTGCACGAGACTTTCGTGGCGAGATGGAAACTCCTTTCCATCGGCTTCCTCGACCAGCATTTGCGACTGCACGGGCTCGCCCGATCGGAATGATGACATGAAGAACAACTGCGGGCGAGCCAGCCGCTCTGCTTCTTCGTCGGTTTCTCCGATCACCACGATCGCCGAAACGAGGACCTTCGGCTCCGCCAGATAGGCGCTGGGTTTGAAGCGTTCCCGGTAGAGCGCGATCGCTTCCTTGGCGCCTTCAGCGCGGATGTGATAGCCGAAGGCATAGGGCAAACCGAGCTCCGCGGCGAGCTGCGCCGAATACCAGGATGTCCCCAATATCCAAGGCGCCGGCGCACTTGAAGCGTTGGGGACCGCCCTGAAGGTGAATTCGCGGTCATCCTGCGAGACAGTCAGACCTTCTGGCCGATTGAGGGCAAGCAGATTGCGCAGGTCGCCGATCATCGCTTCATCGGATTTCATCTCGGTGCCGCCACGCAGAAGCGAGCTCGTCGCCCAGTCGGCGCCGGTCGAGCGGCCGATGCCAAGGTCGACGCGGCCGGGATAGCAGGCCTCCAGCAGGCCCATCTGTTCTGCGACGAGCAGCGGCGGGCAATGCGCCAGAAGCACGCATCCACCGATCCGGATGCGCGCCGTATGCGCTCCAATGACTGGCGCAAACGCGGCCGTATGGCTGGCTGCGACGGCCGCGACGTTGTGATGTTCCGCCAACCAGTAGCGGTGATAGCCGAGCTTCTCTCCAAACTTAGCCAGTTCAATCATGGAATTGAAGCAATCCGTCGCCGTCTGGTTCGAGCGGATCGGGCCGATGTCGAGGATGGATAGGGTCAGCTTCTCGCTCATGTCGGTCAGCTCACAATTCTGTCGGCGATCTGGTGGAAGGCGCGGATCTTGTCCTCGATGTCGAAACACATCATGGTCAGCATGACTTCATCAGCATCATAGGCGGCGCCCCGCGCCGAGATTTCCGCCACGGCATCATCGATCAGGCCGATGACTTCGCGGTTGGCGATCTGATCGAGATAGGCTTTCTGACTTGCGGAGAAGTCGATGCGATCGAGCGTGTCCGGTGATGGGACCGCCTTCGGATAGTTGCCGCTATCGCGCATCAGCCGGAAATAGTCGGAGGCCTTCTTCAGTTCCGCCAGTTTCGCCGGCGTATCAGCGCCGACGAAGTTAAGCGCGATCAGGACGCGCGGCTCGGGGAATTCAGGCGAAGGTCTGAAATTGCGTCGATACAGATTGACGGCTTCTCGCGTCGCCGCCGGATTGATGAAGAGCGCGATGGCAAGGCCCATTCCCTTTTCGGCCGCCATGCGCCCGCTCTCCGGATGAGAGCCGGCCGAGAGGAGCCAAAGCGACGGGGCACCGTCCACCTTGGGCATTGCAATCGCCTTCCGGTGCTCGTCGTGGAAGAAGCGCTCGAGCTGACCGACTTGCTGGGGAAAGTCGATCCCTTCGGGAGGGTTGAGGAGAGCGGTGGAATAGGGATCTCCGCCACTCGCTCGTCCGATACCGCAATCGATACGGCCGGGAAACAGGGCTTCCAGAACCCGGAAATTCTCAGCCACTTTATAGGCGGAATGGTTCGGAAGCATGACCCCACCCGAACCAAGCCGAATACGGTCAGTCTTGGAGCCGACGGCGGCCAACAAAACCTCCGGGGACGAGCCCTGTAGAATGCTCATGTTGTGATGTTCTGAAAGCCACAGCCGCTCGTAGCCGAGATAGTCTGCCTCCCGCGCCAACCACACCGTGTTCTGGATCGCATCTGTCGGAGAGCTATTTTCCGAAAGGGTCGACTGTTCGAGGATGGAGATTTTCACCGCTGTTCCTTTGATGAAGGGTGGCTACCCTTCTCATGCTGTCGGTTCGCATGCCGGCAGGGACATTTTGAGAGAGTACGCCTGCGTGAGTATTCGCGAGCTAGATTGTCCGGGCGAGCCGTTTAAGCCGATTACCGCCGGTTGACCGTGGGTACGCTAGACGAAGGTGTGTGGGCCCGTAACTATACGAGAGTGTAGGGACGGTTATTCCTAGATCCAGTGGCCGAGACGGCCTGCATTCCGGAGTGGAATGCCAGGGGAGGATCGCGCGCGGTGTCTCAAATGCACGCTTGGGCATCAAGCTGGGCTTACCGCTCGTATGGGCTAACCTAGCCCTACGTATAGTTCAGACGCGTTGCCGATCGCCGTAATCTGCAGTTGGCTCGAGATCTGGAAGGTGGACATGGCAGAAGGACGTTTGGAGAAAGATTTCCCTGGCCGACCGGGTCGCCAATCGGTGTTGATCGCAGATCCAGGGCAGACCCTCGACGGTGAAATCGTTCAACACCTCGTTCGCGAAGGCTTCGACATCATGGTGGCGAGAAGCGTATCGGACGCTGCAAGCGAGATGGCCGCAGCGGAAATCTCATACTGCATGACTGAACTGAGGTTCTCTGACGGCACGGGCTTGGACATCTTGCGCATGATCGCAGGGCATCACCCATCCTGCAGAACCATTGTTCACAGCGGCCACTGCGATATCGCCACCGCGGTTTCGGTTGCGCGCGCTGGCGCAGCTGACGTCCTGCCGAAGCCGATGACAACCGATTTTCTTCTGGCGGTTTTGCTCGACAAGGACTTGAGACATTCGGGCTGTATGGAAACCTTGCAAGGCCCAAACGTGGTCCGCGAGGAGCATATCCGGCAGGTTCTGATATCTTGTGGGGCGAACGTATCACGCACCGCGCACAGATTGTCGATGCATCGGCGCACCCTTCAACGGATGCTGGAAAAATCGCCATCTCTTCGGGCGCTGGTCCGATGACCCTTCTTCGGCCGACACTGCAATCGACTCCAAGCCGCTCCATCAGAAATACCCATTTCGAGCGAAACACCATCCGCTTCGTACCTGAGGAGGTCCCGGTCGCGATCTCTTATGCCGGCTCCTCACATGCCGTTTTGATGGCCACACCGGATGATCTCGTCGACTTTGCGATCGGCTTCAGTCTGACGGAAGGGATCGTCCAGAATGCTTCGCAAATCCGTTCGCTTGACGTCGTCGAAGGCGAGCTCGGGATCGACGTGCAGGTCTTTCTCGCCGACGATGTGTCAGACCGGCTGCGCGCAAGAAAGCGCAGCATGGCCGGCCCCGTAGGCTGTGGGCTTTGCGGTATTGAGTCGATCGATCAGGCGATGCGTACCCTACCTGACCTGTCTGCGGTCGAACTCCGGATGTCGCATGCCTCTATTGTGGCGGCGACGGCGGAGCTGGCGAGGGCACAGGACCTTCATCGCCAAACCAGGGCGGTTCATGCGGCTGGTCTCTATGTTGAGGGGAGCGGTCTCGTAGGAGCGCGCGAGGATGTCGGTCGCCACAACGCTTTGGATAAACTCTGTGGCTTCGTGTTCAGGTCATCCGTTGCGGCGGAAAAGGGCGCCGTCGTCGTTACCAGCCGCATATCGGTCGAGATGGTGCAAAAGACCGCCATGCTGAGCTGTGCGATGCTGATTGCAGTATCTGCTCCGACTGCGCTCGCCATCCGAACGGCTGAAGCGGCCGGCATCACCCTGATTGCGCTTGCGCGTGGTGAAGACTTCGAAATCTTCTCGAATCCCCATCGTGTTGGCCCATAACGGGGTTATTTCCTCGTCACCAAGCCTACCAACCAGCGCTTGCGAATTCAGGGCTGCTTTCCGTAGCCGAGCGCCTCGCCGACCCGCACAAGATCGGCAAGTGAGCGCACATCCATTTTGCGCATCACGTTTCCCCGGTGGAGTTTGACGGTTACCTCAGTAATACCGAGTTCGAAGGCGATCTGTTTGTTCATCAAACCGCGCACCACAAGCTGCATGACCTCCTGTTCACGTGGCGTCAGTGTCTGGTAGAGGGCCGCCGCCGCATCGATTACCGTGTCGCCCTGACGGATCTCATCGTCACGGGCCAGCGCGACGTTTACGGCCTCGATCAGCGCCGCCTGATCGAAGGGTTTGGTGAGGAAGTCGGATGCACCGGCTTTGATCGCCTTCACGCTCATTGGGATATCGCCATACCCCGTCATGAAAATTATCGGCATCTTGTTGCCTTTGGCGTTCAGATGCGCCTGCAGTGCCAGACCGTCAAGATCTGGTAACCTGACGTCGAGCAGGATGCAGCCTGCTCCAGGCCTCGCGGCGGCCAGGAACGTTTCCGTATTTTCAAAGGCAACGGCGTCGATTGAAAGGGAATGGAAGAGGTCGACGAGCGATTCTCGCATGGAGAGGTCGTCGTCGACGATATAGACGACCGGACCGGGCGGACGGGCAGGGGGCTTTCGAGAGGCGATCATGAGATCAGTCTTTCCAACTCCTGCTCAAGCCATGTCAATGCCTGGGATCGCCGTCATGCCGCCTCTGCGCGGACAATCTTCACCGGAACGCCCTTATAGGCCGGCGTGCCGGACTTTCGGTCGTAATGGCTGAGTGCCACGATGGCATTCATCTCCGGATAATAGCCGCCGACTGAACCCTGCGGAAGATCATATGCGACGGCAGTATAGCCACGGACCGAGCGCTCGAGACCGTTTTCCGCCACGGCATGCACATCAATCCGGTCGCCTTCCTTCAGACCGCGGGAGGCAAG
The DNA here is from genome assembly GCF_012275345.1 of Rhizobium sp. SG570. Taxonomy (NCBI): domain Bacteria; kingdom Pseudomonadati; phylum Pseudomonadota; class Alphaproteobacteria; order Hyphomicrobiales; family Rhizobiaceae; genus Rhizobium; species Rhizobium sp. SG570. The sequence continues at coordinate 74,019 of NZ_JAAZQI010000007.1, read as the reverse complement.
GTCCGCGGCGCTGATGAAGATGACATCGCGCCGCCCGAAAACGCCGCGGTATCGATCATCCAGACCGTAGACGGTGGTGTTGTACTGGTCATGACTGCGCATCGTGGCCAGCACGAGCGTATCCGGATCTTTCAGTCTCGGGTCCTCGTCGAGACCGCAGGCAATCAGAAAATTCGCCTTTCCGGTCGATGTCCGCCATTCGCGATGGGAGGCCGGGACATTCAGCCGGAAGCCGCCGCGCACCCTGACCCGCTTGTTGAAGTCGGCGAAATCGGGGAAGACGATCTCGATCTTGTCGCGAATGCGGTCATAATTCTCGATCATGCCGAGCCAGTCGATCCCATGCCTGTTGCCGACCGTGGCATGGGCAATGCCGGCGAGGATGGCCGGCTCCGACTTTAGGAACGGGCTCGGCGGATTGAGGAATCCGCGCGAGGCGTGAACCATCGACATGGAATCCTCGACCGTGACCGATTGCGGTCCGGATGCCTGCGTATCGAGGTCGGTGCGACCGAGACAGGGCAATACGATGCAGGTCTTGCCGGTCAGAAGGTGCGAGCGATTGAGCTTGGTCGAAATGTGGACGGCGAGATCGAGCTTGCGCATGCCGGCGAAGGTAATCGTCGGGTCAGACATTGCCACGGCCAGATTGCCGCCGAGGCAGATAAGTGCCTTGGAGCGCCCTTCGGCGATGGCCTCGATCGCTTCGATCGCATTGTGACCCTTGTCGCCCGTCGGGCGGAAGCCGAAGGCACGTTCCATACCGTCGAGAAGGGCGGTATTGGGGATTTCGGTGATGCCGACCGTGCGATCGCCCTGGACGTTGGAGTGGCCGCGAACCGGGCAGATGCCGGCGCCCTCGCGTCCGATATTGCCGCGAAGCAGGAGTAGATTTGTGGCCTGCTGGACATTGTGGGTGCCGTTGGCATGCTGGGTTAGACCCATGCCGTAGCAGAGAATGACATTCTTGGCCTTGAGATAGACGTCGACGGCGCTTTCAATCGATGCGCGCGACAGGCCGGAATAGTGGAGGATATTGTCCCAGCTGGTCGCTTCCACGTCGCGGCGCAGGTCTTCAATGCCGACCGTGTGTTGCTCGATAAAGGCCCGGTCGAGGACACCGCTGCCGCCATTGGCCAGATCCAGCGCATCCCTTTCGAAGATCAACTTCATCATGCCCTTGATCGCAGCCAGATCGCCGCCGGTGCGGACCTGATGGTAGGCCGAGGCAATCTCGGTCGAGGAGAATGTCGCCATCTCGATCGGGTCCTGCGGCGCCGCGAACTTTTCCAGCGCCCGCTCCTTGAACGGATTGAAGACAACGATCGGCGTACCCCGGCGCGACGCTTCGTGCAGCGTGGTCATCATGCGCGGATGATTGGTGCCGGGATTATGGCCGAAGCTGAAGATCGCATCGCAATGATCGAAATCTTCAAGCGTGACCGTGCCCTTGCCCACGCCGATCGATTCCGGCAGCCCGACGCTCGTCGCCTCGTGGCACATGTTCGAGCAGTCCGGAAAGTTGTTGGTGCCGAAGGCGCGCACGAATGCCTGATAAAGGAAGGCGGATTCATTGGAGGCGCGGCCGGACGTGTAGAATTCCGCCTGATGCGGACTTTCCAGTGCGTTGAGCTCCTTGCCGATAACGGCGAAGGCGTCGTCCCATTCGATTGGCTGATAGCGGTCGCTTGCCGCGTCATAGATCATCGGATGGGTGAGGCGCCCCTCGTTTTCCAGCTCGTGATCCGTCCAGGTCCACAGTTCGGAAACGGTATGGGTGGCGAAGAATTCCGGGCTGACGCGTTTGGCGGTCGATTCCCAGGTGATTGCCTTGGCGCCGTTCTCGCAGAATTCGAAGGACGATGTGTGCTTTGGATCGGGCCAGGCACAGCCAGGACAATCGAAGCCTTCCGGCTGGTTCGCCTTCAGAAGCGTCGCCGTCCCTTGGGCGACAACCTGCTGCCGGGCGAGTGTTTCGGCAACCGCCTTGAGGGCTCCCCAGCCGCCAGCTGGTTCGTTATACGCTTTGATGCCATCGGGCCGCTTCTTTGTCATCGGGGTCTCCACGGTTCGTATGCGGATAGCCTAGCAGCGAAAGGAGATGGCCGAAGCTATACAGAAGCATAGGTCGGCTCCTAAAAAACGAGATGCTGGCAATCGACGCCGGATAACATCGAGACATTTCGCCGAATGAGGCGTGCTGGTTCCCGTCAATCACCTCGTTCGAGAGGCAGGGCGGACCAAGACCCTCGTTTGGCCGACCTATATTCATGGATGATAGCAGGGTGAACCTTCGCGGCGTTACGACTTCATGGAAGCGCGCCGGCATCGGTCCGCAATCCAGCAGCGCGACAGCGGAGAAAGCTATGAATCGTATTTCGAAGATCGCAGTGGTGACCTTGTCCACGATGGTGGTCCCGCAATTGGGCCATACCCAAACTGCGTCAGGACCTTCAGCCGGAATGCTCGTCTGTGTGGTCGATACCCGAAAAGATGAAATGAGCGACCCCGATCAGGATGTCGTTTGCGATTTCATTTCGGCAAGTGACGGAAGCCAGACCCGCTACTATGGGACGATCAAGGACTTGGGAATCGACGTTGCCGAAATAGATGGCGGGCATATGACCTGGCTCGTGCGTAATCCTGCATCCATCGCCACAATCGCGGGTGCTTACGGGGCATCACCTGCCGCATCAAATCTTCAGCTCCCTCCACATGCGATGGTTTTGTCCGGTGAAGGTGGAACGGGGATCGTGCTGCAACCCGCAATGCTCGAAGGCTATGGCCTGAATTTCGCAGTCGGCGTAAAGGCTCTCACACTCACCAAGTCATGAAGTTTAGCTCGCCCCATACGAACGCATAGGGCGGATGTCTACCCGTATGATTTTCGAACGGGCGAGAACTGACGAAACTTCCCTCGTCAAATCCCCAATGGAGAGTGGAAAATGCCCTTCAAGAAACTTGCACCAAGCAATCGGCGCCTCGGTTTTGCAATCATCACCATGGCCGGCCTTTCACTGGCGCTGGCATCCTGCGAAACGGTATCGCAGACCGTTCAGTCCAAGGAAGATAATCTCTCTGCCGCCGGCTTCGTTGTCCGCCCCGCAAACACGCCGGCTCGCGTTGCAATGCTGAAGCGCTTGCCTGCGAACAAATTCCTCATGCGCAGCCGGGGCAACACGGTGAGCTACGTCTATGCCGATCCGATCAACTGCAACTGCCTGTATGTCGGAACGCAGAAGGCCTACAGCCAGTACCGCCAGACGCAGGCTCAGGATCGGATCGCCAATAGGCAACTGCTGGCGGCTCAGACCTACGCCGACGCGAAATGGGATTGGTCCGGCTGGGGACCTGACTTTCCGGAATTCTATGGCCCCTTCGGTGCAGGCTACGGCTGGTGATCAATCGGTATTCTGACACGCGCGGTGGCAGCATCGACATAGGCTCATCACCAGAGAACGTTGCATAAGGCTGCTTGATTGGGCCTGACCTCGGCGTGCTGAATGAATGCGCGGTTCCAGAAATGGAGCCGCGCATTTTTAGTTCCTGAATGACCTCGGTCCTGTTCCCACTTCCGATTGCCCTCTCGCCCGAAAACGGAGACCTCAGCATAGCCCGTCCATACCTTCGTGTAGGGTTCAGGTTCCATGAGTATGATTTTCCCAGGCCGATCAAGTCCGTAACTTTCGGGTCGTCGCCAAAGAGCGGCGATAGGGGAGCGCTTTCGCATCGGCGTCTCGTCCCCAATGTCTACCGAAAGGAATATCTCATGAACCGCGTTTCGAAACTTGCCAGCGCTGCAATCCTGCCCTCCATGTCGTTTGCCGGCGCAAGCTATGCCGCCGATAGCCTGAAGATGAACTGGGAGCCCGAGCTCGAAAAGACCCTCACGACGTTCAAGGCGCCGTTCAACGTCGACTACACCGATGATTACAATCGCGGCGATGACGATACGAAGCCGGGCCGCTGATGGCAGCGTGACTTTCTGGTTGTAGTAATCGACCGGCCCGGGCCGGTCTCCGGCCCACCCATTCCCTTCTACGGTTCGTGGTTGTCCAGCACTCCTATCCACCCGCTGGCACGACGGCCGCCACGCGCTCCTTTCCAAGGATCGCCCTCCCTCGAATGATCCTTAGCTTGAAAGGACCCAAACTATGCGCAAACAACTTCTCTTCTCCGCAGCAATTGCCGCCCTGTCTTTCATCGGGGCTCAGTCCGCCTCAGCTGTCGAGCATGTCGAAGCCGGCCGCCTCGACTGTGACGTCTCTGCCGGTCTTGGCGTGATTGTCGGATCGCAGCAGGACATGAGTTGCGTTTTCACGCCCAGCGACGGTGGTGCGAAGGAAGACTATACCGGCAAGATTACTGAGTTCGGGATCGATATCGGTGAAGTCAGCAAGGCCAAACTGGCATGGCTGGTCTTCGCGCCGGCCTCCCGTGAGACCTCCGCGCTATCCGGCACGTATACCGGCATCACCGCTGATGCGGCGCTCGGCGTCGGTGTCGGCGCCAAGGTTCTCGGTGGCGGCCTGCATGGCACCATCGCCTTGCAGCCGATCGCGCTTCAGGCCGAAGAAGGCGTCAACGTCGCGGCCGGTATTACCGCCTTGACACTTCACACCAAGAACTAAGCGGAAAGCCCCGGCATGTGCGGCACCATGCGTGGCGCACATGCCGATCGTCGAGACATGAGGGGCATGTTTGCTCCTGGCATATGAGTATTGGGGATCAGTCGCGTGAACGCGCCCGTAACACATACCGCAAGAGCCAGCACAGGACGATCGCCGAAGGGAAGCAACCTGATTGCCAACCGGCCGATTGATGCCGTAAGTGGCGTGCTGTTGAGACCAGGCCACGAATGCCGCATCGATGAGCTACGGCCCGGGCTTGCCGACTACCTGCGCCGCCGGTACCCCTCGCTGAGACCTGATGACTATATCGATAAGGCCAGCATCGAAGAGTTGCGACGTCAGTCCATCCTTGATTTGCTACGAGAAGATCGCGGCGAACTGACGTCGATCGAGAACGAAGTCGCCGAAAGCATTGCGTCACGCGAAACTCTAACGGAAAACCCCGAAACCGAGTTTGACGATCGCGAGAGCCTCGGCAGCCGGGTTGCCGATCTCGTCGCAGACTTCGGCGGCAGCTGGCCGTTCATCATCGGCTTTGGCGGCTTCCTTGCGCTTTGGATGATATTCAACACGCTGATCGGCCCTCGCGATGTCTTCGATGCCTATCCATTCGTTCTTCTCAATCTCGTTCTATCGACAATCGCCGCTTTCCAGGCGCCGGTGATCATGATGAGCCAGCGTCGGCAAGAGGCCAAGGACCGCCTTCGCTCCACGAACGATTACAAGGTCAACCTTAAGGCGGAACTCGAAATCCGGCGGCTTCACGAGAAGGTCGATCATCTCATTCAGAAACAGCGCCGCTCGCTAGACCTGGCAGAGCGCCGAGAGACCAAATCGAACGTCGGGGCCGCCGGCAAAGTCCATCGGGTCAAGCCGGCCCGAGTGACATCGTCGAAGGCGCGCTCGCCGTCGCTACGAAGGTCGATCACCGTAAGCCGAACTGAACTTACCCAATAACCCAAAGACCAGCAGCACCACAGTCGAGACCAGACCGACGTGATGAGCCCTTCCGATTCACCACCCTGTTTAGGAGCCGAACATGACCACCATCACCGCAAATTCCAATTTGAGCGCTGCGCTGAAGACCGGCCGCACCAGTTGGGTATGGTATGTGATCCTCGGAGTTGCCCTCATCGCCGTCGGCTTATTGGCCAGCATCAATCTCTTCGCCACAACCATCGTCTCGGTCATATATATCGCAGCCATGATGCTCGTCGGGGCTGTCTTCCAGATCGCTCACGCCTTCGCTGCCAGGAACTGGCGCCGACGCACGTTTGACCTGATCAGCGGCCTCTTCTACGGGGCGGCCAGTGCCATATTGATCTTCGATCCCATCTTGTCAGCCGTCGATATCGCGCTTGTCATCGGAGCGCTGCTGATCGCGGCGGGCATCTTCCGGATCGCGACGGCTCTCCGAGATCGTTCCAGAACGGGGTGGGGTTGGGTGCTCTCGAGCGGGATCGCCACAGTCGTTGTCGGTTTGCTGATCGTTCTGACATGGCCAGCGGTCGGATTGGGCTTGCTCGGCGCGATGTTGACGATCGACCTAGTGTTCCAAGGGTTTGGATTTCTCGCGTTCGGTATCGCCTTGCGGCGCCTGGTCAGCTGATCTCCCAACGGCGCCGGGGCGGCGGAGAACGACTACCCGGCACGCCAGCGAGGCGCAATGAGGAGCGAGCGATGTCATCCCAGGACTGCATCAGGGATTTGGGGGATGGGGGTAGGCCGGCTGGTCGAGGCATTGCTGAGCTTTTGCGCGTCTACATGCCGGGGACCTTGATGCCTCACCTGCGCTTGCTTTTCTATGCACTGCTCTGCGGGTTGCTATCGGGCCTTGGCGGCCTGTCCCTGGCGCTTCTACTTCATGCCATCCAGCATATAGCTTTCACCTACAGTCCTGGTGAAATCATCGGGTCCGAGAGCTTCCTGCAGGGCGTGTCAGCCGCCACGGCCGAGAGACGTATCCTGATCCTTTGCATTTGCGGGCTCGTCGCCGGTCTAGGGTGGTACAGTCTTGCCAGGTATGGTCAGCCGCTCCGTTCGGTCAACGCCGCGGCAAAGGGGGCAAGGTTGCCGCCGCTCGAAACCGCCGTCCACGCATTGCTGCAAGTCGTCACGGTTGCCCTTGGCTCACCCTTGGGCCGTGAGGTGGCTCCGAGAGAGGTCGGCGCGCTCCTTGCCCAGCGGCTATTATCAGGCGCTGCCCTTGCCCCTGAGCAATACCGCCTCCTGCTGTCGTGCGGGGCAGGCGCCGGTCTCGCCGCGGTTTACGATGTCCCCGTTGCGGGGACGGTATTCATCCTCGAAGTGATGATGAAGCAGGCGCGTATTGCCGTCATATGGCCTGCCGCCGTCGCGAGTTTCACAGCGGCGATCGTCGCACGCTCGGCTTTGGGTGACGCGCCTCAATATCTGATACCCGACCATCACGTGACGTTGACGCTGGTGGTCGTCAGTGCTTTGCTGGGGCCGTTCTTCTCCGGCCTTGGCGCGGCCTTCAGGCGCCTGACAGCCGCCGTCACGCGAGACGCATCGCCGAGCCTTCGCGGGATATTTTACGCGCTGGCAGCCTTCGCCTTTATCGGGCTGTTGGCGGCCAAGGTGCCGGCACTTCTGGGAAACGGAAGAGGGCCGGCCGAACTCGCGTTTTCCCAGGAGATTTCCTTGCAAGCGGTTGCATGTCTAGTCGTCATGAAACTCGTGGCGATCGGGCTAGCCTTGAGGGTCGGTGCGAAGGGCGGGCTGCTAACGCCAGGATTTGCTATCGGGGCACTTATCGGTCTTCTTGCGGGCGGATCACTCGCGGTCTGGTTTCCAGCTGTCGAGCCTGGAGCGTTGGCGCTGATCGGTGGAACGTCATTTCTTGCCGCATCAATGCTGATGCCGATAACAGCTGTCTGCCTGGTGATGGAGTTTACCAATGCGCCTCTTGATATGGTGATCCCGATCGCGGCCGCGACAATCATGGGAGAGCTGTGCAGGCCTTGGATCAGGCGCGGAATTGCGCCGTTGCGAATCAAGTTCGCCGTGACCTGATACGTGTCACGGTTGGGACGACCGCGATAAATCCATGGGATTTCCGGCTGTGCTTGGCCGCACTAAGATCACCGGGGTGGCGAAACCGCGGTATTGATCATCGCGCGGAGGGCCCGGATTGCGACGAAATTCCCGAGCCTACCTATACGAAGGTGCAGGCCGTCCGATACTTCAATCGGATATGAAGAGCCGGACAGTTTTCGTAGCTTCAGTCAGGTTTTCCGCAAGAGCGGCAACCAGTATTGATCCTGGAGATTGTCATGACCAGTCCGTCACTCGCCACACGGCGCCTTTCGCCGCTCACCACTCCCACCGACCTTGGTGCGATCGCTCGCCAGGAAATCTCGGCATCTCTGACCGCTCTGCTGGCGGATGTCTTCGCGCTCTATCTGAAGACGAAAAATTTCCACTGGCATATGTCCGGTCGCAACTTCCGTGACTATCACCTCCTTCTCGACGAGCACGGCGCAGAGCTCTTCGCGCTCACCGACGTGATCGCCGAGCGGGCCAGAAAGGTCGGCGGCACCACCTTGCGCTCGCTCGGTCATGCAACACGGCTTCAGCGGATCGCCGACAACGATGCCGACTTCGTCACGCCTGACGACATGCTGGCAGAGCTTCGCGAAGACAACACGCAGCTGGTTTCCATCCTGCGTGCGCTGCACGGCACGACCTCCGAGCATAACGATGTCGCAACGACGAGCCTGATCGAGGGCTGGATCGACGAAGCCGAACGCCGAGTCTGGTTTCTGTTCGAAATCTCCCGCAACGTCTGATGCGGTCGCCCTCCATGATCAGCAACTCTCTCCCGATCAATCGCCGCAACGTCCTGATTACAGGCGCCGCGACGGCCGCCGCAATGGCCCTTCCCTTTTCGTCCGCAGCACAGGCGGCCACGAAGAAGCACCTGAAACAAGGAAATATGACGATGAGCTACGTTACCACCAAGGATGGCGTCGAGATCTTCTACAAGGACTGGGGTCCGAAGGATGCACAGCCGATCCACTTCCACCATGGCTGGCCGCTGTCGTCTGACGACTGGGACACCCAGATGCTGTTCTTCCTCTCCAAGGGCTATCGCGTCGTAGCGCATGACCGCCGTGGCCACGGCCGTTCGAGCCAGGTCTCGGAAGGTCACGACATGGATCACTATGCCGCCGATGCCAATGCCGTCGTCGAACACCTGAACCTGAAGAACGCAGTCCATATCGGTCATTCGACCGGCGGCGGTGAAGTCGCCCGCTATGTCGCGAAATACGGCCAGCCGCAGGGTCGTGTGGCGAAGGCGATCCTGGTTTCCGCTGTTCCGCCACTGATGGTCAAGACGGCCTCCAATCCTGGCGGTACGCCGATTGAAGTCTTCGACGGCTTCCGCGCTGCGCTTGCCGCCAACCGCGCCCAGTTCTTCCTCGATGTCGCCTCCGGCCCGTTCTATGGTTTCAACCGTGCCGACGCGAAGGTCTCTCAGGGTGTTATCGACAATTGGTGGCGCCAGGGCATGATGGGCGCAGCCAAGGCGCACTATGACGGCATCAAGGCCTTCTCGGAGACAGATCAGACCGACGACCTGAAGAAGATCACCGTTCCGACGCTGGTCACGCAGGGCGATGATGATCAGATCGTGCCGTATCAGGATGCTTCCGAACTGCAGATCAAGCTGCTGAAGAACGGCACGCTGAAGATCTACAAGGGCTATCCGCACGGCATGCTCACGACCCATGCGGACGTGATCAATCCGGACCTCCTGGCGTTCATCAAGGGTTGATCGAGAGCAACAGTATGGCCGGCTGATTGGGCTAGGCTCTGCCCCTTCGTTTATACACATGGCGACCCGATGGTCGCCATGTGCGGAGCCTTCTTCGTGATAGATCCAAGTGGGATCGAACAACGGAAGGGAGGGCCGAATTTCAGCTTGCCTATATCTTCGTATGATAACCCGGAGCCGCGCCTGCAGCTAGAAGGTCATACACTACAGTCATCCCGACACGACCTTGGAGGCAAACGACGATGGACGAAGAGCTCACAATGTCCGAGATCCTGACCGATCCGCTCATCCGCGTGATGCTCACGGCCGACGGGATATCACTCACGGACTTTGCCAACTTCCTTCATGAAGCCGCGTTGAGGCTGCAGGCTGACATGTATGTATCTGCAGCGAAGGCGCATTCGCTTGAAGCTGACCCTATCAAGATTACGCCCACAAACCCTTGTGGCGCCGTAGCTTCCTTCCCGCGTTGTACGGTCCAGAGAGGTATTGGATTGGCATTCGCGTAGATTGGGGCGGTGCTCAATTCGAGCCTTCGGTGACATGACCCACCGTAGCTGCCGCCATTGCAGTGTCGCGGAAATCTTACAGACTGTCCGATTAACGCGATAGTTGTTTTGCCGATTTTGCGATGTTGTAGAATATGATGTTCTGCAGCAGCCACTGGAATCGCAAACTGCGCCTTCCGCGACGAGGGGCTGCTGGTTTAGCCGCTACACGTCCCATAACTGGACCACATCGACGATATCACCCTGCTGCACGTCACCGCGGTTGCTGTTCAAGACGATCAACACTGTCGCATTTGAGATCGACTGGAGACTCGCAGATCCGCGCTCGGGCAATGGATCCGCGATCGTCATGCTTCTGACAGGGTCGATGACAAGCCGGCCGGGAAGGATTTGAGTGCGCCCCAGTGGTTTTGAAAAGGAGCGTGAAATCGGCAGCCTCAGGCGGTCGCTCTCAACGATCTAGCAGCCCGCCAACCGATAGACGAGTGTGCGACCCAGAATCGCGCATCCTGCAACTGCCGCGAGCGGGTTGCCGGGAAGGATGAGGATCGGGCAATGATCGACATCGCCGAAGCCGATTGGCTTGCCCGGCCGCATGTCGAGCCTCCAGAATTCCAGATGCCCGCGCTGAGAGACCGCTTGCGTCAGATGATCGGCAAAGCCGGCCGAGGCTCCCCCCGACGTGACGATCAGATCGTGGTCGCCTGCGGCGCCGACGAGGGCCGCGAGGAGCTGATCCGTGCCGGTACGCCGGATATGAGGCTTATCGCTGGCTGATGTGAAAACGCGAACTCGATCGCCATTCATCCGAGCATTTTCCTGAACGACAACGCGATCTGCGCCCTTCGGAATCATCGCCCCAGTCATGATGCGCGCTGCTTGACCGGGTCCGATCTCATGGAAGCCTATTTCACCTGCAGCGATTATCGCTGTGACCTTGAGATCCGAACCGGTCTCGCCGGCGGTAAGATCTGCTGAGCGAACGGCGAAACCATCTATGGCGGCGTTGTCGAAACGGGGTAGCCCTGCCGGTGCTGTCGCATCACGTGCAAGAATGCTGCCGATTGCGTCACCCAATGGCATTTCCTGGGATCTCGGGAAGACCTCGAGATAGCTGGCAATGAACTCGCACGCCTCTGACAGGGTCTTGGGTATGGGATTATCAGTGCTCATGCTTTGCTCGTTGGCTGCCAATCCGCAGATACGCGGCCTGAATATCGCGACGAACCGGTGCGCCGTCGTCTGGTCAGTGACAGGGAACGCATGCAGCGATCAGCTTTTGGGCGCCTCAGGTGGGGGCGGCTTGAAATCCGGATGGAGAGGACCATAAGGCATCGATACCATAACCGCTGCAATAGCAAGACCAGCAATAGCCGCCCAGAATGACAGGACGAAAAGATCGCTGTAGGCAAGCACGGTTGCCTGGCTCCTGATCTGGGTTGCGACAACGGATAGGCTTTCAAGGTGGGCGCGTGTACCGGCGCCGAAAACATGCTGTAGCTTGCCAAGAAGCACATGTAATTGCTGCGACGTGGCCGAGATCGGGCTATTCAGGATGTCCGAATGATACTGTTCTCGGTGCCTCTGCAGTGTTGCGAGAATGCTCGTGGCGATTTCGACGCTGCCAAGCCGGACGACCTGAATATAGGCTGATACTGCTGTCGAGCGTGACGGATCTGAATTGCCGATGAGATAGACTATCGTGGCGAAGAAGGCGAAGGACTGGCCGGCTGTATGAAGGATGACTGTCGGGAAGAAGTTCCACGGCGCCCAGGATATCGTCAGTTGCGATCCAAACTGTGAGCCAATCGCCATCAGGCCCAGTCCCAACACGATGCACAAACGGGCGTCGAAGCGCCGCAGCAGCAGGCCGGCCAATGTAATGAATAGAAAGACCGGGATGACCGCTCCGGTGAGATAGAGGCCTGCGATGGATATAGGTCTCAAGCCCACGACGTTTTGCAGGAAGCCTGGAATGGCGATCGAGGCCCCGGCGCTCGAAAGCGCGTAACAGATGATGATCGCGTATCCAAGGCCGATATTACGGGTCATGATCACGCTGAAATGCGCCCAAGGATGCGTGACCAGGCTCTCGTTAATCAGAAACCCGATCGCCAGGATAAAACTGCCGGCGAGAAGCGCGATGATCGGGCCGGACTGCAGCCAGTCAAGGCGGTTGCCCTGGTCGAGCGCGACGTAGAGCATGGTCATGGATGATCCGAGCAGCATCATGCCACCCCAGTCAGCATTTTCCAGCAGGTTGACGTTGATCTGCTCCTTTGGCGCGGCAATGAACAGCAGAAGCGCGATGAGCGGCGCAACGATGACGTCCTGCCAGTACATCCATTGCCATCCAAGATAGTCACCGTAAAAGCCGACCAGCACGAAGCCGAGGTTCTGCGACAGAGGGACCCGAAGTGAGTAGATGGCGATGCCGATCAGCCAGTATTTCTTGTCGAGGTTACGAAAGATGACCATGATTGTCGCCGGAATGAACACCCCGAGCAGCAGGCCCCTGATCGCATGAAGGGCAAAGAGCAGCGGCCCGTCATTGACGAGCGGGATTTCCAGCGAGACGACGGAATAGACGAGCGCCGTCGGGATCATGATCCTGCGGACGCCAAAGACCGTCGCAAGCCAGGCGACGCCTGAGGCGATCAGGATCTGCGGTGCATTGGCGATGGTGCTGAGCCAGGATGCTTCATCGACACTCAACGAATAGGCCGCGCGCAAGTCCGGCAGACCCACCACGAAGACGCGTGTGTCAAACCCGACGACAAAGGACGCGAGCATCAGGGCGGCGACGATCAGGATCGGTCGCGTGACTGTGGTGCCGCTGGTGATCGGACCGAACGAGCGAATAACCGTCGTCATGGACGTGCGCTGTCGGGCGTTTCGACTGTGACGGTAGCAGACATGCCGGGCCGAAGGCGGTCCATCAATGACTGGCCTCCGTCAATCGCAATCTTGACTGGAAGACGCTGGACGACCTTTGTGTAATTTCCCGTCGCATTGTCGGGGGGAAGAAGTGCGAAGATCGATCCGCTGGCTGGAGAGAGATCGACAACGGTGCCGCGCAGCAGCTCTCCCGGAAAAGTGTCGATCCGGATTTCGACCTTGTTGCCGGCGGACATGCGTGACAGCTGTGTTTCCTTGAAGTTTGCGGTGACATAGACGTTTGGCAGCGGGACCTCGGCCAAGATCCCCGCTCCGGCGCTGACAAAATCGCCCTCATGAACGAGCTTTCTGCCAAGCATCCCGTCGAAAGGCGCATAAATCCGCGTATAGCCCTCGTTGATCTTCGCCGTATCACGATTGCCCTTGGCGGCATCGACCTGAGCCCTGAGCAATGGTTCCTGACCCTGCAGAACTTTCAATTGGGCCTGCTGTTGCGCAATCGCGGCGGCCGTCGATCGAACGGACGCGGTCGCCTGAAGCGCGGCAGCCTGTGCTTGTTGCAGAGCCTGTTGTGTCGTTGCGCCGCCGAGGTCGCTTTGGCGTTGATACTCTTCGACCGTCTGCGTCTGCTGGGCGAGGGCCGAGGTGTGCTGTGCTTCTGCCGCATCGATCGCGGCCTTCTGCAGCTCGATCTGGTTTGCCAGGTTTGCAAGGGTGGCATTTGCGGAAGCGAGATTGGCTGTGGAGACGGCGACCGCGGCTTCGTAGCTACGGGGGTCGATCTGCGCGAGCAGCTGCCCTTTCGTTACTCTCTGATAGTCGGCCACCGGCATGCTGCTTATCGTACCGCTGATCTCGGCACTCAGCGTCGAGATATCAGCGTTGACGATCGCGTCGTCGGTTGTCTGGCGAGAGGCACCAGCAACCCAGCTGTTCCAATCCAGCATGGTCGATGTCACTGCACAGGCAATGACAACGACTGCGAGAGCGGGGATTGCGACACGCTTGATTGTTGCCAAGACAGGTGAGGGGGCTAGCGCCGCGGAACTGCCTGTCCCTGTTGTGGTCTGATCAGTCATCTGTAGTGGAGCCTGTCCTGCGAGGTGTGACGAAAATTCTCGCGCGCAGGGTAACAAGTGGCAACGAGGCCGGACACTATACGCATGAATAGGTTCAGTGACCGTCGGTAGGGGGCAAACAGTCGCAGCGTGCGATCAGGCGGACTTCCGCAACGCGCCCAACGGAGCCGCCTCGACCGATGTCCCAATTGCGATCGTGCCGTCGGCGGGCTGGGTTGATCCCATATCCCTTCGCCAGATGGAGGGAGGAACGCCTTTGGTATTTCGAAACACCCGGGCGAAGTGCGCTTGATCTGCAAAGCCGCATTGTGCAGCGATTTCGCTGAGCGGAAGCAGCGTGCTTGTCAGAGTTTGCGATGCTTTCTCTATCCGGTGCTGGGCAAGCCACCTGTAGGGAGAAAGCCCGGTGGAAACTTTGAATGCCCTGGCAAAATATGTCGAGGATAGGCCGCACTCGATTGCGATCTGTGACAGGCTCATGCGGTTGGTCACGCTGCTTTCGAGAAGGGCGATGGCACGGCTAAGTCGCAGTGGCGTCAATCCGCCACGGTTAATTTCCGACATTTGCCTTGCGCTGCCTTATTTCGGTTGATCGTCATATTCGAGACGATGACAACTGCAGCGAAACCAGTCGGGCGATAAGCCATTATTTAGTCGAAACCGTTTTGCGTAAAAAGCAAAGGCAAAGCAGGTGCTTGCTTTGGCTCTCGCCATTGTCGAGTTGTTGCGTCGCCGTTGTCGCACAGGGGTGCATGGTCTGCACGCCGCATATCCCATCGGCGTTGATCACGGGCGTGGTACGCGGACGGTCAAGAACCGACCGTCAGTCAGGGCGAAATTTCGGAGAGACCTGATGCATGCTAAAGGAAGGCGTGAGGATGATGTTGCGTCGCCAGGCGGCGGGCGGCATCCCTTTGGCCTTACTGAAAGTCCTGGAAAAATGCGCCTGATCGGAAAAACCGCAGGCGATCGCGATTTCCTTCAAGGTTATCGAGGAATTTCTCAGCAGATCTGACGCCTTGTCCAGCCGCCGCTGAGCAAGCCACCGATGTGGTGTTCCGCCGGTGGAGACCTTGAACGCTCGCGCGAAATAGGAGGATGAGAGGCCGCATTCTCGCGCAATATCGGACAGATTCAGCCGACCATGCAGGTTGCCATCGAGTAGCGCGGTCGCGCGGTTGAGCTGCATCGGAGTTAGCCCGCCGCGACGGATATGTGATTGGCGGTGAATACTGCCGTAAGTCGATGCAAGGTGGACCAGAAGACCGGTGCCGACATAATCCAAGAGCAGCTGGTTGGTGTCAAAGCGTCCGTCGAATATCGGGATCAATGCGTTGACGATGTTATGGACGACCGGGTCGTCGATATCTGCCCCCGGCGCAACGTTGAACCCTTCAAGTGGCTTGGTGCCGATCTCCTCCTCCAAAGAGTACAGTGCTCGTCTGGAGATGTAGAAGTTCGTGCAATCAAACGGTGACTGCAGGTCCGCTCGCCAAACTCTCGAGTAATCGTAAAGAGTGAAATTTCCCTGCCTGCTCCCGCGAAAATCGACCTTTTTCCCGTCGACCCACATCGCACCCTGGTAGTCGCGCTTCTGGAGAGAAAGCATGAACGCGTCTTCCAGTACGTGATCGTCGGTCATGCCGTGACCTGGCGTATCCCGCTTGATCCTGGATGCTGAAAGTAGCCCACCCGTTAAAGACGACGCAACGATATGCGGTGTCCGCAGTACCCGTAGATATTCCATGTTGCGGTTGTCTGACGTGTGGTCTTTCGACAATCGAGCCTCTCCATCCGCGCTACGGCAAGTAGCAATTCAAAGTCTGTGTCACATATTTTCAGCATGTGCCACGGATCGACAAGCGTTAAAAGTATCCTGGCGAGCGGTCTGGCCTGAGCGGCAATTTGAAGAGCATCGTGGTTCCTCGATCGTCAGACCGGGCGATTTCGAGGTTTCCGCCATGAAGCTGAGCGATGGTACGTGCGATCGCGAGCTTGATGCCACGGCCGCCCTGCTTCGAGGAATAGGACGGGTCAAAGATCGCGTCCCGTGCCTCAAGCGGAATGGATTGGCCACTATCAGAGAGCGAAATGACCAGTTCATTGTCAAGCATGGTGCTTGAGATGTTCAATCGGCGTGGCCCTTGAACCTTCTTCATGGAGTCCAGGGCGACGCTGACCAGAGTGGTGATAGCTTGTTCGATCTGCTTAGCTTCAGCCAAGACGGCGGCTCCTTGTGAAAAATCGCATTCGCTCTTGACATCCGCCTCAATCAGGTCGTCGGCAAGAATTTCGAGTGCGGCCTGTACACATGAGCTGACATCAATCAATTCTAACGCGGATCCGCCGGATCCTGTGGCAGAGCGATAACTCCCCATGACGCTTCCGACCGAGAAAGTCGATGCGGCGATCTTGCGCAACGACCGCCGAGCCTTCTCGACTTTCGGTGGGTCTTGGTTGAGCCAATGCAGGCCGGCACTGGCATGGGCGACCACCGCGGAAAGCGAATCGTTGATTTCGTGCGCGATTGTTTCCGCAACGCCAGCCAACGTGATTGGATTAATGTTTTCAAACATCGGATAGGGAATAGTCCGGACGGCCGAGCCTGTTTCGGGAAGGCTACTGACGACCTGCGCCGATCCAACGGCAGCTTCCTGCAATCTCAAGACCTGCTCAAAAGCTGACGCGTAAAGCTCGATAGCCTGAACGGTGGATGCGGAGAACCCGCTCACATCGTCGGCCATTTCCAGATAGAGTATCGATGAAACAAGACTTGTCTGGCCCATCGGAACAGCGAGACAAGCTGTCGCGGCCGCGGGCGCCTCACCCTGATGAGCGCACACGACGCTCGCGCCCAGTGAGGTAGCCTCGATCGCTGCCTTGGTTTGATGTGGCATGGGCATGGACGAAGGTATTCCGATGAAAGGCGCCTCGTTGCTGCCGCCCACAGACGTATGAATGAACAAGCCTTTATCGCCTGGGCAAAGTAGAAGCCCTCTGGCAGCACCGGAAAACTGGACGGCCGCATCCAGCAGTGCGACGATGCTCCCATCTGTCCTTCGGAGTCCGCCCATTGGTTCTACTCCCAAGCCAGAAAATGCGTCGACCATACCCAACACCGTGTCTAAATGTTCGTGCAGCGGGCATCAAAGCCGTTGACGCGCATGCTCGTCAACTTGGGGATCGCTACGGGCCCTCTTTTAGGGCGAAACTATTCAAATTGAGCCGACTTGAACGCCGTATTGTTCAAAATCACAGATCGGTGGCAGGAGGTTAAACGTGGCCGTAATCACGAGCCGCTGCAAAATGCGGCCTGGATGAGGGCCAGCCAGCATTCTTAACCGAGGGCGCTGCAGCAGTTTCGGGCTGTCAGTTTGCCAACATGCTCACGGCCATGTCTACAAAGGCACGTAGACGTGCCGATCGCCTCACGTCACGATGATAGCCCATCCAGATCTCTCTTGGGGGAGGGGCCTCACCGAGATCGACCCGCTTCAGTCGCGATTGCTGGTCGCCGACCGGACGGGGCAAGACCACTATTCCGACACCGGCACAACTCATTTGCGCCTGGACGTTCCGATTGTTCGATTTCAGAGCCACTTTCGCACCCGGCAGCTTCTGCTTCAGCCAATCGATGTCCGGAAAAGCACCGAGAGATGTGTCCATCGTAACAAGCGAAAATCCTGCGCCTTTCCCAGGTTCGGGAACATCGAGGTCTGCGTTGATGTAGACGCCATAAGGCATCTGTATCAGCCGCCGCTGGACAATATCGGCTTCCGCAAAGGGCAGAATTCTGAAGGCAACGTCAGCTTCTCGCTGGGCCAGGCTGAAGAGGCGGGTTCCGGTCAGGACTTCGATATCGACATCAGGATGGGCCTTCGAAAACCTCGCCATGACCGGAGGAAGCACCCAGGCGCCGAACCAGTCGGGAGAAGAGATGCGTAGCGTCCCCTCAAGCTTCTGGACGTCTCCGGCAAGCCTGCGTTCCATCGCAAGTGCCGCTTCCTCCATGTGTTCCGCCATGGTCAAAACGGCAGCACCTTCTTCGGTCAGTACATAACCGTCGGCAGTGCGTTGAAAAAGTGTTTGGCCGGTTGCCTCTTCCAGCGCCTGCAGCCGGCGGCTGACCGTGGGATGGCTGATCTTCAAAAGCCTGCCGGCGGCGCCGAGCGTGCCACTACGCGCAACCGCCAGGAAAATACGAACGTCACTCCAGCCCATCTTCACCCCGTTCAAAACCGTACCGTGACTGTGCAACATCGTCGATTGAGGAACAAGGTCGTTCGGAAGATAAGACTTTCCATTCTTCCACGAAAGGAGGTCAGAGATGGCTTTCACCACTCAATCCACAGCGGTTGCCCCGAGAATGACGACACCGCTGACTTTCGCGATGGCACTTGCCACAGGCGTCGCTGTCGCGAACATCTATTACAACCAACCGATGCTGAAGATCATGGCGCACGAGTTTCCTGGCGCGGCCAGCCTCGTGTCTCCCGTCACCCAGCTCGGATACGCCGCCGGCCTCTTTTTACTGGTTCCGCTCGGCGACATTGTTGAGCGTAAGCGTCTGATCGTTGCCCAGTTTGCCGTTCTCGCGGTCGCACTGCTGGCGCTTGCATTCGCTTCGGGCACGGCAACTGTGCTGATCGCTTCCGTGTTCGTAGGTTTCACGGCGACGGTGGCACAGCAGATTATCCCGTTTGCTGCTCATCTCGCTTCTCCCGATCGGCGCGGCGCAACGGTTGGCACGCTGATGTCCGGATTGCTGGGTGGGATCCTGTTGAGCCGAACCGTTGCCGGCTATATCGGCGGCGGCCTCGGCTGGCGCGAGATGTATATGATCGCCGTACCGGTGGCGATCCTCGGTGCCATCGGCATGTGGGCGGTTCTGCCGTCAGCGGCGCCATCGAGCCAGCTTCGCTATCCGGCGCTTCTCGCATCGATCCGCACGCTTTGGAAGGAGTTGCCGGAATTGCGTCGGGCGGCTTTCACTCAGGCGCTGTTGTTCGCTGGGTTCTCCGCCTTCTGGACTGTTTTGCCCTTCCGTCTGGCAGAACCTCAGTTTGGAATGGGCGCCGGCATGGCTGGCCTGTTCGGTATCGTCGGAGCGGTTGGTGTGATCGCGGCGCCGCTGGCAGGCAAGATCTCCGACCGGCGCGGCCCTGCCATCGTCGTGAAGCTCGGGGCGATCATCTGCCTTCTGTCCTGGGTTCTGTTTGCGGCCTCGCCCACCATCACTGCTCTCGTCATCGGCGTCACAACCCTCGACTTCGGCATCCAGTCGGCGATGGTTTCGAACCAGTCGATTGTTTATTCTCTGCGTCCCGAGGCTCGCGCAAGGCTCAACACCGTCTTCATGGGTTCGATGTTCCTTGGTGGTGCCGCAGGTTCGGCGATCGGAACGGCTGCCTATAATCATTCCGGTTGGACGGCCGCGACGCTCGTCGCCTGCGCAGCCAGCGCGGTTACCGTCGGTCTTCAGTTGAGCAGGCGGGCTCCTGAATGACCAAAGCGATGCGGCGGAGATGATCTCCGCCGCATCGTATCCTGCAAGTCGCCGCGATCGCGGATGCCCCGCCGCCTCGCGGCAGAGCCGGGTTGGCCCCTACACCTTGGTATAGGGGCGCTACGCTTAGGTCTCAGTTCTTCGAGACTGTATTCATTCTAAAATAATGCGGTCATTCACCGCTCATTTCCGTATCAGACATCCGATACGAACATCGAAAGCTCCCCCTCATGGCGATATCTGCAACCGTGAACGGCAGGGCCGTTCAACTCGACGGCCCTCCGGACATGCCGCTTCTATGGGCGCTGCGAGATCTTCTTGGCATGACCGGAACAAAATTTGGCTGCGGTATCGGCCAATGCGGTGCCTGCACGGTGCAGGTCGACGGCAAACCGGTCAGGTCCTGCGTGCTGCCGATCGGCGAGCTGGACGGCGCGATTACGACAATCGAAGGGATTGGCGAGACCGAGGAGGGGCGCAGAATCCAGAAAGCATGGCTTTCACTCGAAGTCGTGCAATGCGGATACTGTCAGTGCGGTCAGATCATGGCAGCATCGGCGCTGCTTGCGCGCGACCCGAAGCCGGATGATGCGGCAATCGATGCGGCCATGTCAGGCAATATCTGTCGTTGCTGCACCTATCCGCGCATCCGCGACGCGATCAAGGAGGCTTGATATGGGGCTCTTTGGATTGCTCGACGACAATCGTCTCCCGACTCTCGGTCGCCGGAAGTTTCTCGCTGGCAGTGCGCTGGTCATAGGTTTCGCCTTCGCCAACTCTGCGCGCGCGCTTGTACCCACAACAGGCCTCGGTCGCGCGGGTGCTCTCGATGCTGCGGCAACCGGGTTCGATGGTTTCGTACCGGATGGGTTCATACGCATCGGCACGGACGGGCAGATCGTTCTTGTCGTCCCGAGCGCGGAAATGGGCCAGGGGATTGCAACAACCGAGGCGATGTTGCTCGCCGAAGAACTGGAAGTCGGGCTGGATCAGGTGGAAGTCGCTCTCGCACCGGCCGATCCGACCGCGTACAATCAGTCTATTCTGAAAGGCCAGATTACCGGCGGATCGACCTCCGTGCGGGCATTCTACCTGCCTTTGAGACAAGCGGGCGCCGCCGCGCGCACCATGCTCGTCAATGCTGCCGCAGGTCTCTGGCAGGTTCCGGCCGCCGAATGCAGCGCAGCAAGAGCGGTCATCACCCATAACCCGACGGGGCGGGCAGCCTCTTATGCTTCGGTTGCCGAAGCCGCCCGTTCGCAGCCCGTCCCTAAGGATGTTCAGCTGAAGAAGCCGGGCGAGTTCAAGCTGATCGGCAAACCGCTGAAGCGGGTCGATACACCGGAGAAAGTCACCGGTGCGGTAAAGTTCGGCATCGATGTCATGGTCGAGGGTATGCGTTACGCCGCGATCACGATCTGTCCCACCATTGGCGGGAAGGTGAAATCCGTTGACGATACCGCGTCGCGGGCCTCGCCAGGTGTTATCGATATTCTGCGGATCGAAGATGCCGTTGCGGTTGTCGGCGAGACCTATTGGGCCGCCAAGAAGGGCCTTGATCTGCTCGCGGTCGAATGGGACCTGGGACCGAACGCGGATATGTCCTCCGATGATTTGTGGGACGGGTTGCGCAATGCCAAGGCCACGCCGATCGTCGGCAAGGTGGTCGGAGATCCCGACATCGCCCTTGCTTCAGGCGTTCGGATCGAATCCACCTATGAGCTTCCCTACCTGGCACATGCTGCTCTGGAGCCGATCAACACGACCATTCACATGCAAGGAGATCGCTGCGACATCTGGGTGAGCACCCAGGTGCCCGAAATCGCCAGGGTCGTTGCCGCGGAGATCCTCGGATTACCGATCGAAAAGGTGACGGTGCATCCGCATCTGATCGGCGGCGGCTTCGGTCGCCGTCTTGCCGTCGACACGATCCAGCAGGCAGCCCGGTTCGGCAAACTCGCAAATTATCCAGTAAAGATCATCTGGACCCGCGAGCAGGATATCATGCACGACTATTTCCGGCCCGCCTATTTCGACAGGGTCACGGCAACGCTTGATCCGAAAACGCGCCTTCCTTCTGCGTTCCATCATCGCACGACCGGCTCGACCGTCAGAACCTATTACGATCGAAAGCCCTGGCCGGAAGGCAAGCTCGATCCCGATACGCTCGGAGGGTCGGTCGACATGCCCTATGCAATCCCGAACGGGAAGTGGGAATGGGTTCGTCAGGACAGTCCGGTTTCGTTGAACTGGTGGCGCGGCGTGGGTGAGGGCCACAACGTCTTCGTCATCGAAAGCTTCATCGATGAGCTCGCGCTGGCGGCGGGCAAGGATCCGATCGAATATCGGCTTGCCATGCTGCAGAACAACCCGCGTGCCATTGCGGTGCTGAAGAAGGTCGCCGACGCCTCTGGCTGGGGGGGAGAGCTTTCGGCTCGGCGCGGCCGCGGGGTTTCCTTGCACCACAGTTTCGGAACGTTCGCTGCCCTGGTGATGGAAGTTGAAGTCGATCGCTACGGCGAGGTCTATCTCAGGAACGGGACGATCGCCGTCGATTGCGGTCAGCCGATCAATCCGGACGGCGTCGTTGCCCAGATGACCGGTGGCACGCTGTTTGGCCTGTCCGCGGCGCTCCACAACGGGGTGACCTTCAAGGATGGCCGCGTTCAGGAAAGCAATTTTCATGACTACCGGCAGATCCGCATGAACGAGGTGCCGCCTTTCCAGGTCTTTGTCATGCCCAGCACCGAAAACCCCGGCGGCCTTGGTGAAGTCGGGACCGTCTCGGCGCCGGCAGCGCTCACCAACGCGATTTACGCCGCGACCGGTGTGCGGCTGCGTTCGCTGCCGATCGACCGCAAACTCTTGATGGAGAAAGGGCATGGCGATGAGGTCGGCGGTGCCAGCTACCAGTCGAAGACGATCACCAGCCACCGGGGAGTGGCACAATGAGATACTTGCCCAAATTCCTCTTCGTCATTTCTGGCTTGGTCGTCGTCGTCGGGCTCGCGGCACTCGCCTTCTTTTTCTGGCCGCATCGACTGCCACAGGTGACCGCAAGCGCCTCTCAGCCGCATGGTTCGGAACTGATTGCACGCGGGAAATATCTGACCACCGCTGCCGACTGCGAAGCCTGTCACACCGCCCCCGGAGGCAAACCCTTCGCCGGTGGGCTCGCCTTCAAGCTTCCCTTCGGAACCATCTATTCGCCCAACATCACACCCGACACGAAGGATGGTGTCGGCTCCTGGTCGGATGCCGAGTTCGTCCGCGCGGTTCGCTCAGGTGTCGGCAGGCATGGTGAAGATCTCTACCCTGCCTTCCCCTACACATCCTACGCACTCCTCTCGACCGACGACATCCTTGCCATCAAGGCCTATATCGAAACGCTCAAGCCCGTGTCCGGTTCGGCGCCTGAGAATGAGCTGGCCTTCCCGTTCAATCAACGCTGGACGCTGCGGTCGTGGAAGCTGCTCTTCATGCCTTTGGGGCCTTTTGAGCAGGATACCTCAAAGAGCGAGCAGTGGAACCAGGGCGCCTATCTCGTCGAGGCTCTGGCACATTGCGGCGAATGCCACACGCCGCGCGGCCTGATGTTCCAGCGCGAGCAGGGCGAAGCCCTGTCTGGCAGCCTCGTTGACGGCTGGAAGGCCTGGAACATCACCTCCGACAAGGAGACGGGTCTCGGCAAATGGTCGGACGAGGCGCTCGCCGCCTACCTGTCGAGGGGCTACGCGGCAGATCATGGTCCGGCTGCCGGGCCGATGCGGCAGGCAATAGATTTGAGCCTGAGCAAGCTGCCACAGTCTGATATCCAGGCGATTGTCACCTACCTGCGCACCGTTCCGGCGAAACCAGCAAGTTACGAAGGTCCGCCGGTCAACCCGGTCGCCCCTGCTGCCCAAGCAACGAAACCATGGACACCGGACGAAGGCGGCAACGCTGTTGGCAAACGAATATTCGAAGGTACCTGCGCCAGCTGCCACGGCTTTGATGGCTCAGGCCAAAATATCGCCCGCGCAGCCTTGTCCGGCTCTCATTCCGTCAATGACCCGAGTGGTTCAAACCTTGTCAGGGTCATCCTGCAGGGGACCGTGGATCAAAGCGGAACGTCGACGACGGCGATGCCGGCATTCGCAAAAGGATACTCCGATGCAGAGATTGCTGCGCTGGCGAATTATGTGATCGGTCATTTCGGTGGCATGAAGGGACAGGTCACACCTAACGTCGTCTCGGCCGCTCGATAACAGCCTACCGATGCTCGTGGCGAGCAGGCACCCGGTTTCCAGAAGGGAACCGGGCGTTTTGCCATGGCTATCAATGAGGCCGGCTCGCCTTTGCCTCGGTCGCTCAAACGCACTTCGAATTTGAATATTGCGACACAAAACGCCCTATCCATTGGCATATCTAGGCATAGCCCAATCTATACCTACGTTTAGTTGCGACCAAGTCTCCCAACCGCGAATGTCATGGCAGACGCTCCGACTACGAGTGTCACGCAATCGAGCAAGCATTGCTCGCCATCGAACCATTCACGCGAAGGAGAGCCTCGATGCTGGGTTTCAGCGCATTGGAACTTGCGCGACTACAATTCGCTTTCACCGTCTCGTTCCACATTATCTTCCCTGCCATTACGATCGGCCTAGCCAGCTATCTGGCCGTGCTTGAGGCACTGTGGCTGATCCGTCGAAATCCGGTTTACGTAGAGCTCTATCACTTCTGGTCGAAGATTTTCGCCGTCAATTTCGGCATGGGCGTCGTCTCGGGCCTCGTCATGGCTTATGAGTTCGGCACCAACTGGAGCGGCTTTTCGCAATTCGCCGGCGGCGTCACAGGCCCGCTCCTCACCTATGAAGTGCTGACGGCCTTCTTTCTTGAGGCGGGCTTTCTCGGCGTCATGCTTTTCGGCTGGAACAAAGTCGGCCCCGGCCTGCATATGTTCGCGACGGCCATGGTTGCCATCGGCACGCTGATCTCCACAACCTGGATCCTGGCGTCGAACAGCTGGATGCAGACCCCTCAGGGTTTCGAGATCATCGATGGCCGGGTCGTGCCGACCGACTGGCTGGCGGTGATCTTCAATCCTTCCTTCCCCTTCCGGCTGGCTCATATGACGCTGGCAGCCTACCTCTCGACAGCACTGTTCGTCGCTGCTGCTGCAGCATGGCACCTGCTGCGGGGCCGCTCCACGCCGGCGATCCGGAAGATGTTTTCAATGGCGCTCTGGATGCTGCTTTTCGTTGCGCCGGTGCAGATGTTCGTCGGCGACGCCCATGGCCTCAACACACTCGAACACCAGCCCGCCAAGATCGCTGCGATCGAGGGGCATTGGGAGAATGATCCGAACGCCACCAGCCTCCCGCTGATCGCCTTCGGTATTCCCGACATGAAGGCCGAGGAGACGAAATACGCGATCGAGATCCCGTTCCTTGGAAGTCTGATCCTGACCCACAGCCTGCATGGCAAGATTCCCGGCTTGAAGGAATTCGCGCCTCAGGATCGCCCGAACTCGACGATCATCTTCTTCACCTTCCGCATCATGGTCGGTCTTGGCATGGCGATGCTCCTGCTCGGCGTCTGGGGTGCTTACCAGCGTTGGCGCGGCAAGCTGTTCGAAACCCGGCTCTTCCTGCTCTTCGCCCTCTGCATGGGGCCGACTGGGTTGATCGCGGTGCTGGCCGGCTGGATCACCACCGAGGTTGGGCGTCAGCCCTGGGTCGTCTACGGAATCCTGCGCACTCAGGATGCGGTCTCCAACCATTCGGTCCTGGCCCTCAGCGTTACGCTGGTCATGTTCATCGTCATGTATTTCCTCCTCTTTGGAACAGGCATCGGCTTCATGTTGAGGATGGTTGGCCAAGGTCCGGAAGAAGGCCGCGGCAGCATGGCGCCATCCCAGGATGGTCAGGTCCATAGACCCGCAAGACCTTTTTCCGCCGCTCCCGACAACATCAATTCAACGCCGCTGCGCGAAACCACGGAGGTTTAAGATGGGTATCGATCTTCCCCTCATCTGGGCTGTCATCATCGCCTTCGGTGTTATGATGTATGTGATCATGGATGGTTTCGATCTCGGGATCGGCATCCTCTTCCCGTTCGTGTCCGATCGGCTGGAGCGGGACGCCATGGTCAACACCGTGGCGCCGGTCTGGGACGGCAACGAGACTTGGCTTGTTCTTGGCGGAGCCGCCATGTTTGCGGCCTTTCCGCTTGCCTACGGCTTCCTGCTCAGCGCGCTTTATCTGCCGCTGATGTTCATGCTCGCCGGCCTGATCTGGCGTGGCGTTTCCTTCGAGTTCCGCTTCAAGGCCGCGGATCACCACAAGCCTTTCTGGGACAAGGCCTTTGCCGGCGGTTCTTATGTCGCGACCTTCTCGCAGGGCGTGGCGCTTGGTGCCTTCGTCAACGGTTTCGAGATCGACGGCACGACATTCACTGGTACGGCGCTGGATTGTTTCACGCCATTCAGCATTTTCACCGGCTTTGCCCTCATGGTCGCCTATGCGCTTCTCGGCTCGACCTGGCTCATCATGAAGACGACCGATGACCTGCAGCGCCGCATGCGCGATCTGGCCCAATGGATCTCGATTGCCCTGCTCGTGGCCATCATCATCGTCAGCATCTGGACCCCGATCATGCATCCGCAGGTGGCGGCGCGCTGGCTGAGCCTTCCCAACCTCTTCTTCTTCGCGCCTGTGCCGCTTCTGGTTTTGGGGGTGACCTGGCTTCATCTGCGTGTCCTGCGCAGCCGCGCGGTCCATGTTGCCCCCTTCATTCTCGCGCTGATCATGATCTTCCTTGGCTACACCGGCCTAGCAATCAGCATGTGGCCCTACGTGATACCGCCCTCGATCACGATCTGGGCGGCAGCGTCGACGCCGGAAAGCATGGGCTTCGCGCTGGTCGGAACGCTGCTGATCATTCCAATTATCCTCGTCTACACGTCCTGGTCCTATTACGTGTTTCGCGGCAAGCAGGCTGTGGGTGAGGGGTATCACTGATGGCGTTCCGGAGCCTCGCTCACGGTCCCGCCAAACGGGTCGGATGGTTGGTCGCCATCTGGTGCCTGTCGGTGATCGGTCTCGGCGTCTTCGCCATGATCTTCCGCTTCATCATGTCCCTGGCGGGACTGACCGAATAGGCCCGCCAGCTTCATTCAATCAAACCAATTCCAGCTTTGAACACTGCCATTTAGGCTGTTCGCCTTCGCAACTGACGCAGTTAGCGATCCATCAAGGAGAGTACCATGAGCAAGAAAGCAGCAGACGTCATCACCGAGATCCTTCACGCCGCCGGCGTGCGCCGCATCTATGGCGTCGTTGGCGACAGTCTGAACGGGCTGACCGAATCTCTGCGCGTTCGCAAGGATATCGAATGGGTCCACACAAGGCATGAAGAGACCGCAGCCTTTGCCGCCGGCGCCGAAGCGCATCTGACCGGCGAGCTTGCCGTCTGCGCCGGTAGCTGCGGACCGGGCAACCTGCACCTGATCAATGGTCTCTTCGATTGCCAACGTTCTCGTGTTCCGGTGCTTGCCATCGCCGCTCAGATCCCTTCGGCGGAGGTCGGACGCGGCTATTTCCAGGAAACCCATCCGGATCAGCTATTCCGCGAGTGCAGCCATTTCTGCGAGATGGTGAGCCACCCGGATCAGCTTCCCGGTGTTCTGGAATCGGCGATTCGCGCAGCCGTCGGCAAGCGTGGCGTGGCGGTGATCGTCATTCCAGGCGATGTGGCGCTGTCCGAGTTCACGGGCAAGATCTCCCAACCGGCGGCATTCGCTCTGCCGCAGCCGACAGTCACGCCCCAGCCCAGCGAGATCGTCCAGTTTGCCGACATTCTCAACAGCAGCTCCAAGACGACGCTGTTTTGCGGCCGCGGTTGCCAGGGCGCCCATGCCGAGCTGCTGAAGCTGGCCGAGAAACTAAAGGCTCCGATCGTCCATGCACTTGGCGGCAAGGAACATGTCGAATGGGACAATCCCTATGATGTCGGCATGACCGGCCTTATCGGCTTTTCTTCCGGCTACGCCGCGATGCAGGATTGCGATACGCTCGTCATGCTGGGTACCGACTTTCCCTATCGTCAGTTCTTCCCCTCACATGCCAAGGTCGTCCAGGTAGATCTGCGACCGGAAAATCTCGGGCGCCGTGTCCCCCTCGACCTCGCCCTTGTCGGCGACGTCAAGTCGACGATCGAGGCCGTTCTTCCGTTGGTCGAGGCCAACCCGAACACGTCGTATCTCGACTTCTGCAAGAAGCGGTATGTGAAGGCGCGGGCCGGACTCGATGAGCTGGCCACCGGCAAGGCGGGTCGGACAATCCATCCGCAATATCTGGCAAAGCTCGTCAGCGACCATGCGAGCGAAGACGCCGTATTCACCTTCGACGTCGGCACGCCAACCATCTGGGCCGCGCGCTATCTGAAGATGAACGGCAAGCGCCGGATCATCGGTTCTCTCGCCCACGGTTCCATGGCCAACGCCATGCCGCAGGCAATCGGCGCGCAGTCCGCTTATCCCGGCCGTCAGATCATTAGCCTGTCCGGCGATGGCGGCTTCTCCATGCTGATGGGCGATTTCCTGACACTGGTGCAGCAGGATCTGCCGGTCAAGGTCATCATCTTCAACAACTCGACCCTCGGCTTCGTGGCCATGGAAATGAAGGCGTCCGGCTTCCTTGAAACGGGGACCACGCTGAAGAACCCGAACTTTGCCGATTTCGCCCGGTCGGTCGGAGTCCATGCGCTTCGGGTCGAGGATCCTTCGGAGCTTGAAGGGGCGATCAAGGACATCCTGGCGCATGATGGACCGGCGCTGCTCGACGTCGTCACCAATACCCAGGAACTGTCCATGCCGCCGCAGATCAAGGCGGAACAAGTGAAGGGCTTCAGTCTCTGGGCCCTGAAGACGGTGATGAACGGTCGCGGCGACGAACTGGTCGACTTGACGCTGTCGAACTTCCTAGAGCGCTGACATGATCCTTGAAGCTGCACTTGAACGCCTGGTCAAGATCGGAACGTTGACCGTGACCTTTCCCGATGGATCGGTGAAAGCCTTCGGCACGGGAGAGGAGCCGCGTGCCTCTCTTGCAATCCGGAGCACACTGGCCCAGCGCCGGCTGGCAAGAAACCCGGCGCTTGCGCTCGGCGAGGCCTATATGGACGGAGAAATCGAGTTCGGAGACGGCGACCTCTTCGGCACGCTCGATTTCCTCGCCATGAACTCGATGGAGGGCGGCAGCCATCCCTTCGACAAGCTGATGGAGAAGGTCCGCCGGCTGCGTCGCAGTCTCGACCAGTTCAACACGACCGGGCGCTCCAGGCGCAATGTCGCCCACCATTACGACCTCGACGATCGCCTCTATTCGGTCATGCTCGATCATGATCGGCAATATTCCTGCGCCTATTTCCCCGATGGGGACGAGACGCTGGAAGACGCCCAGCTGAAGAAAAAGGTTCACATCGCCTCCAAGCTGATGCTGGACCGGCCGGGTCTTGAGGTTCTGGATATAGGTTGCGGTTGGGGCGGCATGGCCCTGTTCCTGGCAAGGGATTACGGCGCCCGCGTAACGGGGCTGACCCTTTCCCAGGAACAGCTTTCCGTGGCTCGTCGACGGGCCTTCGAGGAGGGTTTGAGCGATCTCGTCTCCTTCGAACTGAGTGACTACCGCAACTGGGATCACAAGGTCGACCGGATCGTGTCAGTCGGCATGTTCGAACATGTCGGCATCAATCACTACAAGACCTTTTTCGACAAGGTGAAGTCGCTTCTGCGCGACGACGGTGTGGCGGTGATCCATGCGATCGGGCGGGCAGACGGGCCGGGTAGCACCAACCCCTGGATCACCAAATACATCTTCCCCGGCGGTTACTCGCCGGCAGTGTCGGAAGTCATGTCGGTGGTGGAGAAGTCGGGCCTATGGGCAACGGATATTGAAATCCTGCGCCTGCATTATGCCAGGACGCTTGAGCTGTGGCGCGAGCGTTTTGACCGGCATCGTGCCGCCCTGACGACGGTTTATGATGAACGGTTCTGCCGGATGTTCGAGTTCTATCTCGTCGGATCGGAACTTGCTTTCCGCCGCTGGGGTCACATGAACTGGCAGATTCAGCTGACGAAAGATGTTGCAACCGTGCCTTTGGCTCGCGACTATATGGCGGCAGCGGAACGGCGAAAATTAGCGTCCATGACATCACAGGATGCGACGCCGATACATGCGGTGCCATTGAGAGCCAGCCATGGGCGCGCAGAGCAGATAGCTCAATAAACGAAACAGGGGAAGGAATCCTATTTAGATTCATTCCTTGCGACCTTTGGCGGGTGGCATTTTGGCGACCGCCAAAGGTCTTTACTGCGGAAGAAGGGCGCTCATTCCCGAACACAGCTCGATCGTCTCCAGCCGACCCGAAATAGAATAACGTGAGAAGCAGGCCATCCACCCCACCTTCAATGTCGGGGCCAGAACCAAATTCGTGTTTACTTGCCCCTGCTGACTTGGATCCGCCTATTCGGCAGCTGTCTGGCCGCCGTTGGGGGGGGCTTGTGTCAAAGGAAGGCGGAAGATCATAGTTGTGCCTGCAGCATTCGAGCTTCCGACGCCAAGGCTGCCGCCGTGGACTTCTGCAATCGTCTTGCAAATTGCAAGCCCCATGCCCAGACCCTTGTCCTTGGTCGTAAAGAACGGGTCGAATATTGACTCACGTGCGGAAGCCGGAATTCCGGTACCCGTATCTGTGACAGCTAGAACAACGAATGCATCGCGTATCTCGCTTTCAATCTTCAGTCGGCGCCCGTCCGCGCGAGGGTCCATTGCGTCGATTGCGTTGGTCATCAGGTTGAGAACTACCTGCTGGATCTGGATCGGGTCGGCAAAAAGCTGCCCGCCTTCAATCAGGTTGCAGTCAATCTCGACGCCTTTTGTTCGCTCGTCTGTCTCTACAACCGACAACACGTCGTTTACCACGTCTTTGATGTCGATAAACTCGAGGTTGGCGGGGGCCTGTTTTACCAGAGCACGCAGGGCCGATATGATATTGCTCGCCCGTACACCTGATTGTTCGATTTTACTAAAATTCGTTATCGCATTTTCGATCTGTGGGGTCGGCTGCTTCAGCCAGCGAATGCCCGAGTGCGCGAACGTTACGATGGCTGACAGCGGTTGGTTCACCTCATGAACGATCGAAGCAGCCATGCTGCCAAGAACTGTAACATGTGAGTTTTTGATCAATTCTGCGCGCGCACTGACAAGCGCGGTTTCGCGGAATTCCCGGGCGGTATTGCCACGCAATTGTTCGTGCAATTGTGCTTTGAGACGAAGGGATTCGGTCGTTGCGATAGCGAAGAGTTCGATCGCCTGTTCGATCTCGAGCGAGAATGCATCGCTCATGGCGTTGTTCTCGAGATACAGTACCCCTATCACTCTGTCCTTATCCATCAACGGAACGCAGAGTAATGAACGCGCAGGGCATTCGCGCAGGCTCTCGGCGTGGATATCGCCAGCTTCGGACACCGCGTTGCCGTAGCGCAGACTATGTGCAGATTTCACGACCATATTGATGATGGATACCGGGGCCATCTCGCCAGTCATGAGGCAGGGCTCGGTGGTGAAGCTCGTCATGCCGTCGCGAAACCGTGTGCTGGCAACGATAGACAACTGAACCCCATCCACGGCGATCAGTTGTCCGCGCATTGCGCCGGAATAGTCTATGGCTGCGGCAACCAGGTCGTTGATCAGCGAATCGGCACGCTCGATCGGTGGAATGCTCTGTTCGGGCAGTTCGACATCGACGGGCACGGAGAATATGTTTGCGAATTCGGTGCGCAGCCGATCTGCCTGTTGCTCTGCACCCCACTTATGGAAATTCTCCTGGGCGTGGCGGATATGGCCAAATGCGGAGAAGGAGAGGCCGATCTCAAGAGCCAGGCGACCTACACGCTCGTGGACGAGGGCAAGCTCGTGCAGAAAGCCTGCCGCCTTTGCGGCATTGATGGATAGCTCGTACTGACGTAACGCCTCAATCGTGTCGCCCGAGGCACGGGCTGCTTCTGCATTGATGAAGGCAAGCTTGTTGGCGAAGGTGGTCGGGTTCTGCTCTGCGAGGAGGCGAAGAATATCCAGCCCTGCTGAATTGGGTGTTCCGCTTCCGAGCATCTGCTCGCACAATGCCGTGTAGAAATGAAGGTCTGCAAGGTGGATATGTGCCGGCGTTGTCCATTTCCATGTGCGCGCCTCTGAAAATGACTCCGCAGCAGCTGCCAACTTCCCGTTGTAGAATTGGGAAATCCCTTCAAACAAATGACCCCAGAAGATCAGCGGCGACATCTGAGAAGCGGCGTCTGCCGTCGCGATTGCCAAGATCGTTCCAGGCTCTACGGCGCGGTCTTTCAAACTGTCTACAAGGGCGAGCTGAACCCGAAGGATTCGCACGACCTCCTCGAACCCGACGCTTCTCGCCATGGCAATCCCGCGATTGGCCTCGTTGCTGACCACAGACAGCGGCGCTCCCATGGCGAGCAGATCTGACACGATATGGTTCGTCGCGTAGCAGGCCATGCTGATATCGCCGCTGTTCTTGCCATGCTCAAACGCTTCCTTGGCGCGCGAAAGCGCATAAGAAAGTGGCTGCAGCCACACGGAAACCTGGTCCAAAGCAACAAGGGCCGAGGTTCGATATGCCTGGAAAGAATGAGCATGAGAAAGCGTCACAGCAGCTTCGGCCATGGCCAGAGCGCTGTCGAAGTCGCGGTAGTCACTGGCGATGCATACGCCGCACCATGCCAGACCGTAGCATGTCGCTTCGCTCACACCGTGAGCAGCGGATAGCTCGACAATCTTTGCGGTATGAAGGAATTTGAGGCCATCGTCGGAGAAAAATGAAGACTGCAACGTCGCGAGGAGATCCATGGCGACGATGATGGTTTCATCCGTTAGGCGAGGCTGCGCAGAAATCGCGGGGAAATTGAGCGCCTCGATCGCAGAATAAACAGCGCTGCGGGCACATTCCAGCTCTGAAGGGGACGGTTTCCTTGTAAGTTTGATATCGAGTAGATCCAAACCGACCATTGCAACGTCCATTGCCTGCTCGAATTGCCCGCGCAGGATCAATACCGCCGCGCGCAGACGCGCGGCTCGAGCGCGCTCATGCGTCGAGTTCGCATGGGCGATCAGTCGCTCCAATTCGCTGTCGTCAATCGCGGCACCATCGCGCTCAACTAGGATGGCGCAGCGCAGCTCTGCGAATTCCCAATGATACCGATCCGAGGCATCCAGGAGCGAAACGAGTTCTATCCCCTTTTCCGCATAACGAAGTGCGCCTTCGAGCGACCCCACTGCCTTGGCAATCTTGGCGGCCTTGTCGAGAGCGGCAAGAGCTGGGCCGAGGCCTTCAAGGAGGAGCGGGTGATGTTTTGCCTTGACGATCTGCTCCGCTGCAGCCAGCTGCTGGTCGGTCGCAGATGCATTGAGTGTCAACATTGCTCTGGCAATCTTGGCATGCCGCTCGGTACGTTCATCTTTGTTCAAGCTTGCGCGAATGTGCTCGCGAACCGCATCGTGCGAAAACTGCCATGCGTCGCCCTCCGTTTTGAAAAGGCCTAGCAGTAAAGCAGGCTCGATCAAGCGGTGAAGGTCCTCGATGTCGATGGAGGTCGCCGAGGTCAAAAGGGCGTTGGTGCCTGTGAACCCAATACAGGCGGCAGATTGCAGGACATTTCGTGTCGCATCCGGCAACTCCGTGATGATGCGGGTCAAAAGCGCGTCGAGGCTCCAGTTTTTCTGGTGAGAAACGAACTGGGCGAGGTCAGGCGCTATTTCGGCTCGATCCAGGACATTCAATATCAATTGGATGTGAAACGGATTGCCGGCCGCGACCGACTGGACCAAACGGGCGAGCGGACCCGTCGTTTCTCCGAAGCGCTTCGAAGACACCAGTCCTTCCACAGCTTCAAATGCTAATGTCTTAAGGACTATGTCAGTGACGCGGACAGCGGTGTCGCCGAGGAAGCTCTCCAGACCCGTGTCGCCGAAGTCAGTCCGGTCGTCGTTTCGATAGGTACCGATCACCAGAATGTCACGGAATCCACGTTCCGAAAGCGCGCGCATCAATTGCATCGAGCTTTCGTCGAGCCAGTGGAGATCGTCTATCAGAAGGACCAGTGGAGATTTGGGGGATGTGCTGGATTGTATGGCTTCAATAAGCCGGTCTTTGACCCGATTTACGGGACCAAGTGTGCTTGCATCACGAACCGATGCGATCTCTTCGAGTTCTCGGGGCGAAAGTAGCCGAGCGAGAGCCTTGAGGATAGCGCTATATGGTACATGCCGAAACGCCTCGTCCGCCTTGCCGATAGCATGCCTAATCGTGTGGTGAGCCGAAAGAAATGCATTGACCACCGAGGTCTTGCCGTAACCGGCGGCACCGCCGATCAAGACGATCTCGCCATATCCGCTCTGGATCACGCGTTCATAGGCCTGGCGAAGGAGTTCGAGTTCAGCTTCCCGACCAAAAATCTGTCGGTTTCCAAAAGCGTAGTTCATGATGTACCGCCGAGGGTTCGCTTGCGAACGACACGAAGAGCATCGGGGTCAGGCGCTGTCAAAACGTTTCTGCAGTGCAGCAAATCTTTAGGTGATCAATATTCAAAATACATGCATTTTAGACAATACGGAGGGATTTTAGTGAGTTAGCCTGCGGAGGTCGATCAAGGGTCGCTCTGCAGCTGCACGGTTGGCGTCTTCGATAGTATCAATATCGAATGTGGCGGCGCTTGCTATGTCGCACAACTGCTGTGCGACTGAGGATTGACGCAAGATATCCTGCGCGCCCACGTCGCCGTCAAGATCTTTCATATTCGAGAAAAGTGATTTAGGTACAATCACTGGATGGCCAGGCCTTTTGCCATTGCTCGCGCGAGTGATCACCCTCGCCGTTTTCCCGAATGTCGCGAGTCTGGCTGCGCTCACGTCTGCAAGGACCGACAGTTCCAAGGATTGGCATCCTTGGTCGGCCCAAACAACCCGATGGGTGCTTTGATCTTACGAATAGCTTCGTCAGAGAAGCCTTCCGCCAGCAGCCACTCGCGACGCTTCTTATGGGTTCTGCTGCTTCCGAGTGCGCCAAGATAAAAAGCCTGTGAGGCGAGCGCTTTCGTCAGGATGGGCATTTCAGCATCGAGGTCGTGATGTAGAAGTGCCACAGCGGTATGAGATGAGCGTCAATCAGGCTGTCGAGCTTATAATACTGGGTGGGTTGGAGCAGCACCACATCGAGCTCCGCTGCTGCGCCCAAACGGCTGACCGTTAGCGCCTCGATTGAGTTGCTTGAGATGATTAGCCTCAATGCTGGGCGATATATGGTGACGAAGTCGTTTCCGATCCATCCCGACCGTGTTGGGGACTCACAAACAAGGAGTTGTTGTGTCGCGGCAATGTAGCGTATCGCCACCTCTCTGCGATCAGCCAAACTATCGAGCGCGTATCGCAACGGGGTTACGTCGCGCAATATGTGAATCGAGACGCTTATGCCTCCCCCGCAAGGAAGTACGATATCGAAGAATGGAGATCCCACGCCGAGGCGCACGTTGCGGTCTTCTCCGCGAGCCATGGCATCCAGGGCCTCAGCTGCGACAGCTGCCTCGATGCATCCGCCCGAGACATAGCCGCAAAAGCTACCATCTTCGCAAATGGCAATCTGCGCGCCGAGAGCGCGCGCAGCGCCACCCCTGATCTCCACGAGGGTTGCAAGGGCTACTCGGCAGACGGCAAATGCCTCAACCGCGAACCTCAGTATTTCGACAGGATCGTCGCTCAGCTTCGAACGGTGCGGGGTTGCAAGCAAGCTGTCGTTGTTCATCAGCACAGAGCTTCATCCTTCATGGGTCATGGCGGGCACGAGAGTGGTTCGCTCGCATTGTTCGAATACGCACTGCGTCGAGCAGCAATGTGATGACAGCCAGTACCGCTATGAGGGCCACCCCTGTAACAACAGCGTTTGCCAGTCCTGCAGTAGTCGCGATACGCCCGAGTGAAAGGGCGACTATCGCTTGGGCGAGATATGCGACAAGGAATAATGCAGACAGGGTCGCTGCTCGATGCGTTTTCGAGGCTCCTTCATTGATCAAGGACAGCCCTCCCAAGAGCAGAAGGCTATAGGCCACTCCAGCCCCAATTTGAGCGGATGCGAAGACAATGAGGAGTTGCTCCTCTGCGGCGATAGCCAGACAGCCCACCGAAAGCAGCCCGATGACAGCTCCGATCCGCAATACGCTGCCTGGAGACCTACCGCGGACGGGAGCGGTTGCAAAGGCAGACGATACCGCAAAGATCGTGATAATCCCTCCGTTCATCAACACGTTTGTCGAAGCGACCACGTCATGTGCAACCTGAGCACCAAGGGAGAGCGTCATTGCGCCCAACACATAGGCGGTTGTGACCGCAGCAGTCGCCGATACAAACGGTGCAAAGAACCCATTGGGGATAGACGGAATGCTTGGTCGCCACTTTCCATGAGGTCGCGATGCTGTGCGATTTGGCAAATGCCAGGTTGCGATCGTAACAAGCACCAGGATGCCGGTCAGGACTGCAAAGTTCAGCCGGGAAGGGAAGGGGGCGTATTGGATCAAGGCGCCGCCGACGAGCGCCGCGCCCGACATGCCGATCGCTTGCGCGACCGCCGTGACGCTTCCTGCCTGCTTGAGCTTGTCGGGGGCGCTGAACTCTAGAACAGCCGCGGCCGAGGGGCCGGCCGATAGACCGACACCTATCCCCATGAACGCTCGCCCAACAAAGATCCAGTCGATGTCAGGCGCGATCGCAAAGATCAACGATCCGATCGTCGACGCAAAGAGACCAATCAACATGGTTTCTCGGCGACCGATATAGTCCGAGAGATTGCCGAAAAGCACGAGGACCAAAACGACGAACACCGGATAGACCGCGAAAATTGCGGTCGTCGAAAAGGTCGAGAGGCCCCACTCATGCGCGTATATCGGATATGTCAAAACCGGAGCGGCGCTCGTCCAGATCGTGTGGGCGACAACGGCAGCAGCGGTCAGGAAACTTGCCTGCCGCCCAAATATCGTACGTCTCATCGGGTGACCTCCGGCACACGGCGAAGCCGGAAAGCAGCGCCTAGGCGCTCGGCGCGCCCGACCCCGGGATATCGCCATCGAAATCCGAGGAGCTTTGCCCGCTCTTCTTCCGCCTGATTAAGGATTTGGCGTCGTGTGGTAGCCGCCTGTCCCGCATCAATGTCAAAGCCAAAGCTCCAATCGGGATGTTCGAATGAAACAACGTCGCTGGCCACCGCATCACCTGTCACGATGAGCGGCACGTCGCTTTCGAGAATCACCGCGATGTGACCTGGAGTATGGCCGCATGAGCTGAGAACCCGCAATCCGGGTATGATCTCGTCACCATCTTCAACCAGCGTCACGCGCACGAGGATCGCGGAAAGAGTTTTTCGCGTGTGGGCCCCGCTCATACGCTCATATTCTGTTGTCGGTTCATCGTTGTCCGTCATCCAGAATGACCACTCGGCTTCGCTCATCACATAGCGGGCATTTGCATACCGCAGTGACCCGTCCGGCCGCACAAGGTCCCAGATGTGACAAGGATGGGCATGCGTAAGAACGACAAGGCTGATGTCGGCCGCATGGACGCCAATCGCTTCCAGATTGGCTTCCAGAAACCCTGTTTTCTCGCTTTTTTTTGCCGGCACCGACGTCGACGAGGATCATCTCATCCGCGGTCACAAGGAAGGGTATGTTTGATGGCGCAGGACAAATCTCGTCGGAGCCACTGTCCTCACATTGAGATCCGTCCGAAGCTGTATGAACGTTTTCCCCCAAAGGTCCGAAATCGGAGCTTTCAGCTGGTGCGTCCGAGAGGACGGTGACGTCAAATGCACCATCGCGGAAGCTGTAAAAATCTCTCGTCGATGTCATGACTATTCCAATCTGTTCGATAAGGCACAGATCGGGTGTCTGAAGTGCGAATGGAACTGACGATTCCGGACAGTCAAAGTTCAAAAGTGAACCGGACATCCTGTGCGATGATCGGTGGAGCGTCATTCACCGTGAAGCGTCCCGAGAGCCTCATTGGCGATCGCCGAGGCACTGATTGCGGCAGGGAAGCCGCCATAGAAGGCGAGATGGGTGATTGCTTCACTGATTTCCTTCTTGCTCAGTCCGTTTTCGACGGCGCGGCGAAGATGCGAGGCGAGCTCGTTCGGCCGGTACATCACCACAAGGGCAGCGACAGTGATCAAGCTGCGGTCACGCTTTGAAAGGCCGTCACGTTCCCAAACTTTGGAAAACAGAGGGTCATCGACAAAATCGGCGAGCGCTGGCGTGAAGGCTCTGGCCCTATCACGGGGGCGGATTTGGTCGGGCATCTGATTGTCTCCAGGGGATTGGGGCATTCCATGACAATACTGATCGCCATCCCGATGGCCCATCGCGCAAAAGTCTGGTCTGACCAGACCTTTGTATAGGTGACGGCCGCAGTTGAGGCCGCTAACCTAGCTCCACAGTCGCTGATCTGCGATGGCGTTGGCGGCATGGCGGACAGACGGGACAATTGGATGGGCTTCGCGCAGGCAGAATTTCAGACGGCACGTCATGGAGAAATCCCGACGCCCCGGCTTCCGACCCCAGTTGCAAAGGCCGGCCCGCTCTTTTTCAGCCTTAACAGCTATACCAAGATGCGAGGCTTCTCTAACGCGACGCTGGCGCAGGCGGGAATGTTGCTGCTCCCCATGAAGTTCAATGATGCATCGGATCGGTTCGATGCCATTGAATGGGGGCATTGCTTTCATCTGATCGCGCAAAAGCTGCACGCGCGCGAGTCTTCGCCTTTCGAATTGGGAATGTCACCGGGCATATCGTTTGTATTCGACGCTTGTGGTGATGTGGAAATCATAGACGAGCCCCCCGTGGCAACCGCATCTGACAAGCTGAAACGCCAAGCCAGACACAATGCCGGCAGCAAGCCGGAGCTTGTGGTCCATCTTGTGTCGTCGCTTCGTCGTGAACATCTCGTCCTCGGAAAGGACACACTTTTGCTTCCTTGCCTCGAACCAGCGCAGGGTCGCGGCGGCTCAGTGGCAGATTTCCTTCGCGCCGACGGATGCTGGGCGCTTCCCTCTACGGTCCTGTGCCGAGAAATCGCCTCGCGAATACAGGCGTTCTGCTGACGGGCCTTGGGGTAGGCTAGAGGGAAGGGCGGTAGCTCGTCGCCACCGCCCCGCTGCAATCAATCCCAAGGGAGGTTCTGTCGCAAACTTTTGGAAAGGTTGCGGAAACAGCTATCGCTGAACATAGTTATGCTGCGATTGCGGCGAATTGCTGAAATGCGGATTGGCCACTTGTTGGAAATTGCCGCTTGCGGATCATATGCGCCACTTCGATGCCATCCAGTGTTGCTGGCGCAGACTGATAGGATTTGAAGCCTTTCATCGGACGTGTCAGCTTCTTAATAAACCGGTGGTCTTGCCCGATCATGTTGTCGAGGTATTTGACCTGCAGGATCTCGATCAGCCAGAACCATCCCGGCAACAGCAGCATCCAGTTCATGTTTTGCAAACCTGCCAGGTTCGCACCGCTCTTGTCGATGACGACCTTTTCAGGCCAGCCGTTGTTCTCGATCGTGCGGGCGAAGAAGGCGCTGGCCGCAGCCTCATCGCGGTGTTCAGACAGCATGAAATCAAGGATTTTACCGAATTTGTCGACAGCCCGATAGAAATAGGTCCATTTGCCTTTGACCTGGATATAGGTCTCGTCCATCCGCCAGGAACTGCTGGTAGCAGATTTCTGGCGCTGGGCTCGGCCGGCAATCAAGGGCGACTGTTTCACAACCCATCTGTTCAGCGTCGCGTCGTCAACGACAACACCACGCTCAGCCATGATCTCTTCCAAATCACGATAGGAGACCGCATATCTGATGTAGAAAAACACCGCGTATAAGATCACGTCTTTCGGGTAGTGACTGCCTTTGAAATCGATCATGATCGGGGAACCCAACAATGCCTGCTCATCTTCAACCCAGATCTATGGCATGACCATACAGGTTGCAAATCCGGTGAAAAGTTTGCGACAGAACCTCTCACAAAGGGCTGAACAATCGGGCGGAGAATTCCCATCAACCCATCAGACGGCGTGAGCGGATCATGAAACGCTTCAAATCATCACGACAGCTTCAAGGCTTCGTTTCCATCCACGATCCGATCGCCAACCTATTTCTTGTTCCGCGCCACGACACTCCTTCTGCCCATTGTCGCGAGCTGCGAGCTGCGAGCGGCCGCGATGCAGATGTGGAGCGAGATCGCCCATCTGCAGGTCGCTTGATCACAGACCTCGTGCCGCACTTTAACCCGAGACCGATAACTTTACAGTGCCCGGCATCGCCCATTCCTCAAGCCAGCATGGAACCGGTCTCGATGAACCGCTGGTGCCAGGACAGTGCTTCGCCCAGTAACGACGGCGACTGCTGGCCATAGGAATGTTCCTTGGCTCGCCGGAAATAATCGAGCAGTGCCGGCTTGTAGTCGGGGTGCGAGCAGTTCCTGATGATCACTTCGGCACGCTGCTTGGGCGAAAGGCCGCGCAGGTCGGCCAGCCCCTGCTCGGTGACGATTACCTGCACGTCCTGGGTGATGTGATCCACGTGGCTTGCCTGCGGCACGATTGCGGAAATCTTCCCGCCCTTGGCCGTCGAGGGCGTCATGAAGATGGAAACATAGGCGTTGCGTGCAAAATCGCCTGACCCGCCGATGCCATTCTGGATCCGCGACCCCATGATGTGCGTGGAATTGACATTGCCGTAAATGTCGGCCTCGATCAGCCCATTCATCGCGATACAGCCCAGACGCCGGATCAGCTCCGGATGATTGCTGATTTCCTGGGGGCGAAGGATCATCTTGTCGCGGAAGCGCGCCATGTCGCCATTGAGCCGTGCTGCAGCCTCGGGGCTCAGCGAAAACGCCGTGGCGGAAGCCATGCGAAGTTTGCCCGCCTCTAGCAGGTCCAGCATGCCGTCCTGGATCACTTCCGTGTAGGCGGTCATGTCCTCAAACGGCGCGTCAACAAGACCGCCGAGCACGGCGTTGGCAATGTTGCCGACACCCGACTGGATTGGAAGCAGGGAGGCGGGAAGCCTCCCCTTTGCCACCTCATGACGAAAGAATTCCAGCAGATGCCCGGCGATGGACCGCGCCGCCTCGTCCGGCAGCGCGAAAGGAAGGTTACGGTCCGGCGCGTGGGTCTCGACGATTGCGACGATCTTTTGAGGGTCGCAGCGGAAATACGGCTCGCCGATGCGCTGGTCGGGGCGAACGAGTGGGATGGGGCTGCGGTCGGGCGGCAATGCGGTGCCGTAGTAAATGTCGTGCATGCCTTCGAGGGCCGCATTCTGCCAGTTGTTGACCTCGAGGATCACCTGGTGCGCGCGATCGAGCCAAGTCTTATTATTGCCAACCGAGGAAGACGGGATAAGCGAGCCGTCGGGCCTGATCCCGGTCACTTCGATCACTGCCGTATCGAGCGGTCCGAGAAAGCCTTGCCACGCCATGGGTGCGACCTGGCTCAGATGCATGTCAAAATACTCCATCTCGCCGCGATTGATCATTTCACGGGCGACCGGATCGGAATTATATGGCAAGCGAAACTCTATGCCGTCGGCCGTGGCAAGGGCGCCGTCCAGTTCTGGTCCGGTTGAAGCGCCGGTCCAGACGCGTACCCGGAAAGGGTTGCCGGCTGCATGCTCGGCTTCGATCCGCCTGGCCAATGCGAGGGGGACGGCTTTGGGATAACCGGAGCCCGTAAAGCCACTCATTCCCACGGTACTTCCCGAGGTGATGAATGAAGCTGCGTGCTCCGCACTCGTGATCTTGGCGCGCAATCTGTCGCAGCCGATGCGTTGGCGATCCACCGTTCCTATCTCCCTTTTCATATCAATTCGCTCGTCGTCGCTTGCCGGCCGCAACTGGCCGAACGATTGTCGGCCAGTTGATAGGCCTTTACTGCAATGAGCATGACCTGTTAGCGACCCAATCACAGATCAAATACCATCTCTCTAGCGGCGTCACCTTGTTCCAAGTCAAGGCAGATTGGTTGACGGTGTTTCCAGCCTGATGACTTTCGGTATTGAGGGTGCGCTCGACGGTCTTCTCCAACGCTTTCGTCAAGGTCAGCTCCAGCGTCCGGATCGCAAGGTCCGCCGCCGATCGCCAACACGACTGTCGTGGTTCGTTCATCGGAATAATTTATAAGGACGGTGTCAACCGTGGGGGTGCCATGCAAGTTGATATGTCCGACCTCGACCAACTTCAAAGCGCGTACAAAGCAGCCGTAGGGGAGTGGATCGCGGCGATAATGCAGGAGGAGGAACTGGCCTCGGTCAATCACTCTGTCGCAGACGTCGACAAATGGGAGGCGGCGCATTTCAAGGAGGATGACGTGCGCGGCAAGGCGCTTCCCTCGAATCTCAAGATTGCGACCGCTCCGAAAGATGTCGATGTTCAAAATGAAGTCGGCTTTTACACGGCCAGGTACGAGAAAGAAGACGACCGCCTTGTCGTTCACCGCCGCCTAGTCCTGAAAGCCAGAGAACTGAAAGCCGCGGACTATATGGATCTTGAGAGGCTAATCTACGCGGCGCAGAACGACTTTACCGCGATAGTGACGACGAGCACTACGCAGACCGAAGCGCAGCCGGCACATGTGGACGTCGACATGGGCAAAAGCCATTCGTGAGACGCGCGCTCGCCGATGAAGGTGCGGAGCTCGCGGTGGCTTCGCCGTGACAGGCAGAGCGGGGATGGCGGTAGATGCAGCAACAGAGCTTTGAAATTCAGCGAAAATTAAGAGATCAGATGGGGCCATCCGCGCACGATCGTAACCTACTTTGTAGCCGGATTGCGTAATCGGATCAATACGTTGAATTCCAGCTACAGGGGGCGAATCTGAATGAGCCAGAATAGTGTTGATTTGGCTGTGGCTAACATGGCGGTCGTCGGTGATCAGGTGACTGGCCGTCTGAGCACCAACGTCGATTGGACTGCTCGACGGCGACGCGGCCATCGTGGCGGCGGGTATCGATTGCGCCTGTATAGCGCTGAAGAAGCATGCCATGCACCTTCATCACCCGATAGACACGTTTAGCGTTTGGCCACGAGCGGCTTTCGCTGCAAGCGTTACGGCGCAGGATGGCGTGAACCCTGCGATATCCGTAGGTTGGCATATCGGTGATGATCGCTTTGTTCTCATGCCGTTGTAAGCAGCGATGTAGGGACGAGCGGGTCAAATGCGGGATCGTAGCCTGCAGGACGTAGAGGCAGTCATCCAGCGGCAGCAGTGTGTGTCGGCGGAAGGCAACGATGATCGCCTCTTCCTCGATTGAAAGTGTCGCCGCGCCCTCAGCTATCATCTATTGACGAGGAAGGGGTTTTGGCAACGGCACTTCAGTGCGCCCCAGCCACCTGCTGACGATGCGTAGCGCTCGATCCCATCCGGTCCTTCTCGCTCATCGCAATTTCCCTTCATCGTATTCGCTAGGTCTAGCATGGAACCCATCGATGCGAACCTAGATCGATGTATAGGTCAGGGTAGACGTCCATTCGATGTGCGTGCAGCGCCGTTGGACATACCTTGCTCAGATCAATTGGCGATGGAGCAGGATGATGGAAAACACAGGACAGATACAGGCCGGGGCGGCAAGGACCGCCCATGATGATGCGATCGGACAATCAGCACTGCTGGCCATGGCCGTCGCGGGCGGCATTGCCGTCGCGAACATCTATTACAATCAGCCGATGCTCGGTCTTATCGAGGCGGATTTTGGCCAGCAGCCGATTGCCGGCATGGTGCCCACGGCGACCCAGCTCGGCTATGCGCTCGGGTTGTTCTTGCTGCTGCCGCTCGGCGACCTCGTTAATCGCCGCCGCATGATTATCGGTCAGTTGGTGGTTCTAGCGGCAGCGCTGGCGCTCGCGGCACTTGCGCCGACCGCCTGGACGCTGGTCGCAGCCTCCGTCATCGTCGGCGCGTGTTCCACTGTCGCCCAGCAGATCGTACCCTTTGCCGCATCTCTGGCAGCGCCGGAAAAGCGCGGCGCCACGATCGGAACGGTCATGGCAGGGGTACTGTCGGGTATATTGTTCAGCCGCACCCTCTCCGGTTTTGTCGGTGTGCATGCCGGCTGGCGCGAGATGTTCTGGATCGGGGTGCCGCTTGCCCTTTTCGCCGCAGGTCTCATGTTTGCCGTCCTGCCGCATCACCGGCCGATA
Source organism: Rhizobium sp. SG570 (assembly GCF_012275345.1). Classification (NCBI taxonomy): domain Bacteria; kingdom Pseudomonadati; phylum Pseudomonadota; class Alphaproteobacteria; order Hyphomicrobiales; family Rhizobiaceae; genus Rhizobium; species Rhizobium sp. SG570. The sequence continues at coordinate 30,313 of NZ_JAAZQI010000007.1, read as the reverse complement.
TCGACTTTGCGCTATCATCAGGCGATCCGGTCGCTCGGCCAGCTGTGGAAACGGCATCCGGCATTGAGGGCTGCAACGACCATTCAGGCATTCCTGTTTGCGTCCTTCACGGCCTTCTGGACTATTCTGGCGCTCTATCTCGCCGGGTCAAAGTTCCAGCTGGGAGCGGACGTTGCAGGTCTGTTCGGTATCGTGGGTGCAGTCGGCATATTTGCGGCGCCTCTCGCAGGCCGGATCGCCGACAGACGGGGACCACACTTTGTGGTCTGGATGGGCGCGGGCCTAACGATCGCCGCCTGGCTGATCTTCGGCGTCTGGGCATCGGTCGCTGCCCTGGTTATCGGCGTCATCGTGCTCGATTTCGGAATACAAAGTGCGCTCATTTCCAACCAGCACATTATCTATGCGCTCGATGCGGATGCCCGCAGCCGGCTCAACACGGTATTCATGACCGGTATGTTTCTCGGTGGAGCGGCAGGCTCTGCACTGGCGACGTTGGCATGGGGCGAGGGCGGCTGGCTCTTCGTTAGCCTGCTTGGCGCGGCACTTGGCATCGCAGCGTTCTCCGTGAAAATCTTTCATCATCGCCGGCACTCGCCAGCGGTTGTCGGACACTGAGGTCGGGACCATGAAACAGCTTCGTATCAGAATCGTCGGCGGTTCGCTCGCCGGCCTCTTCGCCGGCATTTTGTTACAGCAGGCCGGCCATGATGTTCGCATCTACGAGCGATCGAAGAACGGTCTTGCCGGCCGGGGAGCGGGTCTGGTCGGTCAGAGCGACCTGCTGCACATTCTCCGGCTGATCGGGTGTGAACATGTTGCCCGTCTCGGCGTGGTGGCGAAGGAACGCATCTATCTCAATCAGGATGGTAGTATCGCCCAGACCGTTAACATGCCACAGACGCAAATCTCCTGGGATTTCCTGTTTGAAACCGTCGCGTCGCATATCGCGCCCGAAACCTATTTCTTGGGCCGGGACGTCATCGAGGTGCTGGACGGCGGGAGCGGTGCGGAACTGATTTTTGGTGACGGTACGCGGGAGAGAGCCGATCTTGTGATCGGCGCCGATGGCCTCGGTTCCGTGGTGCGCGGGGCGGTCAATGCCAGGGATAATCAAAATCGCTATTCCGGCTATGTCGCTTGGCGTGGGTTGATTCCGGAAACGAGCGTGCCAGCGGCCGCCGCGCTGCTTCTCGACCGGTTTGCCTTCCATGTCCGCCCGGGCGTGCACGCTCTCGGCTATCTTGTTCCAGGTTCGAAAGGCGAGTTGAGCAGGGGCGACCGTCGATACAACTGGGTCTGGTACCGCAAGGTGCAGCCAAGCGCACTTGCCGGCACGTTCACCGATCTCGATCAGCGGACGCATCCGTTTTCGCTACCGCGTGGCGGCTTGTCGAACGACCGCCGGGAAACTTTTCGCGCCGATGCCAGGCAGATGCTTCCGCCGCAATTCGCGCTGGCGGTGGAAGCGGAGCTCAGCCCGTCGATACAAGGGATTTTCGACTACGAGGCACCCCGCATGATCGGCCGATCCATCGTTCTGATCGGTGACGCCGCATTCGTCGCGCGACCGCACACCGCGATGGGCGTGTCGAAAGCAGCCGGCGATGTCATGGCGTTGAGCAACTGCCTGGCGTCTGCGGTTGACCTTCATGCCGCCCTGCAGCGGTTCGAGGCTGATCGCATCTCCGTTGGCCGGGAAATCGTTGCTTATGGCCGGCAGCTTGGTGCATCGGCAATTTGATCGTCGACTGATCGTCTATCACGTCGGAGAATGACATTTCGACCCGTTGGTATCCGCCAGCGGGTCGTTTGATTTAGAATATTGGCGGGTGTTTCAGTGCGAGGTCTTCATCAGGCTGAGCGCAGCGTGGATCTGGGAGACAACAGCGGCACCTTCTCCGACTGCGGCGGCCACCCGCTTGGTCGATCCGGCCCTGACATCGCCGATGGCGAAGACATTCGGCAGGCTGGTTTCCAGCGGCAGGGGACTGCGGGTGAAACTGCTCAGTGCATCGAAGGATTGTCCGGTGACGATGAAGCCCTTGTCATCGGTATGGACGCGGTCGCTGATCCAGCCGGCATTCGGATCAGCGCCGATGAAGAGGAAAAGATGATGAAGTGACAGCTGTCGTTCGCTGCCATCAAGCCGATTGCGCAGGGTCGCGGATTTCAAGCCGCCTGCGGGATCGCCGTCGATCGCATCCACTTCGCAATGCATGTGCAGTTCGACATTGGGGAAAGCCCTGATGCGGTCGATCAGATATTGCGACATCGTCTCTTCGAGCGCGCGCCGGACGACGAGATGCAGTTTCTTGACCTGAGGTGCGAGGAAAACGATCGCCTGACCGGCAGAATTGCCGCCGCCAACCAGCGCTATCTCTTCACCGGTGCAGAGTTTCGCCTCGATTGGCGAGGCCCAATAGGAGATGCCATTGCCCTCGAAGCGTTCGATGTTGGCGATATCCGGGCGCCGGTAGTGCGCACCGGAAGCGATGACGATCGTACGCGACGTCACGTCTTTACCGCCGGCAAGATTCAATGTCAGCACACCGGCATCGCGCTCGGGCGCGATCAGTCCTTCGACCGCGACCGGCAAGACCATTTCGGCGCCGAACTTGAGTGCCTGGTTATAGGCGCGCCCGGCCAGCGCCTGGCCGGATATGCCGGTCGGGAAGCCGAGATAGTTTTCGATCCGCGACGACGCGCCAGCCTGTCCTCCTACCGAGCGTTCGTCGATGACGATGACGTCGAGCCCTTCGGAGGCGGCATATACGGCGGTGGCGAGGCCAGCCGGCCCAGCGCCAACGACGGCAACGTCATAAAGCTTGCCGGGTGTGAGTTCCGGCGTCATGCCAAGGCAAGCGGCGGCTTCCATGTCGGTCGGGTTTTTTAACACCGTTCCATTGGGGCAGACCATCAGCGGCAGTTCGGACGCGAGGATGCCCAAGCGTTCGGTCAGAGCACGGCCTTCGCCTTCGCTGGCAGAATCGAGCACGATATAGGGAAAGGCGCTACGGGCAAGAAATCCTTGTAGGCGTGACAGCGCTGCATTCCCCGGAACCCCGATCAGAACGGAACCCGCGCCGGAATCGATCAGACCAACGCGACGCAGGATAAAAGCCCGCATGATAATCTCGCCGACATCCGCCGAGCCGATCACCAGGGCGCGAAGATGGGCTGCATCGAAGGCAACCGCGGTGCAGCCGGCGGAGCCAGCCCGTGCTCCGGCCAGTGTCGGACGGCCCGAAAGTTGATTGACTTCACCCGACAACTGACCGGCACCATGGGTGGTGATTGGCGCCTCGTGCGACAGGCCTTCATGGCGAAAGACATCCATCGAACCTTCAAGCACCAGCCAGGCAGGTGCCGCGTGATCGCCGACCTTGTAGATAAATTCCCCGGGTTCAAAATGCTGCGGCTCGCCACTGGCAAAACGTTTGGCCGTCTCGACCTGACGAGGGCTCAGCTCCGGAAACATCTGGTGCTGTCTTGCGCTGAGATCCGCCATCAATTTTTCTCCTGGCTTGAAACGTGTTGGAAATGGCGTCGAGGATTTGTGGTGGTCTAGTAATAGCGAGGTATGGGGCCAAGCTGCGGAGTCTGGTCCGGCAGTTCAACCATGATCTCGTCGACGTAGCACCATCCCCAGCCTTCCGGCGGATCGTACCCTTCTATGATCGGATGCTGTGTGGCATGGAAATGTGCGGTGGCGTGGCGACCGGGGGACTGGTCGCAGCACCCGACATGGCCACACTCGCGGCAGAGCCTCAGGTGAAACCAAGCCTGTCCGGATTCAAGGCATTCCTCGCAGCCCAGCGTTTCGGGGCGAACCGTGCGGATCGTCGATGTGTGCGAACAACCGTGCGACATGGATTTACTCCTCGTTGGCGTGGATCAGTGCTTCAGCGCCTGTTCGAGACTCTGGAGCAGTTGGTTAAGATTCACGGGCTTGCCGAGAAAGGCAAAAGCGCCGCCACTCATCGCCGCCGCCCTTGTTATACTGTCGCTATAGGATGTCATGAAGATCATCGGCGGTTTCAGCGTATCCTGTTTGTTCAGCACAGCCTGCAGCTCGATTCCCGTGAGACCGGGCATTTTGACATCCACGAGCATGCAGTCGATTGAGGCGCGATCCTGGTCGGCAAGATACTCTTCCGCGGACGCGAACAGGCGACTCTGGTAGCCGCAGGACAAAATGAGATCGTCAAGGGCTTCTCGGATCGACCGATCATCGTCGACGATGGCTATGACTGGCGTCTTGTGCAATTTCTTTGGGCCTTGCCGTATTGGATCAACAACCCGGTATATGCTCCTTCGAGACCGGTCCTTGTACCATACAAGGGTCTAGGTTTTGCCTCTCACAGCCCAAGCAGCTCGGCTTTGCGGACCAGATCTGCTACCGAGCGCGCGTCCATTTTGCGCATGACATTGCCGCGATGGAGTTTGACGGTGATCTCGCTGATGCCAAGGTTGAAGGCGATCTGTTTGTTCATGAGGCCCTGGACGACAGCCGTCATGACCTCGTGTTCGCGGCGGGTCAATGTCTTGGCCAGTTCCGTGACGGCGCCACTGGCCGCAGACTGTTGGCGCAGGTCCCGGTCTTTCTGAAACGCCACGGAGACAGCATCGAGGATATCCTGATCCCGGAACGGTTTGCTAAGAAAATCCACCGCGCCGGCCTTCATCGCCCGCACGGTCATCGGTATATCGCCATGGCCGGTCATGAAGATGATCGGCATCTGGTTGCCGAGTCTTTCCAGATGAAGCTGGAAGTCCAGGCCATTGGCGCCGGGCAGCCTTACGTCGAGCAGTATGCAGCCTGGCCGCTTGAGATCGGCATTGTCCAGGAAATCCTGAGCGCTTTCGAACGCTTGCGCTTGCGTTCGGATCGACAGGAAGAGATCGACAAGCGCCTCTCGGATCGACGGATCGTCATCCACGACGTAAACGACGGGCGTATTGTTGTTCGTGGTTTTGGCGAGTTTTCTGACATCATTCATTGGATAGCCTCCATCGGCACGATCATTTCGAACAGCGCGCCGCCTTCGATGTGATTACTGGCGGTCAGGGAGCCACCACGGGCTTCGAGCATGCTGCGGCAGATTGCTAGCCCCATGCCGAGGCCGGTTTCCTTGGTGGTGCAAAACGGCTTGAACAATTTTTCGAGAATGCCGGCGCTCAGGCCAGGCCCACTGTCACAGACACCGACCCGGACGCTCCGTCCATCCGCCGGATTGATCGATACCGAGATCCGTCGAAGATCTTCCGGCGTCGCGGCCATTGCCTGAATGGCGTTGGTTATTAGGTTGATCAGCACCTGCTGCAGTTCGATGCGGACAGCACGGACGCTGGTGATGCCGGAAGTCTCGCTCGTTTCGAATATAATCCGGTTCCGGGAAAGTTCGCTCTCCATCAATGTTTGTGTCTCGCTGACGAGATCGGCCAGTGACACTGGCTCAATGACTGGCGAGCGCTCGCTCAGCATCGACCGGGTGCTCTGAATGATGTCGCTGGCACGCTGGCTGTCGCGCACGATGCGTTCAGCAGACCGGGAGACCGCAGCCAGATCCGGAGGGTCACGGTCTAGCCAGCGCTGAAGGGTTTGTGCATTGACGACAATTGCGCCGAGTGGCTGGTTGAGTTCGTGGGCCAGCGATGCAGACAGGGCGCCGACGGTCGCCGCGCGTGAGGCCAGTGCGAGTTCAGCCTGGGCCTCGAACAACGCCTTCTGGGCCAGTTCCCGCTCGGTGATATCGAACATGCCGACAATGACGCGGTTGAAATTGGCCACGTCCGCTGGAAAGCCGACCGTCAGCAACACCAGCTTGGTGGTGCCATCGCTAGTGATGATCGTGCCCTTTCCCTCGAAATAGCTTTGGTTTTCAAATATTGCCACCATTAGCCCGAGAAAGGTGGCGTCATCCTGCGCGATGTAGCGGCGCATCGAGCCGCCGTTCTGTGCACTGACATTGCCGAGAAGCTCCAGTGCCGCGGCATTGGCGGCGACCGTGGGGACGCTCGCAATACAGTTTGAGATGAAGTCCGGATTGTCTCGCGCGTAGGCACGCAGATCGACGACACCCTGCGTCTTCAGTTTCATCAACAACGCGCGCACCTCAGAATAATCACGCTCCCACAGGGCGACGCGGCTCTGCTCGAAAATCGTCCGGTAGCGTTCCTCGCTACTCTGCAAGGCGACATTGGATTTTATCAGATCATGACGCGCACGGTGGTTCCTTATGATCAGCGCACAGGTAATCAATATGGCCGCGACGGCCACAGCCAGGCGCAATATTGCTGCAAGGTCGGCGTCTGTGCCGTGGGCAGCCACGTAAGATAACATTGAAAGACCAACACAGACCGCCGTCAGCAGCAACGTTCCCTTTTCTGTCAGCGTTTCCGCCGACAGTAGGAGTGTGATGACATAGAGCGTGGCGAGCGCGCTGTGAATGTCGGTGAACGTATCGAGATAGAAGACTGTTACCGCAAGAGCGAATGCGAACGACAGAATGCCAGTTTCGTAGCGTGCTGATAACCGTCGTTTTGGATTCACAAGTTCAAGCGAAGGCATGCCGGTTCCCACCTGGATGTCGATCGCGTCATCAAGCCATCCCGTTGGAGAAAACGCAATTCCAAAATCCGCTATTCGCGTGTGAACTCAATCTGATAGGCGGTAAAAAAGAAAGGCCATCCCAGGGCGGCTGGGATGGCCTCGATCGGATCGCGACATCCGCTGGTTCAGGGGGAGAGGCCGCCTGAACCGTCAGGGCCTCGGTGCCCAGCATGTCTTCTTGGGAGGAGGTTGAAGACATTCGATATCTAACCTCAGCCGCAGCGCTGCGAAACTATACCAAAGTGTGGGTTCGACTAGCCAAGCATTGGATGTTGCGGGCGCGGGGCCTGGTCTAAAAAGTCTCCAGCAGCCCGCTCAACCCAATGGAGATCATGATGGACCGCACACTCGCTGAAAAACACCGCAAGTCGCCGCTTGCAACACCGACAACGCTTGGCACAAACGCGACTGCCGATATATCCGGCGCACTGACGGCGCTTCTGGCCGATGTCTTTGCCCTTTACCTCAAGACCAAGAATTTCCATTGGCACATGAGCGGGCCGCATTTCCGCGACTATCACCTGATGCTCGACGAACAGGGCGAGCAGATTTTTGCGATGACGGACGATGTCGCCGAGAGAGCCCGCAAGATCGGCGGCACGACGATCCGCTCAATCAGCCATATTTCCAAACTGCAGCGCCTGCTCGACAACGATGCTGATTTCGTCACGCCGGCCGACATGCTGGCCGAACTTCGCGACGACAATCTCACGCTGGTGTCGTTGATGAAGGAGACCCACAATCTCTGCGACGAGCACGGCGATATCGCGACTGCCAGCCTGATCGAGAACTGGGTCGACGAGGCCGAGCGCCGCGCCTGGTTCCTGTTCGAAAGCACTCGAAGCGCCGAGTAAGCATATCGGCCCGTCGATGGTCATGTCGGCCAATATGGACTTGGCCGGCTCAAAATCTCGGGGACATCTCATGACCAGCGAATTTTCCCTCTCGCGCCGGCAGATTCTGCTGACCGGCACTACTATTTCATTGGCTCTGGCCATTCCGGCTTTCGCTTCTGAAAAGAAAATCTCCCCTCATCAGCAAGGAACCGGACCAATGATCCATAGTTTCGTGACCACCAAGGACGGCGTTGAAATCTTCTATAAGGACTGGGGTCCGAAGGATGCGCAGCCGATCGTATTCCACCATGGTTGGCCATTGTCGTCCGACGACTGGGATGCGCAAATGCTATTCTTCGTCAGCAAGGGCTACCGCGTCGTCGCACATGATCGCCGCGGTCATGGCCGCTCGTCACAGGTGAGTGACGGTCACGACATGGATCATTACGCCGCCGATGCCTCCGCCGTGGCTGAGCACCTGAACTTGCGCAACGCCGTCCATATCGGCCATTCGACAGGCGGCGGCGAAGTCGCTCGTTACGTCGCCAAATATGGGCAGCCGCAGGGCCGTGTCGCCAAGGCCATTCTTGTCAGCGCCGTTCCGCCGCTGATGGTCAAGACCGCAGCCAATCCTGATGGCACACCGATCGAAGTATTCGATGGTTTCCGTAACGCACTCGCAGCCAATCGCGCGCAGTTCTTCCTCGACGTTGCCTCCGGCCCATTCTACGGCTTCAACCGCGAAGGCGCGAAGGTCTCTCAAGGCGTGATCGACAATTGGTGGCGCCAGGGCATGATGGGCAGTGCCAAAGCCCACTATGACGGCATCAAGGCCTTCTCGGAGACCGACCAGACAGAAGACCTTAAGGCAATCACCGTACCGATGCTGGTCACACAGGGCGATGACGACCAGATCGTTCCCTACAAGGACGCCGCGGAACTTCAGGCGAAGCTGCTGAAGAACAGCACCCTAAAAATCTACAAGGGCTTCCCGCACGGCATGCTGACCACGCATGCTGACGTGATCAATCCGGATCTGTTGGCGTTCATCAACGCCTGATTGTACCCTATCCGAAGGCGTATGCAGCGCCCACCTCATGGCCGGAGCATACGCCATTCCTCGCCGGGCGGCCCAATTCACGCAACTCGCGATCCAGTAGCTGCAATGTTAGTTCCAAGTCGCGCGAGGAACAGAGCCGCATTGCGCGGGAGAGCGACATGAGGTTACAGGGCTTCCTAGATGTCCACGCGCTTGGAATAGCAGGGTCGGTGGTTCGGATCCGTTCAAGAGCCACGACAAGTCATATCGTTTTCCAGCTCACAGATCTCCATGCCGGGCGGTGGGCTCAGTCTCCGCTCTCAGCTGAAGGTAATGCGCTTTCAGGCGATCCAGGCTGAAAGCTCTGTTGAGCCCGCTGGGGTTAGGCAGTACCCAGGTTTGTGCTCCGGCAAAAAAGTCGCTTTGCTTGCCCCAGTCGCAGTCGGGCTTGGATGTGATTGCTGCAAAGGCCGCTTTGCCGAGAAAGGCGAGGTTCGCGGGCGCGAACTTCCTCATCTTTGCTTCAAAGAGAGGTGCTGCCTCTTTGTAGTCGCTCGTCGTTATCTCAATGGCACTCCTGGTCGCGCGGGAGACAACGGCGGTAATGCCGCATCCGTACTGGAGAAGCTCCTGCTCTTCTTCGGCCTGCAGGAGTCGCGGCGTGAAGCCGGAAAGATGTAGCACCTTCCAAAATCGGTTACTCGGAGACGAGAAGTTGCGCCCGTCCCGGACAGCCGTCAAGGCGGGGTTCAGGCCGCAGAAAACGACCGAAAGACGGAAGTCAAGAACGTCAGACAGCCCGACTGCCGCCTGCTCCGCATTCTGATGACGAACGATATCCGAGGACATCGGTTACGTTCTCCTGTCGATTGGTTACGCCGATTAATGCCGATCATTGCTTCGGGCGGCTGGAAAGGCCGGCAATCTGCATCATGACGGGGCTTATAACCTCCTCCTTATGGAGTTCGCCAATCAGCAGTTTGAGCCAGCTGAAGCCGACCCATAACGAAATCTTGTCATCAACCTCGTGCGCCTGCAGTTCGCCCCGGTTTGCCGCGTCAGTCAAAATTCGTCTGACGTCGGCCGTCCGTTCGGGAAGGAACCTGTCACGCAAGGCGGTGAGGGCTTCCGGAGTGCCTTGCGCCTCGGCGATCAGTCCGCGCAGCGCGGCTCCTGCCGGATGCGCTGCCCAGAAACGCCAGAGGCTTGTCGTGTATTGCACGAGATCAGCAACGAGGTTTCCGGTGTCGGGAACAGGCACGGAAGCCGACCGTTCGGTCGTATAGATGGCGATGAAGAGGTCGGCCTTCGTTGGATACCAGCGATAGATGGTGGTTTTTCCGGCACCGGCGCGTCGTGCGACCTCATCGACCGAAAATCCCGCATAACCCCTCTCCGAAATCAGGTCTCGGGCGGCGGCAAGCACCGCCGCTTCGGCGTCGGGGCTGCGGCGCGATCCGATCGAGGTTCGTTTCTTTGCTGTCGAGGTCTTTGTCTTCGTGGTCATCACCAGCACCTATCCCGACTCGCCACCACCGATCAATGGCGCGTGTTCTATCTTTCAACCAAACGTGCCCAGGAGGGCGAGGGGGCGAACTGCTCAGTGAAGTATTGCGTCTCTCTAGCGACGAGCCTGTTGTGAAATTCCATGATGCTCACCGCATAAGAGGGCTTGCCGTCATAGGTCAGAACGAATTCCGTGACCCATAGGTTAGCGCTGCCGGTGATCCGGCGAGCGCAAAACCGCTTCTTGTTGGGCTGGGCGAAGCGGCTTTCCTGGATCTTGCGGCGACCATGGATCCGCTCGCCGGACTGCGGATATTCAAGCAATGCATCGTCGTGATAGATTTCATGCTCAACGTCAAAATCGCCGGCGTCTGATGCGGCCCAATGCCGCTCGAGCGCCAATCTCACTCTTTGGTCTTCCATCTTGGCCTCCTATAACTGCCGTCGTACGAACTGAAACTGGAGCTCCGAGGGCGATCGAAGCCTGGCGGCGCGCCGGAGAAGCGTTGACGGTCGCCTTGCCCCTCCGGGAGAGCTTAACTTGCGATCTACGTCGATTTCGCCCGAGGGATGAAACCGGGAACGCCTGTCTCGACGACGCTGTTGAACCGAACGTTCGTCGATATGTCGGAACGGATCCGTACCATTTCCTGATCTGGAAGCGTCGAGATTGCGAAATTTTCCTCGATGCGAAGCGGTTTGATCGACGTCGTCAGGAAGGCGGTGCCGCGCTGTACGGCCCAGGCAAGGGCCACCTGCGCCGGCGTCTTATTGACGCGGTCGGCGATCCCGGTGATGACAGGGTCTGTAAGCAAGTTGGGCTCCATCGCATGGCCCAGTGGCGCAAACGCCAGCAGCACGATCCCATTGGCCTGGCAATAGTCGAGCAGCTCCCATTCGGGCAAGTAGGGATGGGATTCCACCTGTACGATGGCGGGCATGATGCGTGCGTTCGCGACGATCTCCTTCAGCTTGTCCAAGGTGATGTCAGATAAGCCTATCGACCGACAACGACCGCTTTCCACGAGCGCCTCGAGCGCGTGCCAGGTTTCGATCAAGCTGATCCCGGCATCATAGATGATCTGACCGTTCTCGTCTCGCGGATCCAGTTCCTCGCCCGGAAGAAAAGCATAAGGCGTATGGATGAGATAGGCGTCCAGGTAGTCGAGCTTAAGACGTCGAAGGCTTGCTTCAAGCGCCGCTTTCACCCGTTCCGGGCGGTGGTTTGTATTCCATAGCTTCGTTGTGACGAACAGATCCTCGCGCTGAACCGTCCCATCCGCGATCGCCTCGGCAATTGCCTCTCCGACTGCCTCTTCGTTGCGATATCGTTCAGCGCAGTCGAAATGGCGAAACCCAACAGATAGGGCCTTTGCAACGGCCCGCTTCGTCGTGGCCGGGTCGGGGATGAGGGTACCGAACCCAACGGCAGGCATTTCTTTGCCGCCTGTGGCAAGGGGGATTGTCCTGTGGCGCAGCATATAGGGGGCTTCCATCGGCCTACTCCTTTGACTTGAGAACAAAATTGAATGGCTGTGATCGTTTGCCGCTCTGCAAGAGCTGATCAAATAACGATCGCATGTTGAGATCCTTTGATTGGAGAGCGATCGGCTATTGGCCAACTGTAACACGATATCGACGGGTCTTGACGTCACGTTCGAAACCGAGGCGCTACGCGCCGCGATCGGCAAATTGTCGTGACCTTACATCACGCGGTCAGCGGATGCGCAGGGGAGGGCTTCATGAGGGCAACTACGATCAATCCAGCGACCGCGGCCGCGAACGTAATCCAGTACCCGTCGATATAGGCCGCGACATTGGCTTCGCGCTGCACGATCGTGGTTAGAACGCCGATCCCGCGCTTGGCAACGTCTGCTTTCGATTCCATCCCCATGCTGGACGCAAGTTGCGACAGCGTGGTTCCCCATCCGGGCGTCGTCCCGGTGACGTGGAGGCCGATAAGATAGGAATGCAATTGCTCGCGCTGTCTGATCCAGGTCACCATGATTGCCGCCACGGTTTCCGAACAGATCAATCTCATAACCTGCACGTAGGCCGTCAACGATATGGCTCGCGCGGGGTCTACGTTGCTGAAGAGGGTTGCGACGGCTGCAAGGAAGACGATTTCCTCTCCGAATGTCTGGAGGATCGTGATCAGTCGAAATTCGGGCAGTGACCACTGGCTCGTCAACTGGGTTCCAATCCAGGCGGACAGCAGGAAACATGTAAAGCCTATCGTCAGGGCGGCGCGCTGCTTGAGTTTCCGCACGAGCGCCACGGCAGTGAGGGTCGCGCCTGCAACCAGAAGGATCGCATACGGCGCCTCGAAATCCCCAATCTGCTCAGGCCGCAATCGCGCCACCGAAGCAAGGAAGTTCGGCTCGATCAGCGAACTGCCGAGGCTTGTTGTCATGAAACACGCAATGGCGGCGAACCCGAGCGCTATGTTTCGCGTGCGAAGAACCGAGACATGGGCCCAGGGATGTTCGACCCGAGACTCGTGCCACAGAAACGCGCATATCAGAAAAAAAGCCGAGGCAAGCAAGGACACGATGAGGCCAGACTGAAACCAATCAAGCCGATTGCCCTGATCAAGCGCGAAATACAGCGTCGTGAGCGCCGAGCCGAACAGTGCCATACCGCCCCAATCAGCACGCCTGAGAAGGGCATGGTCGATTCCAGCCGGTTTGGTCCCATACCAGAAGAGAATGCCGATCATCGGGGAGACAATAGCACCTTGCCAGTACAGCCATTGCCAGCCGATCGTCTGGGAATAGCTGCCGGCCGTATAGAGGCCGAGATTTTGCGCGAACGGGATCCGCAGGACGTAGAAGGAAAGAGCGATGATCCAATACCTGCGGTCAAGATTGCGGAAAGCAGTTAGCAGCGTTGCGCCGACGAACATGCCGAGGAAAACGGCCCTTAAAGCATGCAGCGCGACCAGGTCATTGAATCCGTGGACGAACGGGATGACCACGGAGATCGCCGAATAGAGTATGGTCGGAGCGACCATGACCCGCTTCACCCCGAACACCGCAATCAACCAGCCGATCGACGGGGCCACAAGGATCTGTGGCGCCGTTGCGAAGGTGCTCAGCCACGCGCCCTCATCGAAGCCGAGCCCGAAGGCGCCACGCAGATCCGAGAGCCCAATGCCGGCAGTGCGGACGTCGAACGCTGTCAATATCGATGCCATGATCATCGCCACGGCGATGTAGCCCTGGCGAGAGAGGTCGCGCCGATGTAAGTTCTCAGACATGGTCTTCGCCCTTGGTGGCGATGCGCGTCGTGACCGACATACCAGGCCGCAGCCGATCGAAATTTGGCTGATCCGAGTCGAGTTCGATCCGAACGGTGAGACGCTGCGCGACCTTTGTGAAGTTGCCGGTCGCGTTGTCAGCGGGCAGCAGAGCAAAGGTTGACCCAGTCGCAGGGGATATTTTCGATACCGTTCCATGGAATGCCGTACCCGGCAGCAAATCGATAGAGATATCAACCGACTGCCCTTCGTGAACCATGGACAGCTGGTTCTCCTTGTAATTCGCCAGGATGTAGATCTTCGGAAGCGGGACGATCGAGATCAGGGGCGTGCCCGCAGCAACGTAGTTCCCGACCTGCGCGTTTCGTCTGGCGACGATGCCATCGACTGGCGCTCGTACGTTCGTGTATCCGAGCTCCAGTTCGCGGGCGGCAAGATCTGATGCTGCGGTATCGAGATTTGCTTTCAGTATGTCGCGCTGTCTGGCGAGGACGTCGAGCTTGACCCTCTGAGCGGCGACGTTGGCACGCGCTACATCCAGGTTTGCAAGCGCCCGCTCGTGAGCGGCGGTCGCCTTTTCGAAGCTCTGGACCGTACTTACCCTCCCGTCGATGCCTAGCCTCGTCTGTCGCTGGAGCTCCTTCTCCGCCTCGACCTCTTCAGCGGCAGCCGCCTGTTGCTGGGCAACGGCCACGTCGATCTGCGTCAGTTGAAACGTGTGCTGGGTGTCGTTATCGCCAAGTTGAGCGTTGACGGCAGCGAGCCTCGCTTTCGCGCCACGAAGTGCGACCTCATAGGGCTTTCGGTCGATGGTGAATATCGGATCGCCCGCCTTGACCCGGGCGTAATCTTCGACCGAGATGGTCTCGACAGTGCCGCTGACGCGGGCGCTGACGGCGGAAATATCGGAGTAGACCGCAGCGTCGTCTGTGGATTGAACGCTTCTTGTCGCCACCCATGTATCCCAGCGCGTCGACGAAGCACCGACCGCAACGAACGCAATGATAATAGCGGTTGCCGGGACAATTAACGCCCGCAAATTTGCCGTTTCCTGCGGAGCGGACCGCGGTGCGCTCGCTTGCGAGTTGGCCGGTGCCGTCATGACACGCTCTTCCGGCCGTTCATCTCTTTGGTTCCTATTCAGTAACCTGATCATGTTCTCCACCATACCCCGGCTCATCGTCCGCTATAAAAACGTCGCTGCATGCTTAGTCATTGCGCCTCCAGGCGACTGACGTGTGCGTGCTATATAAACGATACGTATCGTTTATACAAGCGGCACGTCGGATATTGGTGTTGGGTAGGTGGACCAATATAACGCTGATCCGACGCAGCGGACCTAGGTCCGTGGCATAATCCCATTGATGCCGCAAAAGCGTTTGGCAGCCGGGGGCTGTGGAGCTTCGCTGCGATGCGAACCACACCACGCGGCGTCAGTTCGCGGAGAATCGCGGGGACCTTTGCCGCTTAAAGGCTCCGTAGAAAAGTTGGTCGCGACCAACTCTGCTAAACCTTTGTAGTCGTTAGGTTTTTGAATTTCGATATTTTTGAGCGAAATCACCAGCTGGAGGAACGATATTCGAGTGGACCGAGGTGATCTCCGATAGGCAGCAGCGCCGGTCGGTGGGAGAGGCGAGCCAGTCGTCGGATCATCGATCCTGCGGATCGGCCAAAGGCGCAGCATTGTGTGAAGAGGCGCTCGATCTCCCCACGCTGTTCGGCGTGTTTGACCGGATTGTCGTTCCTTAGTTTTTGCAGGTTGAGGATCTTCCAGCGGACGGCTGGCAAGGCGAGGGCGTGCGTCAGGCCGATAACCTCGATGTCGGGATCGCCATCGTGAAGGGACAGAAGAAACGTCCGGGGCCGGCAAGAAGACTTTATAAAAATGGAGAAATGTCTGTTTCAAACGGACTTTCACACCCGATCATGCCGCGGTGCAACCTACCCGTCATCGTTCGTCTTGAAGCCATTTTGCCCAAAGCTGCAGGAAAGCGCGGTAGTTCTTCATGCCCACGCGCAGAAAATGCAGGCTTTCGACCTCGCCGCTTTTCACGTTCGTACTCAGCCTCAAATGCAAGTCCAGGTCAAAGCGCTGTGAAACGGAACACCTCTGGCGCCTTGCAGCGGTTCAGGGCATCCTATGAAGGCTGAAAATTATGTTTATGGCAGTTGGAGGAATGCCTATGCGCTGCTTTACCGTGCTTGGACCCTCGCAGACCGGAAAATCAACAGTCGTGGAAAGGCTCGGCTCCCTGGAGGGGGCGCCGAGAAAATCCAGCTCCCCTTATGGATTGAACCTCACAGAATTCACCTTTGGAAACGAGGCGTGGTGTGCGCTGGATGCGCCAGGATCCAGCGAAGCGTTGGTGCATGCACAGCACGCGCTTCTTGCCAGCGACGCCTGCATCCTGTGCGTTTCATCGGCACCCGAGGAGGCTGTGCTCGCCGCGCCCTATCTGCGCGTAATCGAGGCCTCGGAGACGCCGTGCATCCTCTTCGTCAACCGGATGGACGAACCGGGAGGGCGGCTGAGGGACGTGATCGCCGCGCTTCAAGACTACGCCAACCACACGCTTTTGCTTCGCCAGATCCCGATCCGCGAGGGGGACAGGATCATAGGCAGTTGCGATCTGATTTCGGAACGGGCGTGGCGCTATCGGGAAGGCCAGACTTCGGCGCTGATCGCAATCCCCGAAAGCGCGGCCGAGCGCGAGCACGAAGCGCGCAGCGAGCTCCTGGAACACCTGTCCGAATTCGATGACCGGCTTCTCGAAGAACTGATCGAAGATCGCGAGCCGCCCAGCAACGCGCTCTATGCCATTTCATCGCGGGTTCTCAGGGAAAACAGGATTATTCCAGTCCTGATCGGTGCCGCAAGTCACGGCAACGGCATGATGAGGCTGATGAAGGCGCTGCGCCACGAGGCGCCGCCGGTGGGGGTTCTTCGACAGCGCCTGGCTCGTGCAGGCAATGTCGATGAAAACAAGCTGACCGCCATGAGCTTCCATGCCTATCATCGCCAGAATGTTGGTAAGACAGTGCTCGTGCGCGCGCTTGGCGAGGGACTGCGGCAGGGCGTCTCACTGGGCGGCTCCAGCCTCGGCGCCGTACAGCATCTCGCAAACGGGAAGTCCAATTCGGCGGTTGTGCCTGCGCTGGGGGACGTCTTCGCGACGGTCAAGTCCGACCACTTGCCCGTCCCTTCGCTGTTGACATCAGACGCGGTGGCCGCCCCGCCTGAGTGGACGGAGCCGACCACCCCGATGCTTGAAAGGATCCTAGTCCCGGGCAGCGAGCGCGATGAAAACAAGCTCTCCGAAACACTGGCAAAACTTTCCGAGACGGATCGCGGCCTAACGGTCTTGCAGGAGGAAAGCACAGGCGCCCATCTCGTCTGCGTCCAGGGGCCGGTGCATCTGCGCGATCTCTGCCGAACACTGTCCGACGTGTTTCATATCGACGTAACTGATCGAACGCCCAGCCCGATCTACCGCGAAACAATTGCGAAACCATCTGAGGTTCATTATCGTCACCGCAAACAGACCGGCGGTGCCGGACAGTTCGCGGATGTGAAGCTGAGCATTCGCCCCAATGAGCGCGGCCGGGGCTTCACCTTTAGCGAAACCGTCAAGGGTGGCACCGTTCCGCGCAACTACATCCCTGCTGTCGAAGCAGGCGCGCGCGAAGCGATGGAGAAAGGGCCGCTAGGCTTCAAGGTCATCGATGTCGGCGTAACGCTGTACGATGGTCAGCACCATGCCGTCGACAGTTCGGAACACGCCTTCCGAACTGCGTCGAAAATGGGAGTGCGACAGGCGCTTTCCCAAGGGGCGGCCGTTTTAATGCAACCGGTCTTCCGCAGCGAAATTCACATTCCTTCGATCTATTCCGGCAGCCTCGTCCAGAGCGTCTCCGCTCTCAAAGGTCAGGTTCTCGGCTTCGAACGGGATGAAACCGCCAAGGGATGGGACATCTTCCGGGCACTCATTCCGGGCGGCGCACTTGACGATCTGGCGCGGGCGCTGCGCTCGGCGACGCAGGGCATTGGTTATTTTTCCAAGACCTTCGATCACTTCGAGGAGCTATACGGCAAGGAAGCGGACGCCATCGTGAGGGCACATGAAGAACCAGGCGTGGCACACTGAAACGTTCGCACCATTTCATGCTCGTTCGCAGAATGGGGCTCATGTCGTTTGGCAGTCCGCCCGACTAGGCGCGCGGTGGCTTTCGGAAAAAGCAAATAAAAGTTGCGCAGATAGCTATCCAAGGGTTGCAATTTTTCTCTATGAATGAGGTGCCGGATGAGTTGAACGAGCAGGATTTCTTACGCCGCGAACTGCTAGATTTTTGACACCTCAGGCAGTAGTCCGACCGCTGAGCAGTACGTGGCGCAATGCCAAGCGTGTGCTCAGCGGATTTCGAAATCAAGCTTTGAGCGTCAGCAAGTCGTCCACGCCGAATGCCCCGTAGATGCCGCTTGTCACCTGGGCGAGCTGGTCGTTCATCTTTTGCACCTCTTCTCCCATCCCGATGAAATCGACGACCGTCCGGTTCGGACGCGAACCCGCCGGGGTCTGGACCAGGTTGACGATCGCCTCGCTGACCTTGTTGACGTCCTGCTCGGGTTTGGAAGCGAGGAACTGCTCGTAGCCAGCGAGAGCATGATCCGGAACCTTGGCGAATTGGCCGTAGCCCTCGAGGCGCGCCTCGTCGTGCGGATGGACGAGATTGCCGATCCATGACGTCTTGAATCCGCCTGGCTCGACGAGGACCACGTCGACGCCGAGCTGCGAAAGTTCGACACGGTAGCTGTCGCTCAGGGTTTCGACGGCGAACTTCGTTGCGCTATAGGGTCCATAGAACGGCATGCTCAGGCGACCAAGCAAGCTGGAAACGTTGATGACGAGACCGGAGCCCTGTCCGCGGAAGGTCGGCAGGACGGCACGCATCATGCGATGGACGCCAACGACGTTGATGTCGAAGAGACGCAGCATCTGCTCGGAGGTGAAGCCCTCCGTCAGGCCGTGCGTTCCGGTTCCGGCGACGTTAATCAAGACATCGAGACCGCCCACCGCCGAGATTGCGGCTTCGACGCCTTTCGAGACGCGGACGTCGTCGGTCACGTCAATATCCACGACATTCGCTCCGGCGGCACGAAGTTCGGCTGCGACAGCGGCGTTGCGCTCGTCTGGGTCACGCATGGTCGCAACCAGATCGTGACCGTTTTTCAGCAACGCACGGGCGGCCAACGCGCCGAATGCGCCGTTCGCTCCGGTGATCAAGACTTTCTTTCCCATCATCGTCTCCTTTGGATGGCTTGAGGATGAGGGAAAATTATCAGTTGCGAGAAATGAAACAATGTGGTTCAACGCAACACATGGTTCAGGAAAGCAGAACGATTGATTTGGAGGGGCTTCGGGTGTTCGCGGCCATCGCGCACTATGGGGGACTGACGTCTGCGGCGGCTGCCCTCGGGGTCTCCAAGTCTACGATATCGCATTCGCTGACACGGCTCGAGGAAGGGCTCGGGGGGCGCTTGTTCGAGAGAAGCTCCCGGCGGGTAGCGCTTACCCGCGAGGGAGAGCAGATGCTTCCGCGGGTGCAATCGCTTCTGGCCGAGGCCGACAATCTGTTGGAAGAAGCCGCGCGCACTTACACCACCCCGCGCGGGACAGTGAAAATTGCTGTACCACCCGCATTGGGGAGCGCCGTTCTCGAACGGCTCGTTCCTGAGCTACAGGAGCGCTATCCCGACATCGTGCTTGTCGTGTCTCCGAACTACGGGATGGACGATTTACAAGACCCCGTGTTCGACTTCGCGATCCGCGCCGGGCATGTCCATGACGATAGCCTCGTCGCCAACAGATTGGGGTCGTTCTCGCGCATCTTGGTTTGTGCGCCGACACATCCAGCCGCAAAGATCGGATCGACTGCGGATTTGAACGGTCTGCCGCTGCTTGCATTCTCGGGACGAGCACCCCGCGTGGAGTGGCGATTACAGTCCATATCGCAGCCGAAAAACGAGGTGTTGATCGACAGGCGAGCCAAATTTGCCGCCCAGGATTTCGACATGCTGGTGCGGCTGGCGCGGACAGGCCACGGGGTCGCCGAGGTGCCCGCGTTCATGGTACAGACCGACGTGAGGGATGGAAAGCTGGCCCACGTTCTGCCGGACTGGCGATCACCGCCGGTAGACGTAATGCTCGCCCACAGGGTCGGCGCAGCGCGGGTCAGTCGGGTCGCGGCGGCAATCGAGGTCGCTCGCGATTCCGTTGTTCAAGTCCTCGGAAAGAGCATTTGATCGGTCCTTGGAACCATGCATTTACGAGCGTCGAATGCAATCCAAGCCGACAAAGGGCCACGGTCTCGACATAGCGCCCTACAGATGGCATCAATAGTTTCGCGGCGGGCGTGTTGCAAATTTTCAGCGAGGCCAAAGGGACCGCACTGCGCGATTGATTTTCTTGCTTTGTTAACCTTTTAGAGCCCGAAGAGGCGTGCGAGTAGATCGTTTTGATCGTTGACGGTCCATTCGCCGTGAAGCCAAACCCCTTCCGCAGTCAGAGCATGGCTTCGAACGCAGCGATCGTTCGACGCGCGGTTTTGAAGGATCGGAACCAACGGGTCGTAGGTCCCGATCGGTACAAGCGCAAGAAGGGACAACGTATGGCCCGTCTCCACTTGAAATTTTTCCTGCTTCGGGCAGGACGTTAGCCGTCAACCCAGCAAGCGAAATCGTGAGGGCCTACAACTTCGCTGCCGATCTGAAACAGTATCCCTCCGAAAGGCACTGTCCACGGCATTGGGCCGTAATTAAAGGCAAACGTCAAGGCACCTCGTTTACGCAACCTGATGTGATCAGGTAGTTCGATCATGGCGACGCCCTCAGCCTTCAGGTAGTCCGCAAAGATCTGCCTGAGAAAATCACCGTCAATCCAGGCACCCAGATAGGAGCAGTTGCGTTGAGTGACCATTGCCGCCGAGCCGTCCTCATAGGTAAGATCGGCGGGAAGATCGGTCTCCAGACGCTCGGCCCAGTGGGTTGCCACGCCGGACGCCTTGCTACCGGTGAGGGAGAGCGAAACACCCGGTCGCAGCGACGAAACCTCGCTAACTTTTACTGAGACGAGCGATTGGAGCGCTCCGGGCGGCAATTCCCAGGGAACCGCATGAGATGTTGTCTTCGATCCTGTTCGCGGCCCGAAAATGATATGAGCGGTCGTCGCCTTGAAAGCAGCTAGGCTGCGGTCATCGATGATCGGCAAACACGGCACGAGCACAAGCTTGTAGCCCGCCAACGATTGTCCGGGTGCGACCACGTCTACGTCGACACCGAGCCGCCGGGCTGCCTCATACCACGCATGCAGCAGTAGCTTGTAGTTGAAGTCGTCACCCTGGGGCTGGATCCGGGTGATCCATGACGCTTCATAATCGAGGACGATCGCCACCTCCGCTCGCTCGACCGGGGGCAGATCGCCCATTACCTCTATTTCTCGCGCTACCTGCGCCACCTCCAGGCCGCCCGGAGACGGCTGTCGGTCGGGGCGCTGCAGGCCGGCGTGCATCTGTTCCTGCGCATACGGCAACTGCCGCCAGCGGAAATAACTGACGACTTCGGCCCCATGCGCGAAGGCCTCCCAGGTCCATAGACGCACCATGCCATTGGCAGGCGCCGGATTCCAGTGGGCCCAGTTCACGGGGCCGGGCTGCTGCTCCATGATCCAGAAGCGATCGTTGCGGATGCCACGGTAGAGATCGTGATGAAACGCCGAGAAATCCGGATGGGAGGTGTTGTACCAGCGCACCCGCTCGGCTTCGGGCAGTGGGAAATGCTCGACCTTGCCCAGGGGATAAGAATCCCAGCTGCAGAAATCTAGCGATTCAGCGAGCTTGAAATGATCGAAATTGTGAAAGAAGCCCATGAAGTTATGGGTTATGAAACGGTCGGGTGAATGCTTGCGGATGATCGCCGCCTGAAGCGCACAATACTCCGCCAGGCTGTCCGAGGCGTAGCGCCAGAAATCCAGGCGGGCCGCCGGGTTGGTCTCGGAGACTGCGCCGACCGGTGGAATGACCTCGTCAAAGGAATTGACTTCCATGGACCAAAAGACGTTTCCCCAGTCCTCGTTGAGCCTCTGCGGCGACTGATAGCGCTGGCTGAGCCAGTTGCGGAATCCGGCGGCATCTTCCGGTCCGTAGGAGAGGACGGTATCGTCACCGCCGAACTCGTTGTCGATCTGCCAGCCGACGACGGCCGGATGTCGGCCATAGCGTGCGGCCACCACCTCGACGATCCGTCGCGTTTCGCTCAGCCATTGCTCGCTGGCCGGCGTGTAGTGCCGCCGCGATCCGAACAGCCGCGCCTTACCGTCCTCGCCGACGGGCAGGACATCCGGATAGAGATCGACCAGCCATTTCGGCGCCGCAGCCGTCGGCGTGCCGAGAACGATCTTCAGACCTTCGGCGGCCAAAATCTCTATAGCCCGATCAAGCCAGTCCCAGTCGTAGCGTCCCTGTTCCGGCTCCATGCGGCTCCAGGCGAACTCGCCGATGCGCACGTAGCGGATGCCAATTTCGCGCATTTGCCGCGCGTCCTCCGGCCACCATTCCTCATTCCAATGTTCTGGGTAGTAACAAACGCCTAGCATGGACAAATTCCTGGGTAGTAAACGCGTTATTGTATGGAGTTGCGGACCAGCGCCGTGCCGCTGCTGTCGAATATCTGACAGTTGCCGGGGGTCAATCCGATTGCCATCGTTTCTCCGGTCCGGATCCGGTTGACGCCGTTGGTGCGCACCGTGATCGGCGTGCCCTCGACTGTCCTCAGGCTGAGCAAGGTATCGGATCCTAGATGCTCGACTAGTTCGACAACGCCCTGCATGACGGCGCTGGCTGCGCTGGCCTCGACGAAGTGCTCCGGACGCACGGCAAACGTCACCGCATCGCCGGCGGCAGCCCGTGCCCCGTTCAGCGGCATGGCCATCAAGACCTCCGAGGGTAACCGAACGTAGGCAACATCGGCTTCTATTCTTTCGATCACCGTCGGAAAGCTGTTGATCTTGGGCGAGCCGAGAAATTGTGCCACGAACAGGTTGTCGGGGTTGAGATAGAGATCGAGCGGCGAACCGACCTGCTCGATCTGGCCGCGATTGAGCACGACGATCTTGTCAGCCATCGTCATCGCCTCGACCTGGTCGTGGGTGACATAGATCATCGTCGAGCCGAGCTCCTTGTGCAGCCGCAGAATCTCGATGCGCATCTCATGCCTTAGCGCCGCATCGAGGTTGGAGAGCGGCTCGTCGAACAGGAAGACGCTCGGATCGCGGACGATCGCCCGGCCGATGGCGACGCGCTGGCGCTGGCCGCCGGAAAGCTGGGCGGGCTTGCGGTCGAGCAGCGGCTCCAGATGCAGCATTCTGGCCGCCCGGGAAAGCTTGTCGGCGATCTCCGCCTTAGCAACCTTGGCCATCCGCATCCCGAAGGTGATGTTCTCTGCCACCGTCATATGCGGATAGAGCGCATAGGACTGGAAGACCATGGCGATGCCGCGATTGGCAGAGTCGACATCGGTCATATTCACGCCATCGATCGTCAGGCTTCCGCCCGTCATGGTTTCGAGACCCGCGACCAGACGTAGCAGCGTAGACTTGCCGCAGCCGGAAGGGCCGACGAAAACGACGAACTCGCCATTATCGATGGTAAGATCGATGGCATCGATGACGCGGGTCTTGCCAAAGTCCTTGGAGACCTTCTCCAGTGTCACATAGGCCATTGCGTTGGTGTTCCTCAAAATTAGCCCTTGGTCGCGCCGAATGTCAGGCCTGCTATGAACTGGCGCTGCATCAGGAAAAAGACGATGACCGGCGGCATCGCTGCCAGCAGCGAACCGGCCGAGACCAGATGCCATGTGGTTGTCCAGGTTTCGCGCAACGCCTGCAGGCCTGCTGTCACCGGCCGGGCGGAATCCGATTGCACGAGCACCAGCGACCAGAAGAAATCGTTCCAGACGAAAGTGAAGACCAATACGAATAAGGCGGCCATGGCCGGACGGACCAGCGGCACGATGACATGCCAGAAGATCTTGAATTCGCCGACACCCTCGACCCGCGCCGCCTCGATCAATTCATCGGGCAGTTCGGCGATGAAGTTGCGCATAAACAGAGTGCAGAAGCCCGTCTGGAAGGCGATATGGAACAGGATCAGTGCCCATATGGTGTCATAGACGGGGATGACATGGATCGACAGATCTCGGACAGGGATCATTAACATCTGGAACGGCACGAAGTTGCCAGTGATGAAAAGCGCTAGCAACGCCGTGCTGCCAGGAAAGCGATATTTGCTGAGCGCGAAGCCTGCCATCGTCGCCAGTGCGATGGCACCGCAGACGGATACCAGCGTGATGACGGTGCTGTTCAAGAGAAAGCGCAGCATTGGCGATGAAGTGAAGACCTTGCGGTAATTCTCGACGAACATCGTCTCGGTCGGCCAGCCCCAATAATTGCCGGCGTTGAGATCCTGGACGGAGCGTATTGATGTCAATGCCACGGCGATGATCGGCAGAACCCAGATGATCAGGCCGATCCACACAGCGATGTGGTAACCGGCCCGTGCCTTGGCCGACGCGTTGGTGATGGGAGCAGGAAACATCGGCGCTACCTCTTGTTGCTGGGCAGTGAGCGCAGCAGATAGATGACGACGCAGACATCCATCAGCAGAAAAAGGCAGGTGGCGATAGCCGCACCATAACCGATGCGCAGCGCGCCGAATGTCTGCGCATACATGTAATAGGCGAGCACCGTCGAGGAATCGTATGGTCCGCCGCCGGTCATCACCGAGACCAGATCGAAGGATCGTAGCGCGCCGACGACCGAGACGATGACGGCGATCGAGGTCGCCGGCAGCAATTGCGGCAAGACGATATGCCACAACAACTTCCAGCCCTTGACGCCTTCCATTCGCGCCGCCTCGATCAATTCCGGATTGATGGCCGTCAGGCCCGTGAGATAGAGGATCATGCAATAGGCGACCTGCGGCCAGAGACCGGCCGCGATGATGGCGAAGGTCGAGAACCTCTCGTCTTCTAGCAGGGCGATCTTCGGCAGGTCGAGGGCGGTCAGGATATGGTTCAGCAGGCCGAATTCGGCATTGAAGAACCAGCCGAACATCAGGCCGACGACGACCTGGCTGATGACGAACGGCATGAAGTATAGCGACTTGACGAAGCGCATTGCCAGCCCCGCCTGGTTCAGAAACAGCGCCAGAGCCAGGCCAAAGGCAGGTGCGAACAGAAAGGCGACGAGCCAGTAGATATTGTTCTTCAGCGCTGTCCAGAAGACCGGATCGTCGCGGAACAACTCGACGTAATTGTCCAGCCCGACAAAGCGGTTCTCGCCGATCCCGTCCCAGTCATGCAGGCTTAGCCAGAGGCTTTCCAGCACTGGCCAGATGACGAAAATCCCGAACATGATCAAGGCAGGGGCGACGAACAGCGGCGGAGCGAGCCGTCGCTGATAGCGCTTCCATAGGCTTGGTGCGAAGGTGTTCGTGGACACATTGCTTACCATCGCAGGCTTATTCCTTGCATGCTCAGTTCGGGTATGCGCGTTTGGCGGCACGATCTATGTTCTGCAGGATGCGGCCAAGACGATCCGGGTGGACCAGAAACTCCTGGAAGCCGGTCATCGCGATCGTGGAGACGGCATCGGCGGTGTCTCGGTCGATGAACTGGGCATAGGACTGCGCGCCGGAAGCCAGCGACGCGCTTTCCTGCAGCAGGCGGTTTTCCGGCGGTTTTGCCTTCGGGTTGGCAGGGAGGATGTGATAGGCTTGCGTCATCTGCATCTGGACGTCGGCCTGGCCGAGATAGGCCAGGAATTTCTTGGCGTCCGGGATGTTCTTTGCCTTGGCTGGAATATGGTAGGTCTCGATCGGCGCATCCTCGGCGCGCGGCACGGTCGGGTCGATCGTTGGGAAATTCATCGCTTCCGTCACCGGCTCTGATTCGGGCGTCAGGCTGTCGATCAGATAGTTGCCCATCAGCATCATCGCTGCCTGGCCCTGGTTCATCATTGCCAGCCCTTCGCGCCAGGCGAGATTGGTGTGATTTTCAGCAAAGCAGTTGGCATCGACCATCTTCTTCCAGTCAGCAAACACTGTCTTGACCTTGTCGTCGGTCCAGCTGACCTTGCCGTTCATCAGATCCATATGAAAGGCGTAGCCGTTTTGCCTGAGGTCGATATAGTCGAACCAGCCGGCGAGCGGCCAGGGGGCTTTCGATCCCAGTGCCACCGGCGTAATGCCCTTGGCACGAAAGACCTTGCAGCTGGCGACGAGGTCGTCGAAGGTCTTGAACGGGGCGACTCCAGCGGCGGCAAATACATCCTTGCGGTAGTAGATGGCCCAGGTCGAATAGGAAGTCGGCATGCCGTACTGCTTGCCATCGACACTGATCGAATCCACCATGCCCGGACCAAATTCCGCCTTCACCTGTGGCGTCCAGATATCGCTGACATCGGCGAGCAGGCCGGGCTTCACGAACTGGGCCATCTTGTTTCCGGCATACCACTTGATGATGTCCGGCGGACTTGTCGTCAGCCAGTTGCGGATGGCGGTCTTGTTGCTTTCCTCATCGTAGAAGTTCACCTCCACCTTGATGTCCGGATTGGCCTTCTCGAAGGAAGCGACAGCGCCGTTGACGGCATCGCGATCGGGAGCGCTGGCAACAGACGCATTGAGGACGACCGTTCCGGCAAAGGCAGAGGATGCCGCCAGAGCGCTCGTACCGAGAAGCAGGCAAGCCAAGGAATGGGAAAGCTTCATGAATCGGTCTCGCTGGTTAGGACGATGAAGTGGTGAAAAAAACATCACACTTCACCTCTATATAAATTTTGTGCATATGGTCGTCGCGGTTTGGTATAATTTATTCTTGGATAGTTGGATCTCCATATATGACAGTGAGGCGCAAGGCTCCATTCGGCGTTGCCGAAGATCGATTTTCGGCCGATCGGCGGGAATTGGTGCTCCCCATGGCAAAGCCGCACGCCCACAATCAAATCGAGATCAATTATCTCTACGCTGGTGCAGTTACCTATCTCTACAACGGCAAGATGGTGGAGGTGACGGAAGATGATTTCGTCTTTTTCTGGGGCGCGATTCCGCACCAGGCCATTGCTGTGAAGCCGCACAGTCGCTTCGTATGCATTTATGTGCCACTCGAAATGTTCATGTTCGCTCCGTTCAGTCCGGAGTTGAAATCAGCCATTCTGGCCGGTGGCTTCATCAAGATCGGCGAACGCCTGCCCATGGATGACGCCCTGATGCGGCAAATTCGCTTTGAACTGCAGACCAGCGATCCGTTCTTGTCCGAGCTTAACTATCGTCACCTGGAATTGCGCCTCAGACGCGCCGATACAAAAGGGTGGATCAACCTGGTTGACATCTCGCCTTCGCACGCCTCGTCGCCGGGCAACACGCACCGGAAGATCATCGAAATGACCCGTTACATCAGCGAGCGATCCGATTCTGCATTGACGGTGGCCGCGATTGCCGAGGCGGTGTCGCTGCATCCGAAATATGCCATGACCTTGTTTCATAAATCGCTTGGGATGACGATCACACAATACCTCACCCGGCGAAGGCTTGTAACAGCACAAAGACTGCTGGTTACTAGCGAGAAGAACGCCGCAGCAATTGCCTATGAGTCGGGCTTCGGCTCTGTCAGCCGTTTCTATGCTGTTTTTCGCGACCAGATCGGGATGTCCCCGCGGGAATTCCAGGATGTTTATGATCAGAAGGGGGTATCGTCGTGATAGTGAGCAATTTCACCGGCCCCATAGGGGATTACTACCCGTCTTCTCTGGAAACGCGTGTCATGCCCTCGCGATGGCAACCACTTGGTTAAATGTCCGTGTTTGACGCTTCAATCTCTACCCCGCGACGCTGAACAGATGGGTTGTGAAATATTCACCGCTTATTGCCTGTAAGGCTCAGCGCCGGAAATCTGCAACCAGCAGCTCCTGGCGGATGGACGAGACCTATATCCAGGTCAAAGGCCGGTGGACCTATTTCTATCGTGCTGTCGACAAATTCGGCAAAACCCTCGATTTTATGCAGTCTGAGCACCGCGACGAGGCTGCGGCCAGCGCCTTCTTCGCTCGCATGATCGAGAACAACGGCAGGCCCGAAAAGGTTGTCATCGACAAGAGCGGGACCAATCTGGCAGGCTTGCAAAACATGAACTGGATGCTGCTGTTGCCGGGATGGTTCTGGCTGATCGAGCAAGACCAGCGGTTTATCAAGAAACTGACCCGCCCGATGAAGGGCTTCAAATTTTTTCAGTCTGCGTCAGCGACACTGGATGGTATCGAGGTGGCCCACATAATCCGCAAGCGGCAATTTTCAACCAATGGCCAACCCGCACTTAAGCAATTCACCGCGCTCGCTGCATAACTGTGCCCAGCGATAGCGTTTCTACGACCTTCCCAAAAGTTTGCGACAAAACCTCTGGCGTTGAGCGCCGAACGCTAGCCGCTTCGCGGACGTTCTTTTGCGGCCACACTGCGCAGGCAGAAGGCCAAGGGCAACTCGGCACAGGATAATCCGGATGTCGTCGATCCGGACGGTGCGTCATTCTGATGACGACTACCCGCGTTGATAATAGTTGATAAGTGCTCTATATTGGAACCATCGCGACCGATGGAGAAATTCACATGATCAGTGCTGATCTTGGCAAGCAGCTCGAAAGCTATATCCAGACGCTTGTCGACGCGGGCCGATACGGCTCCAAGAGTGAGGTTTTGCGGGAAGGCGTACGATTGATCCAGGATCGTGAAACGAAGCTAGCCGCGCTGGATGCATCAATCATGCGTGGGATAGCCGATGCTGACGCCGGTCGCACGGCACCTGCCAGCGAAGTCTTTGGACGTCTGGAAGACAAGTATCGCGCCATGGCGGAACAGGCTGAAAAGTCGGCATGACGGTCTACTTTTCGTCCGAAGCGGAAAGTGATCTTGAGCGGATCGCGGACTACATTGCAGTAGACAATCCACGCCGCGCGCTTTCATTGGTCCAAGAGCTACGCGGCAAATGCGAAAGCCTCGCAGACGCTCCGCTAGCGTTTCCTTTGCTGCCCCGCTATGAACGGCACGGAATCCGCCGCCGCGTGCATGGAAATTACCTGATTTTCTATCGGGTGGATGGAGAAAACGTTGTCGTCATCCACGTTCTGCACGGAGCGATGGACTATGCCGCTATATTGATTGAGCCCTAGAAAGGGTGGAATCTTGGGATTCCCCATTTTGCTACAAGCACACTCACCATCATAAAGGATTGATGCGTTAGTAGCGTTGATTGGCCCTTTTGATGGATGAATTGGTTCCTTATGGGGAAAGAAGCGATCCAGTAGGATTGGCCGAAAATTTTTATCCAATTTTGAGTGGCCGGCAATTGCAGGACGGCGGGGAAGTTGACGACCTCATCATGGCGAGGCGACTTGGCGGATGATCTCCAGCGTTGCCGGGCTGGTACCACACAGGACCGGCCCTTCGTCATGCTACTATCGAGGATTTGCCGTTTCTTGTGGTTTTTGGAGTTCGCCGGCAGCCTTCATCAGCAGCCGCCTTGATCGCCAGACGGGGCTTTGGCTCCGCCCACTTTCTTATCAGCCTTGCCTAGCCGGTCCCTCACAAGACCTGCCCATCGTCTTGTCGCTATCGCTGTCTGCCAACGCGGGGGCTCAAAGGAAACATCTCCGCTTGGTCGTTCCATGGATCGAACACCATCGCGCCCGACGGCTTCGTGTCCTTAACGTTGCGTGTGACCAGATAGAGATCGTGCTCGATCGCCGTTGCCCCGAGCATCGTGTCGATCACCCGCGGCGGATGGCCGCTCGCGCGCTTCACTTCACCAGAAGTGCGGCCCCAACGGCGAACGATATCGTCATCCAGAGACAGGACACGCGTGCCGAAGCGCTCGGCCAGCGCATCGCGCGACGCGATGTAGCGCGGCCGATCGGCGTGGTCGTCGGGAAGGTTATGAATTCCTTTGTCATATTCGGCGAGCGTCAGAACGCTGATGTGGAAGGTCTCTTCGTCCTGTCCAGCGGCCCAGGCTTTTACCGATAGGCCGCCCTGCGGATTGATCAGGGCGGCCACGACATTCGTGTCGAGCAGCCAGCCCCTCAAAGCTCGACATCCCGGCCGTGATCGGCCTCTCGTGTCAGATCAAGTCCGCCGAGATGCAAGCCCTCCATGAATTCAACGAACGGTGTCCGAGGCTTTTCCGGAGCGAGCCGCTCGAACTCTTCAACGCTCATCACGACGACTGCATCGTGACCGCGCACAGTCACGCGCTGCGGCCCGTTTTCGCGCGCATGCCGCACCACCTCGCTGAACCGCGCCTTCGCGTCTTCAAGCTTCCATCGTCCGCCCGCCGTCCGGCTGCCAGACCTCTTTGTCTTCGTTAGTTCCGCGCGCTTACTCATCGATCTGTTCCTAGTCAGCTAGTCAGATACATAGCATGCCTATCGCCGGACTTCCACATCGCGCTACTCCCGCTAGGTCGCCCGTGCCGCGATTGGCCCGAAACCTACTTTCAGAGAACTGCGCGCAAACCAGGTATTCGCCGGGCCACAAAGCCGACAATGAGAAAGCTTGCCAGGATGCCGCCCAGACTGGCGAGCGCGAATTTGGGGCCCATGGAAGCAGGTAAAAAGTGCAGCGAACGTGTAATCGCGACTAAGATCGGCGCATTCAAGACGTAGACGCCGAACGCATTGCGCGTGAGGAAGCGAGCGATGGGTCCTTGGCTGTCAAAGCGGTCTCGGTAGAGGACGATTGCCCTAACGAGAGAGCAAGACAGGTGAATGAGCGCCAGGCGTCCATGCCGGCAGGGCATCGTAATGTCTGGATGGCGCCCGCTTGGCAAGGTGATTTCGGCGATGTTTGAGCGTTGCGGGTCGGGTGCAGTCATGTCTCCGGCCTGTAAGCGCGGTTTGATATGACCGCTGGCCCTGATGTTTTGCGCTCAAACCGATCCCTATCACCTTATCGCGCTTTGAC
>NZ_JAAZQI010000006.1:0-338071 GCF_012275345.1 Rhizobium sp. SG570 | reverse complement strand
TCAGATGCTGGCCTCCACTCCAGCCAACATCTTGAATCACAAATCAACCAAAAACGGAATCCCTTCCCGATTCAGCTAAAAGCAGAAACGCTCTAACTGAAACGCCGAGTTTGACGAGCCTGTGACACCCGTCCGCAAACGCCTAGCTGATGCCGGCTCTCATCTGATGGATCGAGCCTAAACCGCCCCAAGCACCGGCGTCTCCAACACCCGTCCAGTCGCAACGTCAGCAATCCCACGATCCGTCTGGTGCGGTCCGGCATTGCAGGCGAGCGTTGCGCCGAAGCAGGCCTTGAAGACGAGGTAGGGCGGGCTCCAGTCGACGATGGCGTCGATCGCCTCGCGGATGGCGCGGAAGGCGTTGGCGGTTTCCTCGAGCGGCGCATCGCTCACCAGCCCGGAGAGCGGCAGCGGCAACAGTGCCTCGATCCTGCCGTCGCGTGCGACCGCCAAGCCGCCGCCGGCAGAGATGACGGCATTGGCGGCAATTGTCATGTCGCGGACATTGCCGCCGAAAACCGTCAGGTTATGGCTGTCGTGCGAAACCGTCGTGCAGAAGGCACCGCGCCATTCGCCCCAGCTGGTCAGGAAGCCGATGCGCGGCCGGCTGTCCGCCTTACCGTGGCGATGGGCGACTGCGAGCATGGTGGTTCCAGCGGGTGGCACAACGAAGCCATCAGCCACCTCGGCCTCCATCGTCCCCCATTGCGTGAAGCGTGGCCGATCGATGGTCGCAAGCCGTATGCGGCTGCCCGTCGCCGGGACGCGGAAATCGTCCTCGCCAAGTGGCGTCAGCTTGATGGAATCGCGCAGCAGCTCAGGATCGATCTCGGCGGTCGCGCCGACAATCCGGCCCGCCTCGGCGGCCAGCGTGCCGTTGGTGATCACAAGCCTTGCCTTGAAGCTCTCTAAATCTTCGAACAGCACGATATCGGCACGGCGTCCGGCCGCGATCAGGCCGAGGTCGTTCCGTCCGAGCCGCATGGCGCCATTCAAGGTCGCGGCCCTCAGCGCCCATTCGGGCTTCAGCCCATAGCGCACCAGACGGCGCATGACGTCATCGAGGCCGCCGTCGTCATGGAGTTCGTCGGGAAAGACATCATCTGTGCAGAGCGTCACGGTCTGCGGCAGAAACCCCAGCTCGTTGATCGCTTCGACGAATTGCGGCATCAGATGGTCATGCGAACCGCGCAGCTCGATCGTCAGGCCCGCCGACAGCTTGGCCAGCAGATCGGCCCCGGATGTGAGCTCATGGTCCGAGGTAATGCCGGCCGACATGAAAGCGTTGAGATCCGCGCCCTCGAGGTTGCGGGCATGGCCGCAGATCATTTTGCCCGAATGCAGCCCGGCATTGACGATCGCGCTGGCACGCGGATCGCCGCTGATCACTTCGCGCATGGTCATGACTTCCGCGATGCCGCCGATCTCAGGCCATGCCAGCATCTCGGTCATGTCGATGCCGTCGAAATCGGCGCCCGCCAGCTCGAGCCCCGGCGCCGAAGGCACGCAGGACGGCGCCAGCGGTATCACACGGATCGGTAATTGGCGGCTCGCGTCGATCGCCCAGCGCACGCCTTCCAGCCCGTGCACATTGCCGAGTTCGTGCGGATCCCAGACGATGGTCGTCACACCCCGCGGCAACACGGCCTCGGTGTAGATAGCCGGCGTCACCATGGAGCTTTCGATGTGCATATGCGTGTCGATGAGGCCGGGCGACAGGAAGCGTCCTTCAGCGTCGATCGTCCGCGCCGTATCGGTACGGCTGCCCGGCGCATGCACGCTTGCAATCAGTGGGCCGACGATGCCGATATCGGCAGCGCGGATGCGGCCGGTCACCATATCGACAAGGCGGCCGCCGGTGATCAGCAGATCGAAGGGTTGATCGCCTCGGGCGGCGGTGACCGCCCGAGCCCGCAGCTCGGGGACGTTCAGATCGGCAGGCTCGTTCGCTAAATCGTTGATCATCGGCCGGCCTCCTGAAACAGGGCGTCGAATATGATGGAGCGTGCCTTGTCGGCGTCGATCTCGGCGGCGAAATGGGCGTTGAACTCAGCATGCGAGGCACGCGTTTCGACGACGGTGCGCCCGCGCGTATGCTGCCCCTGCAATTCGACGTCGATCCGTGCATGCCGAAGCGTTGCCATCTCGGGCGCAACGAAAATGGCCGCCGCCGTCGGGTCGTATAGTGACATGGCCTGCCGGCCGCGGCTGATGGCGATGTTGACGTAGCCTTCCAGAAGATCGGCGAGCAGCTGCGCCTTTTCGCCGGCCGTCTGTCTGAGACGGGCGACGTCCGCGGGCCAGGCCAGCACCTTCCGGCAGATGTCGAGATCGATCATCCGAAGCGGCATATCATGTGCCAGCACGATCGCCAGCGCCTCGGGATCGGCAAAGGCGTTGAACTCGGCAGAGGCGGTGTGATTGCCCGATGTGACGCCACCGCCCATCCACGTCAGTTCATCGATGCGTGCGGCGAGCTCCGGCCTGGCGAGCGCCACGGCGGCGATATTCGTCAGCGGACCAAGCGCGAGGATGCGTTTCGGCCCCGCGCCATCGGCAAGCCAATCGCAGAGCGCGGCAAAGGCATTGCTGATCGGAAGTGGATCGGCCGGCGGCAGGCTCCTGCCTGATGTAGGGATGCCGCTTTGGCCGAGGATACCCTGCGCCGTTTCCAGCTTGCACAGCACAGGCAATTCGCGGCCGGTACGGATAGGGAATTCCCAGCCGAAGGCGGCGGCCGCACTCGCCGCATTGGCGCGGACATGGGATAGCGGCGCATTGCCGCTTACCAGTGAAACGCCGTCGATGACGAGATCAGAATGCGCCACCACCAGAATGGCGGCGATGTCATCGAACCCCATGTCGGTATCGATCCAGATTCCCATGTTCTATCTCATCGATCGTGGCCAAAGGACGCGAGGGCAGGCTTGCGGCCGCTCGTCCTTGGATGATGGCGTAAACGCCCTCGAGGCGGGAATGGGTGCGGGACGCGCAAGGTGGCATGCGCGTCCCGGTCGATTGATCAAACGGCGAGCGCCTCGAGGATGCGGATCCAGGAGCGGATGCCCTTGTGGTAGGAGCGCAGCTCGTATTTCTCGTTCGGCGAATGGATGCGATCGTCGGAAAGACCGAAGCCGATGAGCAGCGATTCCATGCCGAGCATCTTCTGGAAATCGCCGACGATCGGGATGGAGCCGCCCATGCCGATGACGATGGCCGGCTTCGGCCATTCGTTTGAAAGTGCTGTCTTCGCCTTGGTCAAAGCCGGTGAGTCGTAGGAGAGCTGGATGGCCGGCGAGCCGCCATGCTCGTGGAACTCCACCGAGCAGTCCGCCGGGATCTTGGAGCGCACATAGGCCCGGAAGCTTTCGCGGATCGCAGCCGGATTTTGCTGGCCGACGAGACGGAACGAAACCTTCGCCGATGCCTTCGCGGCGATCACCGTCTTGAAGCCGGCACCGGTATAGCCGCCCCAAATGCCGTTGACCTCGGCCGTTGGCCGCGCCCAGGTGAGTTCCATCACCGAACGGCCCTTTTCGCCCGAGGGGATCGAAAGGCCCACTTCGCCGAGAAAATCCTCGGCTGAAAGCCCCAGCTTTTCCCAGGAGGCCTTGATGTTGGAGGGCGTCTCCTCGACGCCTTCGTAAAAGCCTGGGAGCGTTATGCGCCCGGTCTCGTCATGCAGGCCGGCGAGGATATCGGTAAGGATATGGATCGGATTGGCGGCAGCGCCGCCAAAGAGACCCGAATGCAGGTCGCGGTCGGCTGCGGTGATGGTGACCTCTTCGCCCACCAGCCCGCGCAAGCCGGCCGAAATCGCCGGCGTATCGCCGTCCCACATGCCGGTATCGCAGACCAGGGCAAAATCCGCCTTCAACTCGGCGGCATTGGCCTCGAGGAAGGGCTTGAGCGAGGGCGAACCCGATTCTTCTTCACCTTCGAATAGAATGGTGATGCGCACCGGAATTCCGCCCTTGGTCTCCTTGTAGGCGCGCACGGCTTCGACGAAGGTCATGAGCTGACCCTTGTCGTCGGACGTGCCGCGGCCGGTCAGGATCTTGCGGCCGTTGCCCATGTCCTTGATCTCAGGCGCGAAGGGGTCGCTCTCCCACAGCTCGATGGGATCGACCGGCTGCACGTCGTAATGGCCGTAGAAAAGCACATGCGGCGCGTCGGCGCTGCCGGCATCGTGATGGGCAACCACCATCGGATGGCCGGGGGTGTCGCGTAGCGAGGCGGTGAAGCCGAGAGAGTTGAGATAGGCGACCAGCCATTCCGCCGCCTTGCGGCATTCCGCCTTGAAGGCCGGATCCGTCGAGATGGATTTGATGCGCAGCAGCTCGAAAAGATTGTCGAGGCTGGATGGGAGGTTTTGGTCCGCGCGATCGAGAACGGGCGTTAGATCGGTCATATCCGACTCCTTACATGAGAATTCGCCGGACGATAGACCAAAGCCCAGCCGGTTTCGAGGCGGTAGAACCGAAAATTTCCCGCACATTCCCGTGTCTGTCGGCAGCCGTTCTTATCTGATTGGTTGTGTACGCAGTTTACAAGTTTTTTAGATGGTTGAAATTAATCTCAATCCGGAAGAGTATTCCAGAGAGCGAGATGTTTTCAGTACCTGCATGCATTCGCGACGACCATGACATCGGGCTGATTTTCGTCGCTGTCTGCCTGATAGGCAGACTCGCCACCATGCTCCTCCTCGGGCCGAGCAGCTGGCCTCTGGCCCTGGAAAAAGTCGAAGCCCAAGTCTAGAGATGCCTGGAGTTTTCCAGGATGCGCCGGATATATTCCAGGAGCAGCTCGCGCTCGAAACTGCGGAAATCCTTTAGAAGGTCCGTGTCGGCAGCCATTGCGGCCTCGATGGCCTCAGCCTGTATGGCGGCGGCCTTGTCGGTCAGAAAGATCAATTGCGCCCGTTTGTCGGAGGGATGCGGCCGACGTTTCACCAATCCGTCGCGCTCCATGCGGGACAGCGTATTGGCCATGGTCGCCTGCTCGATATCGACCCTCTCCAGCAATTGTTTCTGTGTCAGTCCGTCCTCGGACCACAATTCAAGAAGGATCGGAAACTGGCCGGGAGAAAAACCAAGCTTAGTCGCGCGTTGTTGTAACGCGCGAGCGAATCCCTTTGCCATTTGACTGGCGAGGTAGGCCGCGGAGTCCATCCGATTAAATCCCATGATTGCAAGTATGCCGATAATTCAAAACCAAGACAATCAGCAAATCTTGGGTGGGGACGGGTCTGAGATCGGCAACTTCGCCGAAGCTTTTTACACGCTTTAGGCGCAGTTTTCTTAACGAAAAAGCCGCCATGGCCTGGAGGGCACCATGGCGGCTTAGAAAAGGGCGGACAAAGGCCCGGAGAGGGGATAGGCCTTTGTCCAAGTCTGACATGGCGGGGGACAGGCCGGGTGTCAGACCCTCGGCGTAACAATCGCCGGTGAGTATGATTTGTGATTTCAAATATGGTTTTTCAAGGGAATCTGCAGATTAGATTGATTAAAACTTAGTAACGTTTCGGTGAGAGATTTGGCCCCTCGCGACCTCTCGAAATAGAAGTTTATATGGACGTTCCAGGTGCGCCACGCTATCCATGCTTCCATGAAAAAAGGTGATCATCTCTTCCTCGTCGACGGTTCCGGCTTCATTTTCCGGGCCTTTCACGCCCTGCCGCCGCTGACCCGTAAGTCCGACGGATTGCCTGTCGGCGCCGTCTCCGGTTTCTGCAACATGCTGTGGAAGCTTTTGACCTCGGCGCGCGATACATCGGTGGGCGTCACCCCGACGCATTTCGCCGTGATCTTCGATTATTCCTCGAAGACCTTTCGCAAGGAAATTTTCCCGGACTACAAGGCAAACCGCTCGGCCCCGCCGGAAGAGCTGATCCCGCAATTTGGCCTCATCCGCCAGGCGACCCGCGCCTTTAACCTGCCCTGCATCGAGACTGACGGCTTCGAGGCCGACGACATCATCGCCACCTATGCGCGCCAGGCCGAGACCACCGGCGCCGATGTCACCATCATCTCGTCCGACAAGGACCTGATGCAGCTCGTCACTCCTGCGGTCCACATGTATGACAGCATGAAGGACAAGCAGATCGGCATTCCCGATGTCATTGAGAAATGGGGCGTGACGCCGGACAAGATGATCGACCTGCAGGCCATGACCGGCGATTCGGTCGACAACGTCCCCGGCATCCCCGGCATCGGTCCGAAGACGGCGGCGCAGCTTCTGGAAGAATTCGGCGACCTCGATACGCTGCTTGCCCGTGCCGAGGAAATCAAACAGCAGAAGCGCCGCGAGAACATCATTGCCAATGCCGATTTGGCTAGGATCTCCCGCCGGCTGGTGACGCTCAGGACCGATGTGCCGCTGGACCTTGAGCTCGACGCACTGGTCCTCGAGCCGCAGAACGGCCCGAAGCTGATCGGCTTCCTGAAGGCGATGGAGTTCACCTCACTGACGCGCCGCGTCGCCGACGCCTGCGATTGCGATCCCGCCGCGATCGAACCGTCCGAGGTCAAGGTCGAACTTGGTGACACCGCGCATGGCCCGGATCTCGATGTCGCAGACAATGTCGAGCTCGTTGCCGGCAGCGCGGTTGTGGTCGAGGGCTCCTCCGTGCCGGCGCCGGCGGTCAAGCCGCGTTTGGCTGTCGAGGGGCTGACCGAGCCGACCGACTTTGCCAATGCGCGCGCGGCAAGTTTCGCCACCGCGCCGATCGATCATTCGAAATATGTAACCATCCGCGATATTGCCACCCTCGACCAATGGATCGCGGATGCGCGCGAGACCGGCATCGTCGCCTTCGATACGGAGACGACGTCGCTCGATGTCATGCAGGCCGAAATCGTCGGCTTTTCGCTGGCGATCGCCGACAACCGCAACGACCCTTCGGGTGCCTCCATCCGCGCCGCTTATGTGCCCCTCAGCCACAAGACCGGCGTTGGCGACCTGCTCGGCGGCGGGCTCGCCGACAATCAGATTCCGTTGCGCGATGCCCTGGCGAGATTGAAGGATCTGCTGGAGGATGTCTCCATCCTCAAGATCGCACAGAACCTGAAATACGACTATCTGCTGATGAAGCGCTATGGCATCGAGACCAAGGCCTTCGACGACACGATGCTGCTCTCCTATGTGCTCGACGGCGGCTCCAACGCCGCGCACGGCATGGACAGCCTTTCCGAACGCTGGCTCGGCCACAAGCCGATTGCCTATAAGGATGTGGCCGGCAGCGGCAAATCCAACGTCACCTTCGACCTTGTCGATATCGACCGCGCGACGGCTTACGCCGCCGAGGATGCCGACGTGACGCTGCGCCTCTGGCTGGTGCTGAAGCCGCGGCTTACGGCGGAAAAGCTCTCAGCCGTCTATGAGCGATTGGAGCGGCCTCTGGTGCCCGTGCTCGCCCATATGGAAGAGCGCGGCATCACCATCGACCGGCAGATCCTGTCGCGGCTTTCCGGCGAGCTGGCGCAGGGTGCCGCGCGGCTGGAGGACGAGATCTACACGTTGGCCGGCGAACGCTTCAATATCGGCTCTCCGAAACAGCTTGGCGACATCCTCTTCGGCAAGATGGGATTGGCAGGCGGCAGCAAGACCAAAACAGGCCAATGGTCGACCTCGGCGCAGGTGCTGGAAGACCTGGCGGCGGCCGGTTTCGAGCTGCCGCGCAAGATCGTCGACTGGCGTCAGCTCACCAAGCTGAAATCGACCTATACAGACGCGCTTCCGGGCTATGTTCATCCGGAAACGAAGCGCGTCCACACCTCCTATTCGCTGGCATCGACCACGACCGGGCGCCTATCCTCGTCCGAGCCGAACCTGCAGAATATTCCGGTGCGCACGGCGGAAGGCCGCAAGATCCGTACGGCCTTCATCTCGACCCCCGGCCATAAGCTGGTTTCGGCCGATTACAGCCAGATCGAGCTGCGCGTGCTCGCGCATGTCGCCAATATTCCGCAGCTGAAGCAGGCCTTCGAGGATGGTATCGACATTCACGCCATGACGGCGTCGGAGATGTTCGGCGTGCCGGTGGAGGGCATGCCGAGCGATGTGCGCCGCCGCGCCAAGGCGATCAACTTCGGCATCATCTACGGCATCTCGGCTTTCGGGTTGGCCAACCAGCTTTCCATCGAGCGCTCGGAAGCGGGCGACTATATCAAGAAGTATTTCGAGCGCTTCCCGGGCATTCGCGATTACATGGACGGCACGAAGCAAACCGCGCGCGACAAGGGCTATGTCGAAACGATCTTCGGTCGTCGCATCCATTTCCCGGAGATCCGCTCCTCCAATCCTTCCGTGCGTGCCTTCAACGAACGCGCCTCGATCAACGCACCGATCCAGGGCTCGGCCGCCGACGTCATTCGTCGCGCGATGATCAAGATGGAGCCGGCGCTGACCGCAGCCGGCCTCGGCGATCGCGTGCGCATGCTGCTGCAGGTGCATGACGAACTGATTTTCGAAGTCGAGGATGCCGATGTCGAGCGTACGACGCCGATCATCGTCTCGGTCATGGAAAATGCCGCCATGCCGGCCGTGGACATGGCTGTGCCTCTGAAGGTCGACGCACGCGCCGCCAACAATTGGGACGAAGCGCACTGAGGCAATGTCCGGCCCGGCGAAGAGATTAGTCCTCATGGTGCGGAAGCCTGAAAGGCCGGAGCCTCGAACCAAGAGGGGGTGGGGTATTGCTACTCGGCGCCCCCGGTGCTTCGAGGCCTTGACGCTGGCGCGCCAAGGCACCTCAGCATGAGGTGGTGAGAGATCGGCGATTTGGCATCAATGTATAAGCGTTGGGATGATCCGAGCAGAACACCGAACGGTTATTTCCCAATCAGCACGTCCAGCGCGGAGATGATCGCGCGCTCGGCATCGCCAAGTGTGCCGCTATTGTCGATATCGGTGACGTCGTAGCTGCCCCCAACGGTGAGCGAACTGCGATCCAGGCGCTTCAACACATCCTCACGGCTTTCGCGCCCGCGCGCCATCAGCCGTTCCGCCAGCACCTCACGCCGCGCCGTGACGTTGATGATTTTCAGTCTTGGAAAGGCCGCCTGGAAACGATGCAGGACCGAACGGGAGCCGTTGGCGATGACCAGATTGCCACGCGCCAGCTCGTCGGTGACGTCGGCGGGAATACCGTATTTCAGGCCATGCGCCTCCCAGGAGACAGCGAAAGCACCGGTCTGCTCCATGGCGTCGAAATCTGCTTCGGAAACGCTTCTGTGATCCTCGTTGCCGGCATCCCCCTCGCGGGTGATGACGCGGCGAACGAAATGAACGTCCGGCCGGCCGGCGAAATGCCGGGCGGCGAGGTTCATCAGTGTATCCTTGCCAGCACCGCTCGGGCCAACGACAACGGCCATGATACCAGCTGCGTTATCGGGCAGACGGTCATTAGCCGGCTTGATGTTGGCGTCAGCGCTCATGCGACCCGGCGTCCTTCCCGCCACACCGAACGCGTGACCGGCACGCCGTGATCGCGACGAACGCGCACCAGATCGGCGCGCAGGCCTTCGGCGATGCGTCCGCGATCGCTCAGGCTGACGGTTTTCGCTGGCGTTGCCGTCACCATGGCAATGGCCTGCGGCAGCGAAATACCTTCGACTTCATCGGCCAGGATGAATGGTGCATGCAGCAGGCTGAGCGGCACGTAATCGGAGGAAAGCACGTCCAGCACGCCGAGTTCGGCGAGATCGCGGGCGGCGATGTTACCGGAATGCGACTTGCCGCGCACGATGTTCGGTGCGCCCATCAGCACGCTCATGCCTGCGCCATGCGACGCCTTCGCCGCATCGACGCTGGTCGGGAACTCCGCCAGGCGAACACCATAGGCAATGGCTTCGTCGACATGGGCGAGCGTCGCGTCGTCATGGCTGGCAACGGTAATGCCGCGCTCGGAGCAGACCTTGGAGATCGCGTCGCGGTTCGGTGTCGCGTATCTGGCCGATTCCTCCTGGCGCTTGGCGACGAAGCGGGCAAAGGCCTCGTCGCTCAGGCCGCGCTTCTTCTGGTAGTAGAAGATATATTGATCCATGGTCTGGAACTGGCGCTGGCCCGGCGCATGGTCCATCAGCGAGACCAGACGGACATAGTCATCCTTCTCGAAATCCTGGAAGTGATCGAGGACGTTGTCGGAGGAGACTTCGCAGCGCAGGTGGATCAGGTGATCGGCGCGCAGCCGGTCCTCGCGCTGTGCCGCCTGGATGGCGTCGGCCATATCGCGCATCTCGCCCTTTTCGAAGCCGCCGTCCTCGTCGGAGCCCATGCGCAGGCAGTCGAACACCGTCGTGATGCCTGAGGTGACGATCTGGGCGTCATGCGCCTGGATGGCCGCCGTCTTGTTCCAGCGTACGCCGGGGCGCGGCGAATAGTGGGCTTCCAGATGATCCGTATGCAGCTCGACCAGGCCCGGGATCAGAAAATCGCCCTCGAAATCCTCGCCGATATCGGACTTGCCTTCGGAAATGCCGGCGATGCGACCGTCGCGGATCAGCACGGAGCCCTGGACGATCTTGTCTTCAAGGACGATGCGGGCATTGGAGAGGACGGTTTCTTTGGTCATGTAAGGTCTTTCACTTTTAGGCGCCGGCAAGCGGCAGCCAGGAACGGACGGTAAAGGGTGCCCCGCGCTCTTCTTCGACGAAGATGGCGAGACCGGAAATGTCGAGCGGCTTGCCGGTATGGTCGGCAAAGCGTTCGCGCAGCACCTCGTGCATTTCAGCCTGGCGCTCGGCGGGGACGCGCCCCGTCAATGTCATATGGAAACGAAACTCGTCGTTAACATAAGGATAGCCCCAACGCAGCAGATTGGCGCGCTGCGCCTCGGTCATTCCTTCCGGGTTGCGTCGGGCGATATCATATTGCGAAAGCGGCGCGCGGAACGGCTCGAAGGTCTTGACCACCCGCGAGGCGAAATCCTGCAGGGGCTGGTAAAGCGAGCCGGGCACGAGGGCGAAGAAATGGCCGAGCTGGCCAAGAACCAACTCAGGAATGACGAAGGCCTTCGTGCGGGCCGCGAAATCGGCGGCAACCTCAAGCAGATCGCGCTCGTTCACCGAGGCGGCGAGTTCGAAGGGCGCCTTCAACGTAGCATGGAAGCCGTAGCGGCGCGGATCGGCCGTCAGTTCGGCATGGCCTTCCGGCACCGGGCCGATGGCCTTGTCGGAAAAAATCTCGTCGGAAAAAGCATCGCGACCCAGCCAGAGGGCAGCAAGCGACGTCAACGGATCGTCTTTGGGCGGCGTGAAATAGAGAGCATAGCGCAAGGCTGTATTCCTTGGAAAAATCGGCTGCGCGCGACACTGTTGGGTGATTTGCGACAAACCGCAAGAGCGGCAAGGCAGCAACCTATCGAATCCGGCTAAACCCGGCTCGATCGATGCGATCTTGCCGCGCCTGCGCTATCGGATTCCCGTGACAAAATGATGATGCATTTCGATTTATATCGGGCTTTTTATTTGACGCGTGTGCCCATCAGGCGCGAGCGCAGAGCGTTGGACGCGGCGTCGAACAGGAAGACCACGAGCAGGATCAACAACACCATGTAGGCGACGTTTTCCCAGTTGGCGTTTGTGCGCATCGCTTCCCAGAGCTTCAGGCCGATACCGCCCGCGCCGACGGCGCCGATGATGGTCGCGCCGCGCACGTTGGATTCCCATTGATAAAGCGTCTGGCTGACGATGACGGGGACGATCTGCGGTACGATGCCGTAGCGATGCACGAGGATCGTCGACGAGCCGGTGGACTTCACGCCTTCACGCGGCTTGTTGTCGATGTTTTCGAGACCTTCGGAGTAGAGCTTGCCGAGCGTGCCGGTCTCCGTGAGGAAGATCGCGCCGCTGCCGGCGAGCGGGCCCGGGCCGAAGGCGCGGGTCAGGAACAGCGCCCAGATCAGCATGTCGACCGAGCGCAGGAAATCGAAGAAGCGCTTCAGCACCTGATTGAGCAGCCGGTTCGGCGTAATGTTGCGGGCGGCCAGGAATGCGAGCGGGAAGGCCGCGAGCGAACCGAGCAACGTGCCGAGGAAGGCCATGACGATGGTCTGGAACAGCTTGGTCCAGACATCGCCGTGCTGCCAGGCGCCGTTGTTCCAGATATTGTCGAAGGCCAGCGAGAGGTTGGACTGGTCCGGCTCCAGCCGCGGGCCGGAAACGATCAGGCTGATGACTTCGCTGGCCGGCTTGTCGAAGAAGGGCGAGTGCGTATCGAAGACGAAATTGGCCCAGCCGATGAAACGCTTGCGGATCTTCACGCGGTCCGTGGAAATGCTGACGTCGCCGGC
Source organism: Rhizobium sp. SG570 (assembly GCF_012275345.1). Classification (NCBI taxonomy): domain Bacteria; kingdom Pseudomonadati; phylum Pseudomonadota; class Alphaproteobacteria; order Hyphomicrobiales; family Rhizobiaceae; genus Rhizobium; species Rhizobium sp. SG570. The sequence continues at coordinate 325,779 of NZ_JAAZQI010000006.1, read as the reverse complement.
AAAACCCATGTTCGCGAGGATATTATCGTCATAGACGGTCATCCAGCTGGGAACGGGTTGTGAGCCGACGATCTTCGGCATGTCGCCGGTGATATCGATCGGGATGGTCACGCCATGCGCCGTCACGATGGCCTGCGTCTTGGTGATCGTGACCATGCGGCTGGTGCCGCTGACCGAAACGGTCATGCTGCCGTCGGGCGCGGTCTTCACCCAATCCGGGTTGGGGTTGTCGCCCAGAGGCGAAAAGCGCGGATATTTGATGGTGATCTTGTCGCCGGAGATGCGGAATTCCGGCTGGACGTCGTAGCTGATCCATTCGCTGAGATAGATGCCGACGCGTTCCCAATGCGCTTCCGCGATGACTTTCGGCAGGTCGAAGAACCATACCGCATAGAAGCCATAGAGGATCACGCCGATGAAGATCATCAGCGCGCCGAAGCGCTGGCGGAACGACCGGTGAAGGATCTCCGGGTAGCGCGCTTCGATTTCCTGCATACGGCCGGCGTCGATGACGGACATGGGAACCTCAATGCTGCAAAAGGAAGGCATGTTCGCCGACGAGACGGCGGCGGAGCCATGCGGAAAACTGGTCGACGGCGATGATGGTCACGAAGAGCAGCAGCACGAGCGCCACGGTCTTGGCGCCGAAGCCGCGCGAGATTGAGAGTTTCAGCTCCTCGCCGATACCGCCACCGCCGACGGCGCCGATGATGGTGGAGGCGCGAACGTTGATCTCGAGGCGCAACAGCGCATAGGACATGAAGTTCGGCATCACTTGCGGCAGGGCGCCGAACCGGACGCGCTCCGTCCAACTCGCGCCGACGGCCCGCATGCCCTCGTCGGGCTTCATGTCGATATTCTCGGCGACTTCGTAGAACAGCTTGCCGAGCGCGCCGATCGTGTGCAGGCCGACGGCGATGATGGCGGCGATCGGCCCGATCGACAGGATCGCCGAAAACAGGCCGGCGATGACGATCTCCGGAAAGGCACGCAGGAATTCCATGACCCGCTTCGTCACCAGGCGGACGGGATTGGAAGGCGACAGGTTGCGCGCGGCAAGGAAGCTGAGCGGCAGCGCGAAGACGAAACCGATGATGGTCGACACAAGCGCCACGTTGATCGTGATGATCATCAGCTCGAAATATTCGGGAATATAGAAATCGCCCCAGACATAGACTCGGCCAAGCGGAAAGTTGAATTCCTCGCCGCCGACGCCATTGGCGCCGTTGGGGCTCGGCAGATCGAAGAGCGCGCGGTAGACATCGGCCCAGTCTTTGGGGATGAGCCAGCTCAGGAAGTCGAAGAGATGCGGCAGACGGTCGAAGAAGTGGCCGGCATTGCTTTCGTCCGCAAAGCGGACGGAACTGACGAAGGCAACAAGCAGAATGAGCAGGCCGATGCCGGTATAGAGGCGGCGCCGCGCCACCATCTTGCTCCAGGCGTCGCCGATATCCCGAGCGCTCTGCGGCGCTGCTTGCATCTTCAGCTGCGTATCGGCAATCGTCATGAATTCTGCCCTTGTGATAGCAAAAGGGCGGCCGTTGCCGGCCGCCCCGTATTCAGAATGCGGATCAACCGCCGATGGCAGCCTTACGAACGTCGATAACGGCGTTGTAGAAGTCCGGGGTGACCTTGACGTAACCCTTGAAGTCGCCGCCTTCGATAGCCGAGAAGCACTTGGCGTCGGTCGTCGGGAGCTTCAGGAAGAAGTCGGTCAGCTTGGTCTTCCATGCGTCGCCGAGCGCGTTGCGGACAACGAGCGGGCCGTTCGGGATCAGCGGCGAACGCCAGACTTCGACGAGCTTGTTCGGGTCGACGGCGCCCTTGTCGACTTCCTTGCGGAACGTGCCGGAGGTGTAGCCGTCCTTGAAATCGCCGAGGCCCGAGGAGTCGTCGACGGCGACGTCGACCTTGCCGTCATAAGCGGCGAGCAGGTTGTTCTCGTGGCCGCCGTTGAACTGCGTCGAGGCAAAGAACTTGTCGTTCGGAGCGCCGGTATCCTTCGGGATCTGCGTCAGCGGAACGAGATAGCCAGAGGTCGAGTCCGGATCGGCGTAGCCGAGCTTCTTGCCCTTGGCATCCTTGATGGTCTTGATGCCGGAAGACTTGAGGGCGAGACCGATCGAGTAGTAGCCGGTCGAGCCGTCTGCCTGCTGCGTGGTCAGGATCGGGGTGACGGCCTTCGGGTCCTTGATGGCGACGGCTGCGTAGCCGGAAGCACCGAGTTCGGCGAAGTCGAGCGTGCCGCCGAGCAGGCCCTGGATAACGCCGTCATAGTCGGCGGCCGGGAACAGCGATACCTTCTCGAAACCGAATTCCTTCTTCAGGTGGTCGGAGAGGCAGGCATAGTTGCGCAGGCGGTCGGCTTCGTTTTCGCCACCGAGAATGCCGACTCGGAATTCCTTGAGGTCTTGAGCGGCAGCGCCGCCAACGAGCGCGAGAAGCGCCGTGGCTGCGAGAAGGGTCTTCTTCAACATTGGGTTCGTCTCCTGATTAACCGGTGTCCCCGGATGCCTTCGGTCTAGAAAAAATGTGCCCTTGACGCGGGCTCTCGATCCCGGCTGCCTCTCTCAGAGACCGGCCAGTGCCAGCGGTTGCGGGCCGGCAGATTCGCTGGCCGCGGCTTGCGCGGCCGGATCGGCGAAATTGATTGATGTCGACGTCATGGTTTCGTCGATGCCGGCGCCGTCCTTGTCGGTTCCGTAGATTTCCTTGACGGCTGCAGCCGTGAGATCAGCCGCCTTGCCGTCGAAGACGACGCGGCCGGCCGCCATGCCGATGATGCGTTCGCAATAGTTGCGGGCCGTATCCAAGGTATGCAGGTTGGTGATGACGGTGATGCCTTCGCGCTCGTTGATGTCGCGCAGCGCGTCCATGACGATTTTGGCATTGAGTGGATCGAGCGAGGCGATCGGCTCGTCGGCGAGCATCATCTTCGGCTGCTGCATGAGGGCGCGGCAGATGGCCACGCGCTGCTGCTGGCCGCCGGAAAGCGTGCCGGCCATCTGCAGTGCCGTCTGCTCGATGCCGAGGCGCTCCAGCGCCGCGATGGCTTCGATGCGCTCTTCGCGGGTGAAGACGGAAAGGAGGCTCATGACGGTCGAGCGCTGATTGAGGCGGCCGAGCATGACGTTGGTGAGCACGTCGAGGCGGGGAACGAGATTGAACTGCTGGAAGATCATGGCGCAGTCGCGCTGCCAGTTGCGCAGCGCACGGCCTCTGAGCTTGGAGACCTCGACGCTGGAGAAATGGATGGAGCCGGAGCTCGGGTCGGCCAAGCGGTTGATCATGCGCAGCAGCGTCGACTTGCCGGCGCCGGAGCGGCCGATGACGCCGACCATCTGTCCCTGCGGAATGTCCAAAGTCACGGAATCGACAGCGAGCTTGTTGCCAAACCGGCGTGAGACATTCCTGAGTTCGAACATGAAGCTTCCCTTTCGCGGCTGCCCTGGATCGGCAAAATGCATTCGACCCGACGCTATGAACGGGCGCACACCCTTGCCTCGAAGGGAGTTTCAAGGGGCGCACGCCAAGCACAAGGCAACGCATTAGTCTCGCTTCATGAAGCTCCAATGTCAGTTTTGTGTAAGTGCTGTTACAATCGGCGGCTATTCGATATGATTAGCCGGCTGACGGATTTGGTTACTTTTAGCCGTCAAACAAACCCGTCGGCAAACCATCCATGCTAAGGGCATTCTTCTCGCGCCGGTATTCCTCAATACCATCAAGCCCCTTGGCCTTGGCCCACTGATCGAGGCTTGGTCTTTCGCCTTCATAGGAAAACAGCGGCACGCCGAAACCGCAGGACGTCTGCACGAGATCGATGTCCAGCCAAACGATCTGCCGTGCGCCCAGCGGCTCGTCTCCGGCGTAGTGGTCATGCAGCAATTCCCGGTATTCTGGCGATGCCCGATGCATGATCCTGCCGCGGCCGTAAAGACGCAGGATCATCGGTGGCCCTTCCATCGCACAGAACATGATGGTCAGTCGGCCGTCGGCCTTCATGTGGGCCGACGTTTCGTTGCCGCTGCCCGTGCGATCGAGGTAGATGGCCGTGTTCGGGGAAATGATGCGCAGGCACAGCGTTTCGCGCGGCGAAACATTGACACGGGAATTCGCGGTCGCGGATGCCGTGAAGAAGATGTGTTGCCGCGCGATGAAATCGCGCAGCCGGTCATCGATGCTGGAAAACTGCTTTGCCATGAAGAGAAGGCTCCCTTGGTCTCGGGCTGGACAGATCGCCCGAGGCTGGATCGCCTGTCGGCCCCATGCAAGCCCGATGTGGGCAGAAAATGTCCTCAGGCGCCGTAGCGATCCAGAAATTCTTCGCCGGAAAGGGCGCGGAAGTCGGCAAGCGCCGTGCGCAGGCGATCGTGATCCCAATCCCACCAGGATAGCTTATCCATACGCGCTCCGACCTCGGCGGTGAAGCGCTCGCGGATCAGCTTGGCCGGCACGCCGCCGACGATCGCATAGGGAGCGACATCCTTGGAGACAACAGCACCCGCGCCGATAACAGCGCCGTTGCCGACCTTGACACCAGGCAGGATGGTGGCGCCATGGCCGATCCAGACATCGTTGCCGATGACGACGCGATGATCGCGCCGCCAGGTGAAGAAGTCCGTTTCCATATCGGCATCCGGCCAATAGTCGGCGGCACGGTAGGTGAAATGGTGCAGCGTTGCCCGCCATGTCGGATGATTGGTGGCATTGATGCGCACGGCCGCGGCGATGTTGACGAATTTGCCGATGGTCGTGCACCAGACGGCGCCGTCCTGCATGATGTAGGAATAGTCGCCGAGCTCGGTTTCATCGATGCGGCAGCGGTCGGACACTTCGGTATAGCGGCCGAGCGTCGATTTGCTAACGCTGGCCGAGGCACTGATGAAGGGCATTTCGCCCAGCTTGCGGCTCATGCGGCAGCCTTTCTCGGCGAAAATTGCGAAACATCGAGGATGCGGCTGCCGACGGCTTCGCGCACCTCTTCGTCGTGGAAGATGCCGAGAAGGGCGACGCCCGCTTGTTTCTTCTGTTCGATCATGTCGACCACGACGGCTCGGTTTTTGGCGTCGAGCGAGGCTGTGGGTTCGTCGAGCAGAAGGATGGCGTGGTCGGTAATGAAGCCGCGCGCGATATTGACGCGCTGCTGCTCGCCGCCGGAGAAGGTGGCAGGCGGCAACTGCCAAAGCTCTTTCGGCAGGTTTAGCTGCGCAAGCAGGCCGGCCGCCTTTTCGCGGGCGTCAGCGGGTGCGACGCCGCGGGCCAGCAGCGGCTCGGCGACGACATCGAGGGCGGGGACGCGCGGCACCGTGCGCAGGAACTGGCTGACATAGCCCATGGTCTGCCGGCGCACCTCGAGCACGGTGCGGGGATCGGCGGTGGCGAGATCGACGATCTTGCCGTTGTGCGTAACGAGGATCTGGCCGTTGTCGACGGCATAGTTGCCATAGATCATCTTCAGTAGCGAGCTCTTGCCGATGCCGGAGGGGCCGCCGAGCACGACACATTCGCCAGAGGCGACAGAGAAGGAGACGTCGGCGACGACAGGCAGGCAGATGCCGTCGCGCAGGTGCATGATGAAGCTTTTGAAGACTTCGGAAACGACGAGTGGGGTTGCCATGATACTTCCTCAGACCTGCAGGATCGAAGAGACGAGCAGTTGCGTATAGGGTTCGCGCGGATCGTCGAGCACGCGGTCGGTCAAGCCCTGCTCGATGACGTACCCATCCTTCATCACCATCATGCGATGCGACAGAAGCCGGGCGACGGCGAGATCATGCGTGACGATGATCGCCGACAGGCCGAGATCGTTGACGAGGCCGCGGACGAGATCGAGCAGGCGTGCCTGCACCGAAACGTCGAGGCCGCCGGTCGGTTCGTCCATGAACACCAGGCGCGGCCCGGTCACCAGATTGCGGGCGATCTGCAGGCGCTGGCGCATGCCGCCGGAGAAGGCGCGCGGCTGGTCATCGATGCGGTCGGCATCGATTTCGACCCGCTCTAGCCAGTCGATGGCCGTGTTGCGGATGTTGCCGTAGTGGCGGTTGCCGATCGCCATCAGCCGTTCGCCGACATTGGCGCCGGCCGAAACCGTCATGCGCAGGCCGTCGGCGGGGTTCTGATGCACGAAGCCCCAGTCGGTACGCATCAGGAAGCGCCGTTCGGCCTCGCTCATGCGGAACAGGTCGCGATAGGTCTCGTCGCGCATATGATATTCGACACTGCCGGTTGTCGGCAGCAGCCGCGTCGAGATGCAGTTGAGCAGCGTCGTCTTGCCGGAGCCGGATTCGCCGACGATGGCCAGCACTTCGCCGGGCCAGAGATCGAAGGACACGTCGCGGCACCCGATGCGGCTGCCGTAGAATTTCGAGATGTCCTTGACTTTCAGAAGCGGTGTGTCGCTCATTCGGCGGCCTCCTTGCTATCAGGCAATCCATCGGCTGCGAGCCCATTTGGCGCCAGCATAGGGCCAACATGGCCATGGGCGCGGCGGTCCTCGCAGAAATCGGTATCGGAGCAGACGAACATGCGCCCACCCTTGTCGTCGAGGATCACCTCGTCGAGATAGACCTGCTCGGCGCCGCAAAGGGCGCAGGGCTTGTCGAAACGCTGCACCTCGAAAGGATGGTCCTCGAAGTCGAGGCTGACGACTTCGGTATAGGGCGGCACGGCATAGATACGCTTCTCACGACCGGCGCCGAAAAGCTGCAGCGCATCCGACAGATGCATTTTCGGATTGTCGAATTTCGGCGTCGGCGACGGGTCCATCACATAGCGTCCGGCGACCTTGACCGGATAGGCATAGGTGGTGGCGATGCGGCCGTTGCGGGCGATATCCTCGTAGAGCTTCACATGCATAAGGCCGTATTCCTCGAGCGCATGCATCTTGCGCGTCTCGGTCTCGCGCGGCTCCAGATAACGCAGCGGCTCGGGGATCGGCACCTGATACACCAGCACCTGATTGGGGCCGAGCTTGGCTTCCGGGATGCGATGGCGCGTCTGGATGATGGTTGCCTCATCGGTGCGGGTGGTCACCGCGACATTGGCGACCTTCTGGAAGAAGGCGCGGATGGAGACGGCGTTTGTCGTGTCGTCAGCCCCCTGGTCGATGACCTTCAGCACGTCTTGCGGGCCGATGATGGCCGCCGTCAGCTGCACGCCGCCGGTGCCCCAGCCGTAGGGCATCGGCATTTCGCGCGAGGCGAAGGGCACCTGATAACCGGGTATGGCGATCGCTTTCAGGATGGCGCGGCGGATCATCCGCTTGGTTTGTTCGTCGAGATAGGCGAAATTATAGGTGGCGAGTTCGGTCATTCGGCTGCCTCCGTCATCGGGTCCATGCCGCTGTCACGGGCGGCTTCGAATTCGCGGCGCATGCGCCGCACCAGGTCGAGTTCGGCCTGGAAGTCGACATAGTGCGGCAGCTTCAGATGTTCGACGAAGCCGGTCGCCTGCACGTTGTCAGAGTGCGAGATAACGAATTCCTCGTCCTGTGCCGGCGCCGTGATGTCTTCGCCAAGCTCTTCGGCGCGCAGCGCCCGGTCGACGAGCGACATGGCCATGGCCTTGCGCTCGCTCTGGCCGAAGACCAGCCCGTAGCCACGGGTGAACTGCGGCGGCACCTTGGCGGAGCCCTTGAACTGGTTGACCATCTGGCATTCGGTCACCTGGATGCGGCCGAGCGACACGGCAAAGCCGAGTTCCGGCACCTCGAATTCCACTTCCACTTCGCCGATGCGGATTTCACCGGTGAAGGGATGTGTGCGGCCGTAGCCGCGCTGCGTCGAATAACCGAGCGCCAGCAGGAATCCTTCGTCGCCGCGGGCGAGCGCCTGCAGGCGCAGGTCGCGGGTCATCGGGAACTCCAGCGGCTCGCGCGTCAGGTCGCCGATTTCATGATCGACCGGCATGACGCCGTCGCCTTCGATCAGCCCTTCCTGATCGAGAATTTCGGAAACGCGCATGACGCGGCCCTCTTCGGCCGGCCGCTGCATCGGCTCGTCCACTTGCTCGTCGGTCAGAAGGCTCGGATCGAGCAGGCGGTGCGTATAGTCGAAGGTCGGGCCGAGAAGCTGGCCACCCGGCAGATCCTTGTAGGTGGCGGAGATGCGGCGCTCGATCTTCATCGCCACCGTGTCCAGCGGCTGGGAATAGCCGAAGCGCGGCAGCGTCGTGCGATAGGCGCGCAGCAGGAAGATCGCCTCGATCATGTCGCCGCGTGCCTGGCGGACGGCGAGGGCTGCCAAGGTGCGGTCATAGAGCGAGGCTTCGGCCATGACGCGATCGACGGCAAGCGCCAGCTGCGCGACGATCTGGTCGATGCCAACAGCCGGCAGCGAACGGTCGCCGCGGCGACGGTCGGCCAGTAGCCGGTGAGCATTGGCGATGGCGGCTTCGCCACCCTTTACGGCAACATACATATGTCACATCTCCGTCGCGGTGATCTTGGTGGTGCGCGGCAGGCAAAGGAATTGCCGGCCGGCCGTCAGAACGAGATCGACGCCGCGCGGGAAGAGCGCGCGATTGTCGGTCCAGATGCGCAGGAATGCATCCGGCAGGCCCCTGGGCGCGATCATATGGACGCCGTTGATGCCGGGACCCGAAAGTGCCAGATCCTTGCCGCCTTCAAGGCTTTCGACTTCCAGCACCAGCGTCGTCGAACGGTCGGGATATTCCTGGGTGCCGATGCCGAACTGGTTGAAGGAGGAAAGCGCCATGCTGGCCTCGATGAAGGCAAACATCGCTTCCAGCCGTTCCTGGATGATGGGCGCGCCGGTGTGAAAGCTCAGCCATTCCGGCAGGCTCGACCGTCCAAGGCTGGTGGAGAGCCAGACCGGCGTATCATGGTCGCAAAGCGTCAGCCCGATCGCGCCGGCAGCGATGCCAAGCGGGGCAGGCGGTGCAATATCGGCTGTCACGGTCTGCAGGATGCCCGGCCGCGCCATCGCGTCCATCGTCATCTTGAAGACGCTCTGTGCATCGAAAACCGGGTCGGTGAAGCCGCCGATCAATGCATCATTGCCGAAGGTGGAGGTAGTGAAGCTCATCAGTCTTCTCCGCGAACCATGGTGAAGAAATCGACGCGGGTAGCGGCCGTTTCCTCCGCGCGCTTGCGATCATAGTCTGCGATGCGCTCGGTGACCGGCTGCAGGATCGCCTTCTCGACGAATTCCTTGGTGGCCGACTGCTGCCAGAGGGCATCGAATATGGCCGAAAGCCGTGCCTTTTCGCGATCCGTGCCGAGTGCATGCGCATGGCCTATGGTGCCGGATGCCAGCCGGATGGTGGCGCGGGTCACCGTGACCTCGCCGAGATTGAAGGGGGAACCACCGCCGCCGATGCGGCCGCGCACCATGACGAGCCCCGTTTCCGGTCCGCGCACCGGCTGTACCGTCGGCTTGCTCGGCAATGCTTCCCAGGCTGCGTCGAGCTCGTCGCGCTGGGCCTGTGCCAGAAGATCGGCAACACGTTTGCGCTCCCGACGCTCCTGTGCGGCTGCTTCCTGCCTTTGTGCTGAATTCATCGCGCCTTCCTCTAAATGTCTATTGATATAGACAACCATACAAGATAGATTTATATCTATTAGTGAGTCGTGACAAGCGTGTGACAGGGCGAGTGGGCGAAATGGCAGGGCAGAGGATACAAAGGCAGACAGGCGTGGCGCTCTGGCGGCAGATCGCCGACCGAATACGGATGTCGATCAATCACGGCGACTTCGACGAAAGCGGCATGGTGCCGCCGGAAACGACGCTGGCGCTGCAGTTCGGGGTCAACCGGCATACCATTCGCAGCGCGCTCGCCGCGCTGGCGCAGGAAGGCATCGTCAGGGCTGTGCAGGGGCGCGGTACGCTGATCGAGCGCAAGGAGCGGCTGAGCTTCCCGATTTCGAAGCGGACACGTTTCTCGCAGGGCATCGGCGATCAGGTGCGCGAGACCCGCAGCGTCCTGCTTGCGACGAGCGACGAGGCAGCGAGCGCGGAGGTGGCCCGGCACCTCAAGATCAAGACCGGTACGCCACTCGTGCGCCTGGAAACGCTCGGTCAAGCGGATCACCGTCCGGTATCGCGCGCCACCAGTTGGTTCCCGGCGGATCGGTTTGGCAATATCGCCGAGATCTACCGGGCGACGGGATCGATCACCAAGGCGTTTCGGGAGCTTGGCGTGCCGGACTATGTGCGCGTCATCACCGAGATTACCGCGACCCATGCCGACGAGAGCGATCTCGCCGATCTTCAGCTATCTCCCGGCGCCATCGTCCTGATCACACAGGCGCTGAACACCGATCTCGACAACGTGCCGGTGCAATACTCGATCTCCCGCTTCGCCGCCGACAGGGTGCGTTTCACGATCGAGAATTGAGGTTGGGGCTCGGCCCGTCATCCGGCCTGTCGGCCACCTTCTCCCTGCCGGCGGGGAGAAGGGGAAAGACGCACCCTCCGTCGCTTCTCAACCTAATAAGAGTCAAGAATTTGCCGCAAGAGAGGTCGTCCCCTCTCCCCGCCAAACGGGGAGAGGGCTAGGGTGAGGGGCTTTTCGGAGATAGCTAGTTTAGATGACGCTCAATGCGCGCCGGACATGTCGCCAAGGACTTCCTTCGAGGCGACGGTGGAGTCGGCCTTGAGCTTGTAGACCATCGGCACGCCGGTCGCGAGGTTGAGCGCCAGGATCTGTTCCTTGCTCAATCGGTCGAGAACCATGACGAGAGAGCGCAGCGAGTTGCCATGGGCGGCGACCAGCACGTTCTTGCCGGCAAGCACGCGCGGCAGGATTTCCGTCAGATAATAGGGCCAGACGCGGGCGCCGGTGTCGCGCAGGCTTTCGCCGCCGGGCGGGGGCACGTCGTAGGAGCGGCGCCAGATGTGCACTTGTTCCTCACCCCATTTGGCTCGGGCGTCATCCTTGTTGAGGCCGGAGAGATCGCCGTAGTCGCGCTCGTTCAGTGCCTGATCCTTGATAGTCTCGAGTCCGGGCTGGCCGATTTCATCAAGGATGATCTTCAGCGTGTGCTGGGCGCGGACGAGGGCCGACGTGAAGGCGATGTCGTATTTGATGCCGTAGTCGGCAAGCGCCTTGCCGCCCGTCTTGGCTTCCTCGATGCCGAGGGCGGTCAGATCGGGATCCTTCCAGCCGGTAAAGAGATTCTTCAAATTCCAGTCGCTCTGGCCATGGCGAACGAGGACGAGAGTACCGCTCATAAAATTTCTCCTTAATGAAGCAATTCCAGGAAAAGTGTGTAGCGGTTTTCCGTCCGGAATTGCGAGACAATAAAAGGCTGGAGCGGATCGGCAGTTCCATGCCGATCCGCTCCAGGATCAGGTCAACGTGTGGAGAGCCCGAGAACATCGAGCATGGAATAGAAGCCGGGTTTCCTGTCACGCGCCCAGAGAGCGGCTTGCAGCGCGCCCCGGGCAAACAGCGAACGGTCGCCGGCGCTGTGGGACAGGGTCAGCCGCTCGCTCTCGCCGGCGAAGATGACCGAGTGATCGCCGACCACGCCGCCGCCGCGCAGGGTCGCAAAGCCGATCGTGCCAGCCGGACGCGGGCCGGTATGGCCATCGCGCACGCGCACGGAATTGTCATCGAGATCGATGCCGCGGCCCTTGGCTGCGGCCTGGCCGAGCAGAAGCGCGGTACCCGAGGGCGCATCCACCTTGTGCCGGTGATGCATCTCCAGCACTTCGATATCCCAATCGGCGGAGGGAAGGGCGCGTGCCGCCTGCTCGACGAGCACGCTCAAAAGGTTGATGCCGAGGCCCATATTGCCCGATTTGACGATGCGGGCGTGGCGGGCCGCCGCCTGGAATTTGGCTTCGTCTTCGGCCGTGCATCCGGTCGTGCCGATGATGTGGACGATGCGCGCCTGCGCGGCAAGCCCGGTGAAGGTGACGCTGGTTGCCGGCGTCGTGAAATCGATGACGCCTTCGGCATGCAGAAAGGCGGAAAGCGGATCGTCGGTGACGGGAACGCCGATCGGCCCCAACCCGGCAATCTCGCCGGCATCCTTGCCGATGAAAACGGAGCCGGGACGCGCGACGGCGGCATGCAAGGTCAGGCCCTCGGTGGCGTGAATGAGGCGGATCAGAGCCTGCCCCATGCGGCCCGCTGCGCCAACCACCACCAGCTTCATCGCATCGTCGCTCATGTCGTCTCTATCGTCTTATTTGCGGGAGTTGCCGGAAACGGCCGGCCGCTGAAGGTTGTTGAGGCGAGCGTAAAGGCCATTGTCGGCCTCCGCAAGCGTCTCGTGGTTGCCCTCTTCGACGACACGCCCATTCTGCATGACGATGATCTTCTCGGCTCGAACGACGGTCGACAGGCGGTGAGCGATGACGACGACCGTGCGGCCGCTCATGGCTTCGTCCAGCGCCTTCTGCACGGCCGCTTCCGATTCCGTGTCGAGCGCGGAGGTCGCCTCGTCGAGCAGGAGGATCGGCGCGTTGCGCACCAGCGCGCGGGCGATCGACAGGCGCTGCCGCTGGCCGCCGGAAAGCGTCACGCCGTTTTCGCCGACGGGCGTGTCGTAGCCCTGCGACTGCGCCATGATGAAATCATGGGCGTAAGCGAGGCGGGCTGCCTCTTCGATCTCCGCGTCGGTCGCGTCAGGGCGGCCATAACGGATGTTGTCGCGGATCGAGCCTTCGAAGAGATAGGGCTGCTGCGAGACGTAGGCGAGATGCTGGCGCAGCGACTGCTTGGTGATGTGGCTGATATCCTGCCCGTCGATGAAGATGCTACCGGCCTTCGGGTCGTAGAAGCGCGGAATGAGATTGATGACGGTGGACTTGCCGGCGCCGGAAGGGCCGACGAGCGCCGTCGTCTGTCCGCCTTCGGCAACGAAGCTCACGTCGTCCAGAACAGTATCGTCGCCATAGGCGAAGTGGACGCCACGAAATTCGATGCGGGCCTCGGTGACAACCAGCGCCTTGGCTTCGGGCAGATCGCGCTGGCGCGGCTCCATGTCGAGCAGTTCGTAGATCATCCGTGCATTGACGACCGCGCGTTCAAGCTGCGTCTGCAATTTCGCGAGGCGGCGGGCCGGATCATAAGCCAAAAGCAGTGACACGATGAAGGAAAACACTGCGCCTGGCGGCACATTTTCATAAATCGAACGGTAGGCGGCATAGGCAAAAACACCGGCGACGGCAAAGCCGGCAACCGTTTCGATCAGCGGGCCGTTACGCTCGGAAATGCGAACAATACGGTTTTGCCGATTCTCTGCCGCCGTAATCAGCTTGTTGATCTTGCGGTCGAGTTCGGGCTCCATCGTGAAGGCTTTGACGATGGAAATGCCTTGAATGGTTTCCTGCATCGCGCCGAGCACGCGGCTGTTGAGAACGACCGCCTCGCGCGTGACGGCGCGCAGGCGCCTTGAGATGTGGCGCAAGGCCAGAAAGACAGGTGGGGCAATGACGAAAAAGATAAGGCTGAGCAATGGGTCCTGATAGACCATGTTGCCGAGCAGAAAGACGAATGACAGAAAGTCGCGCGCCGTAGACGTGATGACGAGGTTCATCACATCGCGGATGCCGGAAACGTTCTGGCTGACCCGCGCGGCAATCTGAGCCGAGCGCGCTTCACTGAAAAAACCGACCGACAGCGTCATCAGATGCGCATAGAGGCGCCGTTGATAGCGAGCAATGATGTCATTGCCGATCTTGGACAGAATGACCGATTGAAAATAGCCGGCAAAACCACGCGCTATAAAAGCCGCAAATATGGCAAGACAAATCAGCCACATGACTTCGGCGCGGCGCTCGTAGAAGGCTCCGTTGACGATCGGCCTCATCACAAAGGCCATCATTGCTGTGGATGCTGCGACGACAACGAGGCAAAAGATTGCGACCGAATAGCCCCAGACATGATCACGGCCGTTTTCAGCTATAACGCGCTTCAGGACAACGGTAATGGCTTCGCTGTCGATATCGGTCTTTTTCGTGGTGGGCGACTTCAAAAATCGGTTTCCTGTCTCAAACCAAGTGAGCCGCGCACGGCACATGCTGCCGCGGCTCTATAAAGAGTTAGGACGGCTTTGGCTAGGGATGGCCTGCGGCACTGGTTAAGGCCGATCTCGGAGCCGACCTTATTATAGAGGAAGGCGGCTTCTTCAAAAAGGCATAACGCGCCGGTAGTTTCGATGCGCCATCGGCTGTTGGAAGCGATCAAGGCCGCCAGCGGCGGCCATCGGTCGCAAGCCCGAAGCTCGACGGCTTGCGGGCGTAGGCCGCAAGGCCGGAAAGCGCAGCCAGCGGATTGACGACGACATAGGTCGGGATCGTCTTCATCATTTCGGTATGCGGCGCCTTGTCTTCAAAGGCCGCGCGGAATTCCGGCTTCTGCAGCGCCGGTAGGATCTTTTGCGAGATGCCGCCGGAAAGATAGACGCCGCCGCGCGCCATGAAGATCATGGCGATATCGCCGGCAAGGCGACCGAGATAGGTGACGAAGAGCGTCAGCGTCTCCTCGGCCTGCGCATTGGTGCCGGCAAGCGCATGGGTGGTGATATCGGCGGGCTCCTTCAGGCTCGGCTCGACGCCGTCGACCTTGCAGATGGCATGATAGAGGTTCTGCAGCCCGCGACCGCAAATGATCTGCTCGGCCGAGATGCGGCCTTCAATGGCTTCCAGATGCGGCCAGATCTGCAGGTCTCGTTCCGTGCGCGGCCCAAGATCGATATGGCCGCCTTCGCCCGGCACCGGTATCCACTGATGCTGGGTGTGGATCAGGCCGGCGACGCCAAGCCCGGTGCCCGGTCCGAGCACGGCGCGCGAGGCGGCCATGCTGTCCCCCGTCTCACCGATGGTTTCGCGATGCTCGTCGGCAACGTCGGCGATTGCCAGCGCCTGCGCCTCGAAGTCATTGATGACCAGCACGTCCTCGATGCCGAGATTGGCGATCATGGTCTTCGGGCGGATCACCCAGTCGCAATTGGTCAGCGGAATCTCATCGCCCTGCACGGGGCCGGCCATGGCAAGGATCGCGGCGCGGGGCTGGACCTTGCTCTTTTCGAGGATCAGCCTGATCGCATCGTCGATCGTCTCGAAATTCGCCGTCTGCACGACAGGAAAATGCTCCTGTTCGGAATTCGCATCGGCAAGGATCGAGAAACGCGCATTGGTTCCGCCGATATCGCCGATGAGAATCGGAAAAGGCAGGGGGGCATCGCTGTGATTGAGCTCGGGCATGGCCAGGTCCGTGGTCTGCCGCCGGCAAGGCGGATTAATGGTTCAGTGTTTTGATCAGCCGCTCGGCGGTGGATTCGTTGAGCGCCATCGGAATGTCGTAGACAACGGCAAGCCGCGTCAATGCCTTCACGTCGACATCGTGCGGCAGCGGGGTGAGGGGGTCGATGAAGAAGACGAGCATGTCAATCTCGCCGGTGGCGATCAGCGCACCGATCTGCTGGTCGCCGCCAAGCGGCCCGCTTTTCAGGCGGGTGACCTTGAGATCAGGGCAGGCGTCGAGCACGCGGCCGCCGGTCGTGCCGGTCGCGACGATATGCCAATCGGCAAGGGCGGCTTGGTTACGCCGCGCAAACTCCGCCATCGCATCCTTTTTCTGATCGTGCGCGATCAGCGCGATGCTTTTGCCGCCGGCCATGAAACTCTTGCTCCACCCAGTACTTTCAATCGATTTATCCGCCTTCTATACCAAGGGGAGGCGTTTTGAAAGGCCGCTCCGGCAAGGACCATCCGAGCCTCACTGCTGCGGGATCTGGCCGGGCGGCGTATTGCCGGAGATCGGCATCGTCTCCGTTTCCGCGGACGCGCCGATACCCGTGGCGCCATAGGTGGCAGCACGAACGGAAGCGACCGGCGGCGCGGCCACCACGGCCTGGCAGGCCCTGGGCAGATCCGAAACCATGATCTCGCGGGGCTTTGCAGGCGGCTTCGTGTCGGGCTTCGGCTTTGCCCACGGTTCGGGGCCAAGCCACCAGGCGAGCGTCTTGTCGCAGCCGTCGCCGGCCGCAACAGGCGCCTGCGGCGTGCAGCCGACCGAGCCGGCCGGGCAGCGGATACGGATATGGAAATGCGAGTCATGTCCATATTCCGGGCGCAGCTTGCCGAGATTGCTGCGGTCGCCGGTCCATGTATCGCACATCTTTTTCTTGATGGCCGGATTGACGAAGATGCGCTCGACCTCGGGGTAGCTGGCCGCGCGCATCAGCAGGCGGGCATGCGCCGGCGTCCAGACCCTGTCGTTGATGGTCAGGAACTTGTCCTTCGCCAGCATCGAGGTGAAGGGCAGGGTCTCGCGTTCCGCGACCGTCAGCTTGTGCGGAGGCATGGGCGTCAGCCAGACATCGGCATCGAGGCCGATCTGGTGCGAGGCATGGCCGTTGAACATCGGGCCGCCGCGCGGCTGCGAGATGTCGCCGACAAGCAGGCCCGGCCAGCCGTCATGCTTTGCCGCATCGCGTGACAGGCGCTCGAGAAGGCCGATCATGTCAGGCCGGCCCCAGCGACGGTTGCGCGACAGGCGCATGGCCTGCCAGGTCGGCCCGTCGGTGGGCAGCGCCACGGCACCGGCAAGGCAGCCCTTGGCATAAAAGCCGATCGATTGCGTCGGTCCCTGCGTCGGCAGCGTCACAGCCCCGAAGATCGCCTTGGCACTGCCGGGCGTCGGCCCCGCCTGCTGCGCCAGCGCATCGCCGGCAATGAGACCCGTGCTGATCGTGGCGATGAGGGAAAATTTGCCGATAGTTTGGCCGATAGTTTGGAAAGTGCGAACCAGGAGCGAAACCATGCATATCCTTGAAAGGCGGTCGGCGTCAGCCGAGGTGATTTGCGGCGAGATTACCTTGAAAAGGAAGCGAGGGTAATCCACGTTCAATCGCCGCTGGCTGATGAACGACCGCCCGCCGCCCGCTTAGGCCGTCACCTCCGACGGATCAATTTGCTAGAATTTCTTCCGTCTTGCGAATGCGCGACAGTCGCGGCAATACCTTCGTGCAGGCGAAATCCTGCATTTCCTGGGAAAAAGTCGTCACCGCGTCCTCAGCGACGATGACGGCATAATTTGCCGCATGGGCATCGCGCACCGTCGATTCGACGCCGAAATTGGTGGCGACACCGGTCAGGATCAGCGTTTTGATGCCGCGGCGACGAAGCTGCAGATCGAGTTCGGTGCCGTAGAAGGCGCTCCATTGGCGTTTGACGATCGCGACATCCGGCGTCAGCGCGGCGATTTCGATGGGTGCCGCCAGGGCGGCCGGCGACAAGCCTCCGGCGGGAAGGGCGAAGGTTTCGTCGGTGGGCTGATTGACAGCGTCGGTATAGTCCGAGGAAAATCCAACCGTTACAAAAACGGTGGTTCCGCCATCGGCCTTCAGCTTGTTCGCGATCGCAACTGTATTCGCAACGATCTGTTGAGCGGAATAGGGGGCAAGCGGCAGGCTGAGAACGAGGCCTTGCAGGTCGATGGAAATAAGCGCGGTGGTCCGGGGGTCGTAAAGAGGCATTTGGGGCTCCGAGAGAAACATGAGGGCATCCTCACAATGGAAATATGAGGATGGCCTCACAAAAATCAAGTGAAGAATTGAAGACGCGCACCCCGAAGCGGCAGCGCGGCCATGATCGTGTCGTCGTCCTGCTGGAAGCGGCCGCAAGGGTCTTTGCGCGGAAGGGTTATGAAGCCGCAACGATGACTGAGATCGCGGCCGAGGCGCAATCCTCCATCGGCTCGCTCTATCAATTCTTTCCGACCAAGCCTTTGCTTGCCGAGGCGCTGCATATCGATCGCCTGGAGCGGCTGAAGGCGGGTCTTCAGAACCTGGCGGAACGCAGTTCCGGCCTCTCCGCAGCCGATAGCGGCGAAGCGATCTTCGATGCGCTTGGCGCATTTATCGAAGAATTTCCGGAATTTCCTGTGCTTGCCGCGCGCCGCGATATCCCTAAAGACCGGAAGATGCGCTCGCGTGCGGAATTGAAAGAGTTGATCGCCGCCGTCTTGCGGCGAGCGGAGCCGTCGATATCGGACGATATCACGCTGATGTCGGGTATCGTCCTCGAACTGTTGCGCATCGCCGCGGCCGTCGCCAACGAACCCGACGCCAAAGAGGACCAACGCGTCGTCAGCGAATTGCGCCTGATGCTGCGCCGGCGTCTCGAAGAAGCCACCTCCAAAACCTGATTTCGAGAGCTGCCAAACGATTGCGGAGGGAAGAGGTGAGCAATTGCGTCCTGTTTTTTGCCCTCATTTGGCTTATGCTGATTCTAGGAAAAGCATCAGGAGATGATGAATGGCATTGACGCGGTTGAAAGCAGGCTTGGTTGTTTCTCTCATGTGCCTGCTGGCCCTGCCAGCGTCCTCGAAAGCCGAAGAGCCGCAATTCCGCATCGGCACGGCCATTCTCGGCGATCTCAAATACCAGCCCGGTTTCAAGCATTTCGATTACGTCAATCCGAATGCGCCGAAGGGCGGCGAGGTGAAGCTGTCGAGCAGCGGCACGTTTGACACCTTCAATCCTGTCCTGTCGAAGGGCAATATCGCCGAGGGGACAGAGCTGATCTATGATACGTTGCTGAAGAAAGCCGATGACGAGGCCAATTCTTCCTATGGTTTGCTTGCCGAGGGCGTCTCTTATCCGGATGACGTTTCGAGCGCCACGTTTCGGCTGCGCGCCGAAGCGAAGTGGCCCGACGGCACGCCGGTAACGCCCGAGGATGTGATCTTCAGTTTTGAGAAAACCAAAGAACTCAATCTGATGGTCACAAGCTACTACGCCCATGTCGTGGGCGCCGAGAAAACCGGTGAGCGCGACGTTACCTTCCGTTTTAATGAGAAGGGCAACCGCGAACTTCCCTCGATCCTGGGCCAACTGACCATTCTGCCGAAACACTGGTGGGAAGCAAATGGCCCCGATGGCAAGCCGCGCGATATCTCGCGCACCACGCTCGAGCCCGTCATGGGGTCGGGTCCCTATAAGATTGCTTCCTTCCAGCCTGGCTCTTCGATCCGCTACGAACTGCGCGACGATTATTGGGGCAAGAACCTGCCGGTCAATATCGGCACGAACAACTTCGGCGCGATAAATTATGTCTATTTTTCCGACTACGACGTCGCGTTCGAGGCGTTTCGTAGCGGCGTCATCGATTACTGGCAGGACAATTCCACAAGCCATTGGGTGACCGGCTACGATTTTCCAGCTGCCAAGGACGGCCGCATCAAGCGGGAGGAACTACCCAACACGCTGCGCTCGGTCGGCATCATGCAGGCGCTCGTTCCCAATATGCGACGCGCGCAATTCAAGGACGAGCGTGTCCGCGAGGCGCTGAACTACGTTTACGATTTCGAGGAGCTCAACCGAACCCTTTCCTTCGGGAAGTTGACGCGTGTCGACAGCTTCTTTTTCGGTACGAAATTCGCCTCCTCCGGTCTCCCGCAAGGCGAGGAGCTCAATGTTCTGAACAGCGTCAAGGACAAGGTGCCCGCCGATGTCTTTACCGTGCCCTATGCCAATCCCGTCGGCGGCGACCCGCAAAAGGCGCGCGATAATTTTCGCAAGGCTATTGGCTTGTTCAAGGACGCGGGCTGGATTCTCAAGGGCAATAAAATGGTGAACGCGCAGAGCGGCCAGCCGTTTTCGCTGGAACTCTTGCTGAACAATCCTTCGCTGGAAAGATCGGTGCTGCCTTATGTACAGAACCTGAAGCGCATCGGCATCGATGCCAGCGTCAGGACGGTCGATCCCTCGCAGTACATCAACCGCATCCGCAGCTTCGACTATGATATGATCTGGGTCGTCTGGGCGGAGACGCTGAACCCCGGCAACGAGCAGGCCGAATACTGGGGCTCCGCCTCCGCCGCCCGCCAGGGATCGCGCAACTACGCCGGAATAGCCGACCCGGGCATCGACGACCTCATCCAGAAAGTGATCCTCGCGAAGGACGTGGCGGAGAAGGAAGCGACGACCAAGGCACTCGATCGCGTGCTGCTCGCCCACCACTATGTTTTGCCCACTTTCTACGGGACGACGACCAGGATCGCCTATTGGGACAAGTTCGAACATCTTCCGGAACTTCCTTACTACTCCATCGGCTTCCCGGACGTATGGTGGTCGAAAAGCGCCGGAAAGTGAGGCTCTCTTGCAATAGGGGGCTTGCTGCCTCCAAATGCGAAGGCTGATTCGCAAGTTTCAAACTGAAATGACTGCGCCGGTCTGTATGCGGCGGAAGGGAATGTGAATTGAACGACGGACGGATTGAGGCGAGGCGGGACATGTCCCTCTGCGAGGGAGCAATGGGCTAATGGGCGCCTATATCCTCAGACGCCTGCTGCTGATGATCCCGACCATCGTCGGCATCATGGCGATTTCCTTCACCATCGTACAGTTTGCGCCGGGCGGTCCGGTCGAGCAGGTCATCGCGCAATTGACCGGCCAGGGCGACAACGCCACCGGCCGGCTTTCGGGCGGCACGGACATGCTCGCGCAGCAGGCGGTTGAGGACAGCGGCTCGAAATATCGCGGCGCGCAGGGGCTCGATCCCGAGCTGATCGCCAAGCTCGACAAACAGTTCGGTTTCGACAAGCCACCGCTTGAGCGCTTCGGCCAGATGATGTGGAACTATATCCGCTTCGATTTCGGCGAAAGCTTCTTCCGCAACACGTCGGTCATCGACCTCATTGGCCAAAAACTGCCGGTGTCGATCTCGCTTGGCATCTGGATCCTGATCTTCTCTTACGCGATCTCAATCCCGCTGGGCATCCGCAAGGCGGTGCAGGATGGATCGACCTTCGATGTCTGGACCTCGGGCATCATCATCATCGGCTATGCCGTCCCGAGCTTCCTGTTCGGCATCATGCTGATCGTGCTGTTTGCCGGCGGCTCCTTCTTCGATTGGTTCCCGCTGCGTGGTCTCGTCTCCGACAATTTCGCCGATCTCAACTGGTGGCAGAAGATCCTCGATTATCTCTGGCATCTGGTGCTGCCGCTGATTTCGCTGTCGCTCGCCGCCTTTGCCACCACGACGCTGCTCACCAAGAATTCCTTTATCGAGGAAATCAAGAAGCAATATGTCACCACCGCTCGCGCCAAGGGGTTGAGCGAGCGGCGCGTGCTCTATGGCCATGTCTTCCGCAACGCCATGCTGATCGTCATCGCCGGCTTTCCCGGCGCCTTCATTTCCGCCTTCTTCACCGGTTCGCTGCTGATCGAGAACATCTTCTCGCTGGATGGCCTCGGCCGCCTCAGCTATCTCTCCGTCGTCCAGCGCGACTATCCAGTGGTGTTTGCGACGCTCTTCATCTTTTCGCTGCTCGGCCTCGTCGTCGGCCTCGTTTCCGACCTGATCTACACCTGGATCGATCCTCGCATCGACTTCGAACGGAGGGATGTGTGATGGATGCAGCCAACCCTCCGGCAACCCCGACGACGGTAAAGCCGCCGCGCAAGGGGCTGTTCTCGCCGACCAACGTGCGCCGCTGGGAGAATTTCAAGGCGAACCGCCGTGGCTACTGGTCGCTCTGGATCTTCCTCGTTCTGTTCGTCCTCACCCTCGGCGCCGAGTTCATCGCCAACGACCGGCCGATCCTGGTCTCCTACAAGGGCGAGATCCTGACGCCGATCTTTGTCGATTATCCCGAAGAGAAGTTCGGCGGCTTCCTGGCGCAGACGGATTACCGCGCGCAGGACATTCAGGACGAGATCAATGCCAATGGCTGGATGCTCTGGCCGCCGATCCACTATTCCTATCAGACGGCAAATTCCAACCTTCCCCAAGGAAAGTCGGCGCCGACCCCGCCGTTCTGGATGATGAGCAAGGAGCAGCGCTGCTCAGGCTATGCGGGAGGCGTTGCCGACCCGAACTGCAACTGGAGCAATTTCAACTGGCTCGGCACCGATGACCAGGCGCGCGATGTGCTGGCCCGGCTGATCTACGGCTTCCGCATATCGGTGCTGTTCGGTCTGGTGCTCACCATCTGCTCGGCTGTCGTCGGCGTCTGCGCCGGCGCGATGCAGGGCTATTTCGGCGGATGGACCGACCTGTTGATGCAGCGCTTCATCGAGATCTGGTCGTCGATGCCGGTGCTCTATATCCTGCTGATCATCGCGTCCGTCCTGCCGCCCGGCTTCTTCATCCTTCTCGGCATATTGCTGCTGTTTTCCTGGGTCGGTCTCGTCGGCGTCGTGCGCGCCGAATTCCTGCGGGCGCGCAATTTCGAATATGTTCGTGCCGCCCGGGCGCTCGGCGTCGACAACCTCACCATCATGTATCGGCACCTGCTGCCGAATGCCATGGTCGCGACGCTCACCTTCGTCCCCTTCATCCTGTCAGGCTCGATTTCTACCTTGACCTCGCTCGATTTCTTAGGCTTTGGCATGCCGCCCGGCTCGCCGTCGCTGGGTGAGATGATCGCCCAAGGCAAATCCAACCTGCAGGCTCCATGGCTCGGGCTGTCGGCCTTCTTCACCATGTCGATCATGCTGTCGCTGCTGATTTTCATCGGCGAGGCCGTGCGTGACGCCTTCGATCCGAGGAAGACGTTCCGATGAGCGAGAATTCCACTCCCCTGCTGTCCGTCCGCAATCTGTCCGTCGCCTTCCACCAGGGCGGAAATACCTCGACCGCGGTCGATGGCATCTCGTTCGATATAAGAAAGGGCGAGGTCCTGGCGCTGGTCGGCGAATCCGGCTCAGGCAAATCCGTGTCGGCCAATTCCATCCTGAAGCTGCTGCCCTATCCGGCCGCCAGCCACCCCTCGGGCGAGATCCTGTTCAAGGGCAAGGATATGCTGAAGGCGTCGGATAACGAGCTGCGCGCCGTGCGCGGCAACGACATCACGATGATCTTTCAGGAGCCGATGACCTCGCTCAATCCGCTCCATTCGATCGAACGGCAGATCGGCGAGATCCTGGCCTTGCATCAGGGCATGAGCGGCCAGGCCGCCCGCAGCCGCACGCTGGAGCTCCTGAACCAGGTCGGTATCCGTGAGCCGGAGAAGCGTCTCAAGGCCTATCCGCACGAGCTGTCCGGCGGCCAGCGCCAGCGCGTGATGATCGCCATGGCGCTCGCCAACCGTCCGGAGCTGCTGATCGCCGACGAGCCGACGACCGCGCTCGATGTGACGGTGCAGGCGCAGATCCTAGAGCTGCTGCGGGATCTCAAGGGCGTGCACGGCATGTCGATGCTGTTCATCACCCATGACCTCGGCATCGTCCGCAAGTTCGCCGACCGCGTCTGCGTGATGACCAAGGGCCACATCGTCGAGACCGGTCCGGTGGAGGATGTCTTCACCCGGCCGCAGCATGAATACACCCGTCACCTGCTTGCCGCCGAGCCGCGCGGCGAGCCGCCGCTTGGCGATGCCAGCAAGCCCGTGGTCATGGAAGGCAGCGATATCCGCGTCTGGTTCCCGATCAAGGCGGGCTTCATGCGCAAGGTCGTCGATCACGTCAAAGCCGTCGACGGCATCGATCTCAAGCTCCGGGCCGGCCAGACGCTCGGCGTCGTCGGCGAATCCGGCTCCGGCAAGACGACCCTTGGCCTGGCACTGGCCCGGCTCATTTCTTCCCAGGGGCGCATCGCCTTCGTCGGCAAGGACATAGCCGGCTATTCCTTCCGCGAGATGCGGCCGCTCCGCAACCAGTTGCAGGTCGTCTTCCAGGACCCCTACGGTTCTCTGAGCCCACGCATGTCGGTGGGCGAAATCATCGCCGAGGGGCTCAAGGTGCATGAGCGGTCGCTTTCGGCGGACGAGCGGGACAAGCGCGTCTGCTGGGCGCTGGAGGAAGTCGGCCTCGATCCGTTGACCCGCTGGCGTTTCCCGCATGAATTCTCCGGCGGCCAGCGTCAGCGCATCGCCATTGCCCGCGCCATGGTGCTGAAGCCGCGCTTCGTCATGCTCGACGAGCCGACCTCGGCGCTCGACATGAGCGTGCAGGCGCAGGTGGTCGACCTTCTGCGCGACCTTCAGAAGCGGCATGACCTTGCCTACCTCTTCATCAGCCACGACCTGAAGGTGGTCAAGGCGCTCGCCAACGAGCTGATCGTCATGCGCTTCGGCAAGGTCGTGGAGCAGGGCACCTCGGCCGATATTTTCCGCGCGCCGAAAGAGGATTATACCAAGGCGCTTCTCGCCGCCGCCTTCAACATCGAGGCGGTGCCCACCGCCACTATCCAGCAATAAAGACAATCGCCATGCCGGCCAAAAGCCCCGTTCTCGTCGACCTCAAATTCGATCCCGCTATGATCGCCAAAGTGCTGAAGACCGCCTTTGCCGATCGCGGCAGCATCAATCTCGCCGATCCCGCGAGCAAGGGTGTGGATCTGAGCCATGTCGACTATGCGCTTCTGTGGAAGCCGGATGCCGACCTTTTTGAGCGTGCGCCCAATCTCAAGGTCATTTTCTCGGGGGGCGCCGGTGTCGATTCGATGATGTCGATTGCCGGCCTGCCGGACATACCGATCGTCCGCTTCGTCGATCGCAGCCTGACGGTGCGCATGAGCGAATGGGTCGTGATGCAATGCCTTATGCACCTGCGCGATGTTCCGGGGCATTTCAGGAACCAGCGCCAGCGCGTCTGGGTTCCGCAGGATGGCCCCGAGGCAGGTGATGTCACCGTCGGCGTCATGGGCCTTGGCGTTCTCGGCTGCGATGCCGCCGCCAAGCTGAAGGTCATGGGTTTCAACGTCATCGGCTGGTCCCGCAACAAGAAACAGATCGATGGCATGGAAACCTTCGATGCCGGCGAGCTGGATGCCTTTCTCGCGCGGACCGATATTCTGGTCGGGCTGCTGCCGCTGACGCCGGAAACAACGGGGCTATACGACGCCTCGCTCTTTTCCAGGCTCCGACGCGACGGTGCGCTCGGCAAACCGGTGTTCATCAATGCCGGCCGCGGCAAGAGCCAGGTCCAGGCCGATATCGCCTCGGCGATCGGGACTGGCGTGCTTGGCGGCGCGTCGCTCGACGTCTTTACAGTCGAGCCTTTGGCGGCGGACGATCCCCTCTGGGGTCTGGAAAATGTCATCATCACGCCGCATGATTCCGCCATGTCGGAGGAAAGAGCGCTGTTCCGCTATGTCGAGGAACAGATCGCCCGCTTCGAACGCGGTGAGCCGCTGCTGCATCTGGTGGATCGCGGCCGGGGTTACTAGAGCAACTCCAGGAAAAGTGCGCAGCGGTTTTCCGTCCGGAATTGCGTAAAAATAAACAGATAGAGCGGTTCGGCGATTCCATGAATCGCTAAACCGCTCTAAGCCCCGCTGGAATGACCTCTGCCGACCACTATATCGTTCGGCATGGGCAGCTATGGGCACAGTTCAGCCGTGCCCGTGCATGTTCAAAAGCGGTGCGGTCGCTTTGGCATCAATTTTCTTTCAGTGACTGGACTTTCGCTCAACATTTTTTGATAACAGGCACCACATACGCGTGCCGACGCGTCGGCGGGCGGCAAGCATGACGTCCGGAGCGCAGGAGACGGGGCAGGAACGACATGACGAAGACGGATATCGCCACCCGCGTCTATAACCATACCTGGAAGCTCGATCCGATCATCCGCAGCCTGATCGATACGGATTTCTATAAGCTTCTCATGCTCCAGATGATCTGGAAGCTCTATCCGGATGTCGACGCCACCTTCTCCTTGATCAATCGCACCAAGAGCGTCCGGCTTGCCGAGGTGATCGATGAGAGGGAACTGCGCGAACAGCTCGATCACGCCCGCACGCTCAGGCTCTCCAAGAAGGAGATGATTTGGCTCGCGGGTAACAGCTTCTACGGCCGCGCCCAGATCTTCGAGCCGGAATTCCTCGCCTGGCTGTCGAATTTCCAGCTGCCGGACTATGAGCTGTCGAAGCGCGATGGCCAGTATATTCTCGACTTCCACGGTTCGTGGAAGGAAACGACCATGTGGGAAATCCCGGCGCTCGCCATCATCAACGAGCTTCGCTCGCGCACGGCGCTGAAGGCGCTCGGTCCATTCACGCTCGATGTGCTCTATGCGCGCGCCAAGGCGAAGATGTGGGAAAAGGTCGAGCGGTTGAGGGAGCTGCCGCACCTGCGCATCTCCGATTTCGGTACGCGCCGTCGTCATAGCTTTCTCTGGCAGCGCTGGTGCGTCGAGGCGCTGAAGGAAGGCGTGCCCCATGCTTTCACCGGCACGAGCAACGTGCTGCTCGCCATGGATTCCGATCTCGAAGCCGTCGGTACCAACGCACATGAGCTGCCGATGGTCGCAGCCGCTCTCGCCAAGAATGACGAAGAGCTCGGCAAGGCGCCCTACAAGGTGCTGCGCGACTGGAACCGCCTCTATGGCGGCAACCTTCTGGTGGTTCTGCCCGATGCCTTCGGTACCGCCTCGTTCCTGCGCGATGCACCGGAATGGGTGGCCGACTGGACCGGCTTCCGTCCCGACAGCGCGCCGCCCATCGAAGGCGGCGAGAAGATCATCGACTGGTGGAAGAAGATGGGCCGCGATCCGCGCCAGAAGCTGCTGATCTTCTCCGACGGCCTCGATGTCAATGCGATCATCGATACCTACAAGCATTTCGACGGCCGCGTCCGTATGAGCTTCGGCTGGGGCACCAATCTTACCAATGATTTCGCTGGCTGCGCGCCGACCGAACTCAAGGGCCTCAGCCCCATTTCCATCGTCTGCAAGGTCATCGAGGCCAACGGCCGCCCGGCGGTCAAGCTCTCGGACAATCCGCAGAAGGCGACAGGCGAGCCCGCGGAAGTCGAGCGCTATCTGAAGTTCTTCGGCGCAGAAGATCGCATCGATCACGAAGTGCTGGTGTAGAGCGTTTCCAGGAAAAGTGCGAAGCAGTTTTCCGTCTGGAATGCGTAAAGAAACAAAACGCTCTAGAATGATCGCGCGATTCCGTTCAAAGCTTGATCGCTTTAGTGGAGCTTAGCTGCCGCTATCGGCGCGACCCGCTTGAACAGCGTCCACCTGCCGTTCTCCCAACGATACTGATCCGGCGAAATAACGTAAGGCACCTCGCTGAGATCGGCGCTGATCAGCTCCAGCAGCTGCAGGCCCAGGGTGTCGTTTTCATGGGTGAAGAAAACCTTGTCGCGTGAAAGAAAGGCCGCAATCGGCGCCGCTCCGCCGGATTGCTCCTGCACCTGCGCCCAGAAATTCGGCAGGAAAGCGATGCTGGATTCGAACTGGCCGTCCACCTCGACATATTGAAACTGGCTGCGCTTGGCGATCCGTACGCCGGTCTTGTCGAGAAGTTTCTGCAGGTTGGCCTGTGCCAGCACGGCAAGTTCGTCGGCGTCGATGCCCCAGCTTTCGAGCGCCGTCGACATCACGTAACTGACCGTGGTTTCGCCGTTGACGGCGAAGAGCTTGATCAGGTTTTCCGCCTCGTCGAGATAGACGAATTGCGGCGGGTCGGGTTCGTCCTTGACGGCCTGGATCATCTGTTGCCGCGCCACGTCAACGAAGTCGCGCGCCTTCAAGACCGGCAGGACCTTGGCGAGTTCGCCGCCGTCATCCATGACTTCGGTCATGTTGAGATAGTTCATCAGCGCCTGCGCGCGGGCTTGTCCGCGCTTCTCGCGCAGCGCCAGCAACGCATTGCTCAGGAATTTCGTCATCGTGTCGCCATTGCGGCTGTGCAGCGTCAGGCTGCCGGCCGCGGCATCGTAGTCGATCCCGATCAGGTCGCCGAAAAACGGCAGCCGTTCCTGCAGATAGGCCGCAAAGCGGGCTTCGTCCTGCAAAGCTTCGTCTGGAATGTTCAGATCGAGCGTCTTGACTGGTGTGGCGGCCACCGGTTCGGTTGCCATGAGCCGCTGCTCGGGTTGCTTGCCTTTACCGAAGAGCTTTTTCAGGAAATTGAACACGCGCGTCCCCGAGCACCGAACGGTATTGCCGCAGAACCTAGCGCGGCAACCGCTCCGGGGCAATGCCGCCGGCGCCGATCGCGCCATGGGCGTAAGTGCCTGCTTGCCCGCATAAAAAAGGCGTATAGTCTGCAAAAACGGGCCGGCGGCCCGATTGCGGGAAGGGCAGCGCATATGAAGAATGTCGGGGGTAGCAGGCTGTCGATCAGGACACTGCTTTTATGTCTTTTTGCATTGGCCGCGCCTCTTGCGGCACTCGCACAAAACACGGCTGCACCACAGCCGGCGCCGCCGCCGCCCGAAAAGGTTCGCGAACTCATTCAGCTGATGAACGAACCGGAGGTCAAGCAATGGCTTGGTGTCCAGCTGAACAATCAACTCGCCGCCAGCGCTCCCGGAACGTCCGACGGTGACCAGATGTCCGTCCTCTCCGGCATGCTTGGTCATACTCGGCATCACCTGGAGGTCGTATCCGGCGCGGCGATGACGTTGCCTTATGAGGTGATGACGGCATCCGAAAAGCTCGAAAGAGAAGGCAGGGCGGTTGGTATCCTGCGTATTATCATCCAGGTCGTGATCCTCTTTTTCATGGGACTTGTGGCAGAGCTCGCCGTTGCGCGCTTCATCAACACCAAGCACATGCGTCGCACCGAAAGGGCTGCCGGCATCGAGACCGAGCTGCAGGCTGCCCGGTTCCAGTTTTTGGGCGGGGTGGTGCCTGCGATCATTCACGCCCTGGTGACGCTGGTTCCGCTGCTCGCTTTCGACTGGCCGCCGGCCATCGAAAGCTTCGCCATAGCCTGTGTCATTGCGCTGGTTTCCATCAGGCTCGTCATTTCCATCGGCAAACTGCTGATGGAGTTGATCGCCATGCGCCGAACGAACGATGTTCTGGACGAGGACAGCGGTACCGCCCGCATTGCCGAACGGCGGCGTGTTGCGAGATACTGGTATCGGCGATGCACGCTGTTTGCTGTCTATTTTGCCTGCGGTTGGGCAGTTCTGCAGGCCGTCACGTCTCTCGAATTTTCCGTCGGCGCCCGGGATCTCATCAGCTATGCGCTCGGCATCGGCCTGTTTCTCATCGCCGTGACGGCCGTGTGGTCAAGGCCCGTCGCGCCGGAGGAACGTGGGGCGAAGACGATTTCCTGGCTATTGACGATTTTCTTCGTGGCCCTCTGGTGCCTGTGGGTCGCCGGTTTCGACGGCCTTCTCTGGCTCGGCATCTATGCGATCCTGTTGCCGCGCGTTCTCTCGGTATCCACGCGTGCCATCGAGGCGCTGCATGATGCGGCCGATGGCATTTTCGGCGCCGGCAAGTTGGCAGCCGTGCTTCTCGATCGCGGCGTGCGGGCACTGATCATCACCTTCGCGGCCCTCTGGCTGGGGCGGATGCTGGGTGTCGAGGCCCACGCGATGATGAGCAGCAGCGAATCAATCATCGGGCGAATCGCGCGCGGTGTTCTCAGCGGCATCGTCATCCTGCTGGTCGCAGATCTCGTCTGGCACCTGATGAAAACCTATATCGACGCCAAGCTGATGGAATCCTTGCCCGCCGACAGCGATTCCGAAGAGATGAAGGCGAGCCGCGCCCGGCTGCAGACGCTGCTGCCGATCTTCCGCAATATCCTTGCGGTTGCCATCGGCATCATCGCCATCATGATGGTGTTGTCGGGGCTCGGCATCCAGATCGGGCCGCTGATCGCCGGTGCCGGTGTCGTCGGCGTCGCGGTCGGTTTTGGCGCGCAGACCATCGTCAAGGACGTCATCAGCGGCGTCTTCTATCTGTGGGACGATGCCTTCCGGGTCGGCGAATACATAGAAAGCGGCAACCACAAGGGCGTGGTGGAGTCATTCAGCCTGCGCTCGGTCAAGCTGCGTCACCAGCGCGGACCGCTGGCGACCATTCCGTTCGGTTCGCTCGGCGCGGTCAACAACATGAATCGCGACTGGGCGATCGACAAGATCATCGTCAAGGTCACCTATGATACCGATCTGGTGAAGATGAAGCGGATCATCAGGGATATCGGCCAGCGCCTGCTCGACGATCCTGAACTGGCGCCGAGCATCATCCAGACGCTGAAGATGAAGGGCGTGGAACAGTTCGGCGATTTCGCGATCGAAATCAGGCTGGCGCTCACCGCCAAGCCCAACGACGTCTCTGTCATCCGCCGCAGCGCGCTGGCGCTGATCAAGCAGGCCTTCGATGAAAACGGCATCCAGTTCGCCTTCCCGACCGTGCAGGTGGCAAGCGACAGGGACGCTTCCGCCGCCGCTGCCCGGCAGCTCATGGAGATGCGTACTGCAGCCGTCGACGGCGCGCAGCAAGCGGGCTGAGACGCTGTGTCGGATAGTGTCGCGGCATCATAGCTTCGGCGCCGCCGTGCTGCCACGGACGATGAGCGTGACGTCGATCATCTCGCGCTCGATCGGCATGGCATCGTCCAGAACCGCCCTTACCGCGCGTTGCGCGATCTGGTCAAAGGGCTGCGCCATCGTCGTGAGGCCCGGCTCCACCATGCCGCCCTCCGGAACGCCATCGAAGCCGATGATGGAGACATCCCTTGGAACGGAAAGTCCCCGTGCCTGCAGCCAGTTCATGGCCAGCAGTGCGATATGGTCGGACATTGCGAGGAGGGCGGTCGGCGGCTCAGGCGCCGAGAACAGATATTCGAGACCCGTCTCGACGCTCGTCTTGTGGTTATCCGTCTCGTAGATCGGAACATCCTGGCGTCGGATGCCGAATGTCTCAAGCGCCTGCCAATAGCCGGTGGCACGATCGCGCGAGGTCGAATAAACAGCCCGCTCGATCTCGCCGAGGCCCACCGGCCCGACATGATCGTAAGAGAATTCGGTGGCAAGCACGGCAAAGCGCCGGTGGCCCAGTTCCGCCAGATGCGTCGCGGCTGTCGCAGCCCCGGCGACATTGTTGACGCCGATCGACGCGACCGACGGATCATCGTCGTTCAATGCCAGGGCAATGAAGGGCAATTGCCGCTCGCGCGTCAGCTGCACCAGCTTTTCGCCGCCCTCCACGCATAACAGGATGAAGCCGTCCACGAGGGCGCTCTTGATGTTCCAGTCCAGCTTCTGCCGGTCCTTGGCCGAAACGAGCGCCAGCCCGGTGCCGCTGGCATCGCAGACCTGGGCCACGGCCGCCAACAGGGCTCTCGCCCATGGGTCGTCGAAGAAATAGGCGAGCGGCTCCACGGCGGCGACGCCGATCGCATTGACCTTTCCTGCCCGCAACAACCGCCCCGTGAGGCTCGGGCCGGCATAACCGAGCTGTCTGGCGGTCTTAAGGACATGCTCGCGCACCTCCTCGCGCACCACGTCGGGCCGGCTGAAGACATTCGATGCGGTTCCCTGCGATACCCCTGCCGCCTTGGCGACATCCGCAAGCTTGATCGTACCCTTGACCAATAGCCTCTCCATTTTCGTTCCCGTGCACAGTAGCAGGAAATTGTATCGGTTCAATTCCGCTTGACAACGGAGCATTCAAGCGTAGGATTGAACCGATTCAAGTCAATGAATCCGATATAGGATTGAATCGGTTCAAAAAGGCAAACCCAAATGCTGACCAACTATTTCTTCAGGGATCTTTACAATGATCGTTGGGGTGATCCGGCAAACCTGAAGGCGATCGAGCCGCCTTCGGGCGCGGACAAGGATCGAGCTGCTGCGAGGGGCATTTTCGGCCGACTTCGTCGCCTGTATCGCGGTAGCCCGTCCCGCCCGTCTCCATGGTCCTTCACGATCCCCAGCGAAACCCCTGACGCTGAAAGTGAAACAAGTGCGTGGCGTCGCAACGAGTGCGATGCCACGCAGCCGAAATTTCTCAACATCGCGAAAGCGCTCTCGCGGAATTGCTAGCCTGTGCCTCGATTGCCGGCCTCAGAAATTTTCCTTGTAGGGACGCAGGTCGAGCTCCTGTGTCCAGGCCGAGGGATGCTGGCGGTGGATATGCCAGTAGCTCTCGGCGATGGCGTCGATATTGAGCAAGCCGCTGGCGTCTATATCAGGCCGCCGGGAACGCAGCCGCTCTCCGTCTATGCCGCCATCGATGATGGTGTGGGCGACATGCAGGCCGAGCGGCCCGAATTCCCGCGCCATGCTCTGGCTGATCATTCTTAAGCCCGCCTTGGCGGCGGCGAATTGCGCATAGCCCGCCTTGCCGCGCAGGCTGGCGGAAGCGCCGGTGAAGATCACGGTGCCGCGGCCGAGCGGCACGAGGTGGCGGGCCGCCTCGCGCCCGACGAGGAAGCCGCCGAAGCAGCAGATGCGCCAGAACTCCTCGAACTGGGCGGCTGTCAGATCGCGAAAGCCGATCGGGCGGTTGATGCCGGCGTTGAAGACGATGAAATCGGGCGCCGCGATGCCGTCCCGCGGCGCAAAGGCATGTTCGAAGAGCCGCACGACGGCGGCTTCGTCCGTTGCGTCCGTTTCGATGGCCTCGGCGCTGCCGCCGGATGCCTTGATGGTCTCGGCGACCTTGTCGATCTTCGCCGGTGTGCGGCCGGCGATGATGACATGATAGCCCTTGCCGGCCAGAAGCCGGCAAAGCGCGGCACCCAATCCCTGTTCTGCTCCCACTCCGACGATGACGGCGCTTGGCGTGCTCATTCGGCGGCCTCCCTGGCATCGAACGTTGGATAGTCGGTATAGCCCTCGGCACCGCCGCCGTAGAAGGTCGGGCGATGATAGGGATTGAGCGGAGCCCCGCGACGGATGCGTTCCGGCAGGTCGGGATTGGCGATAAACAGCCGGCCGAAGGCGATGGCGTCTGCATGCCCGGCGGCAAGTGCTGCTTCGGCGGTCTCCGGCCGGAAGTTTCCGGCTGCGATCAATGTGCCCGACCAGGCAGGGCGAAACAGCTCCGCCGCCGATGGCACATTCTTGTGGTCGACCTCAGCGAAGCCCGCCCCGCTGGCACGCGGTTCGATCAGATGCAGATAGGCAAGATGCAGCCGGTCCAGCTCGCGAATGACATGGCCGTAGAGACGCAAGGGGTCATCCTCGCCGCTATCGTTGGCGATGCCGAAGGGCGAAAGGCGGACGCCGACACGGTTCGAGCCCCATACGCCGGAAACCGCCTCGACCACTTCGAGCAGCAGCCGCGTGCGATTCTCGATCGAGCCGCCATATTGGTCGGCGCGCTGGTTGGTGCGCGCCTGCAGGAATTGCTCGATCAGATAGCCGTTGGCGCCGTGGATCTCGACGCCGTCGAAGCCGGCTTGCTTGGCATTGGCAGCCGCCTGCGCATAGACGTCGATCAGCAGCGGCATGAGATCGATGTCGATCGCCTGCGGCGTCTCGAAGGGCACGCGTTCGAACGAAGCGGTGAAAGCCTGTCCCTTGGCGGCGATGGCGGAAGGGGCGATGGGCAGAGCACCGCCCGGCTGGTGCGAGGAATGGGAGATGCGGCCGACATGCCAGAGCTGCAGGAAGATCCTGCCGCCCTTGCGATGGACCGCCTCCGTTACCGCCTTCCAGCCGGCGATCTGTTCGGCCGTGTGAATGCCGGGCGTTGCCGGCATGCCTTGTCCGGCAAGAGAAATCTGCGAGCCTTCGGAAATGATCAGCCCCCCTTGGGTGGCACGCTGCGCATAATATTCGGCGTTCAGTGCGGAAGGCACATTGCCCGGCTGGCTCGCCCGCATGCGGGTCAGCGGCGCCATGACGATGCGATGCGCGAGTTCATAGGGGCCGACGGCAAGTGGTGAAAATAAGGTCGCTGTCATAAAATTATCCTGCCTGGAGCTGATGTTGCTCCCCCGGGGCGGAAGGGCCTGTCAGCGGCGATTCGGTCTCGGGAGTCTCGAATAAGATGATGATCATCATTTATTCCAACAATCGGACGTGCGCAACTGAATCTGATATCAGGCCGAAATCCTCGCAAGGAAGGGAAGAAGGGAGGCGTTGAACTGCGCTGGTCGCTGTAATGGGGCGAAATGGCTGACGCCGGTCAGAAGGATCAATTCCGCGCCGGGGATGTGCCGCGCGAGGTGATCGGCGTGCTGGCGCTTGATGAACTCGTCATGCTCGCTATGCACGATGGCAACGGGCACATCGATATCGGCGAGATCGGTGGCGGTATAGTTCGGCTCCGTTCGTTGCATCAGGCCGACAGCCTCAACGAAGCTATCGAACTGATCCGGTGTTGACGACAGAGCCGTGTAATCCTTGGTGTGGCGGGAAAAGCAGCGGTCGATGACCGGCGTGGCCACGAATTCCTTCGTACCGCTCGGGTCCATGTTGCAGGCAAAGAAGAAGACGCCGGCAACGCGCTCCGGATGGGTTCTTGCGAGAATGAGACCCGTACAGGCGCCGTCGCTCCATCCGACGATGGCGGCTTTTCGGACCCCCAGCCTGTCCATCACGGCCAGAACGTCGGTAGCCATCAGCTCGTAGGTGTAGGGTCGCATGTCGCGCGTACTGCGACCGTGGCCACGGCAGTCGATGACGATGACGCGATGGGCGGCGTCGATCAGCGCCGGCACCTGATAGCCCCAATTACCGCTGTTTCCGAGCCCGCCATGAAGGAGGATCACCGGGGCGCCGCTGCCGTAGGCCGCATACCATATGCGAGCGCCGTCGTGATCGACGTGTCCTTCCGTCTCTGCGTGCGGCAAGGGCGCTGCGCCCTCCGCCTCGAATCGATCGAGACCGTCGTCCTGAAATTCCATGCTGACCTCCCAACGCGCTGCCTCCTCCAGGCAGCAACGCGAACGAACCTATTCGATCCTGCTTCGTTTTTCCAAGAGGGCGCTGTGGTTACTTTACTGCCAGATGCTCGAAAAGATCCCGTGCCGGCGGTGCCAGCTCCTCGGCGGAGCGCGTGCATGCCGTGAGTAGGCGCGTGGCCCAATCGTCGGTGAGCCGCAGTGCCGCGATCTTTGCGGAGCGGCCGCAGCGCTGCCGTTTCAGGCTGGATGGGAACTGCATTTTGCACCCGGCCGCGAGGAAACGGTCATCAAAAGACGAGGGATGACGGTTTCGACGGCACCGATCTCGATGCCATTCTTACAGCGTTCGGCGTGCATTATACGCTGATCCGCGGGGCCGCTGGTCATTGGCGCCCTCCAATTTTGCGGGGTGCTCCTGCTGCGCAGGTCCATGCGGAGCACGCTCTCGAGCGCACGCTGATCGCCGGTTATTGCGGAGGATAGAGAGTTACATCACGCTGTAGCGTTGGATGGCGGACAAGGTGGGATTCGAACCCACGGTACGCTTTCACGTACACACGCGTTCCAGGCGTGCGCCTTAAACCACTCGGCCACCTGTCCATCTGCACTTCGCGTCCGATAAAGGAGCTATCGTGGGAACGGCGCGATATATACCGATGAATTTTCTGGGATCAACCTGAATCTGACAGTTTTTTGACTTCTGGACAAAAAACTACGCGCTTCTCCTCCATTGCGTTTGTCCCATTCTCAACCTATCTAAACAGAAGGACGGAAAAAGAACGCGACCGGCCAAACGTGTATGGCCGAGGATAATTGAGTATCCGGAGGGGTTCATGCGTTTCCTGCTGCGTTTCGCCAGCCTTGTCGCGCTGGTGGTTGCGGTCATTGCCGGCACCATCGATTCCATCCAGTCGGTCGCGGCATCGGCTGTGGTGATGACCCCGATGGGCGATGCCTGGAACGATGTCAGCCCATCGTCGCTGGCGACGCTCCGCTCGATGATCTCCTATTATGTCCATCCGCAATTCTATGATCTGGCGATGCAATGGTTGCTGTTCCAGCCGGCCTTTGCCGTTTTCCTGGTGCTCGCGCTGCTCCTTTGGATGGTCGCCTACAAGCGGCCGCCGGTTGCCGGTCGCTTCAGTGTCTGAAGCGCTATGCAAGAGCCGTCGGGACCTGTGCCATTTTGGGGAGTTTGGCAGTGACGGGAACGCCCTCGGGCGGTCTTGCAAAGGGAATGCGAAGCGCCGAACCAACGGCTGCCGGACGTTCGACGACCGCCTCGCTGGCTAATAAAATCGCAGTTTGAGAGCGAAATTGTTCAAAAATCGGCCCCTTTGGACGGGTTTTTGGCAATTCCCACAAATCTTTACCAACTGAAAAATTTCTCGTGAATTTTTCGTGCAGCCATGCAAGGATGCGCCAGCTTGGCCTCGGGGGAGGCCGGCGGTTCCGCAGACATGTCCGGCCAACGGGCTTGCGGGAGGACCCAACAAAGATAGCAACAACAGGGCTGCAACTCATGAAAAAATCCCTTCTGACCCTTTTCGCCTTGGCTGCCATGTCGGCAACGGCGCTTGCGGCCGATATCAAGCCGGCAATCGTCTACGGAACTGGCGGCAAGTTCGACAAGTCCTTCAACGAAGCTGCCTACAATGGCGCTGAAAAGTTCAAGAAGGAAACCGGCATCGCCTATCGCGACTTCGAGCCGACGGGCGACACACAGGGCGAACAGGCGCTGCGCAACTTTGCCAGCAAGGGCTTCAATCCGGTCATCGCCGTTTCTTTCGCGTGGACCTCTGCTCTCCAGAAGGTTGCTGCTGAATATCCGAAGACCGAATTCGTGCTGATCGACGACAGTCTTGATCTGCCGAACGTCCGCTCCGTCAAGTTCAAGGAAAACGAAGGCTCCTATCTCGCCGGCGTCATGGCTGCGCTGTCTTCGAAGAGCGGCAAGGTCGGCTTCGTCGGCGGCATGGACATCCCGCTGATCCGCAAGTTTGAGTGTGGCTACGAGCAGGGCGCACGCGCTGCCAATCCGAAGATCGAAGTCTTCCAGAACATGACCGGCACGACGGGCGCTGCCTGGAATGACCCGGTCCGCGGCGGCGAGCTCACCAAGAACCAGATCGACCAGGGCGCCGACGTTGTTTACGCGGCTGCCGGCGCGACCGGCCTCGGCGTGCTGCAGACGGCCGCCGACAACAAGAAGCTGTCGATCGGCGTCGATAGCAACCAGAACTACCTGCATCCGGGCTCCGTTCTGACCTCCGTCGTCAAGCGCGTCGACCTCGCCGTCTACAACGCGTTCAGCGATGCCAAGAACGGCAAGTTCACGCCCGGCACGCAGGAGCTCGGCCTGAAGGAAGAGGGCGTCGGCGTCGCCATGGACGACAACAACAAGCCGCTCGTGACGCCGGAAATCAAGGCTGCGGTCGACAAGGCAAAGGCCGATATCATCGGCGGCACCGTCAAGGTCCACGACTATACGACCGACAACGCCTGCCCGAAGAGCTGATATGAAACAAGGGCGTATGACGGATCAAAACGTCATACGCCCTTTTCTTATCCGGAATCTGGTTTCTGGAGCCCCCTATAGTGAGCCAAACACCTGCCATCGAGCTCGTGGGCATCGACAAAAAATTCGGTGCTGTCCACGCCAATAAAGATATCAACCTGACCGTCGCCAAAGGCTCGATCCACGGGATCATCGGCGAAAACGGTGCCGGGAAATCGACGCTCATGTCGATCATCTACGGATTCTATCATGCTGACAGCGGCGAGATCCGCATCAACGGCAATCCCATCGCCATCCGTGATAGCCAGGCGGCAATCGCCGCCGGCATCGGCATGGTGCACCAGCATTTCATGCTGGTCGATAATTTCACCGTGCTCGAAAACGTGATGCTGGGTGCCGAAGGCGGCGCGTTGCTCGCCAAGGGCGTCGCAGCCGCGCGCGCCGAGCTTGGTCGTCTGGAGAAGGATTACGGCCTGGAGGTCGATCCGGACACATTGATCGAGGAGCTTCCCGTCGGCCAGCAGCAGCGCGTCGAGATCCTGAAGGCAATGTTTCGCGGCGCCGAGATCCTCATCCTCGATGAGCCCACAGGCGTTCTGACGCCAGCCGAGGCCGACAATCTGTTCCGTATTCTCCGCGTGCTGCGCGATCAGGGCAAGACCATCATCCTGATCACCCACAAGCTGCGCGAAATCATGGCGATCACCGACACGGTATCGGTGATGCGCCGCGGCGAGATGGTCGCCACCCGCAAGACGGCGGAAACCACCGTGGAGGAACTCGCGGAGCTGATGGTCGGCCGCCGCGTGTTGTTGCGCGTCGAGAAGGGTGCTTCCAATCCCGGCGACGTCCTGCTGTCGGTACGCAATCTGACCGTCAAGGATGGCCGCGGCGTCACGATGGTCGACAACGTCTCCTTCGATGTCCGTGCGGGAGAAATCGTCGGGATCGCCGGCGTGGCCGGAAACGGCCAGTCCGAATTGCTGGAGGCGATCGCCGGCATCCGCAAGCCGGCCTCAGGCGAGATCCATCTGCACGGCAAGCCGATCGGCATGGCCGATCCTGCCGCCCTGCGCGACCTGGGCCTTGCCCATATCCCCGAGGACCGCCATCACATGGGCCTCGTCCTCAAGTTCGAGGAATACGAGAACTCGATGCTCGGCTATCACCGCGACGTCAAATACGGCCGGGGCGGAATGCTCGATCTCGAAGCCATGCGCAAGGATGCCGTCGAGAAGATCGAGAAATACGATATCCGCCCGCCGAATGCGCGGCTGAAGACCGCCAACTTCTCCGGCGGCAACCAGCAGAAGATCGTTGTCGCCCGCGAGATCGAGCGCGATCCGAAAGCGCTGCTGATCGGCCAGCCGACGCGCGGCGTCGACATCGGCGCCATCGAGTTCATCCATCGGCGCATCATCGAGATGCGCGATGCCGGCAAGGCGATCCTGCTGGTTTCGGTGGAGCTGGATGAAATCCGCGCGCTGTCGGACCGCATCCTTGTCATGTTCGCCGGGCATATCGTCGGTGAAAAAACGGCTGAGGCCGGTGAACAAACGCTCGGCCTGATGATGGCCGGCATTGCGGCATGAGGCCTTGATGAGTACTGCTTCCGTTCCACTTCCAAATTGGATCAATTACGGCCTGATCCCCATCCTCAACCTGAT
The DNA here is from genome assembly GCF_012275345.1 of Rhizobium sp. SG570. Taxonomy (NCBI): domain Bacteria; kingdom Pseudomonadati; phylum Pseudomonadota; class Alphaproteobacteria; order Hyphomicrobiales; family Rhizobiaceae; genus Rhizobium; species Rhizobium sp. SG570. Next base: position 287,113 of record NZ_JAAZQI010000006.1, on the reverse strand, counting down.
CGTTGCTTTTCTGATTTCCGGCCTCGTGGTCTGGTTCATCGGCGAGAGCCCGCTCGATGCCCTTGTGCTGCTGCTGCAGGGTGCTCTCGGCAGCGGTGAGGGTATCGGCTTTACTCTGTACTATGCCACCAGCTTCATCTTCACAGGCCTTTCCGTCGCCGTCGCCATCCATGCCGGTCTGTTCAATATCGGCTCCGAAGGCCAGGCTTATGTCGGTGGTCTCGGTTGCGCCCTGGTGGCGCTGGCGCTGGACAGATACGTGCCCTGGTATGTGACGATGCCCTTCGCGGTGATCGGCGCGGCCATCTTCGGTGCGCTCTGGGCTCTCATTCCCGCCTGGTTGCAAGCCAAGCGCGGCAGCCACGTCGTCATCACCACCATCATGTTCAACTTCATCGCCTCGGCGATGATGAATTTCATCCTGGTGCATGTGTTGATCGTGCCAGGCAAGATGGCACCGGAAACCCGCACCTTTCTCGAGGGCGGCCAACTTCCGAAGCTCGATTGGCTGATGGGCATCTTCGGCTCGACCATCGGGGCAGCGCCGCTCAACGTGTCCTTTCTCATCGCGCTGGTCATGTGTTTTCTCGTCTGGGTTCTCGTCTGGCGCACCAAGCTCGGCTATGAAATGCGTACGCTCGGCCTCAGCCCGACGGCCGCCGTCTATGCCGGCATTCCCTATGCACGCACGGTCGTCATCGCCATGCTGATATCAGGTGGTCTCGCCGGTATGATGGCACTTAATCCGGTCATGGGAGCCTCCGCGCGCCTGCAGGTGGAGTTCGTGCTCGGCGCCGGTTTCGTCGGTATCGCCGTGTCGTTGATGGGACGCAACCATCCGTTCGGCATCATTCTGGCGGCGATCCTGTTCGGTATTCTCTACCAGGGCGGCGACGCGCTCTCTTTTGATATGCCGAACATCACGCGTGACATGATCGTTGTGATCCAGGGCCTCGTCATCCTGTTCGCCGGCGCCCTGGAATATATGTTCCGACCTGCGCTTGCGCGCATCTATCAAAAATTTGCCAGGGCGTGAGGATCGGATGATGGACTATTATGATCTTCTCATCAGCATACTTGGCTCGACCATCCGCCTGTCGATTCCGCTGATCTTTACCGCGCTTGCGGGCCTGTTTTCCGAGCGTGCCGGCATTTTCGACATCGGCCTCGAAGGTAAGATGCTGGCATCGGCCTTCGCCGCAGCCTGTGTCGCCTCCGTCACCGGTTCGGCCTGGGCAGGGCTTGGCGCCGGCATTGTGATATCGGTCGTCCTCGGCCTGCTTCATGGCTTCGCCTCGATCACTAATCGCGGCAACCAGATCGTCTCCGGCGTCGCCATCAACTTCCTGACCGCCGGCTTGACCATTGTGCTCGGACAGGCCTGGTTCGGCCAGGGCGGCCGCACGCCGACGCTGCCGGGCTCGGCGCGCTTCGCCTCGATCACGCTGCCCGGCGTCGATGCCATGCGTGACGTGCCGTTCATTGGGCCGCTCTATGCCAACGTCATTTCCGGCAACAATATCCTCACCTATCTCGCCTTCCTCGCCGTGCCGATTTCCTGGTGGATCCTCTATCGCACCCGGTTCGGCCTGCGGCTGCGTGCCGTTGGGGAAAATCCGGGTGCCGTCGATACGGCCGGTATCTCCGTCGAGTGGCTGCGCTATCGTTCGCTGATCGTCGCCGGCATTCTCTGCGGCTTCTCCGGCACCTATCTTGCCATCGCCCAGTCCGCCGCCTTCATCAACAACATGTCGGCGGGCAAGGGCTATATTGCACTTGCGGCGCTGATCTTCGCCAAGTGGAAGCCGGTGCCGGTCATGTTCACTTGCCTTCTGTTCGGCTTCCTCGATGCCTTCGCCAATTTCATGCAGGGCAAGGCGGTTCCGGGTATCGGCGAAGTGCCGGTACAGATTTTCCAGGCGCTGCCCTATATCCTCACCTGCATCCTGCTCGCAGGCTTTATCGGTGTCGCCAAGCCTCCCAAGGCCGGTGGCGTGCCCTATACCAAGGAGCGCTAGTCCATGTCGCATGATCTGTTCGAGGCCGCCCGCGGGGCGATGGCTTTCGCCCATGCTCCCTATTCGAAATTTCCCGTTGGAGCGGCTATCCGCGCCGAGGACGGCAAGATCTATACCGGCGCCAATATCGAGAACCTGTCCTTCCCGCAGGGCTGGTGCGCTGAACCCACAGCGATCAGCCACATGATCATGGGTGGCGCCAAGAAGATCGTCGAGATGGCCGTGATTGCGGAAAAGCTGCCGCTCTGCCCGCCCTGCGGCGGCTGTCGGCAGAAGATCGCCGAATTCGCCAGCAAGGAGACACGCATCTACCTTTGCGACGAGGCCGGCGTGAAGAAGACCATGACCATGGACGAGATGCTGCCCTTCAGCTTTGAAACCGAGATGCTGGGATGAGCGCCGCCGTCGAAATCCTCACCAAAAAGCTCGGCGATCTGAAGCCGCGCTACGGCGTCGTTTTGGGCTCCGGCCTCGGCTCTCTCGTCGATGAGGTTGGCGATGCCGTGCGCATTCCCTATGCCGATCTGCCTGGTTTCCCCGTCAGCGCCGTTTCCGGTCATGCCGGTACTTTGGTCGCGGGCCAGCTCGGCGACGTGCCTGTTATCATGCTGTCCGGCCGCGTGCACTACTACGAAAAGGGCGACGCCAATGCCATGCGCGTGCCGATCGAGACGCTGAAGGCGCTCGGCGTCGAGACGCTGATTCTCACCAACTCGGCCGGATCGTTGCGGGAGGAGATGGCGCCCGGATCGGTGATGCAGATCACCGATCACATCAACTATTCCGGCATGAACCCGCTGATCGGCGAAGAAAGCGACAAGCGCTTCGTCGGCATGACCAGCGCCTATGATACCGACCTGATCATGCGCATGCGCAAGGCCGCGGAAAAGGCTGAGATCAAGCTGTCGCACGGCGTCTATATGTGGTTTTCCGGACCGAGCTTCGAAACGCCGGCGGAGATCCGCATGGCGCGCATCCTCGGTGCCGATGCCGTGGGCATGTCGACCGTGCCGGAAGTCATTCTGGCACGTCTTTTTGGCCTGAGGGTTGCCGCTGCCTCAGTCATCACTAACTATGGTGCTGGCATGACCGGCGGCGAACTCTCGCATGACGAGACCAAGGACATGGCTCCGGTCGGCGGCGCCCGTCTCGCCGCCATCTTGAAAGAAATGATTGCCGACGGAGGAGATCCCCAATGACGAGCCATTCCCTTAGAGAAACGGCGGCCGTTGCGCTTTCCCTTCTCGATCTCACCAATCTCAAGGATGATTGCACGCCCGCCCAGATCGAGACGCTCTGTGCCCGCGCGCAATCCCCCTATGGCAATACCGCCGCGATCTGCATCTGGCCGCGCTTCGTCGCCCAGGCCCGCAGCATTCTCGGAACCGACCATGTCGTGAAGATCGCGACTGTCGTGAACTTCCCGGCCGGCGACATGGAGGTGGCCGACGTATCAGCCGAGGCCCGCGAAGCCATTGCCGACGGCGCCGACGAGATCGATCTGGTCATTCCCTATCACGCATTTCTGGCCGGCAATGAACAGGCCGTCACCGACATGGTGGCTGCCGTCAAGGCCGAGTGCAAGGGGCCAGTCATCTTGAAGACCATTCTCGAAACCGGCGAATTGAAGGACGCCGCGCTGATCCGGCGCGCCTCCGAACTCGCCATCGACGCCGGCTCGGATTTCATCAAGACCTCAACCGGCAAGGTTGCCGTCAATGCGACGCTCGAAGCGGCGGACATCATGCTGCGGGCGATCCGCGCCAGCGGCCGCAAGGTCGGCTTCAAGCCGGCCGGCGGCATCGGCTCCGTCGCCGACGCGGCGCTTTACCTAAGCCTTGCCGAGACCATCATGGCGCCCGACTGGGCCATGCCATCGACCTTCCGTTTCGGTGCGTCGAGCCTGCTTGACGATATCCTGAACGTATTGGCCGGCGGAGAGTCGAAGACGGCCTCCTCAGGCTATTGAACTCATGATCCCGCAGGAAATCATCCGGCTGAAGCGTAACGGCGCCGCGCTGTCGGCTGCCGATATCGACGATTTCATCGGTGCATTGGCGCTTGGCGAACTGGCGGAAAGCCAGATCGGCGCTTTTGCCATGGCCGTGTGGTTTCGCGGAATGACGCGCGATGAGACCGTGGCCTTGACGCTCGCCATGGCCCGCTCCGGTGATACGCTCTCCTGGTCCGGCATCGGCAGGCCGATCGCCGACAAGCATTCGACTGGCGGCGTCGGCGACAACGTCTCGCTGATGCTGGCCCCCATCGCCGCCGCATGCGGCCTCGCCGTGCCCATGATCTCCGGTCGCGGCCTCGGCCACACCGGCGGCACGCTCGACAAGCTGGAATCCATTCCCGGCTACGGGATCACCCCGGATGCGGCGCGCTTTCGCAAGGTGGTGGACGAGGTGGGCTGCGCCATCATCGGCCAGACCGGCGCTTTGGCACCCGCGGACGGCAAGCTCTATGCGGTGCGTGATGTCACCGCAACCGTCGACTCCGTACCCTTGATCACCGCTTCGATCCTGTCGAAGAAACTGGCGGCGGGGCTGGAAACCTTGGTGCTTGACGTCAAGATCGGCAATGGCGCCTTCATGACCTCGCAGGAGGAGGCGGAGACACTGGCGCGCTCGCTGGTGGATGTCGCCAACGGCGCCGGCGTGAAAACCTCCGCCCTGATCACCGATATGAATGAGCCACTGGCCGATGCCGCCGGCAATGTGGTCGAGCTTCGCAACTGCCTGGATTTCCTGAAGGGCAACAAGGCGGGCACGCGGCTTGAAACGATCGTGCTGGCCTTCGCTGTGGAGATGTTGGTTCAGTCCGGCATTGCTGCGGACAGCACCGAGGCGGAGGGCAGGGCGCGAGACGCCATTGCTTCCGGCAGGGCGGCTGACGTGTTCGGCCGCATGGTGCATGGTCTCGGCGGTCCGGTCGATCTGCTTGAGAATCCCGATCGGTATCTGACAGCCGCGCCGGTGCAAAAGCCCGTTCTTGCCTCCTCCGATGGATGGCTCGGCGCCTGCGATGCCCGCGCGATCGGCATGAGCGTGATCGATCTGGGCGGCGGACGACGTCATCCGCAGGACAAGATCGATCATCGCGTTGGCTTCAGCGATATCCTGCCGCTCGGCACGAGGGTCAGCAAAGGCGACCGCATCGCAACCGTTCACGCCGTCGATGAGGTAACTGCGGAAAAGGCCACGGCCGATCTGGCTGCCAACTATCGCATCGTTGAGACTGCACCTGTCTTGCCGCCCGTTATCGTCACCAGGATATGACGTCAAAACAATAGAGCGGAGCGGTTGAGCGATTCTGCGAAACGCTTGGCCGCCCTATTGCGTCAGGCGCAATGTGCTGTTCTGGACACCATAGGAATTCAGCCTTTTCAGGAAGCTCATGCCGATCAGTGTCGTGGATAACGCGCTGTCCTTCGCCACGATGGCGTCGATATCGCGGACTCTGATCCCGCCGATCTCCAGGCGCCCGAGCTTGACGAGAGCTACCTTGGAAGTGCCGTTTGCGGTTTGCATCGGATAACGATAGTCCAGATCGACGCTGCTGAAGCCGATGCTGCGTGCTGTGCTTTCGTTGATCGCGACATAGGTTGCACCGGTATCGATCATCCCATGCACCGGTCGGCCGTTAAGGTTGAAATCGCCCTGATAGTGGCCGCTCGCATCGGCGTGCAGCAATACGGTGCCATAGAGGCTGGGCGGTTCGGCCTTCTGCGGCGGAACGGAAACGGTTTCCACCGGCGCGGGCTTTTCTCTGTTTGCGATCCCGGTCAAGAGCGGTGGCACCTGGGTGGCCGCAACGGCGATGATGCCGGCAAAGACAAGAACGCGAACAAGCATCAGCGAGGCCCCTCCTACGGGCATCGCTATATGTAAGTCAACTTTACTGAAGGGCCGCTAAGGCAATCAATAAAAAGCCCGGCAGTTGGACACCGCCGGGTAAAAAGCAAATATAACGGCGAAATCTACTTCGTGCCGTACATACGGTCGCCGGCATCGCCGAGGCCGGGCACGATATAGCCCTTCTCGTTCAGATGGCTGTCGATCGCGGCGGTGAAGACCGGCACGTCCGGATGCGCGTTGCGGAAATTGGCAATGCCCTCGGGAGCGGCCAGCAGGCAGAGGAAGCGGATATTGTGGGCACCACGTTCCTTCAGCTTGTCGATCGCCGCAATCGAGGAATTGCCGGTCGCCAGCATCGGGTCGACGACGATGATCAGGCGCTCGGCGATATCCTCGGGTGCCTTGAAGTAATATTCGACGGGCTGCAGCGTCTCGTGATCGCGGTAGACGCCGATATGCGAGACACGGGCCGAGGGCACGAGGTCGAGCATGCCTTCCAGCAGGCCGTTGCCGGCGCGCAGGATCGAAGCGAAGACCAGCTTCTTGCCTTCGAGGATCGGCGCGTCCATCGGCTGAAGCGGCGTTTCGATCGTCTCGATGGTCAATTCCAGGTCGCGCGTCACTTCGTAACAAAGCAGCGTCGAGATTTCGCGCAGCAGTCGGCGGAAGCTCCCTGTCGACGTCTCCTTCTTGCGCATGATTGTGAGCTTGTGTTGCACAAGCGGGTGATCGATGACAGTGACGCCGTCCATGGTTTCAGCCTTCCAGTAATTCCGCGATATGAGATGTTTCTTTCACGGAAATCGTCTCTGGTGCAAGAAAATAGGCCGCTTTGGGAAATTTCATCCCCAGTCTGCGGCCTGGAATCCAGCCTTTACAGCCTCGCCAGCAACGCCGCCCGGGTCGCCTCGTCCACGAAGGCCGCTTCGATTGCCGTGCGGGTCATGGCGTCGATCTCGTCGTCGCTGAAGCCGAAGGCGGTTGACGCCAGTTCGTATTCACGCTTGAGCGACGTATGGAAGAAGGGCGGATCGTCGGAGTTGATGGTCACCCGCACGCCGGCCTCGCGCAGCTTGCGCAGTGGATGCGACGGGAAATCCGGGAAGACATTGAGTGCGACGTTAGAGCCCGGGCAGACCTCCAGCACCGTGCCGAGATCGGCGAGGCGCTTGACGAGGTCTGCATCCTCGACGGCGCGCACGCCATGGCCGATACGATCGGGGCGAACCAGCTCGACGGCATCGGCAACGCTGAAGGCGCCGCAGACTTCGCCGGCATGGATGGTGATGCCGAGACCGGCCTCGCGGGCGATGTCGAAGGCGCGGGCGTAATCGGCGACGCGGCCCATACGTTCTTCGCCCGCCATGTTGAAACCTGATATCAGCGGATTGTCGCTCCTGGCCGCATATTCGGCCGCCTTCACCACCCGGTCCGGGCCGAAGTGGCGTTCGCCTGTCACGATCAGCCGGGCCTCGATGCCGGTCTTTGCCTTGGCGGCCCGAATACCGGCAGAAACCCCGGCCATATAGGCGTCGGCGCCGAGGCCGATGCGGTCCCCATGATCGGGCGAGACGATGAGCTCGCTATAGATGGTGCCGATGCCGGCAAGCTCTTCCAGATAGGTTTCCGTCAGCAGCGCATAATCTTCCTCCGTGCGATAGACCTCGGAAACCTTGTCGTAGCAGACGAGGAATTCGGCGAAATCCTTCCAGAGATAGATGCCATCCTTGAGGAAAGCGCTGGTGTCGACGCCGTATTTCCGTGCCTGCGCGAGCGTCAGCGCTGGCGGAGCCGCGCCTTCCAGATGGCAATGCAGCTCCACCTTCTTCAAATGCGATGTCAAAGGAAACTCCTTCCATGCGGTCCTGCCGCAACGCCCAGATGTTGTGCGATCGTCTCGCCGATGTCGGCATAGGTTTGGCGGATGCCGATGGAGCGCGAGCGGATTCCCGGTCCATAGGCGATGACCGGTACGCGCTCGCGCGTGTGATCCGTGCCGCGCCAAGTCGGGTCGCAACCGTGATCGGCGGTCAGTATGACGAGATCGCCTGCCTTCATTTTCTTAAGCACTTCCGGCAGCCGCGCGTCGAAGGCCTCGAGTGCCGCAGCATAGCCCGGCACATCGCGGCGATGGCCGTAGACCATGTCGAAATCGACGAAATTGGTGAAGACCAGATCGCCGTCGGCAGCTTCGTCCATGGCCTTCAGCGTGGCATCCATCAAAGCCATGTTGCCATTGGCCTTGATGACTTTGGAAACGCCCTGATGGGCGAAGATATCGCCGATCTTGCCCACCGCATGCACGGTGCGTTCGGCCTTGATGAGGCGGTCGAGCAGGGTCGGTTCCGGCGGCAGCACGGAGAAGTCGCGGCGGTTTCCGGTCCGCTCGAATGTTGCCGCTGTCTCGCCGACGAAGGGGCGGGCAATGACGCGGCCGATATTATAGGGATCGAGCAGGGTGCGCACGATCTTGCAGAGGCCGATCAGCCGATCCAGCCCGAAATACTGCTCATGTGCGGCGATCTGGAAGACGGAATCGGACGAGGTGTAGCAGATCGGCTTGCCACTGCGAATATGCTCTTCCCCGAGCCTGGCGATGATATCCGTGCCGGACGCATGGCAATTGCCGAGAATACCGGGCAGATCGGCCGCCTCGCAGATGGCTTTCACCAGCTCCGGCGGAAAGGCGTCGCCCTCGGCCGGAAAGTAACCCCAATCGAACATAACAGGCGTTCCGGCGATCTCCCAATGGCCTGATGGCGTGTCCTTGCCGCGTGAAACCTCGCTGGCGCAGCCGTAGACCCCATAAAGCTTCTCAGGCTGCGGCATTCCGGCGGGATAGCTGCCTGTCGCCGCCTTGGCGATCTCCAGCAGCCCGAAGGCGGACATGGTCGGCAATACCAACGGTCCCTGGCGCAGGCCTTCGCGGTCGGCGGCACCGGCGGCACAGAATTCGGCGATATGGCCGAGCGTGTCGGCGCCCTCGTCACCATAGCTTGCCGCATCCGGGCCGCCGCCGACGCCAAAAGAGTCCAGAACGAAGAGAAAGGCGCGCGCCATGGATCACCCGATAAAGATCATCGCCGCCCGGCGGTTCCGCCGGGTGCATTGGACGTCACCCATATAACGGAGCCACCGACTTGGCAATTTTCCGTTTCGGTTGGGAACGCCGAGCTTGGTCTTGATGATCGCGCTCAGCAATCGCTGCAGCTGATCGACGTGCCGACGCGCTGGCGATAGTAATACTGCCGGCTTATGGTGATCTGGTTGGTGCCGCTCGGCAGGAAGTTGGCGCCGAAACTGATGAGCTGGTAAGGGATGGCAAGCTCGCTGCGGACGAGGAACGTGCTCGCCTGGTTCAGGCTGCTGGGGATCGTGACCGCGGTGCCGGCCGAATAGGGCCGCGTCCCGTCTTGTGCCCAAGACCAGGCCACCGTCGCATTTCCTGTAGCGTCGATCGCAATGCCGGTAATCTTCAATGTCAGGCCGGTCGTGACATAGGGCGCGAAAATAGCACTGGCCACGGACGGCATGGTGGCAAGCACCGACTTCGTGACGCTCGACTGCTGCGAGACGATATCCGCGATCGAGCCGGCCGAGCGGCTGGCGCGCTTCGAGAAGCTGAGGCCGACGGTAAGCTCGAAAGCGCCGAGGTAGAGCATCAGCAGCACGGGAAAGAGAATGGCGAATTCGATCGCGCCGACGCCGCGCCGGTCGCGTGCAAAGCGCCGCAGGAGACCGAAGGACGTGCCTTCCTTCTCTATTATGTTCGCTTGCCCGCTCAAGGATAGTTCTCATTCTGGAAAGCAGCGGTCGCGACGATGAGGTAGGTCGTCGGCATCGAGCCGTCGGACGGTCGTATGTTGGTGAGATAGGGCCGCATGAGGTCCGTCATGATCTGCCATCGATAATAGGCGCGCACCATGTTCATGGATTTGGCGCCGCCAGGTGCGAATGCAAAGCCGGTGGTCTTGAGATCGGAATAGGGATCCGTCGACGATTGGCGCGGAACTGTCGTCGGCATGGCTGCGAAGCTGGCGTAGTTTTCAACATCGAGATAGAGGCTCGATGGCGTCGTCGCTTCCGATGACGAGCAGGTGATCAGCACCGAGATCTCATTGCAGAAGGCCTGGCGGAATTGCTGCTGAGTTGTATTGCTTGCGGTGATTTGTCCGGTTCTGATCTGGCGCGACAGGGTGTCGACGGCATTGGAAATGACCTGCTCGGCGGTGAAGGCGACGAAGGTCTCCAGGATCGCGAAGACGATCAGGAAATAGGGAATGGCAAGCAAAGCGAATTCGATCGCCGCGGTTCCGTCGCGAGAGCGCACGAATTCGCGCAAACGACCTCGGGCACGCCGCCGTGCTGGGCTCTTGTTTCCGAGAAGATCATCGTCTGGCATCGTTGAGTATCCGCGGCGATTTGCCTGCGGGTGAAACTAGAGATGCTTTCTTGATAATCCGTTTCTCTTCTCTCTTCATATTTAAAGGAAACCAGAATTATCGATTGGAGGGTAATTCCTAAATATTTCTTTCGAATATTTGCATCAACAAAAGCGTCTTACTGGCCAGTTGGCGCGGCTGTCGCGGTATTGCTCTGCTGGGCGTGCTGTTCGCAATTGGGTGTGCACGACAGTACGGCGCGATCCGTTTGGCGAAAGACGCGCACTGTATTGCCTTCATCGATCGAGACCAGGATCTGTTCGTCCACGATCGCATTGTCGTCAGCATCGAGCAGGATGATATTCGTGGTGCCAAAATTGCGGCCGGTCAGCACGATGGTCTTCGGATCCGCGACAGTCGCATCGGCGACCTGGGAATTTCCGACGATGACTTTCGCGACGGGACGGTCAAGCTTCAATACGCGCGCGTGATCCATGTAGACGCGCAGCATGCTTTCTCCCGCAGCCTGGGAATGCTGTGGTGTCATGCTGGCCAGGGCGACTACGCCGGCAAGGAATGCGGTTTTGCCGCCGATTGGCATGGCTTTGCCTCTTGGAGTTGATGTCGAAAATGTTTACCGCACAGAATGAGAAAGAATGGTGAATGAACGATTAAGGCGTCGCTCGATAGCGTGATTATGACGCTGGTGTCCCTCATCTGACTTCCGTTCTTCGTTTTTCACGACAACTACGTGTCATTACGAGGCAAGTCGCATATTATTCTAATATACATGTACCTAATAATTTCTTTTAAGCTAAAAGTTTTCTTTAAAAATGCTTGGAAAGACATGAATTGGAGTTAACTATTCTATTTTCGCTTTGGAATTTACACTGTGTTAACCCACTTCCTTAAAGCGATGGAAACGGCGCGCGACTAGGGTTCAACGCATCCGATCAACGGCAAACAGTTGGCGGACGTGCTGTCAACAAAGTGAGTGGAGTAAATCAATGTCCAAGCTTTTTTCGCGCTTCCTGAAGGATGAATCCGGTGCGACCGCAATCGAATACGGCCTGATCGCTGCTCTGATCTCGGTCGCCATCATTGCCGGCGCAACCACCCTGGGCAATACGCTCAGCACGACCTTCAACAACATCTCGACGAAGATGAATAACGCTTCGGCCGCACATTAATCTGTCGCGGTGCCATAATAGTAATTTGGTATGGGAACCGCCCAATAATGTGGGCGGTTTCTTTTTTAGTACACAGGATCGGAGGAGTTAGCATTGCTTGAAGCTGCAGTATTACTCATCTTTCCGCTTTGCATGTCGATAGCGGCGATCTCCGATCTGCTGACCATGACGATCCCAAATCGTGTGTCTCTGGCGCTCGCAGTCTCATTCTTGGTATTGGCGCCCGTTTTCGGATTTTCATTTGCGGAAATCGGTATGCACTTCGCCGGCGCCGGCATTGTCTTTTTTGCCTGCTTCGCGCTGTTCGCGCTGAATGTCATGGGCGGCGGCGATGCGAAGCTCTTGGCTGCTGCAGCACTCTGGTTCGGTTTCGATTCTTCGCTGATGGAATTTCTCGTCTATGTCGCGTTTATCGGCGGGGTGGTGACGGTTCTGATCGTTTTGCTTCGGTCGCAATCCAGCATCATCATGGCCATTGGTCTGCCCGTGCCGAATTCATTGATGGTCGCCAAAAAAATCCCCTACGGCATTGCGATTGCCATCGGCGGCATCCTTGCCTTTCCCTCCTCGCCGCTTTTGATTGCAGCGACCCAAGGGGCGCTCTAAGCCGGGAATCGGCGAGTATAAATTAAATCACTATATAAATATTCTCTAATTTACATCAAGTAATTATGGTTAAGTAATTATAAATGTAATACACCATTAACTATAATTATACCAATTGCTGAGCATTCTGCGGGGCGAAGAATCCTGTTCCCCAAGGAATGACCATGAAACCCGCTCGCATAATGATACTCGCAGTGGCAGCTGTCGCGGCAGGGATGGCCGGCCTGCTCGCGATGCGTCTGGCCGGTTCGCACAATATCGTGCCCCAGGTTGCGGCGGTGGTGGAAAAGGAAGCAACGATCAATGTGCTCGTTGCGAGTGCCAACCTGCCCGTCGGCTCGCGCCTGAATGAGAGCTCGGTCCACTGGATGGGCTGGCCGGAAAGCGGCATCGTCAAGGGCCTTATCACCGAGAGCGAGCGGCCCGACGCGCTGAAAGACCTGAACGGCGCGGTGGTCCGCCTGCCGATTTTCGAGGGCGAGCCGATCCGGGAAGAAAAGGTCGCCGATTCCAACAGCCGCATCCTTTCCTCGTTGCTGCCCTCCGGCAAGCGGGCCGTCGCCACCGAGATTTCCGTCGCGACCGGTGCCGGCGGCTTCATTCTTCCGAATGACCGCGTCGACGTGATCATGGTCCGCAAGGGTGCGCAGCAGCAGCTCATAACCGAGACGGTGCTCAGCAACGTGCGTGTCTTGGCCGTCGACCAGCAGATCGAGGAGAAGCAGGACGGCAGCAAGGCTGCGGTTGGGGTGACCGCGACGCTGGAACTGACGCCGGATCAGACGAAGGTTCTGGTCGTCGCGCACCAGATGGCCGACCGGCTGACGCTGGCATTGCGCTCCGTCGCCGACGCACAGCAACCGGATACGACCGCCGCCGACTATCTGCTGGCCGGCGACAGCGGCAGCGGCCTTGTGCAAGTCATCAAGTCGGGAGCGATCGTGACCGATGGCCCAACCGGAATGAAACCACAATGAGAAGGGGCGGGATCATGTTCAAGACCAACAAGAAAGCCAGCTCTCCCCTTGCTGCAATTCTCTCGTTTTCCGTGGCTTTTGCGGGATTGCCCTTGGCGGACATCCCGGCTTTTCTGCGTATGTCCGTCGCACGTGCAGGCGGTTCCGACAGCATCGTTACGATTGCCGGCCTCGGCACGAAGCGCACTTTGAAGCTTGGTCTCAACAAGGCGCTGGTCGTCGATCTGCCGGCCGACGCACATGATATTCTCGTTTCCGATCCGAAAATGGCGGATGCTGTGACACGCACATCGCGTCGCATCTATCTTTTCGGCAAGACGGTCGGCCAGACCAATATCTTCGTCTTCGGTGCGGACGGCAAGGAAATCGTCAGCCTCGACCTGCAGATCGAGCGCGACATTGCCGGCCTGCAGGACAATATCAAGCGTTTCATCCCGGACTCCGATATCAATGTCGAAATTGTTTCCGACAATATCGTCCTGACAGGCACCGTACGCACGCCGCAGGATGCGTCACGGGCTGTGCAGCTTGCCCAGGCCTTCCTGAAGGGCGGTGAAGCAACCACTCGCTTCGCGACGGCGACAGGCAGCGGCGACAACAGCTCTGTCGCTCTCTTCGCTGAAGGGCGGCAGACCTCGCAGATCGTCAACATGTTGCAAATCGAGGGCGAGGATCAGGTCACGCTCAAGGTGACCGTCGCCGAGATCAAGCGTAGCGTGCTGAAGCAGATCGGCTTCGACAATCTTGTCAGCAACTCTTCTGGTCTGACGGTGGCGCAGCTCGGCAATATTCAGAACGACGCGAGCGCGGCGGCTGCCGGCGGCGGTCTTGCCAGCCTCTTCAAAACTGCCGTCGGCAAGTACAGTATCGGCACCTATCTCAACGCAATGGAACAGGCGGGCGCCGTTCGTACATTGGCGGAGCCGACGTTGACGGCGATCTCCGGTCAGGCCGCGACGTTCACTTCGGGCGGTCAGACACTCTATTCCACGTCGAACAAGGATGGGAGTGTTACAATCACGCCCTTCAACTATGGTATCAGCCTGGCCTTCACGCCGGTCGTATTGTCTGCCGGACGCATCAGCCTGCACATACAGACGCAGGTGTCGAACCCTATCGGCACGGCAAACACGGCAACGTATAATCAGCGCGCCGCCGATACCTCGGTTGAATTGCCGTCCGGCGGCTCGATCGCCCTTGCCGGCCTTTTGAATGATACCATCCAACAGACCACCAACGGTACGCCCGGCGCCTCGAAAATCCCGATCCTCGGTGCGCTGTTCCGACAGAAGAGCTTCCAGCGCGACGAAAGCGAGCTGGTCATTATTGCGACGCCCTATCTGGTCCGCCCGGTGGCCCGCAGTCAGCTGGCTCGTCCCGACGACAATTTCTCGCCGAGCAACGATGTCAGCGGCTTCTTCATGAACCGTGTCAACAAGATTTACGGCCGCAAGGATGCGCCGCCGGTCGCCGACGCCGATTTTCACGGCACCGTTGGCTTCATCTACAAATGAGGGGACACGGAGCATGACGCGCACCTTTTCAACCGGATCAACGAGAGATCAGAAGATGGCCAGTCTCGACCGCAACGCGCCCCGCACCGGCCGGCCCCGTTTCTCCACGCTGGCCTTGATTGCCCCGGTCTTGATCTTGACGGCCGTCTCCGTCAGCGGCTGTGCCGATTCAAGGGATCGCATGACGACCAGCGCCATCAATGACGATTATCGTCAGCGCCACCCGATCGTCTTGACGGAGAAGGAACATAATATCGACATACCGGTGGCCGCCAGCGACCGCCACCTGACCACGGGCATGCGCGACACCGTCCGCGGCTTCGTTCAGGACTATAGGGCGCACGCGACCGGCACGGTCGAAATACTGTCGCCAAGGCAGTCGGTAAACACTTTGGCCGCATCGGCGCTGCGCCGGCAGATTCGCCGGGAAATGGTGGCAAATGGCATACCGTCGGGGCGTATCGTCGATACCTATTATCCAGCCGGTGGTCCTGATGACGCTGCTCCGATCCGTCTGCGCTTCGCCGCGACGACGGCGGCCACCAATGCTTGCGGCCAATGGCCCGACGATCTCTCAGACAACGCCTTCGACAACCAGAACTATTACAATTTCGGCTGCGCGACCCAGCAGAACCTGGCGGCGCAGGTCGCCAACCCGACGGATCTTATCTCACCGCGCGCCACGACGCCGATCGATACCGATCAGCGCGGCAAGATAATCGACAATTATCGCAGCGGCTCGGTCGCGACCAGCACGGCCACCCTCGGCGGGTTCAGTTCTGGAAATTGAGAGCAAGCGGTCGGCAGAACAGGATAAAGTGATGAGCGCCATCGATTACGACATTGGATCGACTGCCGCGGAGGCCGAGGAAGCCCCGCGCTCTGGCAACCTCGACAACTTGCGGCCGCTGCCGCGCATTTCCGTGCATGTCTTCTGCGAAAGCGAGCAGTTGCAGCAGGTTATGGACCGATGCGCCAACGATCGCCGCATGTCCAAGGTCAACCTCCGGATCACCAGCGGCGGCACGGCCGCTGCTGCGAACATGTTTGCTTCGACGCCGACACCCAATCTGATTGTCCTCGAGACGCGCGCAAATTCGCGCAATCTGCTGGCCGAACTGGCGCCGCTCGCGGCCGTCTGCGATCCGAGCACCAAGGTGATCATTGTCGGTTACCACAATGATATCGCCCTTTACCGCGAACTGATGCGCAACGGTATTTCCGAATATATAGTCCAGCCCGTTGATATGAACGATATCATGACGGCGATGGCGGGGATTTTCATCGACCCCGACGCGGAGCCGCTCGGCCGCAGCATTGCCTTCGTCGGCGCGAAGGGTGGGGTAGGCGCATCCACGATCGCGCATAATTGCGCCTTCGGAATCTCGACCCTGTTCTCGACCGAAACCATTCTTGCCGATCTCGATCTGCCGTACGGCACGGCCAACATCGATTTCGACCAGGACCCCGCTCAGGGTATTGCCGAGGCAGTCTATGCGCCGGAGCGTCTTGACGAGGTCTTCCTCGATCGCCTGCTGACCAAATGCTCGCAGCATCTGTCGTTGCTGGCTGCGCCCTCCATGCTGGATCGTGCCTATGATTTCGACGGTCAGGCATTCCTGCCCGTCCTGGATGTTCTTCAGCGCAGCGCGCCGGTCGCCGTCCTCGACGTACCCCATCAGTGGACAGAATGGACACGCTCGGTGCTTGCGGCTGTCGATGAAGTCGTCATTTGCGCCGCGCCCGATCTTGCCAATCTGCGCAACACCAAGAACCTGATTGACGCGTTGCGCAAATTGCGTCCCAACGACAAGGCGCCGCATCTCATTCTCAATCAAGTCGGCATGCCGAAGCGCCCCGAGATCAACCCGGTGGAATTCTGCGCGCCATTGGAGACGGATCCGATCGCCATCATCCCGTTCGACATCAATCTGTTCGGCAATGCGGCCAATAGTGGTCGCATGATCTCGGAGACGGATCCGAAGTCGCCGGTCGCCGAGACTTTCGCGCAGATATCGCACATCGTCACCGGGCGCATCGCTGTGAAGAAGGCAAAAAGGGGCGGCCTTCTTGGTCGCCTGAAGCGGAAGTAGTTGTTTGATTTCGCATGAGTTTCGAAGGGTCGATTTCCCTCGGTGAAAATCATGCTGCAGTAATGGAGTTGGATCGAGACCATGTTTGGCAAGCGCGGAAATGAAGGTTCTGCAAAGAGCGGTGGCGGCGCACTTCCGCCGGCGCCGGCGCGCGCGCCTGCCACGACGGGCGCACTCGCGGGTCCGGCAGTGCTGGTCGAGCCGTCGCGCGACGCCGCGCAGCCGCGTCAACAGGTGGCACCGCCTTCGATGCAGACGCCCGCCCGGCGCCGACCCGCACGCACCGAGGAATATTACGACACCAAGGCGCAGGTCTTTTCCGCGCTGATCGATACGATCGACCTGTCACAGCTTTCCAAGCTCGACAATGAAGCCGCGCGCGAAGAAATCCGCGATATCGTCAACGACATCATCACCATCAAGAATTTTGCGATGTCCATTTCCGAGCAGGAGGAACTGCTCGAGGATATTTGTAACGACGTGCTTGGCTATGGCCCGCTTGAGCCACTGCTGGCACGCGATGATATCGCCGATATCATGGTCAATGGCGCAGGTCAGACTTTCATCGAAGTGGGCGGCAAGACCGTCGAATCCGAAATCCGTTTCCGCGATAATGCCCAGCTTCTTTCCATCTGCCAGCGCATCGTGAGCCAGGTCGGCCGCCGCGTCGATGAATCGAGCCCGATCTGCGACGCTCGCCTGCCCGACGGCTCGCGCGTCAACGTCATAGCGCCGCCACTGTCGATCGACGGCCCGGCGCTTACCATTCGCAAATTCAAGAAGGATAAGCTGACGCTCGACCAGCTCGTCCGCTTCGGCGCCATCACGCCGGAGGGTGCGACACTGCTGCAGATCATCGGCCGCGTACGCTGCAACGTCGTTATCTCCGGCGGCACCGGCTCGGGCAAGACGACGCTTCTGAACTGCCTGACCAATTACATCGACCGTCACGAACGCGTCATCACCTGCGAAGACACCGCAGAGTTGCAGTTGCAGCAGCCGCATGTCGTGCGTCTCGAAACCCGCCCGCCGAATATCGAGGGGGAGGGCGAGATCACCATGCGCGACCTCGTCAAGAACTGCCTGCGTATGCGCCCCGAACGCATCATCGTCGGCGAAGTGCGCGGCCCCGAGGTCTTCGATCTGCTGCAGGCAATGAATACCGGTCACGATGGCTCCATGGGCACCATCCACGCCAACACGCCGCGCGAATGCCTGAGCCGTATCGAATCGATGATCGCGATGGGCGGCTTCAGCCTGCCGGCCAAGACCGTGCGCGAAATCGTTTCCAGCTCCGTCGACGTGATCATCCAGGCCGCGCGCCTGCGCGACGGTTCGCGACGGATCACCCAGATTACCGAGGTGATCGGCATGGAGGGCGATGTGATCATTACGCAGGACCTGATGCGCTATGAGATGGAAGGCGAGGACGCCAATGGCCGCATCATCGGTCGGCACGTCTCCACCGGTATCGGCAAGCCGCATTTCTGGGATCGTGCACGCTATTATAACGAGGAAAAGCGCCTGGCCGCCGCCCTCGATGAGATGGAACAAAAGTCGCAATAGGACTCCCCATGTTCGGTGTCGATCCAACGGTGCTACTGATTGTCTTGCTTACGGCCGTCTCCGCGGCTGCGATCTGCTATGGCATTCTTTATTCGCGGATCGAGTCGCAGAAGAAGGCCGACAGCCGCGTCAACCGGGTCAGCCAAGCCGAGACCGACCGGCTGAAGGTCAAGGCTACGCGTGATCGTGTTCAGGAACTGTCGAAGCGGCGCAAGTCGGTGCAGGATTCGCTGAAGGATCTGGAAAAGCGCCAGACCGAAAACATCAAGAAGAAGCAGTCGCTGAAAGCGCGCCTGGGACAGGCTGGCCTGTCGCT
Organism: Rhizobium sp. SG570; assembly: GCF_012275345.1. Lineage (NCBI taxonomy): Bacteria > Pseudomonadati > Pseudomonadota > Alphaproteobacteria > Hyphomicrobiales > Rhizobiaceae > Rhizobium > Rhizobium sp. SG570. The sequence continues at coordinate 268,591 of NZ_JAAZQI010000006.1, read as the reverse complement.
GACGCCCTCGCGTTTCTACGTCTTCAGCGTGCTGTTCGGCCTGTTTGTCATGTTGATCCTTTTCATCGGCGGTGCACCGTTCCTCGTCATCCTGGGTTTGCCCTTCGCTGCCGCCTTCGGTCTGCCGCGCTGGCTCATCGGGTTCCTCATCAAGCGCCGGCAGAACAAATTCCTCGATGAGTTTCCGAACGCGCTGGATCTTATCACGCGCTCGCTTCGCGCTGGTCTGCCACTCCACGATGCCATACGGCTGGTGGCGGGCGAGGCGCGCGAGCCGGTCAAGACCGAGTTCCGGCGGGTGGTCGAGGCACAGCAGGTCGGCCTCAGCATGTCGGATGCCTGTGGGCGCATGAACAACCATATGCCACTGCAGGAGGTGAGTTTCTTTGCAATCGTCATCACCATCCAGGCTCAGGCTGGCGGCAACCTGTCGGAAGCGTTGGGCAACCTGTCGCGGGTGCTGCGTGAACGCAAGAAAATGAAGGCGAAGGTCCAGGCGCTGTCGATGGAAGCAAAGGCGTCCGCCGCCATCATCGGCGCGCTGCCCTTCATCGTCATGCTGCTCGTCTACCTGACGTCGCCGCAGTACATGATGGTCCTGTTCAGCGATCCGCGCGGTCACCTGATCCTGATGGGCGCTGGCATCTGGATGTCGATCGGCATCTACATCATGCGCAACATGGTCAATTTCGAGATCTGAGCGGAAGGAGCCGCATAGCCCATGTCCGATCTGGCTTCTCAACTGACCGATCCCGGCACCATTCTCGCCGTCGTCGTCGCGATCGCCGTCTTTGCTACCTTCTATACGATCGCCATGCCCATGCTTGAGCGCGGCGATCTCAATAAGCGTATGAAGGCCGTGTCGACGGAGCGCGAGCAGATCCGGGCGCGCGAGCGGGCGCGGCTGAGCGCCGAAGGCGGCAAGGCAACGCTGCGCAACCAGAACAATCGTAACGTCAGGCAGATCGTCGAGCGTTTCAATCTGCGCAACGCGCTGGTGGACGCAAATACGGTCAACCGTCTGCGTGCCGCCGGCCTGCGTTCGGAAAACGCGCTGAACATGTTTCTGGTGGCGCGGTTTCTGTTGCCGTTCCTGTTTCTGGCCGTTGCCATCGTCCTGGTCTTCGTTCTCGGATATTTCGCCGCCAAGCCTCTTCCGATCCGCCTGCTCGGCGTCATCGGCACGGCCTATCTCGGCTTTTATGCGCCGAACATCTATGTTTCGAATTTGGTGACCAAGCGCCAGAAGTCGATCAAGCGCGCCTGGCCCGATGCCCTCGACCTGATGCTGATCTGCGTGGAGTCGGGCATATCAATCGAAGCCGGCATGCGCCGTGTGGCCGAGGAAATGGCCGAGCAATCCCCGCCGCTTGCCGAGGAAATGGTGCTGACCACGGCCGAGCTTTCATTCCTGCAGGATCGCCGCACCGCCTTCGACAATCTTGCCGCCCGCACCCAGATCGAACTTGTAAAGTCCGTAACCCAGGCTCTTATCCAGGCCGAGCGCTACGGTACGCCGCTATCGCAGGCCTTGCGCGTCATGGCACAGGAAGGCCGCGACGAGCGCATGAACGAGGCGGAGAAGAAGGCGGCCGCCTTGCCGCCGAAGCTGACAGTGCCGATGATCGTCTTCTTCCTGCCCGTTCTGATGGCGGTCATTCTCGGTCCGGCGATCATTCAGGCCATGGACAAGTTCTGACCGGCAAGCTTGCCGCCAGCGCGGAAGCGTGGTTAATCTCCAATTTGAAGTCGCTGACAGCATCAGCGGATGGCCTCCCCGATGCGCGGAGGTTCGCATCAGTTGCCAAGCGGATTTCCAGGCATGTTGGGAGGTGTCGCATGTCATCCACAGCCATATTTTTCAGCGTTATCGCCGCGGTTTTTATAGGGGCCGTCAGCCCCGGGCCGAGCTTTGTGCTCGTGTCCCGGATTGCCGTTTCCCGCTCGCGCAAGGCCGGTCTCGCCGCCGCCTTCGGCATGGGAACCGGCAGCGTCATCTTCGCGACGCTGGCTCTGTTCGGCCTGAGCGCGCTTTTGATGAAGGTCGAATGGTTGTACCTCGCGCTGAAGGTCGCGGGCGGCCTCTATCTGATCTATGTCGGCATCCGCATCTGGCGCAGCGCGGCGCATGATCTCCCGATCGACGCACCGGCCACGCCGGCGGCGGCCGGTATCGTGCGCAATTTCCTGTTTGCGCTTGGAACCCAGCTCAGCAATCCGAAGACGGCCATCTTCTATGGCAGTATTTTTGCAGCACTTCTTCCGGCGTCTCCCGCTCCCTGGTTGCTGCTCACCGTGCCGCCGGCAGTTTTCTTGGTCGAGACGGGCTGGTACATGGTGGTGACGATGGCTTTTTCGTCCAATCGCCCGCGTGCGCTCTACATTGGATCGAAATTGTGGATCGACAGGGTTGCCGGTGCCATCATCGGAGCGCTCGGAGCGCGGTTGGTGATCGACGGCCTGCCACGGCATATCTGGCGTTGATCAACTGGCGAACGGGCAATTCCAGAGGCAAGCGCCGCTCATTTTACTGGAATTATTTTATTGGACCGTTTTCTTCGCATCGCCACTGGCGGCGAGCTTCTGCCATGAGTTTTGTTGCGCCAGCATGGAGCGCAGATAGGCGACGTTGGCGTTTGCCTGCTGCGGCGTGAGCTCCTGCCGGGCGATCTGCTCGGCTTCGGCGAAGCGGCCCTGCAGGCCGACGACAAGCGCCAGGTTCTGCCGCACGCGGCTGTCGGCGCCCGGCTGGCCGACGGCTGAACGAAGATAGGTTTCGGCATTCTTGAGATCGCCGGTCAGCACGTAGGACATGCCGAGGTTGGAAAGGATCGTCGGCTCGTTGGGAGCCAGCACCAGCGCGTCGCGATATTTGCCGCGGGCATCGGTGGAACGGCCGAGCTGGTCGAGGATCGCGCCTTGTGCGGACACCAGGCGCCAATCGGGTCGGTCGGGGGTCTGGGCGCGATCGATGGTCGCCAGCGCCTCGTCCAATTGGCCTGCCGCCGCCTGTGCCTTGCCATAGGCCGCCAGCACGCCGCGATCGCTCGGATTGTTGATCGCAACCTGTTGCATGACGGCAAGCGCCTGATCGTTGCGGCCGCTCATGCGCAGGGCATTGGCATAGTTGACGCCGGCGTCGCGATCCTTGGGATTGGCGTCATAGGCCTTGCCGAAGGTAAGGGTCGCCTGCGCCAGGTCGCTGCCGTTCATCGTATCGAGGGACTTCGACGCCGTCGGGATCGAGCCGGTCGTCATCTTGTCTTTGCCCGTTGTCGAGCAGCTTGCGAGTGCGAGCGCCAGAAGCGCGGCCGAGGTGCCCTGGAAAAGAAAGGTTCTGAACGAAGACGCGATTGAACCGGCGGACATGACGCTTTTCCCTGAATCCTTAAGTCTTGCGCCCGGCCTAGAATCGGAACAGGGAAAGGTTCGACGCAATGTTCGCTCCAGCAATAATCTGTTAACCCTAACAGACGGTTAACTCTCGATTCCCTGAAGTCATCGTCAAAGGAAAGTCATGGCCCCTTATCAATTCATCGAGCGCGCGACGCCCTTCAATTCGAAGGGTGGGGCGACGCTGCCGATCTTTGCCGTCACGCCGGCGCATATAGAAACCGGCACCATCGATCCCATCGCGCTCGATTGGGCGCGTAAGGCCGGCTACAAGGCCGACAGCGGCTCCTTGCTCCTGATCCCGACGGCAGATGGACATCTGGGCGGTGCATTGTTCGGCCTTGGCTCTAATCCGTCCGAGCAGCCATTCCTGACCGGCAGGCTGGCGCGCAGCCTGCCGGCGGGCGACTGGCATATCGAAACGGCGCCTTTGACCGCGAACCGGCTTTCGCTTGGCTTCGGTCTCGGCAGCTATCGTTTCGAGCGCTACAAGTCCGAGAAGGTAACGGCGCCGACGCTGATGATCCCGCGCGATACCGATGCCACCGACATCAAGCGTCAGCTCGCCGGCGTCTTTCTTGCCCGCGATCTCATCAACACGCCGACCAACGACATGGGGCCGGAACAGCTCGAAGCCGCCTTCCGGGCGCTTGCCCAGCACTATAAGGCCGACATGTCCGTCATCATCGGCGATGATCTGCTGAAGGAGAATTTCCCGCTGGTGCACACTGTGGGACGCGCCAGCGCCGATGCCCCGCGCCTCTTGGAGCTGCGCTGGGGCAAGAAGGGCCATCGCCGCATCACGTTGGTCGGCAAGGGTGTGTGCTTCGATACCGGCGGCCTCGACATCAAGCCGGCATCCTCGATGCTCCTGATGAAGAAGGACATGGGCGGTGCCGCCAATGTCATGGGCCTGGCGCTGATGATCATGGACGCCAAGCTCAAGGTCGACCTGCGCGTCATCGTTCCGGTCGTCGAGAACTCGATTTCGGCCAATGCATTCCGCCCCGGTGACATCTACAAGAGCCGCAAGGGCTTGACGGTGCAGATCGACAACACGGACGCCGAGGGACGGCTGATCCTTGCCGACGCGCTTGCCTATGCCGACGAGGATGCGCCCGACCTGATGATCGACATGGCAACGCTGACCGGCGCTGCCCGCGTCGCGCTCGGCCCGGACCTGCCGCCCTTCTTCACCGACGACAACGATCTTGCCCGCGATCTGACCGAGGCGAGCCTGGAGACGGACGACCCGCTGTGGCGCATGCCGCTCTACATGGGCTACGACAAGGATATCCGCACGAAATTCGCCGATATCACCAATGCGCCCGCCGGCGGCATGGCCGGCTCCATCACCGCCGCCCTGTTCCTCAAGCGTTTCGTCACGAAAACGCCGAGCTGGGTGCATTTCGACATCTTCGGCTGGGCTCAGAGCGAACGACCGCACTCTCCGGGCGGTGGCGAGGCACAGGCGATCCGGGCTTTGTATCACCATATCCGGCAGAGTGTGCGTTAGGGCACTATAGTTCCCTCTCCCCGCGTTGCGGGGAGAGGGCTAGGGTGAGGGGCCAGACACGTCGGCGCGGTCACGCCGGACTGGCCTGACCGTCACCAATAACGGATCCGAAAGGACGGTAACTCTCGTCTTGAGGCTGCTGCAGAGAAAGCCCCCATCCCGAGCCCTCGACATTTCACTTAAGCTCAATGTCCCGGCCTCACCTTCTCCCCCCTTTGCGGGGAGAAGGGGTTGATGAATTCCCCTTGAATCCGCCACGATCTTGGCCGAAAATGGAACGGTAGCGTAACGATTTTCGGGGTTGCCCTTGCCGCTTGATCTCTCCGCCTCGCAGGCCCTTGGCCTCTGGCACGGCGTGACGCTCACTCAGGTGCGCCGCGAGGATCATGATTTGACGCTGCGGCAGACCGCGATCCTGCTGCAGATCTATCTCGTGCCGCCGCCGCATACGGTGCGCGGGCTTGCTGCGACGCTCGGCGTCACCAAGCCGGTCATCACTCGGGCGCTTGACACGATGGGCGAGATGGGGCTGGTCGACCGCGTGCGCGACGATCGCGATCGCCGCAATGTCATCATCAAGCGCACGGTTACCGGCGCTCTCTATCTGGAAAAACTCGGCGATCTCGTTATCGAGCAGGGCCGCAAACTATGAGTTCGGGATTTTCTTCATGACGCTCGACCGCCGTCTCAACGCCTTCAGACCTGACCTCGCCGAAGCCTCGCTGCGAGGCAAAGTCGAGGCCGAACGCTTCGTCGAAGGCAGCAAAGCACAGATCGTCGGTCCCGTTGTAGCACTTCGCCCAGAGCCGGATCTTGCCTACGGCATCGATACAGAGCTGCTGATGGGGGAGGAGGTGACGGTTTTCGAGCGCAGCAATGGCTGGTGCTGGGTAAAGTCCCTGTCGGATGGCTATGTCGGCTATCTCCCCGAAGGCGCGGTCAAGGAAGGGACGGCGGCAGCGACGCACATCGTTATCCCGCAGCGTACCTTCCTTTATCCCGAATCGGAGTTGCGCAAGCCGTATGTTACAGTGCTTTCGATGGGCAGCCGCGTGCGCGTCAGCGGCACCGCCGAAGCGCGCGGCAATCATTACGTCGTTCTGGAAGACGGCACCGCCATTTTTGCCAGGCATGTGCAGCCAATCGGTCACAATGACGGCGGCGATTACGTCGACGTCGCCTTGCGCTTTCTGGAGACACCCTATCTCTGGGGCGGCCGCTCCGGCCTGGGCATCGATTGCTCCGGGCTGGTGCAACTCGCGCTCTCTATGACAGGGCGTGCAGCACCGCGCGACACCGATATGCAGGCAGCGGGTCTCGGCGAGCCTATCGCCCGCGAGGAGCTGCGTCGTGGCGATTTCGTCTTCTGGAAAGGCCATGTTGCGATCATGGAGGACCCGGAGACCATCGTCCATGCCAATGGCCATACCATGACCGTCGCGCGCGAGAATTTCGCCGCCGCCGTCGAGCGTATCGGCTGGCTCTACCAACAGCCGACCGGATACCGCCGCTTCGTCGGTTGATCTGCCTCGGAACAGTCTCTCCGCTCGTCCGTTATTCTTCTGATCGCGATATCCTATCGAGAGGAGAAGAAACATGCCCATTACGGCGATGGAAAAGACAGTCAGGGATATTCTGTGCGACAGCCATATCCGCAAGAGCGGCAAGATCGACAGGCTGCGCGAATTGCAAAGTGAAGCGCGCGGCATCCAGCGCGCCGGCAGCGAAAGCTCGATGAGCGCGGACGACGGTCTTCAGGACGATCTGCGCGTCATCGAAAAGGCATTGCACGATCTCGATGCCGACATCGAGCAAAAGGGTGCCGCCACGCTGTAATGCGGTTGGCGCCCCGTGCTTCTTTCGAGAGACAGCCTCTACGGCGTGCGCGGCCGGGAAATCCAGATGCCTGCGACGATGATGATTCCGCCCAGGGCCTGTATCAGCGTGACATTTTCACCGAATAGGACCCAGGCGAAAACCGCGGCGGCGATCGTCTCGAGGAAAATGACGAGCGACGAGAAAACGGTTGGCAGGCGTCCGAGCGCCACCGAGACCAGCCCCTGCCCGCCGGCATGGCTGACGAGGCCGAGCGCAAGGAGAACGCCCCATCCCGAAACCGATTGCGGCAGCATCCTCGGCTCGAAGAAGAAGGCAACGACAAAGAGGATTGCCGATGTGACGACGCTCAATTCGAAGGTCGCGCGTGCGGCGTTCGTCCTGCCGCGCGCCGCGCCGACCGCCAGAAAATAGAGGCCGAAGAAGGCACCGGTGATGATCCCCAGCGTGTCGCCGACGGCGCGGCTTGGATTGAATGCAAGGCTCTGCACCACCAGCGCCGTGCCGCCCGAAAGGCATACGAGGAGCCCGACAAGCGTAGCGCGGTTGACCCTTTGCCGCAGCAGCAGCCAGCCGAAGATAACGACCCATAGCGGCGCCATCGTCGCAAAGAAGGTCGCGTTGGCGATGGTGGTCCGCAAGATGGCGAGATGCCAGAAGAACAGGTCTCCCGTAAAGGCGAGACCGGCAAGGATGGTCGCCAGCGTGAAGCTCGCGCGGGGCGCGTCGGCCCCTGCCGCCTCGGCATATCGCATCCATACCCAAAGGATAGGCAGGGCGAGAAAGACACGCCAGAATGCGCTGGCGAAGGGGCCGACATCGGCCAGGCGCACGAGGCTGGGGGAGATGCTCATCGCCAGCGCCGCGAGAACCATCGCCACCAGACCGACAACCAGACCTTTCGAGCCATCGGATGCGGAGGCTACGCCGATGGCGGTAACGTCTTTCGCCGCCATGGTTTCGCCAACGACTGGGGATCGGATATCGTATTCGGGCGCGGACATTCCTGTACCTTTTTGGAGTCAGATGGTTTGTGGCGCAAATCTATTGCATAAGAGGCGAGGATTTGGCTCCATTTAGGCAGCCTTCGTGCAATTTTGTTTCATTTTTGATGACGGGATGTTTTGAAATGCCCAACCCTGCCGATCTCGACGGTTTCGATCTGGAGATCCTCGATATTCTTCAGAAGGACAACACCGTCCCGCAGCGATCGATCGGCGAGCACGTCCACCTGTCGGCACCCGCGGTGCAGCGGCGCATCAAGCGCATGCAGGCGAGCGGCGTCATACAGGCGAATATCGCGGTCGTCGATCCGGCGGCAGTGGCATTGCCGATCACCATCATCGTCGAAGTCCACATCGCCAACGAACGCTACGATCTTATCAATGCGATTAAGCGCAGCTTCCTTGACGCACCCGAAGTTCAACAATGTTACCAGGTCACCGGCGAGGCCGATTTCGTTCTCGTCGTCGTCGTGGCCAGCATGTCCGACTATGAAGTCCTGACGCGCCGCCTTTTCTACGACAATCCGAATGTGACGAAGTTCAAATCGCTCGTCACCATGGACCGGGTGAAGATCGGTCTTTCGCTACCCTTGGCACGAGACTAGAGCAATTCCAGGAAAAGTGCGTAGCGGTTTTCCGTCCGGAATTGCGCAAAAACAATAAGCTAGAGCGGTTAGGCGATTCCGTGAAACGCGTAACCGCTCTAGCCGGCGGCTCATCCCGGCCGCTTCGGCCAGTTGGTAACACCGCCGGTCCAGTCCTCGAAAGCCTTGGAGAGCCGCAGGACCAGCATGTCGTCGAAGCGCGGGCCAACGATCTGCAGGCCGATCGGCATGCCGGAGCGGGAGAAGCCGCAATTGATCGAGGAGGCCGGCTGCTCCGACATGTTCCAGGGAACGGTGAAGGCGATATGCTCGAACGGCAGGGCCGGGTCGTTGGTCGGCGAGGCCCATTCCGCCGGATAGGAAACGATCGGATTGGTCGGCGAAAGCACGGCGTCTACCTCGGTGAAAAGCCTGCCGCAGCTCTTGCGCATCTCGATCGTCTGGTTGAAGCCGCGCACTGCCTCGACGCCGCTGACATCGGCGCCGCCCTTGGCCCATATATGGATATAGGGCAGGATCATGTTGCGGCGTTCCTCGCTCAGACCCATGATGTCGCCCCAGAAGCGCGCCCGCCAGAAGATATCAAGTCCATCCAGCATCTGCCGTGTCAGCACCGGCGCAACGTCGATGATGATGGCACCCGCTTCCTCGAAGCGTCTGGCGGCTGATATAACGGCATCGCGCACCTCGTCATCGACAGGCAGCCCGCAGCCGGCATCCAGCATCAGCCCAATCTTCATTCCCCTGACGTCGATGTCGAGGTCCAGCCAGTCGATCTCGCTCGGCGGCAGGCTGGTGCCGTCGCGCCAGTCTGGCCGCGACAGCGTCGCCATGGAGAAGGCCGCATCCTCGACGGTTCGGGTCATCGGCCCGGCGCAGCGCCCGACATAGTAGGGATCGACGGGAATGCGGCCATGGCTCGGCTTGAAGCCGAAGATGCCGGTCCAGCCGGCCGGCAGGCGCACGGAACCGCCGATATCCGTACCGATATGCAGCGGTCCGTAGCCAGCGGCCGCAGCTGCCGAAGCTCCGGCGCTGGAGCCGCCGGGATTTTGTGAGGGATCCCATGGATTGCGGCTGAGCTTGTGGTAGCTGGAAAGGCCGGAGGAAAGCATGCCATAGTCGGGGCAGGTGGTCTTGGCAAAGATCACCGCGCCGTCCTCGCGCATGCGGGCGGCGATCGGCGCGTCCTCGGCTGCCGGAACGAGCTCGACGGCGGCCGTGCCGAGCGGCACCGGCTGGCCCTTGGTGGCGATCAGTTCCTTCAAGGTCACCGGGATGCCGTCCAGCGGCCCAAGCGGCGCGCCCTTTGCCCAGCGTGCGCTGGAGGCGGCTGCCTGCCTGCGAGCATCCTCGGGATCATAGGCATAGAGAGCCGATATCGTCGGCTCCCACGCATCGATATGCTTTTCGAGCGCCAGCCAGTATTCGCTGGGCGACAGGCTCTTGTCGGCGAATTTGCGCTTGAGGTCTCGGATGGAAAGATCGGTCGGTTCGGTCATGGTCTATTCTCTTCGTGTCTGAAATCAGCGTGCCGCCTCGCGGGGGTCGAGAAGGTCGCGCAGGCCGTCGCCGAGCAGGTTGAAGCCGAGGACGGAGAGTGCGATGGCAAGGCCTGGCAGGAGGGCGAGCCACGGCGCGGCATGGAAATAGGTCTGGGCATCGGCGAGCATCCTGCCCCAGGTCGGCTCCGGTGGCGGCACGCTTAAGCCCAGGAAGGCAAGCCCGGCTTCGGTCAGGATCGCGAGGCCAAGCTGGATCGTCGCCTGCACGATGATGCCGCTCATGATATTCGGCAGTACGTGACGCACGGTGATCGAAAGCTGCGTATTGCCGATCGCGCGCGCCGCCAGCACATAGTCGCGGCTCCAGGCCTGCAGAGCAGAGCCAAGCGCCACGCGGGCAAACACCGGCACCATGAAGACGGCAATGGCCAGAATTGCGGTTGTTCGACCCGTTCCCAAAAAGGCGCCGAGGATCATGGCCGAGAGGATGGGCGGCAGCGCGAAGATCACGTCGCAGGCCCGCATGACCAGCGCCTCGAAAATACCGCGCCGCGCAGCCGCCGTGATGCCGATGATCGTCCCGAGCGTGCCACCGATCGCGACGGCCGAGACCGAGATCGACAGCGAATTCCAGCAGCCGGCCATCAGCATGGACAATACGTCGTGGCCGAGCTGATCCGTGCCGAGAAGCCCAAAGCCGAAAGGCGGCTGCAGCTTGTGGGTGATCTGCATCTTCGCCGGCGGCACCGGCGTCCAGAACAGCGAGAGAATGGCGATGCCGACAAGCGCAAGGATGATGATCGCCCCGAGGATCAGGTTGGCGCGGCGCAGCTCGCGAAAGCGGGAACGGTGGGGGCGGGCGACGGTCGCGCTGTCGGTGACGCTCATCGTGCACCTCCAGCCCGAAGCCGGGGATCGATGACGAGATAAGAGAGATCCACCAGGAAATTCACGACGATGACGAGGCCGGCAAAGAACAGCACGACATCCTGAAGCACGATGATGTCACGCTGGCTAAGCGCCTGATAGGCGAGCCGGCCGAGGCCGGGCAGGGTGAAGACATTTTCGATCAGCACGGCTCCGGCGACGAGAAAGGTGAATTGCAGGCCGAGAATGGTGAGCACCGGCACCAGCGCATTCGGCACGACATGTCCCCAGAGCACGCGGCTGCGCGACAGGCCCTTGGCAAGCGCCGTGCGGGCGAAATCCTCATGCAGTGTGTCGAGCACGGCCGAACGGGTGACCCGGGTCAGCACCGCCGCCTGCGGCAGGGCAAGGGCGACAGCCGGCAGCACCAGCGATTTCATCGCTGGCCAGAGCCCATTGCCCCAGCCGGGAAAGCCGCCGGCCGGCATCCAGCCGAGCGAGGTGGCAAACAGCAGCACCAGCAGCAGCCCCACCCAGAAACCCGGCACGGCAATGCCCATCTGCGAAAACAGCGCGGCGAGGATGTCGAAGAAGCCGCCGCGCCTGGCGGCAGCCGCAACGCCGAGGGGAACGGCGATGAGGACCGAAAGCACGACGGCAAGGGCGGCAAGCGGCAGCGTGACGGCCAGCCGTTCGGCAATCAGGCCGGCGACCGGCACGCCGTAGGTATAGGATTTGCCGAGATCACCCGTCAACGCGCCGGCAAGCCATTGGCCGTAGCGGACGATCAGCGGCTGGTCGAGGCCCATATCGTGCCTCAGCGCTGCAAGTGTCTCCGGTGTCGCGGATGTGCCGAGCGTGATCGCAGCGGGATCGCCCGGCAGCAGCGCCATGACCGCGAAGACCAGCAGCGAAACGGCGATCAGCGTCAGCAGGAGCCCGAAAATCCTACGGATGAGGAGTGCGATCATAGCATGTCCATGGCCGATCATGCCCGGCATCGAAATGGTTGGCGGCGGGCGAAACGATTCGCCCGTCCGCGCCTGCAGGCGAAAGAGGTCAGTCTTCCCAGGAAACGTTGGTAAGGACGTTCGAGGGAATAGGCTCGCTTTCCCAGAGGCCCTTCAGCTTCTTGTCCCAGACGCCGAGCTTCGGCATGACGAAGAGGAAGAGTGCGGGCACATCCTCGGCGAGAATGGTCTGCGCCTCCCCGTAAAGCTTGTTCTGCTCGACCGGGTCGGCAGTGAGCTGGATCTTCTTCATCAGCTCGTTGAAATCAGGGTTCTTGTAGTTGAAGTAATAAGGGTCGCGCGAATAGATATCGATATCAAGCGGCTCGGCATGAGCGACGATGGTCATATCGTAGTTGCGGCCGCTGAAGACGTCCTGCACCCATTTAGCCGGAAACTCGGTGGGCTCGATGTTCATCGTCACGCCGATATCGGCGAACATGGCCTGCATCACCTGGGCGCTGCGCGGCGCATAGGCCATCTGCGGTGTCTTGATGGTGAAGCTGAAGCCGTTTGGATAGCCGGCTTCGGCGAGCAGCGCCTTGGCCTTCGCCGTATCGTAGGGAAGCGTGCCCGTCAGGTCCTTGTAGCCGGGATCGTTCGGCGTGTAGTGGCTGCCGATCGCCGTGCCGAAACCGGACCAGGCGCCCTCGATGATCGTCTTGCGGTCGAGCGCCATCATCAGCGCCTGGCGCACGCGCTTGTCGTCGAAGGGCTTGCGCGTATTGTTCATACCGGCCACGACCTTCAGCTCGGTATTGCCGATCTTGGTCATCAGCCTGGGGTCGCCGTCGAAGGAGCTCATCAGCTCGGGCGCGGCGAATTCCGGAAAGGCGTCGAGATCGCCGGCTTTCAGGGCCGCAGCTTCGGCCTGCGGGTCGGAAATGAAGCGGAAGGTGACCTTCTCGAGCTTCACGTCGACGGATTTGTTCCAGTAATCGGGGTTCTTGGCGAGTTCGACATGGTCACCCTTCGCCCAAGAGGAAAACTTGAACGGGCCGGTGCCGACGGGCGTCGTCTTGTCGTTGGCGGAGGATTTCGGTCCGACCATGACCGCAGAGGGCCAGCCGAGCCAGTAGAGCAGGCTGCCGGTCGGCGAGGAAAGATGCAGGACCAGCGTTTGCGGATCCGGCGTATCGATCGAGGCGATGGTCGCGAAGAAGCGCTTCTGCGGATTGACGGAATCCTTGCCGCGGGCGCGATCGAGCGCGAATTTCGCCGCTGCCGAATCGAAGGCCTCGCCATCATGGAATTTGACGCCGCTCTGCAGCTTGAACGTATAAGTCAGGCCATCGGGAGATATTTCCCAGCTCTTTGCGAGCTGCGGCACGATCTTGCCGCTTTCGTCGATGGCAACGAGCCCCTCGAAGATGTTCTGCCAGGTGACCTGACCGATCGCGACGGGTGCTGCGATCGTCGGATCGAGCCCGGTCGGCTCGACGCTCATGCCGAGATTGAGCGTCGTCTTGGCAGCTTCCGCTGGCGTTAGACCAAGCATCAAAAGACCGGCGGAAAGCGCCGCACCGCAGGCGAGGCGGCGCGCAAAATCGCCGAGGCTCGGGCGTAAAAACGTGGTCATTTCAGTTCCCTTGCTTTTGTCCGCAAGTCCGGCTTCCCTTCCGGCATACGGTCTTTTCAAGATAGTGTCATCTCGCGGGCGTACACTCAATTCTGAAAATGTGTGCTCGGTGTAGCCGATATCGCTACACTGAATTCCGTCATCTACAGTATTTCGATCAATCCTGCCTCTCCTTGGCGGTCAGTTGCTGGCGCATGAAGCGCTCGATGAAATCAAGCAGCTTGCCGGCGGCAAAGGAAAGCTGGCGGTCGGGAGCGACGCAGAGGTCGATCGGTGTCCTCACTCCCTTACCATCAGCGACGGGCAAGGCGATAAGCTGGCCTGCTGCGATCTCCCGCTGCACCGTCAGCGCCGGCAGCATGGTGATCGCAGCGCCACGCAGCACCAGCTCCTTCTGCATTTCCAGCGATCCAGTCTCGAATACCGGATCGAGCGTCAGCCCCTCACGCTCGAACAGGGTGTCGAAGGCTTGCCTCGCACCGAAGGAGCGGTCGGGCACGGCAAGCGCGTGCGCGGCGATTTCGGCCACAGTGATCTCCTTGCTACCCGCGAGCGGATGCGAGGCCGCGAGGATCACGTCGTAAATCAGCTCGGAGCGCAGGCGCACTTTGGTTCCCGAAAGTGGCGGCGCAAACAGCGTCACCGCCATATCGGCCTCGGCACTGTTGACGGCTTCGATGGCGCCGCGCGCGCTGGTGATGGTCACCTCGAAGCGAAGCCCTGGATAGCGCAGGCTGAATTCGGCAAGCGCGGGAGCGAGGATATTGGCGACCGCAGCACCATTGGCATAGATGCTGACGCCGCCGCGCTGAAGGCCCTTCAGGTCTTCGATCAACTGATGCACATGCTCGAGTTCGCGCAGCGTCCGGCCGGCGCGTGCGGCCAGCAATTCGCCGGCGGCCGTCAGCTTGACGCCACGGGCGCTGCGTTCCACCAGCTGCGTGCCGAAGTGATATTCGAGATTCTCGATCTGCCGGCTGATGGCCGTCGGCGCCACATTCAGGTTTTCGGCCGCCTGACGCATCGAACTGGTGCGCACCAGCTCATCGAAATAGATCAGCGCCCGGATCTGCATGCGCGAAACCTCCGGCTAGGCGACAGGCTTGGCGAAGCGATCCCGCCACGCGGGCTGCGTGCCGTCGATCGGCAGCGCCGCCGCCTCGTAAACGCCGCGGGCGATCGCGCGAGCCATGACGATGGCGGCGAGGTGGCAGAGCTCCATGAAGCTCGGCATGTCGTCGCGATCATGCTTGCCGGTGGAGGCCGCAAATATCGTATCACCGTCCAGCGGCAGATGCGTCGGCAACAGGGCGCGGGCAAAGCCGTCATGGCCTAAGATCGACAGGCGATGTGCCTCCGCCTTGGTCAGCCGTGCGTCGGTAACGATGGCGCCGATCGTCGTGGCGGTGACATTGGTGCCCTTCAGCCGCAAGCGTGTATCAATGGTTTTCGGCATGCCGAGCCCGCCGAATTCGCCATTCTCCTCGAAAGGAGCGGCCCAGAAATGTGGGCCGTCGCCGATGGTGGCGGAGCCAAGCGCGTTGACGGCGACGATGGCGGCGATCCGGTATCCCTCGCTGCTGACGGCGCTGGCCGAACCGAGCCCGCCCTTGACCGTAGCCGTCGTGGCACCTGTGCCGGCGCCGACGCTGCCGAGTGCAAACGGCCCTTTGCCCGCAGCTTTGAAGGCGGCATAGCCCATATCGCGATAGGGCGAATACAGGCCCCAGTCCTTGTTGCCGCCATTGATGAGATCGAAAAGGATCGCCTGCGGCGCAAGTGGCACCCGCGCGTCGCCGACCTGCAAGCCACGGCCGATTTCGCGAAGACCCGCCTGAACACCGCCGGCCGCATCGAGCCCGAAGGCGGAACCGCCTGAAAGAACGAGGCCATCCACAACCCCGACCGTCATGGCCGGATCCAGCAGCGCGGTATCGCGTCCGCCCGGCGCGCCGCCGAGCACTGTGCAGGAGGCCACGGTCGGTTCGTCGAAGATGATGGCGGTGACGCCGGAGCCGAGCGCAAGATCGGTGGAATGACCGACGGCGACGCCTTCGATATCGGTCAGGAGATTGAGAAGAGCAGCCAATGAAAAATCCTTCGCCTTTTGCAGCGCGAGGCTGTCATGGCGATAGGACCGTAAAGAGGATGAAAAGACAAGATGGGTTTGTTGGAGCGTCGGGGCCGACCCTCGTGGTTCCAGGGCCCTTCGGGCCATCTCACCATGAGGGCGGAGTGGCCTCGCGTGGAATGCAATAAAACCTGATTTCGAAGGCGAAAGCAGGATAGGTCCGGTTGATTGTATCGGAAAGATCAGCCCTCACCCTGAGGTGAGAGCGTAGCGACCCTCGAAGGGCGAGGGCGGGTGATTGGAATGTAAAAGTGGCGGCAAGGCCGATCCATCAAACGTGGATCGGCTTTGCCTGTTGGCGAGAAAGGAGATCGCGGATCGCGAGCTTCACTTCGTCTGCATTTCTGAAGTGCTGCTCGTCCAGATCATGGACGTGATATTTCACAGCAATGAACTTGAGCCGATCCTGATCGGGAACGACGATGCCGACCGGAACGCCGGCGTATTCGATAACTTGCTTCTTCATAAATATACTCCCTCCGCACCGCTATCGGCGCAGACATGGCGAATTGACTGTTTGAATCCGGTAAGGGGACGAACGTCACATTCGACAGCGCGGGCTGGAGAGCGCGCCCGAGCGGTCATGGCCAAGCACGGACCGCCCAAGGATCGAAGCGATGGCTTTAACTTTCAGCATGTCACGTCCCTAGTTGGTGTTGTACTTGTTAAGGCTCCGATTCCAGAGCCGGTGATCCGATGTGCTATTGTCTACAATCTTAGTAGATAATAACAAATACATCTCCAGAAACATATTCCGAAAGATGTCAAAATGTCGACGATCGGGGAAATATAATTCCGTACCTGGCTAATTGCGGGGTAGGTTGTGTCAACCTCCGCGCAACTTTCCGTAGTGGAACGGTATTGCCGATCACCGACAGACAAGTAGGAATGAACGACAGATTCGGCAATGCCCCGGCGGCATTAAAATTCACCCGCCGCTAAATTACCCTAATGGTTAATGGCGCTGTTGGACGGATCAAAATCCGTCTCCAAGTACCTTTTCCAGCGCCTTCACGAAGAAATCGGCACTCTCGGCGGAAAGGCAGAGCGGCGGCTTGATCTTCAACACGTTCAGGTGATCCCCGGTCGGCTGCATGACGACCCCGAGATCGAGCAGGCGCTCGCAGATCGCGGCCGTCTCCTCGGTGGCGGGTGTCAGCGCTTCACGGTCGCGGACGAACTCCACGCCGAGGTAGAGGCCCATCCCGTGCACCGCGCCGATCAGGGGAAAGCGTTCCATGAGCGCGATCAGCCCCGCCTTCAGACGATCGCCGATGAGCTGGGCGTTTTCCTGCAGGTTTTCGTCCCTCAGAATGTCGAGAACCGTAAGCCCGACGATCGAGCTTACCGGGCTGCCGCCGGCAGACGAGAAGAAATAGCCTTCCTTTTTGAGCGATCCGGCAATCTCGCGGCGCGTGATGACAGCGCCGAGCGGATGGCCGTTGCCCATGCCCTTGGCGATGGTGATGATATCGGGCACGACGCCCTGGCTCTCGAAGCCCCAGAAGTGCTCGCCGAGCCGGCCATAGCCCACTTGCACCTCATCGGCGATGCAGAGGCCGCCGCGTTGCCGCACGGCATCATAGACGCCGGCAAGATAGCCATGGGGCAGGGTGATGCCGCCGGCATTGCCGTAGACCGCCTCCGCGATGAAGCCCGCAAGGCCGTCGCCCTTTTGGTCGATGGCCTGCAATTTTGCGGCGACGTCGTCGAGATAATCGGGGCCGGAGTCAGGGCCCCGGAATGGGCCGCGATAGGTATTGGGGGAAATGACGGGATGGACCCAGTCGGGCCGCGTCGTCAGCGCCTGCGGATTGTCGGCAATCGAGGTGGAGACGGCGTCGCTCGCGACTGTCCAGCCATGATAGGCCTCCAGCAGGCAAAGCATGTTTCTCTTGCCGGTATGCGCCCAGGCGAGGCGAATGGCCAAATCGTTGGCTTCGGAGCCGCTGTTGACGAGGAAGACGCTGTCGAGCCCCTCCGGCGCCAGCGTCGCCAGCCGCTCGGAAAATTCCGCGACGGCGGCATAATGGAAGCGGGAGTTGGTGTTGAGCCGGGACCATTGCTGCGCGATGGCCGCCGTCAGTCGCGGATGGGCGTGGCCGAGCGTGGTGACGTTGTTGACCATGTCGAGATAGCAGCTGCCCTGCATGTCGAACAGGAATTCGCGCCAGCCGCGTTCGATCTGCGGCGGGATCTCGTAATAATGTTTCTGCGGCTCGGCGAAATGCGCATTGCGCAAGGAAAGCAGTGAGGAGGAATCCGGCCGTGGCGCTTCGCAGGCGGCATTGAGCAGAGCGGCGGGCGAGGGGCAGACGGCAGACCATCCATCAGCCTGATCCGCTGCAGCATAGAGCGGCGGCTCCAGTGTCGGCACACGGCAGAACTGCACGCGCAATCCGCCGATCGCCGATCCCTCGCTGCCGATCGTGCCCAGGGTCGCGCCCCGTTCGATGGCCGCGCCGTCTTCGAGTGCGGTGTCGACACCATCGAGATGCAGGCTGATCTCTTCGCCGACAAGGACAAGATGTTGCCCTTGACGCTGTAGAAGCCCGGGGAAGGGCGCCGCAACCGTCGCGCCGGCCGGCAGGCAGATGTCACTGTGCAGAGCGAAATTCCGTGGCGGCGCCATGCTGAGCGGAGCCGCGAGTGACAGGCGGAATTCGCCGTAGCGCGTTGCCGCCGCGCCGGAGGCAATCGCCGCCTGCGCAAGCAGCCGCCAGTCCATGTCAGGCTTTTGCCAGTTGCCATCGATAAAATCCGGCCCGGTGACGGAAAGATCGACAGCGACGATCTCTCGCGGATCGATATCCGGCAGCAGCGCCGACCAGCCTTCGGTCGCGATCGGGGTGACATCGAAGCCGATCGTTCGCAGGATCGCGGCCTCCATCACATCCGGTTGCGCACCGGTCGCGACATCGAAAATCTCGCGTTCGAAATCGAGATTGCCGCGCACATAGTCGTTGTCGGGATCGATGGCGAGCTGCTGTTCGGTGCTTGCGGCCAGGATGACGGCGCGCGCGACGATCAGGGGCCATAGGGCCTTGGCCTCGGCCTCTTCCAGCGGATAGATCGCATGATAGGCCCTGACGGCCGGAAGGATTTGGAAGGGATTACCATCAGCGTGATGCAGCAGCGAGGCGCAGGTGACGGCGAGATCGCCGACCAGCCAGCCCTGGATGATATCGCCGAAATCGATCACGCCATCCGGGACGAGCTGACCATGCGCATCAGGGTGGCTGACGACATTGTCGTCGGTGACATCGTGATGGACGGGCTGGACGCGCAGCGCGCTCGCGAGCGGCTGGATGCGCTTGACCGCCGCCACCATTGCCTTGGCGATGCGGTCGCGTGCCTCATGGTCCGTTATGGCCGACAGGAGCTGCACGGCGACCGGCCCGGCCCGGCGCAGGTCCCATTGCAGGTTCCGGTGAAGGCCGGGATGCTCGAAATCGGCGAGGTCGCGTGCGAGCCGGGCCGAAAGTGCTCCGAGACCGGCGGCGGCCGCCGGTGAGAGATGTTTGCGCCGCGTCAATGTCTGCCCGGGGAGAAAACCGAGCAGCCGGACGAGATAGTCCTGTTCGCGGATGGTGATGGTGAGAATGTCGCGGCCGTTGAGTGATGGCACGACATCGGGTATGCGAGGCGCATCGGGCTTGCCGTGCAGGTGGCGGATGGCGGCGTTCTGCGCTTCGAGCTCGACCAGCTCGTATTCGGCCCGGCATATCTTCAGCACATAGGCGTTGTCGCCGGCATCGATGCGATAGTTGCGGTCCTGCTGGCTGCCGAGTTCGCTCAATGCTCCGCTGAGGCCGTAATGCGTCTGCAGGATCTCGGCTGCGTCTTCCGGCGTGATATCCGGTCTTTGCAGTTGCATACGGTTCACGAGCGCGGCGTCAGCCATGGCATCCCCCCGGACGGTTCATTTGCGTCGACACTAAACCATTCCATCCTAAAGAAAATCACCGAAAACAGATAGGGTGATCGAACATAAGTCGGAAGATAGGCTTCGCGCGGCTTCCGCCCAGATGTCGACCTCAGTCGAATAGCTGCAACCGGCCCGCGTCTCGCCGGACGATTTCCATCGCCTCGCTAAGGGTTTTCGCCTTTGGCACGACATCAATCGCACTTCGGATTGCGGGCGTCACAGCTCGCGAGAAGGTGAATTGACAAGCCTTCAAATCAGCCAGGTTCCGGACGATCAACCCATTTGCGCCGAAATCCCATGACCACCGGAGAACCAGCATATGCCGAACACTACCGAGGCCTCGTCCGATACGCCAACACTCCGATACCGACCGTCGCAGCGAATCCTGCACTGGACTATGGCCATTGTGATCATCTCAGCTCTCGGCCTTGGTCTTTATTGCTCGTATCTCGTGCCGGGCTCGGCGCTTCGCCGCGGCCTTCTCGATGTGCATAAATCGCTCGGCATGACGGCGCTGGCGTTGATTGCAATCCGCCTGCCGCTCAGGTTTTCTTTCGGCGAGCCCGCATATCGGCAGCCGCTCGACGCCCTCAACCACTATGCGGCGCGGGGCGTGCATATCCTGCTTTATGCGCTGATGATCCTCATGCCGCTCGCAGGCTACACGACCTCCGCGGCCGGCGGTTACGACCTGCCGTGGTTCGGGCTTTTCCAGTGGCCTAATCTCCTGCCGCTCGACAAGCCGCTGGAGAGAATGGCCGCCGAAATCCATGAATACGGCGCCTATTGCCTATATGCGATCGTCAGCCTGCATGTCGTGGCAGCCCTCTGGCACCACCTCTTCCGAAAGGATGAGGTGCTGCGGCGGATGCTGTAATCGGGAAAGGCCGTGGATCGAACGATCGGGGCTCACCCCATCCGCTCGGATGCATAGCTTCCCGGGCTTGCCGGGAAGACGATGGTGCGGTTGCCGTTGAGGAAGGTGCGGTAGTGGATATGCGCATGGATGGCGCGGGCCAGCACCTGGCTCTCGACGTCGCGGCCGATCGAGACGTAATCATCGGCCGACTGCGCATGCGTGATGCGGGCCGTGTCCTGCTCGATGATCGGACCTTCGTCGAGATCAGCCGTCACGTAATGCGCCGTCGCCCCGATCAGCTTCACGCCGCGCTCATAGGCCTGCTTGTAGGGGTTCGCTCCCTTGAAGGACGGCAGGAAGGAATGATGGATGTTGATGATGCGGCCAGACATCTTCTGGCACATCGAATCCGACAGGATCTGCATGTAGCGGGCCAGCACGATCAGTTCGGTGCCGGTCTGCTCGACCACCTCCATGATCCGTGCTTCCGCCTGCGGCTTGTTGGCCTTCGTCACCGGAATATGGTGGAAGGGGATGTCGTGGTTGACCACGACTTTCTGGTAATCGAAATGGTTGGAGACGACGCCGACGATGTCGATCGGCAGCGCGCCGATCTTCCAGCGGTAGAGCAGGTCGTTGAGACAATGGCCGAAGCGCGAGACCATCAAGAGCACCTTCATGCGCTTCTTGCCATCGTGGATCTCGGCCTCCATCTCGAACTTGGCGGCGACCGGCTTGAAGCCTTCGACCAGCGCCTCCAGGCCGACCCCTTGCTCGGAGATGAAGGAGACGCGCATGAAGAACTTGCCGGTGTCGAGATCGTCGAACTGGCTGGAATCGACGATGTTGCAGCCCTGGTCGGCCAGATAATTGGCTATCGCCGCAACGATCCCGCGCGTCGACTGGCACGATACAGTCAGTACATAGTTCTTCATGTCTCTTCCCTCGTAGAACGGCTCATCGTCGCCGCTCGCTTATCGCAATCAGCACTCAGGGAAAAGCTCCCCGATCCGAACGTGGGACAAAGCTTATGACAGGCGGCGGAAAACTCCGTTCCCATTGCGCCTTTAAGCCGCGTATCCCCGTCGTCTTGAGAGCAGACGCCAAAAAATCTGATAGGAGGCGGTCAAGCGGCGACCGCGCGCTTCCTCTTCCATTTCCGCCAGCGGCTGGGTGTCGTCAGCTCATGAATGATGGCGCCGCCAATTGCCGAGCAGATGATGCAGCTGACGATGAAGACCGGAGGACTTGTCAGAATCTGGATGTTCAGATGGACGCAAATGATACGTAGAAATGCGAGCGTGAAGGCGTGGGTGAGATAGATGCTATAGGAGGCATCGCCGAGATAGTTCAGCGTCGCGATGACCGGAAGCTTCGAAAAGTCGATCGA
Source organism: Rhizobium sp. SG570 (assembly GCF_012275345.1). Classification (NCBI taxonomy): domain Bacteria; kingdom Pseudomonadati; phylum Pseudomonadota; class Alphaproteobacteria; order Hyphomicrobiales; family Rhizobiaceae; genus Rhizobium; species Rhizobium sp. SG570. Next base: position 246,968 of record NZ_JAAZQI010000006.1, on the reverse strand, counting down.
CACGGCCGAATACAGGATGACGATCGCCGGGACGCCCCACGTGTAGGCGCGGGTGCTGGCGTCGCAAAGTGCCTCGTTGATCAGCAGAAAGGAGAATCCCACCACCAGCGCCGGCCAGGCAACCGCCTGCGGCAGCAGGATCTTGTCGAGATAGAGCTTGGCGAGAACCACGCCTGCCAGGAATTCGTAGATGATCGGGTCGCTGTAGAATTTGGCCGCCGTCATGCCGCCCGGCATGAAGCGGCAGACGAGAATGATCGTCGTCATCGTCGCAAAGAGTGCCGCAATGCGATATTTTTCGCGCACGAGCAGCAGCAAGCCGAACACGAAATAGAAGAACATTTCGTAATTGAGCGTCCAGCCCGGAACGACCACCGGGACCGCCATCGTCGGATCGGCGGGATTTTTCCAGGGAAGGAAAAAGAGCGAGGCAATCAGATGCGGAAGATCGAAGACCGTCGACTTCAATAATGTCGGAGCGAGAAGTGCCACGCTCGCTGCGAACAAGGTCGCCAGCCAGTAGAGCGGCACGATGCGCTGGATGCGGCGTCGGTAGAAATCCAGCGGACGTATTTCACGCCCGGCAGTGGTGAGCCACATGACGAAGCCGCTGAGCACGAAGAAAATGTCGACGCCGGTTTCGCCGGAAAGGTAGAAATCCGTCTGGAAGTCGGGCTGGACCTTCGACACCTGTAGTATCGAATGAAAATAGACGACCATCAGCGCGGCGATGGCACGCAGATACTGCAACTGAACAAGCATCTCGATCCTCACGCGGCCGTTGCCGACGTGAATGGTCGTCAGCCCGGCACTCTACTTTCATTTAGGTTTTCCGACTGCACCCGAACGGCGCGCGGGTTGTCGGAAACACGCATGTAACCGACGAGCAGCCAGAGCAGCCCGGCGATCTTGATGGAAAAGATCGCCGTACCGCCGATCATCATATTCAGAAAAATGAAAAGAGAGAGTGAATGCGCACAGCGTCTTTGCGCCGCCGTCCTTCCGGCCGGATAGAGGCAGACGAAGAGCCAGAAGACGATGAGGCCGAAAATCGTCGATCCGTAGATGAGATAGACATAGCCGCTGTCGGCAAATTCGCCGATACGCGAGATCGACAGGCCGAGTATTGCCTGGATGTCGAGGTCCAGCATCTTCTTGATCGTGACCCCGATGCGCCCGGTGAAATTGTCGCCAACCTCGTCCGGCTTCATGAAATGCACGAAGAAGCCGATGAGGATAATGACCGGCATCAGCGTCAGATTGAATGCCTTCGGGATTTTCGGAAACAGAAAATAGCCTCCGATGCTGACGCAGGAAAAAATCAGCATCGTGCGGGTGTCATTGGTGAGCAGGATCAAAAGCACAGTCGAGATGCACAGCGCCTTTTCAAGGAGGGCGAGCTTCGGCCAGAAGGAGAGCAGGTAGATGACGATGACGCCGCAGAAATTGGCGAGCGACACCTGTTCCAGGAAGATCGATGACGAGCGGTGATCGATGAGGCCGAAGGAGAAGCGCCCCTGGAAGCCGAGGGCATTGGCGAAAAGGCCGGTCGAGTTGAAGCTCACCTGCTTGATGCCGCGCGTATTCTCGAAATATTCGCCGGGATGGAACAGGCTGACATAAAAGGGCGTGCTGACGATTTCGCAGACGAGAAACAACAGCACTGCTATGCAGGCGATCCGGAAAGCGAGCTTCACCGTTCTCTCGCTCGCCCAGCTGCCGATGCCGGCAAAGGCGAAGATGATCAGAATGTTGCGGAACTGGTCGATGAAGGTCAGGCGGTTGAAGACGATGATGTAGATCGTGATGACCAGCGCGAAGCCGAGAAACAGGACGATCGGCAGGTCTTCCTCGTAAATCCCCTTCTTCAGGATGAAAGCCACGCTGGAGATCATCATCAGACCCTCGCACAGCACGACGTGCGAGATCGAGAGCGGCATGATGTTGTGGTTGATATAGGCGAGGATGCAGTTGTAGAGCACCGAAAACAGCGTGATCGCCAGGATCGGATAATCGATACGCTGTTTGTCTGTGAGGCTTCTCATCTGTCGTCCACGACTGCCGCATGCTTTGGCCGTCACAACGATAGCAGTCCCGTGATTCGTGACAAAGCGCTAACCGCTGGAGCAATTCCGGGAAAAGCGCGTAGCGGTTTTCCGTCCGGATGTGCTGGAAAATAAGGAACTGGAGCGGCTCAGACTTTCAGTGAAAAGCCGAACCACCTTGCTCCGGTCGCGGAAGTTCAGCCGATCAGCCGGCCGGCTTGACGGCTGTGCAGCCAGGCGCCAAGGGTATTTTCTTGCCGACTGCCGCCGTGATCGTCTTCATTTGCGGCCGGTCCTTGCCGTTGCGTGGCTGCACGTTCATCGGCTCCTCTGGCGGCCACCATTCGCCCGCTGCCCAATAGCTCCAGCCGAGCCAAACATCGCTATTGCCGGCCATGATGCCGAAAACGGCCTTCAACCCGTCGAGGCAAGGCTGTGTGCCGGGCACGCCGAATTCGCCAAGAAAGCCGCGCTTGCCGTTGTTGCGTAGCCAGTCCGTGACATCGAGCAATCCCTGTCGCGCGCTGTCGCTGCCATCGCATGCCGGATGCGTCCCGGAACTGTCTACATCGAGATACTGATGGAATTCGAAGGCGTAGAAATCGAGCGGATCTTTGACCCCAAGCATGACGGTGCCGTTGGCGCCGCCGCCCAGCACGTCGGTAGACCAGCTATGCGCCCCCGTCCAGTTCGTGCCGGGTACGAGAATCAGGTTGCGTGCCCCAACCGTGCGGATGCTGCGAATGGCCGTATTGGCCGCCTCCAGCCAGTCGGGCGCCCTGATGTCGTGCGGCTCGTTCATCAGTCCGAAGATGACGCCCTTGCGATTGGCGAATTCGATGGCGAGTCGTGCCCAGAAATCGCCGAAGGCAAGATCCGTTGCCGGTGCTTGCGTTACCTGGGTCTTGTCGTAGTAGCCGAAATTGTGTGGGTCGAGAACCACGGCCATGTCGTGCTTCTGGATGAGGTCGACGGCCTCCTTCAAGCGCTGCATTTCCGCTCTGTCGAAAGGCTGGCCGAGTACAGGCTGCAGCCGCTCCCAGCGGAAAGGCAGGCGCACGACGTTCATGCCCTTGCTCGCGAAATAACCGACCGTCTCCTCGGATGGGTAGGTGTAGTTGACATTGGCCACGCCGCCGCGCTCGCCGTACTCCGCGCCGGAAAGATTGACACCCCGATAGCAGAGCTGCGTCGCGGCGAAACCGCTGTCTGCCTGCACCGCTGCGGCCAGCATGACCGTCCCGGCCAGCAGGCGGCGCAGAAATTCCGTCATCGATCCCGTCATTGCACGTTCCTGTTGTCCACGAGAATACGTCGCTCTCATAAGGGCTACGGTATTGAATAATGATGAAGGGGCGGACCGAACCGGCGCCTGCATGGCGACTTCCTGGGAGTGTCCTTAATGTTCCGTTAGCCAAACATTTCTAAACTCTCGGCATCTGCTGCGTGGAATCGGCCTGCGGAGCATTGAAAGTCTGACATGAGCTCAATGGAACAAAGCAGGAGAGCGAACCGACTTGCGGGTTGGCGCGGTACGCAGCCGTCTGACGCGCAGCGCGACGGTCTGCGTCTGCGCAGTCCGGTATTGCGTCCGCGCGACTTCGTCGCCGAAGCAGAGGCCGACACATCATCGGAACTAGTCGATCAGGCCAGCAGCAACAACTCCGCGCCCAGGCAGATGCCGGACCGGCACGAGCTTCAAAAGGAAGCGACGCCGCCGCTAACTGTCGAGCCGTTGGCTGTCGCCGCCGCGCAGCTCACGGAACCGGCAACCGTTGCCGTACCGCCGGTCGCTCCGCAACCGGGGCCGATACCTGCGGCAGATACGCCATTGATCGATCTGCGCTCCGCCATTCGCTCGATCTGGGCAAAGAAGTTTCTGGTTCTCGCCTTGGCGGTGGTCTGCGCCGTGCTGGGCGCTGCCGTTATTCCGCTCATCCCGCAGAAATTCTCAGCCGAGACCAGTCTTTATTTCGATCCTCGGCCCACCGGAGGCGCCGATTCCTCGCAGCAGGCGCCGACGGCTCCCGAACTGATCACGACGATGATCGACAGCCAGACGCAGATCCTGTCTTCGGGTAGGGTGTTGGGCCGCGTCGTAGACGCCTTGAAGCTCGATCAGGATCCGCAGTTCGATGGCGGCGCCACCGGCGAGGCAGCGAAATACATAGCGACGGCAACCCTGTCGAAGGCAGTGCAGATCGCTCGCGAATCGAGCACCTATGTCGTAACAGCGAAGGTGACGACGCGCGATCCGCAGAAATCGGCAAAGATCGCCAACCAGCTCGTTTCCTCCTTCATCGAGGAAGAGAGCGGAGCTGCTGCGAAGAGCTTCAAGACAAGCAACAGCGCGCTGGACAGCAGGCTTGACGATCTGCGCCAGCAGGTGCTTTCAGCTGAAAAAGCGGTAGAGGCTTATCGCGCCGACAATGACATGGTTGCTGTCGAGGGCAATCTGATCTCCGACAAGCGCCTGACGGCGCTGAACGACATGCTGGTGACCGCCCAGCAGAGGACGATCGAGGCCAAGGCGCGGGCGGATGCGGCCGGCAAGCTGAGCTTCGAGGATGTCGTCGCCAACAACCCCAACAACCCTGCCGGCGGCACGGCATCGACGGCGCTGAGCAGCCTGCGCCAACAATATGCGACGCTTGCCGCCAATGTCGGCAGCCTGCAGAGCCAGCTGGGTGCCCGCCATCCCCGCCTGCTCGCGGCGAAATCCGCGCTGGAAAGCCTCGCCGCGGAAATACGGAGCGAATTGCAGCGACAGATGACATCGGCGCGCGCCGACTATGAGCAGGCGCAGGGGACCGAGCAGGATATTGCCAAGGAGCTGGCGGTGCAGAAAGCATCGCAGGTCAATACGTCGGGCAAGCTCGTCGGCCTGAACGAATTGCAGCGCAAGGCCGCCGCTACCCGCGATCTCTACGAGTCGCTTCTCAAGCGATCCGGCCAGAGCAGCGATGCGCAGGACCTGTCGCAGAGCAATATTCGCGTGATTTCCGAGGCTGAACCGCCACTGACTGCGGATGGTCCGGCTCGGAAAGTGATGATGATAGCCGGATCGATCGCCGGCGCAATGTTCGGCGCAGGTCTTGGCATGACCTTCGCCATTCTCCTCGGCCTGTTCCGGCATCCCGCGATCCGCAGCTATCTGGCCAAGTGAACCTTATTGATCTTTTTCCGCCTTCCGCCTCTTCAATATCGGGGATGCAATTGTGCGCCGGCTGTTCTAGATGTAAATCGGCGCTGGGAATGATTGAATTTTACTAATGAAGGCATGATGCAATCATCATGCGTCACGTGGCTACATTGTGAGACGATCTATGCGAGAGAAGCGGTGCGCTGTTCCGATGACCGGCGCCAGGGGAAACTGACCAATGGTGCCCGCGGATAAGCTCGTTCTGCCGTTCCTGGCACTGCCGCGCTCCACCAAACGTGCGCTCGCGTTGCTGGTCGACGCCAGCCTTTGCGTGCTGACGGTTTGGTTTGCCTATTGTCTGCGCCTTGACGATTGGGTCATTCTGCAAGGCGTCGAATGGCTGCCGGCCATCGTCTCCCTCCTTGTTGCCATCCCCATCTTCATCGTCCTTGGTCTCTATCGCGCCATTTTCCGATATGCGGGCCTTTCGGCTTTCGTGACGGTTCTCAAGGCGGTGGCCATCTACGCGCTGGCCTTCATGACGATTTTTACCGCGATCAGCGTGCCGGGTGTGCCGCGCACGGTCGGCATATTGCAGCCGCTGCTGCTGCTGATTGCTATCGGCCTGTCGCGCATGTGGACGCGCTATTGGCTCGGCAATGCCTATCAGCGGCTCTTGAACCGCAATCAGCTCGCAAAGGTCCTGATCTACGGTGCCGGCGCTTCGGGTCGCCAGCTCGCGGGCGCTCTTGCCAACAGCGCCGAGCTGAATGTTGTCGGCTATCTCGATGACGATCGCAATCTGCAGGGCAGCATCATGGGCGGCCTGCCGATCTATGATCCGACCGACCTGCCGGCGCTTGCGGTTACCAGCGAGATCAAGGGCGTGCTGCTGGCCTTGCCGAACGCGACGCGGCAACGCCGCAACGAAATTCTCGAGGATATGCGCAAGGCTCGCGTCACCGTGCGCACCATGCCGGATTTGACGGCGCTCGCGCAGGGCCGTGTCGCGGTCTCCGACCTGCGCGAACTCGATATCGAGGATCTGCTCGGCCGCAACGTGATTGTCCCCGACCGCGCGCTGATCGAGAAGAACATCCGAGGCAAGGTCGTTATGGTGACCGGCGCCGGCGGCTCGATCGGCAGCGAACTTTGCCGCCAGATCCTGAAGAACGGCCCATCCTCCCTGCTGCTGGTTGAGCAGAATGAATTCGGGCTCTACGCCATTCACGGCGAGCTTGAAAAATCGGCTGCATCCGCAGAACCCGCCGATGTCCGCATCATCCCCTTCCTCGCATCCGTCCGGGACGGCCAGCGCATCAGGCAGATCATGGAGGCATGGCGGCCGAAAACCGTCTATCACGCCGCCGCCTATAAGCACGTGCCGCTTGTCGAGTACAATCCCGCCGAAGGCATCCGCAACAACGTGCTGGGCACGTTGATCACGGCCCAGGCGGCGCGTGACTATGGCGTCGACGATTTCGTCCTCATCAGCACGGACAAGGCCGTCCGTCCCACCAACATCATGGGCGCGAGCAAGCGGCTGGCGGAGATGGTGCTGCAGGCGATGGACGCCGGTCGCAAACCCGGTGTCGCCAGCACCAATTTCTCCATGGTCCGCTTCGGCAACGTGCTTGGCTCATCCGGCTCGGTCGTGCCGCTGTTTCGCCAGCAGATCCGCGACGGCGGCCCGATCACGCTGACGCATCCCGACATCACCCGTTATTTCATGACCATTCCCGAGGCCTCGCAGCTGGTGATCCAGGCCGGTGCGATGTCGGGTGGCGGCGATGTCTTTCTGCTTGATATGGGCGAGCCGGTACGCATCGCCGATCTAGCGCGCCGCATGGTGGAATTGTCCGGTCTGACGGTTAGGGACGAGGATGAGCCCGATGGCGATATCGAGCTGGAGATTACCGGCTTGAGGCCCGGCGAAAAGCTTTTCGAAGAATTGCTGATCGGCGACAACCCGCAGCCGACGAGCCATCCGCGCATCATGCAGGCCAAGGAGGATTTTTTGGCCTGGCCGGAACTGTCGAAGCGACTTACGGCGCTGGAGGCGGCACTGGACGAGAACGACATACCCCTGGCACGGACAATGCTGCAAAAACTGGTGTCCGGTTATGCGCCGAGCAGTGAAGTTGTCGATCTGGTTTACCGCGAACGTGAAACGGACCTCGCCGTCGTTCAGCCGAATCTCGACAACGTCGCGCCGCTGTAGGGCAGTTCCAGGAAAAGTGCGCGGTGGTTTTCCGTCCGGAATTGCGCAACCGCTCCGGCGTCAGCGTTCGCTGATGCTGACGCCCGTCTCCCGCTTGACCTTGATGGCATAGCGCCAGCGATGCAGCTGATCGCATGTGCGGAACCAGTGTGCGGTTGCCCGTAGCAGGAAATGTCGCTTCACGGCGCGATAGTGCACGCGCTTGCCGATCGTCGTATCGGAGCGGTACGGGCTGAAGTCCGCAATATTTTCGAGCGTTGCAAATGTCTCGACGCCGGTGGACCAGCCGCGCTCAAGAGCGACGTCATACGGAAGGAGCATGGGCTTCAGCGTAATGAGCAGCTTCTTGGCGGCCTTTCGATTGACGATGTAGCAGGCGGCGGATCCTTGTGGGCCGTGCATGCAGCGTCCGACAATATCGTTTTCAGCGGTCTCCGAGATCGGTTTGAAGCCGACCAGGCGATGATTGACCAGCTTGACGAGGCGTGCGCCGTTGACACACTCCATGGCGGCAATCGCACGCGGGATCAGCCTTTCGTTCAGCTCGACGTCATCCTCCATGATGATGGCCATCTTGTCGCCGCTGGCGACGAATTGCTGGAGGGCAAGCAGGTGGCTGCGATAACAGCCATATTCGCCGGGCAGCAGCTTGCGGCCGTTATGGTAGATGAACGATTTCTGGTGAAAATCGGCGCGATCCCTCTCCGCGACCGTACGACCGTCGATAGCCGGAATTCGCGTGATATTCAGGTCGTAGTCCATGGCCTGGCCGCACAATCTCTCCCAGCGCTCACGCGAGCGATCGAGATTGATGACATAGATGCGAACTTGCTGCGCGCTCTCGGCAACAATGAAAGGATCGCCGGTCGGAGGAATACGACTAATCCGTTCGAGAATGACTGTTACTCCTACAAACAGAAATCGCGTTGGCGGGAAATGAAGAATGCAAGATCTATACTATATAACATGCTTATCACTTGTCGCAAATGCCTGATGCACGTGGATGTTGCATTTTGAGATAAAAGCATTTTGTTTGGTGTAACGTCTCGTGAACGGTTCCCTGCCGGGATGGATATTGCCCGCCGGACGCGATTTTGCGGACCTGCCCGTTGGCGCCCGGCATCCGCTTCACTATATCTGATTGACGCGGCGCACGGTCGTGACGTCCGCATCGGTGAAGGACGATAGCAATTCATGTGGACCAGATCGAAAATCGTCATTGTTGCTCTGTTCCTCGCAGGCCTCATGCCCGCGACCGGCTTTGCCGACAACCCGCTTCTCCCTAAGCCATATGTCCGCCCCGTCTATCCTTACAAGAACCTGCCTGGTGTAACTGAGCCCAAAATGGCGGCCGACGAGAAATTTCAATGCCGCACGACCACCTTATATCCGGATGACTTCATTAGGGGCTATTTCTACCGAGGCCTCCCGCGCCTGGGTTATGTTTGCGAGCAGGACGGCGTTACTTCCAGCAGCACCAGAAAGCCGAACTACCAGTATTGGCAATATAACGGACCTGACAGATAACGCCATTGCCATGCCGAAATAAGCAGCAATGCGATGAAATGAGGCGCAGCATCTTCCGATAGGGCTGCGCATTTTTAGGCGGTCATCTGAAAATAAATTTCATGTTTTCGAGTAAATGCGCGAACGTCGTTGACGAATGCGAAAATTTGTCCCAATCTTACGAAAATAAATTACGTAGTGGGAACTGAAAAAGCATGCGAGTTGGAATCATTGGGCTGGGATTCCGCCTGGGATATCTGGGCTATGTCTTCAAGGCGATTGATGAAAGCTTCGAGATCGCCGGATATGTCGATCCGGAGCCGGCGGGTCTGCCGGGCTTGATCGAAAAGGGCATTTCCGCCGGAAAGGCCTATGCCACTCCCCAGGAGCTGATCGCCAACGAAAAGTTCGATCTGTTGATGATCGGCTCGCCGAACCATATGCACCTCGACCATATTCGCATCGGGCTTGAGGCCGGCCTCAAGATCTTCTGCGAAAAGCCGATCGTCACCACCATCAAGGACAGCATCGAGCTTGCCCGGCTGATGGCGAAATATGGCCATGAGAGGCTGATGGTCGGTCTCGTCCTGCGCTATTCGCCCATGTATCGCGATCTGCTGGTCGCGCAGGCCGAGGGAAAGCTTGGCCACGTCGTTTCCATCGAGGCGTCCGAACATATCGAGCCCTATCACGGCGCGTTCTTCATGCGCGACTGGCGCCGCTACGAGCATTATTCCGGCAGCTTCATGCTGGAGAAATGCTGCCACGACCTCGATCTCTATAATGGCGTGGTCGGCGCGCGTCCGGAGAGGGTTGCAAGCTTCGGCGGGCGCAAGAGCTTCATTCCGGAAAACGATCCGGCCAGGGAAGGCATCAACGACCTAGAGCTTTTCCATCGCAAGCCGAGCGGCTGGATGGGATCGGACAAGGTCTTCGACAGCGATGGCGACATAATCGATTACCAGGTGGCGATCGTCGAATACGCCAACGGCGTCGGCATGAACTTTCACACCAATCTCAACGTACCGGACCAGTTCCGTCGCTTCGCCATCATGGGTTCGCGGGGCATGGCGGAAGGCGACTTCATTCGCGGCTATTTCAACGTCCATGAGATGCTGACCGGCAACAAGGTGGTCGAAAAGACCTATGCGACGCGCACAGCGCTTTCGCAGCACTACGGTGCCGACGAGCAGATGGCGGCCGATATCATCTCGCATGTCAAATCGGGGCAGCACCTGCCGGTCTCGACCTTGAATGCGCTGGAGGCAGGCATCCTGGCACTTTCGATGGATGAGGCACGCATGAAGCGAACCGTCGTGGATCTCCGACCGATATGGGACGAGTTCGACGAAGCGCTCTATTCACGAGCAGCCTAGGGAGGGGCGCAAGATGGGTGTTCAACGCAGCACAATCATCTTCGCCTGGGTCCTGCTTTTTCCGGCTCTCCTTTACGTCACCATCATCGTCGCCTATCCATTGGTCGACACCATAATCCTGTCCTTCACCGACGCCTCGTTGAAGCGGGTGACGAACTGGGTCGGCTTCGAGAACTACGGCAAGATCTTCAACGATACATTCGCATCGGTGATCGTCCGCACGTTCATCTGGACGTTCTTTTCCGTGTCGATCAAGATGATCATCGGCACCCTGGGCGCGAGCATGTTGAATGCGGCGGTTCCTGGGCGTGCGCTCTTCCGGGTGCTGACCATGCCGCCCTGGATCGTGCCCATGGCGATCGGCATCTTCATGTGGGGCTGGATGTATAACGGCCAGTTCGGCATGATTTCCGGCCTACTGCAGCGCTTCGGCATCGTCGACAGTCCGGTTGCGTTTCTTGCCTATGGCAGCACGGCCTTCTGGGCGACGATCGTCACCGACGTCTGGATCGGCGTACCGATGGTGACGCTTTATATGCTGGCGGCCATGCAGGCGATCCCGCAGGATCTCTATGAAGCCGCCTGGACCGACGGTGCCGGCCGGTTCTATCGCTTCCGCCGCATCACGCTGCCGCTCCTGGTGCCCTCTCTGGTCACCATGTCGATGCTGTCGCTGATTTCGACGTTCAACTCCTTCGACATCATTTGGATCTTGACCCGCGGCGGCCCGAACGGCGAGACGACGACGATGATCATCGACACCTATCGCACGGCGATCGGATCTTACAAATACGGGGAAGGTGCTGCGCGCGCGGTGCTGATCTGCATCTTCCTGTCGCTTTTCTGCCTTGCCTATTTCCGCCTCACCAGCCGCTTTTCCACAGGAGCCAAGCGATGAGCCAGCCCGCGATGATCAATCGTTACAAATGGTATGAGCTCATCGGCATCTATGCCGGAATCCTGCTGTTCCTCACCTTCGTCCTGGCGCCCTTCATCGAAGGGTTCCTGGTCTCGCTCAAGCCGCTCAGCCAGCTTTTTTCATCGCCTTACCGCTTCATCCCCGAGCACGGGTCCTTCGATGCCTATCGCACGATGTGGACCAGCGTGCCGGGCTTCGGCTGGTATATCTTCAACTCGTTCCTGATCTCCGGTTCGATCACCATCATCGTGCTGATCCTCGTGGTGCCGGCCGCCTATGCCTTCGCCCGGTTCGAGTTCAGGGGCGCCGGCCTGTTGCTCGGCGCCTTTCTGGCCGTCAAGATGTTCTCCGGCGCCGTTCTTCTGATCCCGCTGTTCCGGCTCATGCGCTCCTTCGGCGTGCTCAATACCTATTTCGCCATGATCATACCCGGCGTGGCCTTCATCATACCCACGGGCATCTGGCTGCTGCACACCTATATCAGGCGCATTCCCCGCGAACTCGACGAGGCCGCCTATGTCGATGGCGCGAGCCAGCTCTACACGCTGCGCCGCGTCATTCTGCCGATCGCCATGCCTGGTATCACTGTGGTTGCGATTTCTTCCTTCATCGAGGCCTATGCGCAGCAGTTCATCTATGCGCTCACCTTCAATTCGAAAACGGAATACATGCCGTTGCCGGTTGGGCTGTTTGCCTATTTCGGCCGGCAGGAGGTCGTCTGGAACGAACTCATGGCTGCAAGCTTCGTCGGCATCGCGCCGGCGCTGGTCGTGATCTTCTTCCTGCAACGGTATCTCGTCAGCGGTCTGACCGCCGGCGCGGTGAAGCAATAAAACCAATCAAACACCAGAGAAACGGGAGCTTAAACGTGACATTCCATTTCAAAACGGGGCTGGTTGCCCTTGCTTTGCTTGGCTCCACCGCGCTTGGCGCTGTGACTGCCCATGCTGCCGACAAGGAAATCAGCTGGATCTATTGCGGCGACAAGATCGACCCGATCCATGAGAAATATATCAAGGCATGGGAAGACAAGAATCCGGGTTGGGCGGTCAAGCCCGAAGTCGTCGGCTGGGAACAGTGCCAGGACAAGGCGACGACGCTTGCCGCAGCCGGCACGCCGGTCGCCATGGCCTATGTCGGCTCGCGCACGCTCAAGGAGTTCGCGGAGAACGACCTCATCGTTCCTATTCCGATGACGGACGATGAGAAGAAGACATATTATCCGGGTATCGTCGGTACCGTTACCTCCGGTGGCCAGCAGTGGGGCGTGCCGATCGCCTTCTCGACCAAGGCGCTCTACTGGAACAAGGACCTTTTCAAGCAGGCCGGTCTCGATCCGGAGAAGCCGCCGACCACCTGGGCTGAAGAAATCGCCGACGCCAAGACGATCAAGGAAAAAACCGGTATCCCCGGCTACGGCCTGTCGGCCAAGACCTTCGACAACACCATGCACCAGTTCCTCCATTGGGTTTACACCAACAACGGCAAGGTGATCGACGGCGACAAGATCGTGCTCGATAGCCCTGAAGTGCTGGCCGCCCTTCAGGCCTACAAGGACATCACGCCTTACTCCGTCGAAGGACCGACTGCTTACGAGCAGAACGAAATGCGCGCCATCTTCCTGGACGGCAAAGTCGGCATGCTCCAGGCGGGCTCGGGGGCTGCCTATCGCCTGAAGGAAACGAAGATCAACTGGGGCGTCGCACCGTTGCCGCTCGGCCCGGCGGCCAAGGGCCAGGGCACGTTGCTCATCACCGACAGCCTTGCCGTCTTCAAGGGCAGCGGCGTCGAGGACAAGGCGATCGAATTTGCGAAGTTCATCACATCGCCCGGTCCGCAGGGCGAATACGAGCTGCAGGGCGGCGCCGGTCTCACGCCTTTGCGTCCGTCTCCGATGGTCGATGAGTTCGAGAAGAAGGATCCCTTCTGGAAGCCGTTCATCGACGGCATCAGCTATGGTGGTCCCGAGCCGCTGTTCAAGGACTATAAGGGCTTCCAGAATGTGATGATCGAGATGGTCCAGTCGGTCGTAACAGGCAAGGCCGAGCCGGCGGATGCCCTGAAGAAGGCAGCTGCCAATCTCGAGCAGTACAAATAAGATCGCAAATCGCCGGGCCGCGCGCATCGCGCGCGGCCTTTCGAGCCCTGCACGCACAATGGCGGCGCCGCGCGGAGACAGAGTTTGGGAAAGCTGCACCTTAATCAGGTCAAGAAATTCTATGGTCATTTCGAGGTCATCAAAGGCGTCGAGCTCGACGTCACGGACGGTGAATTCATCGTCTTCGTCGGGCCGTCCGGTTGCGGCAAGTCGACCCTGCTGCGGATGATCGCCGGCCTCGACGAGGTGACCAGTGGCGACATCCTGATCGACGGCGCTCGCGTCAACGATCTGCCGCCCGTCAAGCGCGGCATTGCCATGGTGTTCCAGTCCTATGCTCTCTATCCGCATATGTCGGTGTTCGAGAACATCGCCTTCCCCTTGCGGGTGGAGAAGATGCCGGAGGACAAGCTCAAGGCCAAGGTCGCGCATGCCGCCCGCATTTTGCATCTGGAGCAGCGCCTGCAGCAGAAGCCGGGCAATTTGTCCGGTGGCCAGCGCCAGCGCGTCGCCATCGGCCGCGCGATCGTCCGCGAGCCGAAGATCTTCCTTTTCGACGAACCCCTGTCGAACCTCGACGCCGCTCTGCGCGCCGACATGCGCATCGAGCTGGCGAAGCTGCATCACCAGCTGCAGGCGACGATGATCTACGTCACCCACGACCAGGTCGAAGCCATGACCATGGCCGACCGGATCGTCGTCCTCAATGCCGGCGAGATATCGCAGGTCGGCGAGCCGCTGGAGCTTTATCACAAGCCTGCGAATACATTCGTCGCCCGGTTCATCGGCAATCCCAAGATGAACTTCCTGCCCGTGACCTGCACTGATGTCAGCGAGGCCGGCGTGGAAATAGACTATAAGGGCCAGAAGGCGCTGTTGCCGGTGACGCCGCGCCAGGGCGCGGTCGGCAAGGCGCTGACGCTCGGCATACGGCCGGAGCATGTCCAGCTCGGTGGCGGCGAGCTGACATTGACCATCGTGCCGACCGTCGTCGAACATCTGGGTGCGCAGACCGTTGCCTACGCCGCCGCCGAGGGTGTCGACGAGAATTTTTGCGCCACGCTGCCGGGCAGCGTCGCCATCCGCCTGGAGGCACCGCTCAAGACCGGCATCCGTATCGCCGATTGCCATCTGTTCGATGAAAGCGGCATGGCCTTCGAGCGCAGGGTGGAACTGACCGATATCGACATGGATTTGCTGAATTCTGCGGCTTCCTAAGGGAAGCGGTTGCCATCTCGGGCCGCCTTGTCCTTCGAGGCTCCGCCCTGTGGGCTGCGTACCTCAAAATGAGGGGAGCGGGCCAGCGCTGTGACAAAATAGCAGTCGAGCGATTAACTTTGCCGTCGCCGGACGGGAAAGGATCAGTTCTCCTGGTGAGGTGTGTAGATCGCGAGGCATGAAGGCGGGTTGCTGCTGAAGCCGTTACCAGACCAGGCCGCGCGCAGCGACATCCTCGACGCGCGTGACGATACCGTCGCGGTGAAACACCATCTGATCGAACAGGTTGGACACGACGCAGGTATGGTTGGGGATGATGCGGATCTTGTCGCCGATCTGCGGGCGCGGACCGGTGCAATTGGATAGATCGATGACGCCATGTTCTTCCGAAAGGCCCTTGATCACGGCTTCCGGGTAGCCGACCACTTGGCCGTAATCCGCAAAGCCGAGGAGATCGGAGGTAAGAGCCTTCGAGCCGGCATCGATAACGGCGCGGTCTTCCGTCGGCCGCGAGACGACGGTGGCGAGGATATGCATTGCGCAGTCCTCCTCGCGGCAATGGCCTGCCCGCACCATCGATCTGTCATTGTAGATATAGGTTCCGGCGCGATGCTCGGTGGCCGCCGTCACGAGATGCGCTTCGAACAGGCTTGGCGTGCCGCCGTTGCTGACGATCGGGCATTCGATGTTCTCGCCCTTCAGCAACGCGACGGCTTCGGCGAGGAACGCCTGTGTTCCGGCAGCATTGTTCGGCTTCGGATAGCTCATCAAGCCGCCGAAGACGAGGCGCTCTTTGCCGGCGATATGCTTGCCGAGCGCAGCAGCTTCGGCTGGCGATTGCACGCCGCAGCGCGCGCCGCCCGTATCGCATTCCACCAGCACGGTCAGCGGTCTGCGTTCGGCGAACCAGGCGGAGAGCCCGTCGACGGTGACGGTGTTGTCGGCCACGACCTTCAAGCCGGAAATGCGATCGTTCAAGGCCGAGAGGCGAACGAGCTTTTCGGGGCCGAGAATATTGAAGGTGATCAGGATATCCTCGAAACCTGCATCGGCGAAGGCTTCCGCCTCGGTGATCTTCTGGCAATTGATACCCTTGGCGCCGGCGGCCACCTGGGCGCGCGCCAGCGCGGGAATCTTGTGCGTCTTGATATGCGGCCGGAAGTTCAAGCCGTGC
Source organism: Rhizobium sp. SG570 (assembly GCF_012275345.1). Lineage (NCBI taxonomy): Bacteria > Pseudomonadati > Pseudomonadota > Alphaproteobacteria > Hyphomicrobiales > Rhizobiaceae > Rhizobium > Rhizobium sp. SG570. The sequence goes on along the minus strand of NZ_JAAZQI010000006.1, from coordinate 231,269 downwards.
GCATCCATGTAGGACTGGACGCGGGCTATATTCGCCGCCAGCCGCTCTTCGTCGATGATCGGACGCGGCGTCGAAATTCCGTCGATTCGGTCGCCGGGCTTGGGGCTGATTTCGAGCGCAATATCATGTGCCATCTCAGGCTTCTTTCCGTTTTTCCACATGAGGATCGGCCACCATCGGCCAGATATCTTTCCGCGCGCGGCGATAGGGCGTGCGGGCCGGATTGTTCGGATAGGGCGTTCCGGCGGAGCAGTAAAGGATCTCCGAGGCGATCCTGGAGAAGGACGCGTAGAAATGATTGGTTGATTTGATGACCAGGATCTTCTTGAGCGTGGGGTCGATGCCCATCACGGAGAAGAGGCTCGGATCGAAACTCTGCGCGCGCGTCGAATTGAGGATGATGTCGATGCCGTCGAGCTGGATATGCGCGGCGTCGCCAAAGGGGGCGAAGCTTTCGCCGAAGCGCATCTCGGCACTGGCGACGAGGCTGATGATCTTGACCAGGCCGTCGATGGGATTGCCCGTGCCAGGCGCCGATTTTGCGCCGAACCGCAGCGGGATTTCCGCGCCTTCGCCCGCTGCCATGCAGATCTGCACCGCCATCGGATCCCAGATCGTGCCGATCGCCGTGTCGGTGGCGCCGCGGTCGAGCAGCTCCTGAAGAATGACGGTCGCATCACCAGCCGTACCGCCGCCGGGATTGTCCCAGAGGTCGGCAATGACGACAGGTCCTGATGTCGCCGCCATGGCCTGGCTCACCGCCTGCTTCTCGTCGATCTGCGGCATGATGAACGTGCCGCGCTTGGAGAACAGCTCCAGCCCGAGCGCACGCGCAATCGCGGAGCCCTTATCCGGCTTGCTATTGGTCACGACAAGCAGCTTCGTGCCCATCTCAGGCACGTCGCCGGCCATGAAACCATGAATGACCGATATGGACAGGATATCCGCATCGCTCTTTTCCATCGCCATGATCTTGTCGACGAAGGAGCGCATCGGCTCTCGCGATGTCGGAAAGACATCGATCATGCGGCAATCGAACACGGACATGGCAGGCTCTACGCGGCCTTCCAGCGTATCGACGGCAATGCGCCAGAGGTCCTCGGCGCGATCGACGAAATCGGTGTGCGGGAATTCCTTGAAGTAGACGAAGAAATCCGCAGCCGCGACGCGCTTCTCGGTCAGATGGCTGTGCGGGTCGAGTTCGGCGCAGACAAGAATGTCCGGCCCGACGATCTCGCGGACCCGGGACAGCAAGTCACCCTCGGTATCCTCATAGCCGTCCGCAACCATGGCGCCGTGCAGGCCAAGCACCACGGCATCGACCGGCATGGCCGCACGAAGCTGATCGAGGATCTCGTCCCGTAAGTCCTCATAGGTCCGGCGGTTCACCAGGCCGGCAGGATCGGCCCATGCCGCGGTGCCCTCGATCAGGTCCCAACCCTTTTGGGCGGCAACGCGCCGTCCCACAGTGATCGGTGCGGAACAGAGTGTCGGCGTTTCCGGATGCATGCCCGGCGGCGCATAGAGGGAAGCCTCGAAGGCGCGCCGGTCGATACAGATCGGGGAGAAGGTATTCGTCTCGGTCGCGAATGCCGCAGTGAAAATGCGCAATACGGTCGCCTTTATTCCATGGGGTTCGGCAGGTAACCGGTAAAGCCGGAGATCTTCCAGCGCCCCTCATGCAGTCGGCAATAGTAAAGTGTCTGCCATTTCAGCACGTCGATGCCGCCATCCGACTTCTTCAGGCTGCCGTCGAATTTCTTGCGCACCAGCGCCGTGTCGCCTTCGATCTCGATGTCTTCGAGCGTCGTCGTCGTGAAAATGGCGGTACGCGGATCCTCGGCAAAGGATTGGCCGGCGAAGTCGCGCGCCTGGCGCAGCCATTCCTCGCGATAGGCTGACAGTGTCGGAAAGGCGAGGCGCCACTTGTCGGGGTTGATTTCGCGCCGTCCGTCGATGCCGATGAAGCCCTCCTCGACGAAATCGCCTGCTACCGACGACCAGTCGGCGGCAAGGAAAGCGTCGATGTCACGCGGCACGAGCATCTCCCAGATCGCATGCCTTATGGTATCGCTGGCAGGGAAGGGATTCTTGAAGGGATCACGCATTGTATCGGCCGTCATTTAAATTCTTTTCATAATCCACGATTTTCACTGGTCAAATTCTGCTTTCTATGGTCACTTGTCAACGTATCAAGAAAATAATTTGCAGGAATCGCATGATGTCCATCGAGCGTTATGGTTCCGGCCAGAGAAGAGCAGGCGGCGAGCCGCAACCGCTCTTGCGCCATGTTTTGGCCCGATGATGGATAACCGGATTGAGATGGATTGCGTCGCTCATTAAGTATCGGACGTTCTTAAGCGCAGCAACGCAAAGGGGGAGCTGATGGATATCTTCACGACCATGCAGGACGAGAGGGGGCGGCTTTCACAATCGGAAATCCGGATCGCCGATATCGTCCTCGGTGACTTCGAATTCGCTGTTAACGCTTCCATCATCGAGCTGGCCGGCAAGGCGGATGTCTCGCCGCCGACCGTCACCCGCTTCTGCCGCCGTCTCGGCTGCGAAAGCTTCTCCGATTTCAAGGTGCAGCTTGCGCGCACGGCCTATGTCGGCATGCGCTATCTCAAGCCAGAGCCGAAGAGCATCGCCCCGGCCGATGTCGCCCAGGACATCATCACCAAGGCGCAGAATGCGCTCTTCCTGCTGCACCGCGGGCTCGATGTCGCGGCCATCGAACAGGCGGCCAATCGGCTCGCCGGCGCCGAGATGATCTACGCCTTCGGCTCCGGCGGCAATTCCTCGATGATCGCCAGCGAGATGCAGAACCGTCTGTTCCGGCTCGGCCTGCGCATCACCGCAAGCTCCGACCACAGCATGCAGCTGATGATGGCTGCGGCCGCCAAGCCGACGGATGTGCTGATCGGTTCGTCTTTTTCCGGCCGCAACGCCGAGCTCGTGCGCGCCTTCACGCTGGCGCGCGAGGCCAAGGTGCCGACCATTGCGCTGACGCAGAGCGGAAGCCCGGTGGCGCACGTCGCCGACATCACGGTGCCGGTCGATTTGCCGGAAGGCGAGAATATCTATCGACCGACATCGACGCGCATCGCATATGTGGCCGTTCTCGACATTCTCGCCAGCCTCGTCGCATACCGCATCCAGCCGCAGGCCACGGTGACATTGCGCCGTATCAAACAGCAGCTCGTCACCCATCGCGACGGCGATGATCGCCAGCTTCTCGGGGACTAGGATTTCATCAAGGGAACAGAGACATGAGCAGATCGGTAGCCATCGTCACCGGGGCCGCGGGCGATATCGGCCGCGCCATCGCCAAGCGCCTGGCGGATGACCACGAGGTCATCCTGCTCGTCGATATCGACGAGGCTGCCGCGCAAAAGGCGGCGGAGGCGTTGGGCACCGCAGAGCGCTTCGTTGCGTTCAAGGCGGATATAACAAGCGAAGCCGATACCGCCGAGATGGCGAAGGCTACGGCTCGGCTCGGCACGCTGAGGACGCTGGTCAATAATGCCGGGGCTGCCCGCGCCGTCAGTCTGCACGATACGACGCCCGAGATCTGGCGCGCCGACAATGCCCTCAATCTGGAAGCGGCGTTTCTCTGCTTCCGCGCCGTCGAGGACATGTTGAAGGCCTCGAAAGGGTCGTTGGTCAACATCGCCTCCGTCAACGGCCTGGCGGTCTTCGGCCACCCGGCCTATAGCGCCGCCAAGGCGGGGCTCCTGCATTTCACCCGGCTGGTCGCTGTCGAATACGGCAAGTTCGGCATCCGTGCCAACGCGGTGGCACCCGGCACGGTGCGCACGCAGGCATGGGAAAAGCGCGCCGCCGCAAATCCGAATGTCTTCGAGGAAGCAAAGCGCTGGTATGCGCTGCAGCGCGTCGTCGACCCGGTCGATGTCGCCAATGCGGTTTCCTTCCTGGCAAGCCCGCTCGCCGCCGCCATTACCGGCGTTTGCCTGCCGGTCGATTGCGGGTTGACTGCGGGGCAGGCCGAGCTCGCCCACACATTCTCACAATCCGATCACTACTAGAGTCGGATGATTTTAGGTCTGTTCGACCTACAATCTGAATCCGCCCTAGAATCAAAGAGGTAGAGCATGATGTCGTCCGAAAACCGCTTACACTTTTCGGCATCATGCTCTGAACGCGCGTCGCCAAAGAGGGAACAAAGATGCAGCCGGCTTCCTTTCATCTCGAAAACACCTGGTCTCCCGAGGGAGGAAAGCATGGTCGACTGACCCTGACGCTTTTCAATTTCTCGGATGCGCCGCTCGCGAATTTCCGCCTTGCCTATACGACACTGACGCGCGTCGTTGATCCAGAGGCCTGCGACAATGCCATCTTCGTCCGCCGCAACGCCAATTTCCATGAGTTCGCCCCACCGGCAGGCTTCTCCGTAGGTCCCGGAGAGAGCTGGACGTTCAGTGTCTCCGCCCTTCACCGGGTCGCGCGGCATTGCACCGACGGCGCCAAATCAGCCTATTTGACGCTGGCGGATGGCAGCCATGTCACCGTCTTCACGTCGGACCTCCTGCTCGAAGGCCGCGTCAGCGAGCCGCCGCCGGTGCTGTTGCCGGAGGGCAGGCTGGAGCTTCCCTTCGCCATCCAACCATGGCCGGCGACGATCGATGTCGAGCCGGGCAAAGACTTCCCGGTTGCGCTCTATCCCGCAAAGGGCACGGATGCTGCAAGCGTGAAGGCGCTCGCCATGGCGCAGGCGCTGTTCCGCCGGCTGTTTCCCGCCAATCACATTCCCTTCAGCCTCATCGCCGCGCCGCAGGGCAGGGTGCTGCGCTTCGTCGATCGGCCGGTGCTCGCGCGCGAAGCCTATGAGCTTACCTTCTCCGGCGATGAGGTCGTGCTCGCCTATTCGGCCGATGCCGGCCGCCTCTACGGCCTGACGACGCTGGCGCAGCTTCTGGACGGCGCGCGACGCGAACCCGGCAAGTTCCGCTTCCCGATTTCGGGCGAGATCGCCGACCAACCGCGTTACGGCTGGCGCGGCTGCCATCTCGACGTATCCAGGCAGTTTACCCCCAAGGCGGATGTCCTGCGCCTGCTCGACATTCTCGCCTGGCTGAAGCTCAATATCTTCCACTGGCACCTGACGGACGACGAGGCCTGGCGGCTGGAGATCCGGGCCTATCCGCAGCTGACATCGACCGGCGTGCTGCGCGGACCGGATGAGCCGTTGCTGCCGCAGCTCGGAAACGCCGCCGAGCCCGTCGGCGGTTTCTATTCGCAGGATGATGTGCGCGAGATCGTCGCCCATGCCCTGGCGCTCGGCATCGAGGTCGTGCCCGAGGTCGATATTCCCGGCCATAGCACCGCCACCCTTGTTGCCCTGCCTGACCTGACGGACGGGCAGGAAGCGCCGGACAGCTATCATTCCGTCCAGGGCTTTCCGAACAACGCATTGAACCCCGCCATCGAGCCGACCTACGAATTCCTCGGCAAGGTCTTCGACGAAATGGTCGAGCTCTTCCCTTCCGAATATATCCATATTGGCGGCGACGAGGTCGCCAACGGTTCCTGGCTCGCTTCGCCCCTGGCGCGCAAGCTGATGGAGAAGGAAGGCATATCGGGCACCTTTGCGCTGCAATCCTATTTCCTGAAGCGCATCAAGGCCATGCTGACCGAGCGCGGCCGCAAGCTTGCCGGCTGGAACGAAGTCGCCCATGGTGGCGGTGTCGGTGCCGAAGGCACGCTGCTGATGGCCTGGGAAAAGCCCGAGGTCGGCATCGAGCTTGCGCGCGAAGGCTATGAGGTCGTCATGACCCCGGGCCAGGCCTATTATCTCGACATGGTGCAGGCCGACGCCTGGCAGGAGCCCGGTGCCAGCTGGGCCGGCACGGTGCCGCCGGCCCATACCTATGCCTACGAGGCGGAGGGTGATTTCCCGGATGAACTGAAGCACCTCATGAAGGGTGTGCAGGCCTGCATCTGGCAGGAGAATTTCATCTCGCGTGATTACTTCAATCGTCTGGTCTTCCCACGCCTGCCGGCCGTTGCCGAGGCCGCATGGACGCCGAAGGCGCAAAAGGACTGGCTGCGCTTTGCCGCCATCGTCCCGCTCAGCCCGAAGCTCTAGCGCAGACCACTTGGGGGTGAGGCGTTCTTATTCAATGTCTCACCGTGTTCGAAGCTGCCGAAAGAAACTTTCGGCGGCTTTTTCATGCCTGGAATGAGGTGACAAATGACGGCCGGCAAAGCCAAAATTGCTTCATTTCGCCAGGTTACCCGGCCCGCGCCGCGGTGACGTCAGTCGGGAATACCCCAACCCAGGCCAATACGGCGATGGCCGTGATGACAAGCAGATACCACATGGTCAGATAATCCCCGACCAGCCTCCTGTTCAGCGCGGCAAAGAGAAGAGCGACGCTGAAAGCAAGCCAGAGGAGATTGCAGATATGGTCCATTTTATTGTTCCCCTTATTGGTCTGTCCCTCCCTTGCGGGAGGTTAACCAGATGGGGGACCGAGAGGTAGTTCTGTAGCGGGATGGAGGGTTGCGCAAAGTGGGGGACGAGGGCGCGTGGGTGACGCGTGAGCAGGCCCAGACGCAATGTTGCTACCCTCTGTTACAGAGCAGCAAATATGCAAATTATTGTGCAGGATTAAGTGTTTGATCTTGGCAGTGATCAAATGGAATGGTGCCCAGAAGAGGACTCGAACCTCCACACCCTTTCGGGTACCAGCACCTGAAGCTGGCGCGTCTACCAATTCCGCCATCTGGGCGACGGACACGCATGTAAGGGGGCGGCCGTCTGGTGTCAACAGGGTTTTTGAAGTTTTCGTGTCAATCTGGAAAAAAGCGGTTGAAGCCCGGGTCAGACCCGGGCTGCCGCCCACGCGGTGATGAGGCCAAGTCCCTGTTCCAGCAGGGCCTTTGCCTCGTTTTCGCTTCCGGCTTCGACATAGCAGCGCATTTCCGGCGCGTTTCCGGAGGGGCGGAAATGAATGATTCGGCCGTCCGCAAGCGTTACCCGCAGCCCGTCTATGTCGCTCTTCGATGTCACCCCTGCAATGGGGCCAAGGAAGTCCGCGAGGTTGGCGTCGGAAGCGCGCAAATAGGCCATCAGCGCGGCGCTGGTTTCCACAGGGAAATTCTCCAGACGGTCGGCGGCGGCAAAGGGCAGGCGATAGCCGCCGGCCACGGCGGAGAGCGGTTTCTTCGCCTGTGCGGCGGCATAGAGCGTCACGAGGATCGGCAGGAAGCTGTCCCGTGTCGGCAGGGCGTCGAAGGGCTTGCCCGCGACGGTGAAGCGGCTCGCCGTCAGCGTGCCGCCATTGGCCTCGAAACCCATGACATTGGCCTTGCCGGCGGCAACGGCTTCGTCCATGCCGGCGATCACATAAGGCGAGCCGACGCGGGTGCGGGTGACCGCATAGGAGCCGGCGGCCTCGATGCCGGAATTGGAGGTGATCGGGGTCACCACGACCTCGGCGCCGAGGAAGTTCGCGGCGATGAGGCCGAGCAGATCGCCGCGCAGCGGCTCGCCGGTTTCATCCGCGACAAGCGGCCGGTCGCCATCGCCATCAGCCGAGACGATGGCATCAAGCCCGTGCTCCGGCGCCCAGCCCTTCAGCAGCCGGATGGTATCGGCGGAAACGGCCTCGGTATCGACCGGAATGAAGCTCTCGGAGCGGCCGAGCGGCACCACGCGAGCGCCGTAATGGGCAAGCACCTGGCCGAAGAGGTCGCGGGCGACCGTGCTATGCTGATAGACGCCGATGGTGAGGCCCGCGAGGCTGCCTGCGGGAAGCAGACCCTTGTTGCGTTCCAGGAACAGCGCTTCGGTCTCCGCCGTGCGATTTTCGGCACTGCCTGATGTCTCGTCGATGAGCGTGTCGATGATCGCGGTTGCTTCCGCGCTGATCGCCAGCTCGTCCTGCTTGTCGATCTCGCCGTCCGGCCGGTAGAATTTGATGCCGTTGCGATCGGCGGGAATATGCGAGCCGGTGATCATCAGCGAGGCGGCTTTGAGCTGCAGCCCGTAAAGCGCCAGCGCGGGGGTCGGCAGCGCGCCGCAATCGATCGGCGTCAGACCGGCGCGCTTCAGGGCGCCGATGCAGGTGGCCGAAATGGCAGGGCTCGACTCGCGGAAGTCGCGGCCGACGAGAATGAGGTCGCCGGGTTTGGCATGGCCGCTCTTCAACAGGTGGTGGGCAAAGGCGGTCGCATAGAGGGCGGATGCCCGTCCGATGAGGTCGACGGACAGGCCGCGAAGGCCGCTGGTGCCAAATTTCAAGCTGCTCACGGGCAATCTCCTCGGAATGATTGCGCTGTTATGGCGCAAGCCGTCTTAAGGATCAACCGATCGTGAAGCGTTGTTTTCCGGTTGCGGCAGCACTGGTTTTGCCACCGTCATGACCCCAAATAGATATGGAAGCGCCGCGGCAGCGACATCGGCTGGCGGCGCCCGCTACAGGAGTTTATCATGGCTGTTTTCGGCAGGATCGCGTTCGGTTGCGCTCTCGGTTTCGCCTTGCTGGCGCATGCGGATTTCGCCGCTGCCGCCTCCGATCCTCCGAGGATCGTCATTCCGCCGCGCACCACCAACTCCGTCATTTGTGATTCTCGCGGCTGCTTCGGCTTCGGGTCACGGCAATTCTATACCCGTCCCGGCCAGCCCCTTCCCATCACGCCGCCCTATACCGGCGGCACGAACCGTTACGACAGCCCGCGGATTCAGATCCCTCCGCGCGAAGACTATAAGCCCCCGAGGGTCGTCTATCCGTCGCCGGCGCAGCAGCGCGCGCGGCATCAGATGTGGTGCGCCGAACGCTATCGGACCTATAACCCAGGCACCAACCTCTATTCCACCATCCATCACGGCTTCCAGACCTGCCGTTCGCCCTTTGACTGAGGGCTGCGGCCGGCAATAGGCAGCTCAGCTTTCCAGCGATGCGCGGTCCGTATGGCCGAGATCGCGCTCGGGGTCGATGATATCGCGCACCCGCTGCTTCAGCTCCTTCGGCCCGGGGAAACCGCCGTCGCGCTTGCGTTCCCACAAGAGCTCGCCATCGATGCGGATTTCGAAGACGCCGCCGGTGCCGGGTATCAGCGCCACTTCGCCGAGACTGTCGGTGAAAGTCTGCAGCAGCTCTTGCGCCATCCAGCCGGAGCGCAGCAGCCAGTTGCATTGCGTGCAATAGAGAATGGTGATCCGCGGCTTGTCGCTCATCGTTGTCATCCTTCGTCGTTTGATGACATCTAGAGCATTTCCAGGAAAAGTGTGAAGCGGTTTTCCGTGCGGAAATGCGCAAAAACAAAAGGATAGAGCGCTGCCGTGACCTTGTATGGAACGGAAGCGCTCCAGGCTCAACCTTGGCGGGCTGCAAGCTAGGCCCTTGCCTGATCACCCCGCCTCGTGCTCATCTCTGGCGAGAACATTGCTCGGGAATCATCGGCATGCGCGTCGCAATCATCGAGAATATGAAGAATACCCCGCTCGGCGCCCTCGGCATCGCGCTGGAGGAGGCGGGAGCTGAGGCCGAATGGTTCCGCGCATGGGACGGCGAAGCGCTTCCCAAGGATACGGCATCTTATGACGCGCTCGTCGTGCTCGGCGGCGAACAGAATGCCCGCGACGACGAAACCCATCCCTACCTGCCGGAACTGGCGCGGCTCATGCGCCGCTTCGAGAGTGAGGATAAGGCCGTGCTCGGCATCTGCCTCGGCAGCCAGATCCTTGCGCGCGCCTACGAGGCGGAAAATCTCATCGGCGCGGCCGACGAATTCGGCTGGAAAACGGTGGGCCTGACCGAGGAGGGCAAGACGGATCCGCTGCTCGCCGGCGTCGGCGACCAGTTCACCATTTTCGAATGGCACTCCGATACCTTCACCCTGCCGGCCGGCGCCGTGCGCCTGGCGACCAACGGCGTCGCGCAGAACCAGGCCTATCGCATCGGCCGCGCCACCTATGGCACGCAGTTCCACTTCGAGGCCAATGCAGCCGTGGTCGACCGCTGGCGTACCGAATTCAAGGCGACGATCGAAAGCAAGGAACCGGGTTGGCTGGAAAGCTATCCGGAGCTTGTTGCCCAACATGCGGAAGCTGCGGAGACTGCGGGCTTGGCGATTGCGCGCGCTTGGGTCCAGACGATCGGAACGCGGCAGACGCTTCTTCAGGCAGAGGAAGCATGAGGATTGCTATAGGCTTCCAATTCAGAGGGAAGCCGGTGTCGGCATCATCCGAAGATGAATGCCGGCGCCGATATATCATCGAAGACGGGAGGAGATAAGATCATGACGACGCTGGAACTACCCTGCGAGGGCGGCTGCCGTTGCGGACAGGTGCGGTTGAAGATCAGCGCCAAGCCCTTGCTGACCATGGCCTGTCATTGCACCGGCTGCCAGCGCATGACCGGCAGCGCCTATTCGCTGAGCGCCGCTATCCCCTCCGATGGTTTCGAGGTGACGCAGGGCGAACCGGTCATCGGCGGCCTGCATGGCGACGCCATCCATCATTATTTCTGCCCGCATTGCATGAGCTGGATGTTCACAAAGCTCGACGGCGTGGATTGGTTTGTCAATCTGCGCGCCACCATGCTCGATGACCCCAGCTGGTTCACGCCCTTCATCGAAACCTGGACGAGCGAAAAACTGCCCTGGGTGACGACACCGGCCAAGCACAGCTACGCCGCGCTGCCAGCGATGGAAGAGTATGAAGGTTTGACGAAGGAATATATGGCGCAGGCCTAAACCTGCAGCGAACCCACGCCGTCAGAATTGCCGGTATTTCGCAAAAGGCAGACCGTGCTTTTCGATATAGGCATTTGCTTCGGCAATCGCCTCTGCATTTTCGACGAGCCAGAAACGTTCGCGCTCAATCTTGCTGGCGCGAGCGGATTTGTCTTCAATAGGATGTGAGGTATCGATCTTCGAGTCGCTCACTCATCCCCCATCTTCAGCGCGGCGATAAACGCTTCCTGCGGGATTTCGACCTTGCCGAACTGCCGCATGCGCTTCTTGCCCTCCTTCTGCTTGTCCAGCAGCTTGCGCTTGCGGGTGGCGTCGCCGCCGTAGCACTTGGCGGTCACGTCCTTGCGCAGCGCCTTCACCGTCTCGCGGGCGATGATGCGCCCGCCGATAGCAGCCTGGATCGGGATCTGGAACATGTGCTGCGGGATCAGGTCCTTCAGCTTCTCGCACATGACGCGGCCGCGCTTTTCGGCGGCCGAGCGGTGCACCAGCATGGACAGCGCGTCGACCGGCTCGGCATTGACGAGGATCGACATCTTGACGAGGTCGCTCTCGCGATAGTCGGTCAGGCTGTAGTCGAAGGAGGCATAGCCCTTGGAAATCGACTTCAGGCGGTCGTAGAAATCGAAGACGACTTCGTTGAGCGGCAGGTCATAGGTGATCATGGCGCGATTGCCGACATAGGTCAGCTCGGTCTGGACGCCGCGGCGGTCCTGGCAGAGCTTCAGGATCGAGCCGAGATAGTCGTCCGGTGTCAGGATCGTCGCCTTGATCCACGGTTCGCGGAATTCGGCGATCTTGACCACGTCGGGCATGTCGGCCGGATTGTGCAGCTCGATCTCGGTGCCGTCGGTCATGGTGAGCTGATAGACGACGGAAGGGGCCGTCGCGATCAGGTCGAGATTGAATTCGCGCTCCAGGCGCTCCTGGATGATTTCCAGATGCAGCAGGCCGAGGAAGCCGCAGCGGAAGCCGAAGCCGAGTGCAGCTGACGATTCCATCTCGAAGGAGAAGCTGGCATCGTTGAGGCGCAGCTTGCCCATGGCCGAGCGCAGATCTTCGAAATCGGCGGCATCGACCGGGAAGAGGCCGCAGAACACCACAGGCTGGGCCGGCTTGAAGCCGGGCAGGGCCGCGGCGGTCGGGCGCTTGTCCTCGGTAATGGTATCGCCGACGCGGGTATCGGCCACTTCCTTGATCGAGGCGGTGATGAAACCGATCTCGCCGGGGCCGAGGCTTTCGACGGTCAGCATCTTCGGCGTGAGAACACCGACGCGCTCGATCTGGTATTTCACGTCCGTGCCCATCATGCGGATGGTCTGGCCCTTGGTCATAACACCGTCGATGATGCGCACGAGAACCATGACGCCGAGATAGGTGTCGTACCAGCTGTCGACCAGCAGCGCCTTCAACGGCGCCTTCTCGCCACCTGGGCTCTTTGGCGCCGGCAGCTTGTGGACGATGGCTTCGAGAACGTCGGGAATGCCAAGGCCGGTCTTGGCCGAGATCAGCACGGCCTCGGAGGCGTCGATGCCGATGACTTCCTCGATCTGCGCCTTGATGCGGTCCGGTTCGGCCGCCGGCAGGTCGATCTTGTTGAGAACGGTGACGATCTCGTGATTGTTGTCGATCGCCTGATAGACGTTGGCGAGCGTCTGCGCTTCCACGCCCTGGCTGGCATCGACCACCAGCAGCGAGCCTTCGCAGGCCGACAGCGAGCGCGAGACTTCATAGGCGAAGTCGACGTGGCCGGGCGTGTCGATCAGGTTGAGGATATAGGTCTCGCCATTATTGGCCTTGTAGTGCAGGCGCACCGTCTGGGCCTTGATGGTGATGCCACGCTCGCGCTCGATATCCATGCTGTCGAGCACCTGCTCCGACATCTCGCGTTCGGCCAGGCCACCCGTCGTCTGGATCAGACGATCGGCCAGCGTCGATTTGCCGTGGTCGATATGGGCCACGATCGAGAAGTTGCGGATGTGCGAAAGCGGTGTGGTGGAATTGGTGCTCATGCGCGCCATATAGCAGCGCCGCCCCGCGCCGCAAAGCGGAAAAGCGGGGTTTTGACGGCTATATTCACGCTGCGGCAGGGTTTTCTGACGTCACGGCCGGCAGATTATGATCATGCTTGATTCCATCATTGGATCGTGTAATTCTCTTATAGTAGAATTTCAGCGCAGATGATGGAGTCAAATGGCTGATGATGATCTGGAACTAGCGATCGGCGCGCGGATCAAGCATCTGCGTATCGCTCGCGGCCTGACGCTGGACGAGTTGGCGAATGCCTCCGCCGTCAGCCGCGCGATGATCTCGCGCATCGAGCGGGCAGAGGCAAGCCCGACGGCGTCCCTGCTGTCGCGGCTCTGCGCGGCGCTCGGCCTGTCGCTTTCGGCCTTCTTCGCCGAGGACGATAATGATGTGTCGCCGCTGGCTCGCCGCGACCAGCAGGCGGTCTGGCGCGATCCGGAAACCGGCTATGTCAGGCGTGCCGTCTCGCCGCCTGGAACGGGCTCGAAGGTCGATCTCGTCGAAGTCGTCTTTCCCGTCGGCGCACGCGTCAGCTTTCCGCCGAATAGCGCGAGTCTCGGCATGACCCAGCATGTCTGGCTGTTCGAGGGCGAGATGGAGGTGACCCACCGCGATATCACGCATCGCCTGATGCCCGGCGATTGCCTCTACATGGGCGTCGGCGATGGCCATGCCTTCCACAATCCCGGTGAGGCCCCTGCGCGCTATTGCGTCATCCTCGATCGCGGCCGTTCATAAAACCATCCAAGGACCGTTTCATGCCCGACATTCGCCTTCTATCCGCTGCCGATGCCCGTACTGTCCTCTCCGATCTTTGTGAGGTGCTTGCCGATTGCGTCAATGGCGGCGCCTCCGTCGGATTCATGCAGCCCTATGGATCTGCTGATGCCGTGCCCTATTGGCAAGGCGTTGCCGATAGTGTCGAGAGCGGCGCGACATTGCTTCTTGTCGCCGAGATCGAAGGCAAGGTTGTCGGCACCGTGCAAGTGGGCGCGGCGCAGATGCCGAACCAGCCGCATCGCGGCGATCTGAAGAAATTGCTGGTGCATCGCGCCGCCCGCGGCAGGGGTCTCGCCCGTCTCTTGATGGAAGCGGCGGAGCGCGAAGCCGCCCGCGTCGGCAAGGGCTTGCTGGTGCTCGATACGGCTACCGGCAGCGAAGCCGAGGCGATCTATCCGCGTCTCGGCTGGCAACGCGTCGGCGTCATCCCGGATTATGCGATGTGGCCGGAGGGCGGCCTCTGCGACACGACCATTTTCTACAAGCGCATCGCCGCGTGAGAGTGTCGTCTCAGGTGGAAAAGGCGGCGATGGCGTCCTTCAGTCTCATGCCGGATGTCCATTGCTTCGCCTTCCAGCCAAACTGACGCGCCGCCTCGATATTCGCCTCGACATCGTCAATGAAGCCGATCTCGTCGGCGGGGATGCCGACCTTCTCGGTCGCCAGCTGAAAGAATTCGGCCGCCGGCTTTTGATAGCCGAGAGCAGCGGAATAGAAAATGCCGTCAAAGCGCGCGGAAAGCCCGAGCTTCTCCATGAGATAGCCGGCGCGCAGATGCTCCTGATTGGTCGCGAGGAACATTTGCGTCCCCTCCGCCCGCAGCGCTGCGAGGTCGTCCAGCAGTGTGTGGTCGAGGCGAGAATCGTTTTCGAGCCAGTAGTCGATCAGCGTTCTCGCGCTGAGGTGGGGAGCAATTGTGCCGAGAACCTCGGCCAGCCTCGGTTCCAGCGCGTCGCGACCGGTGACGATATCGCGCCAATAGGTTTTGAAGAATGCCTCTTGCAGCACATCCAGCTGCAGCCCCAGATCGCGTTCCAGATAGGTGAAAAGCGGCAGGCCGTCGCTCGGCCGGCCGTGGATCAATACGCCATCGACATCGACCATCAGGATTTTCATGCTGAATGCCCCCAATTTGCAGAATGTGGGCGGAAGATGCCGTCGTTTCCCATTGCGTTCAAGGGCGCACACCCGGCTCTTTTTTCTTGGCGACGATGCATGTAAGCCTTTGCGTCGACATAACTTAGCCTGTCATGGAGGGGACGACAATGCGGGTCATTTACTCGGAGGATCATAAGCTCAGGGACGCCAAGACCGAGCTGCATGACGGTCAGCTCGTCACGCCCTTCGAAGCGCCGTTCCGCGCCGAATGGATCCTCGCCGCCGTCAAGGAGGCGGGCTTTCGCGACGTAGTCGCCCCCGCGGCGTATGGGTTGGAGACAGCGCGCAAGGTGCATGATCCCGCCTATCTCGATTTCCTGGGTGTGGTCTGGGAGCACTGGGTTGCGGCTGGCTACAAGGGCGAGGCGATCTCCAATTCCTTTCCCGTCAGGCGCACCAGCCAGCGCATACCGGAAAACATCGTGGGCTTGATCGGCCACTATGCCAACGCCGCCGATACCTCGATCACCAAAGGGTCTTATGAGGCAGCCATCGCCTCGATGCGCTGCGCTCTGACGGGGGCCGACTGGCTCCATGCGGGCAATCGTTTCGCCTTCGCGCTCTGCCGCCCGCCCGGTCATCACGCCGGTTTCGATCTCTTCGGCGGCTATTGCTTCATCAACAATGCCAGCGTCGCGGCGCAGCGCCTGTGCGATCATGGTGCGGCCAAGGTGGCGGTGCTCGACGTCGATTTCCATCACGGCAATGGAACGCAGGACATATTCTACAAGCGCGGCGACGTCTTTACCGCCTCGCTGCATGGCGATCCGATCCATGCCTTTCCCTATTTCCTCGGTCATGCAGACGAGGAAGGGGAAGGTGACGGGCTCGGCACGAACCGCAACTATCCCCTGCCGCGCGGCACGCCCTGGGAGGTCTGGTCGGCGGCGCTGGACGACGCGCTGTCCCGGATCAAGGCATTCGGTGCAGAGGCGATCGTGCTTTCGCTCGGCGTCGATACCTTCGAGCGCGATCCGATCTCCTTCTTCAAACTGGCGTCGGAGGATTTCATTCGCATGGGTGCGCGTATCGCGGCTGCCGGCTTGCCTGTTCTTGTCTGCATGGAGGGCGGCTATGGCGTGCCGGAGATCGGGCTGAATGTCGCTAACGTGCTGAAGGGCCTCGAAGGCTGACCGATTCTTGTATCAAAGCGTCTGATCGCAGGATGAAAAGTTTGAATTTGCCAGTCTCTGGCTCGGCCTCTAAAAGCCTCGCATAAGAGGAGAGGCCATGGATCAGAAGATTGTCGAAGGCGGCTCGGATGGCGGCGCGGCGCTGATGCCGCATCCGGATGTGGCGACGTCCTCGGGCGGCATCGCCGCCGGTGTGCTCATGTGCCTGCTGTCCATGTCATCGATCCAATTCGGCTCGGCACTGTCGTCTCCGATCATCAACGCCTATGGTCCGGCCGGCGCGACATGGCTGCGGCTTGTCTTCGCGTCCGCCGCATTGGCGCTCATCGTCCGTCCGAAGATCATGAGCTACAGCCGCACGCAATGGCTCGGCGTGCTGGCGCTCGGCACCGTATCGGCGCTGATGACGACGTCCTTCTTCTCGGCGATTGCTCGTATTCCCTTGGGTCTTGCCGTCGCCGTCGAATTTCTCGGACCTCTGCTTGTCGCGACCCTCGGCTTCGGCCTCAGCCGTCAGCTTCTCTGGCCCGTCTTTGCCGCTGTCGGCGTTCTGCTATTGGCCTATGACGGCGAGGAATGGGTGGGCAACCTGCCTGGTATCCTCTTTGCCATCGGCGCGGGCGCGGGATGGGCCTGCTACATCCTGCTGACGAAGAAGGTCGGCAATGCTTTTCAGGGCCTTGAAGGGCTTTCCGTGTCGCTGCTGGTTGCGGCAGTCGTTTCGACGCCCTTCGGCTTCGTCTCCGCGGTCCCGCATCTGACGGCCTTTGGCCTCCTCGAAATAGCCGGCTTGGCGCTGCTCGTTCCGTTGCTTCCCTATGTGCTGGAAATGGTGGCGCTGCGGCGCATGCCCACCTCGTCCTTCGGTATTCTCATGAGCCTCGAGCCCGCCATCGGCGCCTTCGCGGGCTTCGTCATCCTGTCGCAGCCGATGACCCCGTCGCAGATGTTCGGCACGGGGCTTGTCGTTGCCGCCAGTATCGGGGCGACTGTGTTTGCTGGGAGTTGATGAGCTTTCGCTATGCTGAGCCTCTCACACTCCCCTCCGCCAACTCGAAGCAAGATGATCGCTCATCCACCCTGTCGCGCCGGATCATCCACCGCTGGATTGTAAAACAACGACAATACCAGGCTTTTGGCGATGCGTTCGGCGGTGGCCATGAACCAGCTTTTCGCCTCCTCGGTGGGCGCGATATCATCAAGTGTCTGCGAAAACAGCGCCAGCCACTCCGGAAAGAGATCGGCGGCGATACCCTCGACGCCGAGATGCGCCTGCACCGGCTTGCCGCCATAGGCGCCGTTCTTGAAGGCGACCGAGGACCAGAAGCGTTTCATCTTTTCCATATGATCCGGCCAGCGCCCGGCAAGGCGGCCGTCGAATACCGGCCCGAGGCGCGGATGGGTCTGGATGCGCGCGTAAAACGTTTCGACCAACCTGTCGATGAAGGCGGCATCGATGCCCATGCGCGTCATCTCCGCTTCGGCTTTTTCGCGAATGCCGGCGAGATGGGCGGCTCGTCCCTGTATGTGGTTTTCCATATGATGCTCCCGCCGGTCCTGCGCGGAACGCCGCGGCGGCCGGCTTTCGTCCCCGCCTGTCTATGCTATTTCATGGCAAAGCCAAGACGTCATGCAGGCGTTGCGGCAATCTGTCAAAGTGGCGTTACAATATTCCGCTCTCCTTATTTATGCATTACCCCCTTTCTGAGGCGAGATTTCCGTTGGAGACATCGCCTCGGCGCTTGACCGGCACGACGGCTCACTTTACTTTTAGAATAATTCTAAAAGTAAGAGGCTGCCTCTCATGTTGTTGGGTTTTTTCCGTTCGCCGAAACGTTCCTTTACCTCCCTGTCCGAGCAGGAGATCCTGGCCATAGCCATCGCCGCCGAAGAGGACGATTCACGCATTTATCTCGCCTATGCCGACATATTGCGCCCGAATTTTCCCGAGTCCGCCAAAGTCTTCGAGGATATGGCCGAGGTCGAGGATACTCATCGCAAGACCCTGATCGACATGCATCGCAAGCGGTTCGGCGAGCGCATTCCGCTGATCCGGCGCGAGCATGTGAGTGGTTTCTATGAACGCAAGCCGGACTGGCTGCGCAAGAACCTCTCGCTCGACGCCATGCGCGAGGAAGCGGAGGCGATGGAGCAGCAGGCCTATAATTTCTACGTCGAGGCCGCCAAGCAGGTCTCGGATGCCTCGACACGCCGGCTTCTCGGCGATCTGGCGCTGGCCGAGCAGGGCCACGAGGACGTCGCCCGCATGCTCGGCGACAAGCACACGCCGGAAACCGTCAAGCACGAGGAGGATGCGCATGCGCGTCGCCAGTTCGTGTTGACCTATGTGCAGCCGGGTCTCGCTGGCCTCATGGATGGTTCCGTCTCGACGCTCGCGCCGATCTTCGCCGCCGCCTTCGCCACGCAGCAGACCTCGCAGACCTTCCTGGTCGGCCTCTCGGCCTCGGTCGGTGCCGGCATTTCCATGGGTTTCACTGAAGCCGCCCATGATGACGGTAAGATTTCCGGTCGTGGCTCGCCGATCAAGCGCGGTCTTGCCTGCGGGATCATGACTACGCTCGGCGGCCTTGGTCATGCGCTGCCCTATCTCATTCCGCAGTTCTGGACGGCGACGATCATCGCGGCCATCGTCGTCTTCTTCGAGCTCTGGGCCATTGCCTTCATCCAGAACAAATATATGGAGACACCGTTTCTGCGTGCCGCCTTCCAGGTGGTGGTCGGCGGCTCCCTCGTGCTCGCGGCGGGCATATTGATCGGAAACGCTTAGGGCGTGTTGCCGCCCTGCTTTCCTGAACCAATGAACAAAGAAGGCCGGCAAATCTGCCGGCCTTCTTTGCGAGGTCGATGATTTCGGTGCTTACTTGACGGCGCCGACCAGAACGTCGTTGCCGTTCTCGATGGTGACCCAGCGACCGGCGTTGAAGCTCGCCTGACGCTTCAGGTAGGAATAGGGGGTCTTGGACCAGATCTTTATCTCGTCCTCGAGATTATCGAGGATATAGTCGCCCTGCTTCGTGCGCAGCGTCAGCACGGCATGGCCCTCGCCGTCGGGCTTGCGCACGACCGTCATCAACAGGTCGGAGGCGGAGATGCCGCTCTGCATCAGCAGCCTGCGCTTCAATAGGGCAAAATCCTCACAGTCGCCGGCGGTCTTCGGATATTCCCAATATTCTTCCTGGCCGTAGACTTCCATGTCCGTCGCGGGCCGGATGGTCTTGTTGACGCGCAGGTTGATCTGGTTGACCAGCGCCCAGGAGGCGGCATTCAAGTCGACCGGGCCGACATTGCGGGTCGGGCCGCACTCGTCGGTGTGCCTCTGGCAGAAATCATAGTGCCCGATAGGCTGGGAAGTGACGTTGCCGACGGTCATCGACGCGGTCTGCTGAGACGCCGGCATCGCCGACGACGACATCGCAACTATAGCAGCGAAAGCAACCAAAAGGCCCTTAATACGCACGCCCACTATTCCTTGTATCGTCCCTGCATTTGTTAACAAATTGTTAATGTAGGGGGGCGTGCGAAGTCAATCGTTACTTAAGTGTTAACGTCGGAACCGGCCTATATGGTTAATTTCGGCACAATCAAGGAGATAGTTGCCATAATCTCATGCCTCCTGCGATTACGGAGGTGCCAAGCCAACCCGCCACGACGAGGGAGCCGCTTATCAATCTGGCGACATGATAGCTATTTGATTTTATGCAATATTATGCGTTGCCAGCGTCTCCGCCGCCGCCAGCATGCGCTCCAGATCCTGCGGTCGTGACAGGCGGTGATCGCCGTCGCGCACAAGTGTTAACACCACGTCGTCGGCAGGCAGGTGCTCGACCAGCTTTAACGAATGGGCAAAGGGCACGTCGGCGTCCTGCATCCCCTGCAGGATATGGACCGGGCAGCCGGTCTCGATGATGCCGGTCAGCACGCGATTGGCGCGGCCGTCCTCGATGAGGGCGCGGGTGAAGATGTTCGGCTCGGGACTATAGTCCGACGGTTCTTCGAAATAGCCGCGCTCTGCCAGCGAGCGCCGCTCGACATCGGAGAGATTGGGCTCGATGAGATCCACGGTGAAATCCGGGGCCGGCGCAATCAGCAGGAGACCTGCGATGGCAGGCGCCTTTTTGCGCTTGCGCAATTCCTGGATGGCCCTGAGCGCGATCCAGCCGCCCATGGAGGAGCCGACGAGGACGATCCGGGTCGGCTTGGCATGCTCTATGACATCAAGCGCCTCTTCCAGCCAGCGCGAGATCGTGCCGTCGGTGAACTTGCCGCCGGATTGGCCGTGGCCGGAATAATCGAAGCGGATGCAGCCGAGACCGAGCCGCTCGGCCAGCGCATCCAGTTCCAGCGCCTTGGCGCCGCTCATGTCGGATCGATAGCCGGATAGCCACACGAAGCTTATGTCCTTCGAGCCCTTGCCGGCGGCACGCTGGCAGACGGCGATTTGACGCTGGCCGTCGCCCGTGCCAACGGAAAGGAAGGTCGGCTGAGTGCCTGCGGCTGCTTCGGACATCAAGAAACTCCCGGAATTTTTGCCCTATAGAGCAGATTCGCGCGCGCATGACCCGAAAAATCGTCGGGCTTTTCACGCGGGTTTCCACTTCTTTTTGGAATAATACTGTGTCCTTCGCGCATCTTGCGCTGCCGTGATACTGTATTGACACGCAAGAGGTGATTTTTTCCTGATGTCATGCTATTGACTTCAACACAGCTTTTACGACATTTCCGTCAGTTGCGCTGATGGGAGCGAGAGGCTGCAGCTAATCCGAAACAATTCGTGGAGAATACGACCATTCGCAGACCCTTTAAAACCGATGCGCCCGTAAAGGACGGGCCACGTTCCAACAGGGAAATTCGCATTCCCAAAGTTCAGCTCATTGGAGCTGACGGCGCTAATATGGGTATCGTCGCGACGGACCAGGCGTTGAGAATGGCAGAGGAGGCCGGCCTCGATCTGGTGGAGATTTCCCCCAATGCTGAACCGCCTGTGTGCAAGATTCTCGATCTGGGCAAGCTGAAATACGCTAACCAGAAGAAGGCCGCCGAGGCGCGCAAGAAGCAGAAGATCGTCGAAGTCAAAGAAATCAAGATGCGTCCGAACATCGACACCCATGACTATGAGGTGAAGATGAAGGCGATCGGCCGTTTCTTCGAGGAAGGCGACAAGGTGAAGGTGACCTTGAAGTTCCGTGGCCGCGAAATGGCTCACCAGGAACTCGGCATGAAGCTTCTTCAGCAGGTCAAGGAAGACACGATTGAGATCGCCAAGGTGGAAGCCGAGCCCAAGCTCGAAGGCCGTCAGATGATGATGGTGCTTGCGCCGAAGTGAGGCGCAAGTTGGAGTAAGAGGTCGGAGCCGTCCCATTGGGCGGCTTTTTCCTTTTTTGCAGCAATGTCGATGCCTGTCATCGATCTGCAAAGATTCACGCGTCTGGCCCGTTGCACTCTGAGGCAACTGCGGTTATAAGCGCGCGTCCGAACTGACCGGCAGGGCATGCCGTGGCAGTTCAGAATGCTGGCGGGGCGGTTCATCACCGTATCCGCCGTTCAACAACAAACGCTCCGGCACCTTGTCGCAGCCCGGCCTAGCCGGATCTGTGGGAAGGGCTTTTTAGCAAAGCGCGCACGGAAGCACCAAAGGAGTAGCAAAATGCCCAAGATGAAGACGAAGTCCTCTGCCAAGAAGCGGTTCAAGATCACCGCGACCGGCAAGGTCAAGGCAGCCGCTGCTGGCAAGCGCCACGGCATGATCAAGCGTAGCAACAAGTTCATTCGCGATGCCCGCGGCACCATGGTTCTCGCAGAACCGGATGGCCGTAAGGTAATCAAGAACTACTTGCCGAACGGTCTCTAAGACTATTCGTAACGCTATAGACTAAGGAGATCATGAAATGGCACGTGTAAAAAGAGGCGTTACCGCCCACGCCAAGCATAAGAAGGTTCTGAAGCAGGCTCGTGGCTTCTACGGCCGCCGCAAGAACACCATCCGTACCGCCAAGGCCGCTGTCGATCGTTCCAAGCAGTACGCTTACCGCGACCGCAAGGTCAACAAGCGCAATTTCCGCGCCCTCTGGATCCAGCGCATCAATGCTGCCGTCCGCGAATCCGGCCTGACCTACGGCCGCTTCATCGACGGCCTGACCAAGGCTGGCATCGAAGTCGACCGCAAGGTTCTCTCCGATATGGCGATCCATGAGCCGGAAGCTTTCGGTGCGCTCGTTGCTGCCTCCAAGAAGGCGCTCGAGTACCTGAAGGATGCCGGCACGAAGAACGAGTTTGAAGCAGCCGTTAGCTAACGCCGCTTCGCACGTCTTTCGTAAATTCATTATGAAACCCGCGCTGGCAAAACCGGCGCGGGTTTTGTGTTTTGCAGCCTACGCTTTTCCATCGTGTCAGGCGGTCCTGTCGGGCGGAACCCCGGGAAATGGATCGCGTATCGGGCGGCAAGTGCCAAGGACCGCTTTCTCGGCGGGTTTTTGTCATTTGCCCGGTTGATTGGCCGCTTGCACATGGATAGTGATCTGCAGCGCCTCATCGTTGCCACAAGCTGTCTGATGTGGGCGTTCATCCATTATTCCGCGGACTGAGCGGCGTTCCAAGCCCGCCGCCCGCAAGGCAGGATCAGATGACGGAACTCGTAACACTTGAAACCCAACTCATGGCCGATGTGGCCGCGGCGACCGACGAGCAGTCGATCGAGGCGATCAGGGTGGCCGCGCTCGGCAAGAAGGGCTCGGTTTCGGAACTGCTGAAGACGCTGGGCTCGATGTCGCCGGAAGAGCGGCAGACACGGGGTGCTGCGATCAACGCGCTGAAGAACTCCGTCACCGAGGCCATCAATGCCCGCAAGGGCGCGTTGAAGGATGCCGCCATCGACGCGAAGCTGAAGGCCGAGACCGTCGATGTCAGCCTGCCGGTGCGCTCTTCTCCGGCTGAACGCGGCCGCATTCATCCGATCAGCCAGATCGTCGACGAGATCACCGCGATCTTCGGCGACATGGGCTTCTCGATCGCCGAAGGCCCGGATGTCGAGACCGATTACTATAACTTCACGGCGCTGAACTTCCCTGAAGGACATCCGGCCCGCGAGATGCACGATACCTTCTTCTTCCAGCCGGACGAGAAGGGTGAGCGCAAGGTGCTGCGCACGCACACCTCGCCGGTGCAGATCCGCACTATGGAAGCGCAAAAGCCGCCAATCCGCATCATCATTCCCGGCAAGACCTACCGCCAGGATAGCGACGCCACGCATTCGCCGATGTTCCATCAGGTCGAGGGCCTGGTCATCGACAAGACGGCGAATGTCGCCAATATCCGTTGGGTGCTGGAAGAATTCTGCAAGACCTTCTTCGAGGTCGACAATGTGACGATGCGTTTCCGTCCGTCCTTCTTCCCGTTCACGGAGCCGTCCTTCGAGGTCGATATCCAGTGCGACCGCTCCGGCCCGATCGTCAAGTTCGGCGAGGGCACCGACTGGATGGAAATCCTCGGCTGCGGCATGGTGCATCCGAACGTGCTGCGCTATGGCGGCCTCGATCCGGATGAGTATCAGGGCTTTGCCTGGGGCATGGGCCTCGACCGCATCGCCATGCTGAAATATGGCATGCCGGACCTGCGCGATTTCTTCAATGCCGACGTCCGCTGGATGAACCATTACGGCTTCCGCCCCCTCGACATGCCGACTTTGTTCGGCGGCCTGAGCGCGTAAGCAAGGATTGATCAGATGAAATTCACACTCTCCTGGCTGAAAGAGCACCTGCAAACGGATGCCACGCTCGACGAAATCTGCGCCCGCCTGACGATGATCGGGCTTGAGGTCGAGAATGTCGACGACAAGGCCGCTTTCAAGCCTTTCGTCATCGCCAAGGTTCTGTCAGCCGAAAAGCACCCCCAGGCCGATCGTCTGAAGGTGCTGATGGTCGATACGGGCAGTGGCGCCCCGGTTCAGGTCGTCTGCGGTGCGCCGAATGCGCGCGCCGGCCTCGTCGGCGCCTTTGCTGCGCCGGGCACTTACGTTCCCGGCATCGATGTGACGCTTGCCGTCGGCAACATCCGTGGCGTCGAGAGCCGCGGCATGATGTGCTCGGAAAAGGAACTGGAAATCTCCGACAGCCATGACGGCATCATCGACTTGCCCGAGGATGCGCCTGTCGGCACCAGCTTTGCTGCCTATGCCGGCCTCGACGATCCGATCATCGAGATCAACCTGACGCCGAACCGCCCGGATTGCACCAGCGTCTACGGCATTGCCCGCGATCTCGCCGCCTCCGGCCTCGGTACGCTGAAGCCGCTCGCGATGCCGGCCTTCGCCGTCGAAGGCGAAACGCCCGTCGCGCTGAAGATCGTGCTCGACGATACCAGGCTTTGCCCCGGCTTCGCCCTTCGCCTCGTGCGCGGCGTCAAGAACGGCCCGAGCCCGAAGTGGATGCAGCAGCGGCTGCTCGCCATCGGCCTTCGCCCCATCAGCGCGCTGGTCGATATCACCAACTACATGACCTTCGACCAGGGCCGGCCGATGCACGTCTTCGACGCGGCCAAGGTCAAGGGCAATCTGGTGGTGCGCCGCGCCAGGGACGGCGAGACCGTGTTGGCGCTCGACCAGCGCGAATACAAGCTGAACCCGAGCAATGTCGTGATCGCCGATGACAACGGCGTCGAGTCGATCGGCGGCATCATGGGCGGCGAGCATTCCGGCTGCGACGAGAACACAACCGATGTGCTGATCGAGTCGGCGCTCTGGGACCCGATGAACATCGCCAAGAGCGGCCGCAGCCTCGGCATCATCACCGATGCGCGCTATCGCTTCGAGCGCGGCGTCGATCCGGAATATATGGTTCCAGGCCTCGAGCGCACGACCGAGCTGGTGCTTGCCTGCTGTGGCGGCACGGCCGCCATGGCCAAGGTCGAAGGTTACAAGGGTTATGAGCCCAAGATCGTCGATTTCCCGCTGTCGGAAGTCAAGCGCCTGACCGGCCTTGAGGTCTCTGCCGAGGAAAGCAAGTCCATTCTGACGAAGCTCGGCTTCTCGGTGTCCGGCTCCGGCGAACGTGTCTCCGTCGCCGTTCCCTCCTGGCGTCCGGATGTCGACGGCAAGGCCGACCTCGTCGAAGAAATCATGCGCATCCACGGCGTCGACAACATCAAGCCGCAGCCGCTTAGCAGCCATGCCGCGGTCAACGGCAAGATCCTGACGGTGCTGCAGATCCGCACCCGCTCGGCAAAGCGGGCGCTTGCTGCCCGCGGCATGCTGGAAGCCGTCACCTGGTCGTTCATCGCTGAAGACCAGGCGAAGCTCTTCGGCGGCGGCTCCAACGCGCTGAAGCTCGCCAACCCGATCGCGTCAGACATGTCCGACATGCGCCCTTCGCTGCTGCCGGGTCTGCTCTCGGCGGCGCAGCGCAACGCCGACAAGGGCTATGGCGACGTCGCGATCTTCGAAGTTTCCGGCACCTATGAGAACGACACGCCCGAGGGTCAGCGCCGCGTTGCCGGCGGCATTCGCCGTGGCACGGCGACGCTCGCCGGCGCCGGGCGCATGTGGTCGAACGCCGCCAAGGGCGGCGGCAAGCCGGTTGATGTCTTCGATGCCAAGGCTGACGCGCTGGCGGTCATCGAAGCCTGCGGCCTGCCCATGAGCAATATCCAGATCGAGCATGGTGGTCCCGCCTGGTATCATCCCGGCCGTTCCGGCACCATCAAGATGGGCCCGAAGGTCGTGCTTGGCTACTTCGGCGAATTCCACCCGAAGACGCTGGAAGCGCTCGACGTGTCAGGCGCGCTCGCCGGCTTCGAAGTCTATATCGATGCCATGCCCGAGCCGAAGAAGAAGGCGACGCGCACCAAGCCGGCACTGGAGCTTTCGCCGTTCCAGGCCGTCAAGCGCGACTTCGCCTTCGTGGTCGACAAGACGGTGGAAGCCGGCGCCATCGTCCGCGCCGCTGTCGGCGCCGACCGCAAGCTGGTGACCGGCGTCAACGTCTTCGACATTTTCGAGGGCGCATCGCTCGGCGAAGGCAAGAAGTCGATCGCCATCGAGGTGCAGATCCAGCCGGCCGAGCGCACGCTGACCGACGAGGATTTCGAGGTGCTCACGCAGAAGATCGTCGCCAATGTGACGAAGGCGACGGGTGGAGTTTTGCGGGGTTAATCTGCTGCTATCGAGTTTGCGGAGGGGGCGGCCACCCCCCCTCTGTCTCTGTCGCGACATCTCCCCCACAAGGGGGAGATTGGTAGCTCGCTGAACTCGCCCGCCTCAAGCAACACGAGTCCGCAGAAACTGCAGCTTATTGTTTTACGGATAAAGAGCCGCAAGCTCCCAACGATCTCCCCCTTGTGGGGGAGATGTCAGCGAAGCTGACAGAGGGGGTATGGTCGCCGCATACTCAAATGCCGCTCATCTACCGATGCAAATGATAAACCTTATTCACCACGCTCCACCGCCCATCGATCTTCAGCAATGACAGGTAGTCCGAAAAGCGCATGCCGGCGAATTCGTCGACGACCTTGACGCTTGCCGCATCGCCCTCGATGTCGATCAGTTCGATTTCCATAAACGGTATGGTGCCGGGCGGGGCGCTGCCTTCCTCGACGATCGCCGAGATGAATTCATCCCGCGTCATCCATTCGACTGCGCCTTGATAATTGCCGATGATATCAGCTCGCGGATGGAACGCCTTTCGCAGCGCGGGCTCATTCGCGAATGCCATGCCATCGACATAGAGGTGAACAACCGCACGGATTGCCTGCTCTTCCGACATCTCGCCATTCCTCGTTTGAGTTATATCTAACATAACATAGGCGGTGCCGGCTGGCAAAAATGCGACGGCGTCCTCGCGATGATTTGACAGCTCTTATTCGACGAAAACCCGCACGCTTGCCGCACGTCCGGCGGCGTCTATGACGGTGAGGGTCGAATATCCAGCGCCGTCAGGCGTCCATTGATTCGTGCGGCGGCGCGAAAGATCCGGCAGCGGCTTGCCGTTGGCGAGCCATCGGAATGGTGCGCGGCCACCCTGCAGCTTCAGCGCCAGCGGCGTGATCTGGTCAGCACCGCCGCTGGCACCGAGATCGACGCGCGCCCCTTCCGGGGGATAGACGATCTGTGGCGCCGGCTCGCGGTTCGAAGCCGACAGCAGCCCGGCAGCGGTCACGGAAAAGCGCCGCTGGCTGATCGGCAGCTCGGTCGCGGAGATGCGCACCGCGCCCATGGGAGGCGACGGGAAAGGCGTGATCGCCACGCCCGATTTGGCGAAGGCTTCGAATAGGATGGGTGCCGCCGAAACATAGCCCGCCAGCCCCGGCACCGCGCCGTTGTCGGGACGACCGACCCAGACGCCGAGCACATGCGCGCCGTCATAGCCGATCGACCATGCATCGCGGTTGCCGTAGCTGGTGCCGGTCTTGTAGGCGATGCCGAGCTGCTTGCTGCCGCGGGGCGCGATGATGTCGGAGAGAATGTCGGTGATGTTCCAGGCGGCGATCGGTTCCATCAGCGGTTCGCTGTCGATCGGTCCCGGCTGGTCCTGAATGCCGTCGCCGATCCGCATCGGCTTGCCGCGATTGGCAAGCCCGGCATAGAGCTGCACGAGGTCCTTGAGGGTGATGCCGACGCCGCCGAGGCCGATGGCAAGACCCGGAGCTTCGTTCGGCGGAAGCTTCGGCTTCACCTCGGCGCGGCGGAAGCGCACCAGCAGCCGGGTCGGTCCGACGGCGTCGAGCAGGCGCACGGCCGGCACGTTGAGCGACAGCTGCAGCGCCTGGCGCACGCTCACATCGCCCTGGTAGGTCATGTCGAAATTGCGGGGACGGTAGCCGTAGAAATCGGCCGGACGATCCTCGATGATCGTCTCCTGCGCCACATAGCCCTGCTCGAAAGCCAGGCCATAGATGAAGGGTTTGAGCGTCGAGCCGGGGGAGCGCAGCACGCGGGTCATGTCGATCCAGCCCGAGCGGCCGGAATCGAAGTAATTGGCCGAGCCGACCTCGCCGATGATCTCGCCGCTCTTGGCGTCGGCCATCACCATCGCAACCGACACCTTCGGCCCAAGCCGCTTTGCCGCCGCATCGGCAACTGCTTCCAGCCCCTGCTGGACATCGCGCCGCAGGGTGGTTCGATGCTGGATGATGCCGGGCTGCTTCTTCAGCGCCAGTTCGGCGAGATGGGCCGCATAGGCTGGCAGCTGCCGTCGGTTGGCCGGTATGGGTGAAAGAGCAGCGCGTTCGGCTTCCCCTTCGCCGATGATGGCGGCGACCGCAGCGCGCTCGAGCACGCGGTGGCGGGCGGCCTGGGCGGTGGCGAGATTGCGGTCCGGCCGGCGCTTTTCCGGCAGCTGCGGCAGGGCGACCAACAGGGCGGCTTGAGCGACGCTGAGATGGCGCGGCTCCTTGCCGAAATAGGCAAGGCTCGCGGCTCGGACACCCTCGAGATTGCCGCCATAGGGCGCGTGCGTCAGATAGAGGTCGAGGATTTGCTCTTTGCTCAGCCGCCGCTCGATCTGGATGGCGCGGACGATCTGCAGAAGCTTCGCCGTGACAGACCGCTCGCTGCGCGGCTCGATCAGGCGCGCCACCTGCATTGATAGCGTCGAGCCGCCGGAGACGATGCGGCCGTGGGTGACGAGCTGCAGGAACGCGCGGCCAATCGCCATGGGATCGACGCCGTGGTGATTGTAGAAGCGCCTGTCTTCATAGGCGACCAGCATGCGCAGAAATTGCGGATCGACGTCGGCAACGCCGGTCTTCAGCCGCCAGCGCCCCTCGGGCGTGGCGAAAGCACGCAGCAGGTCGCCGTTGGCGTCGAGTACTTCCGCCGAGACCACGCGGGCAGTGTCCAGCGGCGGCGGAAAGGCGCGGTCCGCGGCTTTAAGGCCGAAGACCAACGCCATCGCCGTCAGGGCAGTGGCTCCAAGGCCAATCGCAATCTTCCATCGCGCCTTCATGGCTCTCTTACTGCTGGGCGGCCAGCACCTCCATGCGGCCCATCGCCGTGCGGGCCGAGAACTGCGGACGGTACATGTCCTCGACGCTCGCCGCAGGATGATCGTAGACGCCGGGTGTGACGGCGCGCACGACATAGGCGAAGCTCAGGTCACGGTTGGCGCCGTAGGTCTGGTCGAAGGCGGCGACGAAGCGGTCGTTGCGGAATTCGACATGGGCGGGCTGCACATCGCTCAGCCAGTCGAAGTTCGACAACTGGGCGCTGCTGACGATGCTCGGATTGTCGATCTCGAAGCCCGCGGGCAGGAGGTCGGTGACGAGCAGGCGCTGCGGCCAGTCATTGTCTCCTATCACGTGCAGCACGACGACGTAGCGCTCGTTCTGCTGTGCTTGGCTGACGTTCGCCTCTTCGCCGTCGAGCGTGTAGTACTTGCGCTCGATCTTGAAGCCGTTGCCGCCGGCCGGCAGCGGCGTGACGGGAGCGGCGACGGTGGTGACGGCCGCAGACAGCGGCTGGCGCGTCGTGTTGGTGACGGTCAGCGGATGGCCCATCAGGGCATCGCCTGACATCTGCGCCATATAGGTGCCGGAGTGTGCAGCGCCGTTGACATCAAGCGTCAACCCGTCGTCGCCGTTCTGCAGCGCCCGGGCGGCGAGCAGCATCCAGGTCTGTTCCTGGGTGCTGGTGTAGCCCCGGCTCTGCCATTCCTTGCCAACGACGCTTGCCAGATCCGGAATGATCGGCGGTACCGGGCGGCTCTCGGCGGCGAGCGCCAGCACCGCGGCGCCGTCACGCAGCGACGAGCCGTAGTCGGAGCGGGCAAAGCTGACCTTGGTGATCGCCGCCTTCTGCGACATCTGCAGGGAATCCACGAAGATGTTCCGCGAGCGCTGGGCATCCCCATAGAGGGCCAATGCCGCAGCCAGATGCGCCTTGGACAGCGGCGTCGGGAAGTCGTTCAGCATCGTATCGGCGTAGTAGCGCAGATCGCTGATCGAGGCCTTCTTGTTGCGCGCCAGCACATAGAGCGCATAGGCGATCTCGTTGCCGTTATCCTTGACGTTGGTGTTGGCGCTCAGCGAGTTCTGGAGGTTTTCCAGTGCCTGCACCATGGCCTGATCCGGCACGATATACTTCTGCTCGCGGGCGCGGGTCAGGAAGTCAGTCACGTAGGCATCAAGCCAGAGATCGCCGGATCCAGGACCCCAGAGGCCGAAGCTGCCGGTCGACGACTGGTAGGACATTTCGCGATAGATGGCGTCCTGGACGCGCTTGTGGATCTCCGTGTCGTCGGCAAGGCCGTTCTTGATCGCCATATCGCTGAAATAGAGCAGCGGCAGCGCGCTGCTCGCCGTCTGTTCGGCGCAGCCATAGGGATAACGGCTGAGGCTCATCAGCAGCGCCGGCACGTCGAAGGCGCTGGAGCGGCTGACATTGACGCTGACCGAGGCGCCGGGCAGCACGCTGTCGGCGAGAAGATCGGCATTGACGGTCAGGCTTTTGCCGGGCGCAAGCGCGATGACGCGCCGTTCGGTGACCGGCAGCTGCGCCGGCCGAACGGGAATATCGACCGACTGATCGAGCGATAGTCCCGAAGCATTCGACAGTTTGATCGCGATAGTGCCGGCACCGGGCTGTCCGCCTGTCAGAGGCAGCGTGATATTGTATTTTCCGCCGGCCTGCAGGTTGATCTTCTGCTGTGCGGCATTCGCATCCACGCTCACGGCGCTATTGCCCGTGACCGCAAGCGTGTAGTCGCCGGCAGGCGCATCGGTGTTGGCGACGTCGAGCCGCAGATTGGCCTTATCCCCGGGAGCCAGGAACTTCGGCAGGCTCGCGGTGACGACGACTGGGTCGCGGATGATCACATCCTGCGTCGCATGTCCGACGCCTGATTTCGACCATGCCACAGCCATCAGCCGTGCCGTGCCGTTGAACTGAGGGATATCGAAGCTGATATTGGCCTTGCCGCCGGCATCCAGCTTGACCGCGCCTGAGAAGAAGGCGACCAGCTTTTCCGTCGGTGGGCTCGCCTGCAGGGCCGCCTGTCCGCCGTCGCCGCCGGTGCGCAGCTTGCCGGTCGCGCCGAGCGAGCCGTCGATGAGGCGTCCATAGATGTCGCGGATTTCGAGGCCGAGCTGACGCTGACCATAATACCAGTCGTCCGGCGCCGGCGGCTGATAGCGCGTCAGGTTGAGGATGCCGACATCGACGGCAGCAACCGTGACATAGGCGTCTTCATTGGCGCCTGCGCCCGAGACCTGCACGCCGATGGTCAACGGCTGGCGCGGCAGGGTCTTCGACGGTGCATCGAGCTTGATCTGCAGCTTGCGCTCGCCGGGATCGACCGGCGCCCATTTGATGCCGATGGCGCGCATCGGCATTCGGCTTTCCTGGGCATCGCCGGGCCGGAACAGGGTGGCGGTCAGATAGGTGCCGGCGCCCCAATCGGCGGTTACGGGAATGTCGACCTCGCCGCCAGTGGCGCCGATATCGGCATTGGTGACCGAAATCAGCGTCTCGGCACCGGCCGTCACCATCAGCTGGCCGGCATAGCGCGAGGTTACCTTGAGCTTGGCGGTATCACCGACCTTATAGCTCTGCTTGTCGAGCGCGATCTCCAGTGCATCCGGCGTTTCCGTCGAGGTGGAGGCGACATACCAGCCGGCGTTGAATTCGACGCTGGATTCAGGGCCGTTCGCATCGGCGGTGGAGACCTCAAGCCGATAGCGGCCCCAGGTGACGGGCACGGAAATTGCCGCGCCGTCGGTGGTGGCGTTCACCGTGCCGACAGCCACCTGCTTGGTGGACATGATCGGCTCGTATTTCCAGCTGTTGCCGTCGCGATACCATTGATAGTCGCGCTCGATGCTCAGCAGCTTCCATGTCAGGCCCTGCATGGCCTGTTTCTGGCCATTCGCGTCGATGGCGATGACGTGGAAGTTGCCGACGGAATTTTCGCCGAGATCGCCGTCGAATTCCGGCTTGATGCCGATGCGCGAGCCATCGGCCTTGACCGGCAGCGTGAGGGAGCGCTCGACGGCGCGGCCGCCGGCCTCCTGCATGCGCACGGTGATGTTGGCGTTCAAAAGCTGCGTGGTCGAAGGCGTGTCGTTGATGGTGACGTCGAAGGTGGTCTTGCCGTTCTCGTCCAGCGCCTGCAGATCTTCGAGCGGCACCTGTGTGCTTTCGGCCTTGCTGTCGCCGCTGCTGCTGTCGCCGTCATTGTTTTCCTTGCCGGCGCCCTCGTCGGCAAGGCCGAACTGATAGCCCACGTAGTCGGCGCTTTCGCGCGTCGGCTTCAGCGTCACTTCGCCTTCGAGGTTGAGGCCGGCGGCCGGCGCGCCATAGAGGTAGCGTCCGTCGACATTAACAGGCGTCGGTTGGCCGACTTCGATCTCCTTGGCGTCGCTGGTCATGTCGAACTCGATACGATCCGGCACGAAGTCGTCGACGAGGAACGTCTGCGAGCCGATGGAGGCGCCCTTCGGGTCGGTATAGATATTCATCGTCCAGGTGCCGCGCATGGAGGTCTGCTGCAGCGGCAGGTCGACATTGTAGCCGCCGAGCTTGCCGCCATCGGTGACGATGCGGCGGTCCTCGACGCCATCGGGGCGCAGGAAGACGAAGGTGAGCGGCAGGTTTTCCACCGCCGTCGAGCTGACGTCGCGGGCAAGCGCCGAGGCATGCACCGTCTCGCCGGCGCGGTAGATGCCGCGCTCCGTCCATGTCAGCAGGTCGATCGCGCCGGGCGCGGTTCTGCCGGCAACGCCACGGTCGGAAAGATCGAAGCCGGCGCGCGTCATGTCGAGGAAGACATAGTCCTGATCGCCGTTCTGTGCGGTGATGACGGCCGGCGTCATGCCCGCCGTGCCGCGCATCAGGCCGGCGCTGAAGGTGGCGCGGCCGTTATCGTCAGTCTTTGCGGTACCGAGGATTTCATTGTTCTTGGCGAGCAGCTGCAGCTGGACGCCGGCGAGCGGCTTGGCGCTGCCGAGGGAGCGGGCAAACACGTTCAGGCCGTCCGTGCCGGCATAGGTGGTGACGCCGATATCGGACACCACGAACCACTGCGTCGCCTGCGGATCCCATTCCTGACCGCCGCTGTTGGGCGCCACGGCCGTCAGCACATAGACGCCTGGCTTGCGCTTGGGCAGAGCCTCATCGACCGGGAAGCTGGTCGCGACATCCTTGTTGAGTTCCTGCTTGATCTCGATCGAGCCCTGCCAGACCAGCTCGCCATTGGTATCCTGGATGGTCTGGGCGCTGTAACTGTCCATCTGCGTCAGGAACTGCGAGTTGTTGAGGATCTGCGCAATGTTGCGGTCGCCGATGCGGTAGAGCTTGAGATTGGCCGTGGTGGCGTTGACCGAGACGATCGGGATGCCGCGCCGCGCGGTGGACGGCAGCACGAAATTGTCGCCGGTAAAGCGCAGCGAGGCCGTGCGGTCCTTGACGTAAACGTCGACATTGACCTGTGCGGCAAGGTTTTCATCCACGGAGGAGGGCAGGCCGGCGCGCACCGAAATACGGTAATGCTGGCCAAATTCCAGGCCTTCGACGCAGATTTGATTGTCCTTGGCGTCGACGCCCTTCGGCGCAGCACCATTGACGGTGACGAACGGCGTATAATCGACGCCGCTCTTCACCAGCTTTTCGGAGAACTGCACGCAGGCGCGCGGCGATGCATTGTCATTATCGAGCGTGTTGCCGGTGACGCGGAAACCCTGGCGAGCGCGCAGATCGTCATAGGCCGCCTGGACCGCGGCGGAGCTGGCGAGATCGAGGCTTGCCTTGTAGGCGCTGAGCGCCGGGCGATAGTTCTGCGCGTTCTTCAGCGACTCGGCGAGAACAGCCAGCGCATCGGCGCGGCTGTTCGTCGTGCGGGTCAGCTGATAGCCGTTGAGCGCCGCATAGGCCGCCTTGGTGGCAACGGACGTATCGTTCGTGATTGTGTTGGCGGCCCGCGCCATCTCGATCCACAGGTCGCCATTGTCGGGGTTGAGCGAGAGCGCGCCCTGGAATGCGTTCAGGGCATTGTTGACGTTGCCGGAGGTCAATTCGATGCGGCCAAGCGCGATCAGGCTTTCGACGCCTTGCCCCTTCAGTTCGCTGCCGAGCGTCAGCGTGCTCTTTGCATCGCGTGCGCTTTGAACGAAATTGTCTGACAGGAAGGAAAGGGCGGGTGCGGCTCCGATATCCGGTTCGTTGGCTGCGGCGGTTTCGACGATCTTGCCGGCGACGGCGCCTGGGAAACTGTTGAGCTGATTGAAGTCGGACTTCATGAAGCACCACTTCACCTTGGGATTGTAGGTGAAGGCCTTGCAGGACTTGTCGCCGATGCAGGACGCGGAGCATTGATCCAGCGTCACGTTCTGCTCCGTTCGCAGATCGAAGCCGAAGTAATCGCCGTCCTTGGTGGTGACCACCTGTCGTTTGACATCAGCTGCCGCCGAGGGGCTCAGAGATGTGAAGATGGCGAGTAGAAAAGCGGAGAAGCCGATAAACGCGCGCTTAGACATAAGTCCTCCCAACGCTGCCCGTTTTGATTGGCCGCACCTTAAAATTTCGGGTTGGTTTGTCAACCGAGCGTCGAGTGGAAGCGCGGGGTTTGCGACCATGCCGATGCGCCCCCGTGGCGTCAAACAGGCGGCAATTCCGCGGCTTTTGGGGACTTCGTGGTCCTGTCGCGTCACTTCACTTTTCTTTTCAGCCCTAAAATGGCACCGGCCGCCGGGCCGATGCCTTTGCGTAAAGAAATGAGA
This sequence comes from Rhizobium sp. SG570, assembly GCF_012275345.1. NCBI lineage: Bacteria > Pseudomonadati > Pseudomonadota > Alphaproteobacteria > Hyphomicrobiales > Rhizobiaceae > Rhizobium > Rhizobium sp. SG570. The sequence continues at coordinate 196,728 of NZ_JAAZQI010000006.1, read as the reverse complement.
GCTTGCGCGTCATATATTTGTCATGGCCAGCGAGGCATCGGTATAGCGCTTGCCGGCGACGCTTTCGAGCGGGATGATCGCCCCGAGTTCCTCCACTTCCCGTGGCGAAAGTACGATATCGGCGGCCGCCGCATTCTGCTCGAGATGATGCAGTTTGCGGGCGCCGGGGATCGGGACGATGGTATCGCCCTGATGCAGCACCCATGCGAGCGCCAGTTGTGCCGCCGTGACTGCTTTTTCCTCCGCAAGGGATTCGAGCTTGGCCACGAGGGCGGCGTTGGCATCGAAATTCTCGGCTTGGAAGCGCGGCAGCGAGCGCCGGAAGTCGTCATCGGCGAGGTCGTCCGTCTTGCGGATCGCGCCGGTCAGGAAGCCGCGGCCGAGTGGGCTGTAGGGGACGAAGCCGATGCCGAGTTCGCGGCAGGTGGCAAGCACATCCTCTTCGGGATCGCGGCTCCAGAGCGAATATTCACTCTGCACGGCGGCGATCGGATGCACCGCATGGGCGCGGCGGATGGTGGCGGCACTGGCCTCGGAAAGGCCGAGCGCCCGCACCTTGCCTGCTCTCACCAACTCCGCCATGGCGCCGACCGTGTCTTCGATCGGAACGTTCGGATCGACGCGATGCTGGTAGAAGAGATCAATGACATCGGTGCCGAGCCGCTTCAGGGAGGCTTCGGCAACCTCCTTAATATGCTCGGGACGGCTGTCGACGCCGACTATGGCGGCGAGGCCGGATTTCTGAGGGTCGAGCTTGAAGCCGAATTTTGTGGCGATGACCACGCGGTCGCGAACGGGTTTCAAGGCACGGCCGAGCAGCTCTTCATTGGTGAAGGGGCCATAGGTTTCGGCGGTATCGAAAAAGGTCACGCCGAGATCGACGGCGCGATGCAGCGTTTTGACGGATTCGTTGTCATCAGTCGCGCCATAGGCGAAGCTCATGCCCATGCAGCCGAGCCCGACGGCGGAAACGGTGAGATCCTTGCCAAGCCTGCGGGTTTTCATAATTGCGTTCCTTTTGAACCTTGTTGGATCGGCGGCGGCCATCAAGGCCGGCCGACGGGTTCAAACTATGTCCCGGCATAGTGAATGAAAATCCATGCAAATTCTCATAGGCTGTTCTATTATTTAGATCAATGAACAGGACCCAACTCTCCCAACTGGCGGTTTTTGCCGCCGTCGCCGCCCATCGCAGCTTCCGCGCCGCCGGCAAGGAATTGTCGATCGCGCCGTCTGCGGTCAGCCATGCCGTCTCAAGCCTCGAGGAAAGCCTCGGCGTGCGGCTGCTGGCGCGCACCACCCGCAGCGTGTTGCCGACCGAGGAGGGCGAGGCGCTGCTGCAACGGCTGGCGCCGGCGCTGGAGGAAATCGATATCGCGCTGGAGGATACGCTGGCCACCCGTGGTCGGCCCGCCGGCACTCTCCGCATCACCGCGCCGCGCTTTGCCTCTGACCTGCTGATGGCGCCGCGGCTCGGCGATTTCCTCAATACCTATCCGGATATTACCCTGGAGATCGCCAACGAGGACGGCTTCAGCGACATCGTCAAGGAGGGCTTCGATGCCGGCATTCGGCTGGAGGAGAGCATCGAGGGGGACATGATCGCGGTCAAGGTCTCGCCTGATATCCGGACCGTCATCGCCGGCTCGCCGGCCTATTTCGAGAAGAACCCGAAGCCGCTGCATCCCCGCGATCTCGTCCATCACCGCTGCATCAAGCGGCGTTTCACCGACGGCTCGATCTACCGTTGGGAATTCGAGAAGGACGGGCGAGAGCTGACCGTTGCCGTCGACGGTCCCTTGATCGTGATCGAGGACCGGCTCGCGGTTCTGGCGGCGGTGAATGGAGCGGGTCTCTCCTATCTTTTCGATATACGCGTGAAGCAGGAACTGGCGGACGGCAGCCTTATCCGCGTGCTCGAGGATTGGTGCCCGCCCTATCCCGGCTTCTGCATCTACTATCCGAGCCGCCGCCAGATGCGCCCGGCGCTGAGAGCCTTCATCGATTTCTTCAAATACACCGGATGACGCAGAAGGAAGCGGCCGGATGGTCCGGCCGCTTTTCGGGTGTCGCAATTCAGGCGGCTGCCTTCTGATTGACGCTGCTGTTTGCAAGCTTGGTCAGGGTCTTGTCGGTGTTGGTTTCCTGCTGCAGCGTCTGGTCGAGCAGGCCGACAGCTTCCTTGAGACCGAGCGTTTGCGCCCAGGTCTTCAGTGAGCCGTAGCGGGCCATTTCATAATGCTCTACGGCTTGTGCAGAGGAGATGAGGCCGGCATCGAGGGCGTGTGTTCCCTTGAATTCCTCGATGATCTCTTCGCCTTCGGCAAGTATGCCCTCGATTGCGTCGCAGGTCTTGCCTTTGGCGCGTTTGCCCATCAGCTCGAAAATCTGCTCCAGGCGCTCGACCTGCCCTTCAGTTTCCTCAAGGTGCTTTTCGAAGCCTGCCTTCAATTCGGGGGATTGAGCCGCGCGTGCCATCTTTGGCAGCGCCTTCAGGATCTTCCGTTCGGCATAATAGATGTCCTGCAGTGTGTCGTAAAAAAGGTCTTCCAGCGTCTTGTCCTTGGACATGGTTTCCATCCTTGTTTTTGGGGCGGGAGTCACTGACGGTGACCCTCTTACAAGGGAGCGGCAGCGCTAATGTTCCGAAGAAATTCGGGTGGCGAAGTTTTAAAAAAGACGGAATGTTGAATCGACGACAGGGAATAGGGGGTGTTGCCGATGAAAAAGCCGGGGTCGATGAAGGGTTTGGAAGAGCTTGGCCGCGTCAGACTGTCAAAGAACTTCTTCTTCCGCGATTTCCTGCATTCGGAGATCGCGGATTTCTATCGCATCCCCAACATCCCCGAGGATCCGAATCTGGCGATCGAGGCGGGTCGAAGGCTGTGCGAGGAATTGCTGGAGCCGCTGGAGACGACCTTCGGCCGTCTGCATATCCGTTCCGGCTATCGTTCGCCTGATGTCAATGCCTTCGGCAACAGGAATGGGTTCAATTGCTCCACCAATGCCCATACCGCCGCACATCATATCTGGGACATGCGCGATCTCGATGGCTGCATGGGTGCGGCCGTCTGCATTGTCGTGCCCTGGCTGATCGACCATCACAGTCACGAGGGCGATTGGCAGAAACTTGCCTGGTGGATCCACGACCACCTGCCTTACGCTTCGCTGTGCTTCTTCCCGAAGCTTTGGGCCTTCAACATCCAGTGGCATGAGCGGCCGATGCGGACCATCCAGAGCTATGTCAGCCCGCGCGGCATGCTCACCAAGCCGGGCATGGCGAACTGGGAGGGTGATCATTCCGCCCTTTACGAGGGCTTTCCGAAGCTCAGATGTTGATGCGGTACCGGATATGCCCGTCGCTCTCGACATAGGTGTCGTAAAGTTTGCGGGCGGTCGCGTTGGTTTCGTCCGTGTGCCAGTAGAGGCGCACCCAGCCGTTTTTCTTGCAGAGCGCGACGAGGTCGTCCAGCAGTGCCCGGCCGACACCGCGACCCCTGGCGCTTTCATCGACGAACAGATCTTCGAGGTAGCAGTCCGGTGCGCGCACCCATGTGCCCTCATGCGTGATGCAGAGCGTGAAACCCTTTACCTCGCCGTCAACCTCGGCCACGCGCATGAAGATTGCCGACGCCGGATCGAAGACCCGGCGCCATGTCGCATCGGTGATATCAGCAGCAATGGTGACGCCGTAGAAGGCGAGATAGCCATCCCAGAGCGCCCGCCAGCGCGCTTCGTCCTCGGGTCTGGCGTCACGGATCGTCACGGTCATCTGTTGGCCCTTGCTTAGGCGCCGGCTTCGTCGAGCAGGCGCATGGCTTCATCGGAAAGGGAGAGTTTCGCCGAATTGATTAGCGCGTCGAGCTGCCCGAGGCTAGTGGCGCTGGCGATCGGAGCGGTCACGCCGCGCTTGCGCAAGAGCCAGGCAAGCGCGACCTCGGCCGGCTTCGAGCCGGTTTCGGCGGAAACCTTGTCGAGCGCCGCGAGAATGCGAAAACCCTTGTCGTCGAGATAGGCTGCCACGCGATTTTCGCGCGCCCGTCCCTCCGTATCCGCCTTGGTGCGGTATTTGCCGGTCAGGAAGCCGGCTGCGAGGCTGAAATAGGTGATGACGCCGATCTCTTCCTTCACGCAAAGATCCGCCAGCGCCCCCTCGAAGCTGTCGCGTGCATAGAGGTTATATTCCGGCTGCAGCACGTCATAGCGCGGCAGGCCGGCCTTGGCGGCGGCATCGAGCGATGCCTGCAATTGCTTCGCATCGAGGTTGGAGCAGCCGACATGGCGGATCTTGCCCTGCTCCTTTAGCTTCGCATAGGCGGCAAGCGATTCCTCGTGCGGCGTTTCCGGATCCGGCCAGTGCGACAGGTAGAGGTCGATATAGTCGGTCTGCAGCCGCTTCAGCGAGGCATCGACGGCTTCGACGATATAGTCGCCCTTGAGACCCTTCTTGCCCGGACCCATGTCCGAGCCCACCTTGGTGATGATGATGGCCTTGTCGCGGGCGACGCGACCCTGCTTCAGCCATTTGCCGATGATCTCCTCGGAATCGCCGCCCTTGTTGCCGGGAACCCAGCGCGAATAGACATCAGCCGTGTCGATCGTGTTGAAGCCGGCGTCGAAGAAGGCGTCGAGCAGTGCGTAGGAGGTCTTCTCATCGGCTGTCCAGCCAAAGACATTGCCGCCGAAAGCGATGGGGGCAACAAAAAGATCGGTTCGTCCAAGCTTGCGCAGGTCCATGATATCTCTCCAAATCACTTGAGCGGGAAGCCGGCGTCAGAGGCGCCGGAGGGGAAGGACAAGGAAGGCTACCGCCGCAAGCCGTGAAATTCCACTAACGATTTCTTTATTCTGGCGTTGAGCGTCGATAGTGGCTGGGCGGCAGCGTGTTGTATTTCGACCAGACACGCCGCATGTGTCTTGGTGAGGCGAAGCCGGACTTCTCCGCCACGCGCTCCATGTCGAGCCGTGAATTGGCGAGCACGTCGCGCGCCAGCGTGACGCGCATCAGGTTGACATAGCCGGTGACCGACAGGCCGGCATGCTCTTGGAACAGCCGGGAAATATGCCGTGCGCTCATCGCGCCGATGCCGGCGAGTTCTGAGAGCGACCAGCTATGGGCGGGATCGGCCATGATTGCATCCTGAACGCGGTGGATGGCGGGATGCACATGGTTTCTGCCGCTGAGCCAAGGCGAAAGCTGCGGTTCGGCACCGGTTCTTCGCATGTAGACGACCATATGACGGGCGATCGTCAAAGCGGTCATCGGCGAGGTCAGCTTGGAGGTGAGGTGCAGCATCAGGTCTGTGCCTGTCGTGATGCCAGCGCTGGAATAACGTTCCCGGTCTTCGACATAGAGCCGGTTGTCGAGAACCCTAGCGGTCGGGGCATATTGTCGGACTTCATCGATACAGCCGGCATGCGTCGTGCATGCGTAGCCGTCCATCAGGCCGGCACGGGCCGCAATGACGGCGCCCGAGCAGATGGTGACGAGGACAATGCCGGGGCGGATTGCAGCTTTCAGCCATGCGGCAAGCGTGTCGATTTCCCGCTCGATGTCTTCGGCATCATCAGGCGGCGTGACGCTGCCGGATATGATGACATAGGCGTCGTCGGGAATGTGATCTGGCAGGAGTTCGAGATCGGCAAGCGTCAACCCGACCGAGGTCGTTTGCGAGGGGCGGGCGGCGATGAAACGATAGTCGAACCGGATATCGTCCTGTTCGATGTTGGCGCGGCGCAGCACCTCCATCGGCCCGGCCACATCCATCAGCAGCGTATAGGGCGGCAGAAGGACGTAGACGGGAATGTTCCGGCGATGGAGGCGTCCGTCGCTATGGCTCATGCAGCGCTCCGGATCGGGGCATCGACAAGTGCTTCTTCGACCGTTGCGATGCGGGCGAAGCGGCCTGACAGCACCAGTTCGCTGCGCTTCTTGATATCGTTGACACTGAAGACCGTGCCCGAAGCATGCGTCATCGGGAAGGTCAGCGTCGCCGCAGTCACGTAGTCGACTTCGTAGCCGAGATCGGATGCATGCCGGGTCGTCGTCTCGCAGCACTGTTCGGTGCGGATGCCCGAGACGATGACCTTGCGGATACCGTTTTCCACCAGCCAGACATCCAGGCCGGAGCCGACGAGTGCCGAGTGGCGAGCTTTGTGAAATATTGCATCGGCTTCCAGCGAGACCTCATCGAGCGTGCGCACATAGCCGCTTTTCAGGCTGAAATGCGGATCGTCGTCGACATGGAAGATTTGGACGACGGGAATGCCCCTGGCCTTGGCCCCATCGATCAGCGCCTGCAGGCGGCTGGTGAAGGTGGGCAGGTCGTCTGTTTGCCAGTAGGGACGCTGGCGAAACGATTCCTGAACATCGATAACCAGCAATGCGGTGCCGGGATGGGACATTTTCGTATCTCCTATGGTTGAAAGGATAGCCGAAACTAGGCGCCAGTCAAAAGGTCCGAAAGCCACCTATCTGACAGAAAGAGGACAAATTCGGACATGTCTTCATACAGTTCGGCGAGATGTCTGCGAGCAATGATCGTCCCCAAGCCGTTGCGCCATCTGAAACGGCCGAATAAGGTTGCTCTTGGTTTTGCCCAGAGCGGAATGGTCTCGTTTCGCTCTCCACCCGCCGTATTGACAAGGGATCCCGCCGGAAGGCCGTGTCGCGACCATCGCTGCGGCCGTTCGCTTCGGGATGATGCTTCAGGAGGAAGATCATGTTGCGTTTCGGAATTCTATCGACGGCAAAAATCGGCCGCGAACTGGTGGTGCCGGCCATTCAGGATGCGGAAAATTGCGTTGTCACCGCCATCGCCAGCCGCGACCTGGCGCGCGCCCGGCAGATGGCCGACCGCTTCTCCGTGCCGCACGCCTTCGGTTCCTATGAGGAAATGCTCGCCTCCGACACCATCGATGCCGTCTATATTCCCTTGCCGACGTCGCAGCACGTCGAATGGACGATCAAGGCCGCCGATGCCGGCAAGCATGTACTTTGTGAAAAGCCGATCGCGCTCAAGGCGGATGAAATCGACAGCCTCATCGTGGCCCGCGACCGCAACAAGGTGCTGGTGACAGAGGCCTATATGGTCACCTATGCACCGGTATGGCGGAAGGTCCGCTCGCTGCTGGCCGATGGCGCCATCGGCCGCCTGCGCCATATCCAGGGCGCCTTCACCTATTTCAATCGTGATGCCGGCAACATGCGCAATATTCCGTCGCTCGGCGGCGGCGGCCTGCCCGATATCGGCGTCTACCCGACCATCAGCACCCGTTTCGTCACCGGCCGCGAACCCCTGCGCATCCAGGCAGTGACCGAGCGCGACCCGGAATTCGGCACCGACATCTATTCCAGCGTCAAAGCCGATTTCGGCGATTTCGAAATGAGCTTCTACATCTCGACGCAGATGGCCAATCGCCAGGTCATGGTCTTCCACGGCACGGAAGGCTTCATCGAGGTGAAATCGCCCTTCAACGCCGATCGCTACGGCGCCGAAGAGCTAGAGCTGACCAATCGCAGCCACTCGGAATCGCAGATCTTCCGCTTCCCCGACAGCCGCCAATACAAGCGCGAGGCGGAAGCCTTCGCTTCGGCGGCACTCGGTGAGGGGGCGGAGGTCGTATCGCTGGAAAGCTCGAAGCTCAATCAGAAGGTCATCGATGCCATCTACCGCGCCAGCGAGAAGGACGGCTGGGAGCCGGTCTGAACCGGCTTCTCAGGGATTTTGCCGGTGGCGGAAGACGAAGCGTGAATAGCCGAAGAAGCTGAACGCGGTCGCCGCCGCCGATGCCAGCGTCAACGCGATGATCGGGCGCAAGCTCGGCTCGGCCACCAGCAGCGAGCTGAATAGAGTATAGTTCAGCAATGCCGAGGTCAGGCCGACCGAGCCATAGCGGAAGCCTTCGGCCGCAAGCGAACGGTCGGAGCGGCCGAAGGTGAAATTGCGGTTGAGAAACCACGTGGCAAGCAGCGCGCTCGGTATCGATATCGCCCGGCCGATGAAAGGGCCGAAGGGCGTGAACCAGAGCAGCAGGTGAAGCACGCCCGCATCGACCACAAAGCCGACGCTGCCAGCGATCAGGAAGCGAAAAAGCTTCTTCATGCGGCCTTTGCCCTTTTCTTCCGGCTCACCGGCTTTTCGAGTTCCGCCATGTAGACCGGCCTGTCGTCGCCGATCTGGCGGGATGATGGCTTGGCCAAGCTCATATAGTGGATGCGCAGCTGTTCTGCGCGGGCACGGGCGACGGAATCGAGTATCAGTCCGGCCGTGAACAGCATGAAGGAAATCATCATCAGCGCCACGGAGAGCACCCAGGTCGGCATGCGCGTCACGAAGCCGGTCTCGAAATACTCGACGAGGACCGGGATCGAGAAGCCGATGCTCAGTTCCATGGAAATGACGCCGAGAATGCCGAAGAAGACGAAAGGCCGCGTTTCCTTCATCAGCATCGCGAACATCCAGAGGATCTTCCAGCCGTCGCGGAAGGTGGAGAGTTTCGAGTGCGAGCCTTCCGGCCGCCGACCGTAATCGAGTTCCAGCTCGCTGACGGGCAGCTTCAGCCGCGAGGCATGAACCGACATCTCCGTCTCGATCTCGAAACCGCCCGACACGGCGGGGAAGCTCTTCACGAAACGGCGGGAGAAGGCGCGATAGCCGGAGAAGATGTCGGTGAAATCCGCGCCGAAAATCGTACGGTACAGCCAGTTGAAGATGCGGTTGCCGAAGGCGTGGCCCTGGCGACCGGCGTCGTTGTGAACGTTGCGGCGAGTACCGACGACCATGTCGGCGCCTTCCGTCAGCAGCGTGCGGATGAGCTCTTCGGCGTCTTCGGGCGCATAGGTGCCGTCGCCGTCGGCCATGACATAGATATCGGCGTCGATGTCGGCGAACATGCGCCGCACGACGTGCCCTTTGCCTTGCCGCCGTTCGCGCACCACGGCCGCGCCCGCGAGCATGGCATGCAGCGCCGTGCTATCGGTCGAGTTATTGTCGTAGACATAGATGCCGGCGTCCGGCAACGCCCTGCGAAAACCGCGAACGACATCGCCGATCGTGGCGGCTTCGTTGTAGCAGGGCAGAAGAACGGCGATGTTCAGCTTCTCATTCCACATGGTCTTGGCCGGTTCCTACGCGTGATTTCAAGTTGAGGCCCGATGGACGATCCGGACGAGAGCTTATCCCGTTGGCTGTTAATAAGACCCTATGGTTGCGAAGGAAAAATGGCGGGAATGCCGCCCTTGCCGGGAACATTGTCGTGATGGATGCCGCCGCGTGCACGCGCTTTACTTTTTCTTGATCCACAGCGATTAGCGTGCAGCCTCGAATATCCTTCAAATACAGGGTTCATCGACATGGCACAGACGCTGGCAATGCCGCCCGAAGCAGCCGCGGTGGCAGAAAGGAAAGCATTGCTGCGCAAGTCGCATCCTGTCCTTGTGCCACTGATCTACGCCATCGTCATCATCCTCGCCCAGCTGGTCATTCATCGCCACCTCACGGACTATGTCGGCCCCGACAATGACGATGTCATGCGTCTTGTCGAAGTGCGAGATTTCCTGGGTGGTCAGGGCTGGTTCGACATGATGCAATACCGCCTCGGTCTCGACGGCGGAACGTTGATGCATTGGTCGCGCTTCATCGATCTGCCGATCGCCAGCCTCATCCTCTTCTTCCGGCTGTTCTTCTCGCCGGAAGGCGCGGAGGCGGCGGCGCTGACCGTCTGGCCGCTCATGCTCGTGCTGCCGCTGATGGCCTTCATGGGCCTCGCGGGCCGCCGCATCGGCGGCGTCGAAGGCATGCATTTTTCGCTGATCCTGACATCGTTGTTTGTTCTGACCTCAGGCCGTTTCGTGCCGGGATCCATCGATCACGACAATGTTCAGCTCGGCCTCGTCGCCCTTGCGGTCGCCATGCTGGCCGACGAAAGCTACAAGCCCCGCAATTTCGCCATCGCTGCCGTCGCCCTTGCCGTCCAGCTCGGTATCGGTGCGGAGACGACGCCCTTCGTGGCGGTCGCCTGCGTGGCGGTTGCCTGTTTGTGGGCCTGGGACGGCGCGGTCTTTGCGCCTGCCGCGCGGGCCTTTGCCCTGACGCTGACGATTGCCGTCAGCGGCGCATTCTTCTCGCTGGTGCCGCCGCGCCTCTATTCGATGGTCACCTGCGACAATCTCTCGCTCGGCTTTTATGGCATCATCAGCGTCGGCTGCGTCGGGCTCCTCTTGTCCGCGCTCTTCGCCAGCCGTCTGTCCCGGTCGTGGCGCATGGTCGTGCTGGCGGCCAATGGTGCAGCGGTCTTAGCCACGACCGTCGCGATCGCTCCGCAATGCCTGCGCAATCCGCTTGCCGATCTGGACCCGATGCTGGTGGAACTCTGGCTGAGCAAGGTGACCGAGGCGCAGTCGATCTTCTCGATCGCTCGCACAACACCGGACGGGCTCGGTGCGTTCTACGCGACGGGCTTCCTGGCGATGCTTGTCTGCGCGTTCCGCATGATGCGTGGTGAACGCGCCCGTTTGCATGCGATCCTGATGGCCTTGGTCGCCGTCAATTGGGCGATCACGCTCGTGCAGGTTCGTGGCGCGGAATTTTCCAATCTGCTCGCCATTCCACCGCTGGCATTGCTGCTTGCCGATCTGCGCCGTATCTCGGCGGCCGATACCGAGGACGTCGGCGCTGCCTTCTTCTACGTGGTCACGGCCTTGATTTCTGCGCCGGCTGTCTGGGCCGTCGGCGGCGCGCTTGCAGATAAAGGCATCGTCAACAGCTTTACCGTCGCCCCACCCGCCAAGGCCGAAGAGACGTCGAACTGCGCGTCAAAGGAAGCTCTGGCGCCGATTGCCAACCTTCCGCCGGGGGTCATAGCTGCGGCATCCAACATGGGTGCACCGCTGCTGCGCTTCACGCCGCATCGCACGTTGTCCGGCCCCTATCATCGTGATCCGGATGGGATGCTGGCCGAACTGCATATCGGCCTTGCGGAGCCGCAGCAGGCGGAAGCGCTTCTGCGCGACGCGCATGTGACGCTGGTCGCATTCTGCAAGGGCGATCCGCAGGTGCAGACGCTGTCTGAACTGAAACCTCGGGGACTCTATGCTCAGCTGGGCGCGGGCCATGTGCCCGCTTATCTCGAGCCCATTCCCACACCGACCAAATCGGATGTGCAGTTCTTCCGGTTCAAGCCGCAGGAGTGATCCTAGGCGCGGCGGCCGTGCTCCATCATATCGGTGGTAATGAGATAGCCGATGAAGCCGAGATTGTAGCCGCCCAGCGCGACGAACAGCGTCGTCAGCGGCGGCACAACGATGGAGATGGCGACGGCTGCCATGAAGGCGATACTCACCAGCGCCACACCCAGCATCGCAGCGATCGTTGAGCGCTGCAGGCCGGCGGCAATTCCGATGATCGTGGCGGTCACGAATATCATCGCTCCATATCCTCTTTACCAGAAATCACTTTGCACAGAATTACGCACGGATGGCTAAGAAAGGCTTTGTCGACAGGGTTAACGTTTGATGAAGCAATAAGCTCCGCGTGTCCTGTGGGACGCACAAAGGACGCAGGAGCACTTTAAATCTGCGCATAATCCTTTCCTTCAATCGATTCCGATTGAAGGCGTTACGCACAAGGCTCCGCATTTTTCGCGACATCGGTTAGAAAAAGCCCATGAGCAGCTTTTTTGAGAGTGATTCGCCGTCGAACCTGACGGAATATTCCGTCTCGGAATTGTCCGGGTCGATCAAGCGCACGGTCGAGAATGCGTTCGACCAGGTGCGCGTGCGCGGGGAAATCTCCGGCTATCGCGGGCCGCATTCCTCGGGCCATGCCTATTTCTCGCTGAAGGATGACAGGTCCCGCATCGACGCGGTAATCTGGAAAGGCACATTCTCGAAGCTGAAATTCCGTCCTGAAGAGGGGATGGAGGTCATCGCGACGGGCAAGGTGACGACTTTTCCCGGTTCGTCGAAATATCAGATCGTTATCGAGACGCTGGAGCCGGCCGGCGCTGGTGCGCTGATGGCGCTGCTGGAGGAGCGCAAGCGCAAGCTTGGCGCCGAAGGCCTTTTCGATCCCGAGCGCAAGCGCCGCCTTCCCTTCATGCCCCGCGTGATCGGTGTCGTCACCTCGCCGACCGGCGCCGTCATCCGCGACATCCTGCATCGCATTTCCGATCGCTTTCCCGTGCATGTGCTGGTCTGGCCGGTGAAGGTGCAGGGCGAGGGGTCCGGCGACGAGGTGGCAAACGCCATTCGCGGCTTCAATGAATTCGCCCCCGATGGCCCGATCCCGCGGCCCGACGTGCTGATCGTCGCGCGCGGCGGCGGCAGTCTGGAGGATCTCTGGAGTTTCAACGACGAGGTTGTCGTTCGCGCCGCCGCCGCCAGCGAGATCCCGCTGATCTCCGCCGTCGGTCACGAGACCGACTGGACGCTGATCGATTATGCCGCCGACGTGCGTGCGCCGACGCCGACGGGAGCGGCGGAAATGGCCGTGCCGGTCAAGGCCGAACTGGAGGCGCAGCTCGCAAGTCTTTCCGCCCGTCTGCAGGGCGGTGTCACCAGGCAGATGGACCAGCGGCGGCAGGCGGTGCGTGCGCTCCTGCGCGCTTTGCCTTCGCTCGACCAGCTTCTCGCCTTGCCGCGTCGCCGCTTCGATGAGGCGGCCGCCGGCCTGGGCCGTGGGCTGGAGCTGAATACTTTGAATAAGCGCCGTTCCTTCGAGCGCATGGCCTCGCAGCTGCGGCCGGATATCCTGTCGAACCGGATTGCCGAGCGCCGCCAGCAGCTCAACGAGCGCATGACCCGCGCCGAACGCACCATCGAGCGAATGATCGACCGTTCTCGCGCTCGTATAGACAGGGCCGATGCCATCTTCGCCACGTTGCCGTCGCGCCTGGAAGCGCAAACCGGCCGGGCCCGCGATCGCCTCGGCAATCTCGTCCGCCACGCCGACACGGCGATACGGCATCAGTTGACGCGCGCGCGCAGCGAACTCGTCGCGCAGGAGCGGATTCTGCAGTCGCTGTCCTACAAGAACGTCCTGAAACGCGGCTATGCCGTGGTGCGCGACGAAGACGACCGGCCGGTTTCTCTTGCCGCCGCGCTTACGGCTGGTGCCGCCATCTCGATCGAATTCGCCGATGGCCGCGTCGGCGCGGTCACGAGCGATGATGAGACAACACCGTCACCGACCACCCCGCCGGCCGGTACGCCGCCATCGAAGAAGCGAAGCACAAAGGCAGCCGATCCCGCCGCTCCGCCGAAGCAGGGAAGTCTTTTTTGATGCGTATCCTGCTGGTCTTGGCCCATCCGCTGGAGGATAGTTTTGCCGCTGCGGTGGCAAGGGTTGCGGAGGAGACGCTTGCCGCCGGAGGGCATCAGGTCGATCTGCTCGATCTCTATCGTGAGGGCTTCGACCCGCGCCTGTCCGAAGCCGAGCGGCGCGGCTATTTCGACCAGCCCTATGATGCATCGGGCGTCGACACCATCGTCGCGCGGCTGCGCGCGGCCGAGGGCCTCATACTGGTCTTCCCGCAATGGTGGTTCAATTTTCCGGCCATTCTCAAGGGCTTCTTCGATCGCGCTTTTGCGCCCGGCATCGCTTTCACGCACGATCCCGCCGGCGGCCGCATCGTGCCGAAGCTCACCAATATCCGCCTGTTCTGGGCGCTGACGACGACCGGTTCCCCCTGGTGGATCGTCCACGTCTACATGGGCAATCCGGTGCGGCGTCTGCTGAAGCGCGGCATTGCCGCCTTCTGTGCCAAGCGGCTGAATTTCCGCATGCTGGCGCTGCACGACATGGACCGTGTCAGCGAAGCCGGACGCAAGGCTCATCTTGCCCGCGTCAGGGCGGCTCTTGCCGCCCTTTAGCTCTGTCCCTGCCTACGCCCACTCGCCCTTGCGCATGACCGGCATGCGCGAACCGTCCGGCTTGATACCGTCGATGTCGACCTTGTCGGAGCCGATCATCCAGTCGATGTGGATCAGGCTGGAATTGCCGCCCTGCGCCTTGATCTGCTCCTGGCTCAGCGACGCTCCGTCAACGAAGCACTTCGAATAGCATTGGCCGAGTGCGATGTGGCACGATGCGTTTTCATCGAAGAGCGTGTTGTAGAACAGGATGCCGCTGGCCGAGATCGGCGAGGAATGCGGCACCAGCGCCACTTCACCGAGCCGGCGGGCACCCTCGTCGGTGTCGAGCACCTTGTTCAGCACCTCTTCCCCACGCGTCGCCTTGGCCTCGACGATGCGACCTTCTTCGAAACGGACCTGGATATTGTCGATCAGTGTGCCCTGGTGCGACAGCGGCTTGGTCGACGAGACATGACCCTCGACGCGCAGCGCATGTGGCGTGGTGAAGACCTCTTCCGTCGGAATGTTCGGGTTGCATGTGATGCCGTTCTTGGCAGTCGAGGCGCCGCCATGCCATTCATGGCCGTCGGCGAGACCGACCGTCAGGTCGGTGCCGGGACCCTGGAAATGCAGGGCGGCGAAGCGCTGGCCGTTCATCCATTCGGAGCGCTTGCGCAGATTGGCATTGTGCTCTGCCCAGGCCGCGATCGGGTCGGCGACGTCGACGCGCGAGGCGGCGAAGATCGCCTTGGCGAGCTTGGCGACGGCGATCGCTTCCGGGTCGTTGGGGAATACCAGCTTTGCCCATGAGGAGTTCGGGTAGGCGACGATGTTCCAGTTGGTATCGAAATTCGAGATCTTCTCCAGCGCCGGCTTATAGGCAGCCGAATTGGCACGGCTGGCGCGTGCCACCTTCGCCGGATCCTGGTTGGAGAGCAGCATCGGATTGTCGCCGGCAATGGCAAGGCGCGCGGTGTTATTGGAAAAGGCCTTGGCCATGCCTTCGTAAAGCCAGTTCGCCGCACGGTCGAAGCTTGCATCCTGGCCGTATTCGTAGCGGGCAAGCGTGGTTTCCTCATCCGAATAGAAGGTGGAGACGAGTCCCGCGCCGGCCTTGTAGGCCTCGCGCGTGATCAGCCGCACCAGCGGCATCGCGGCGACTGGCGCGGTGATCAGCAGATCCTGGCCAGACTGCAGCTGCAACCCGACCTTTACGGCCACTTCCGCAAGCTTCTCCAGCTTGGCGTGATCGACGGGATGGTTGTTGGGGGAGTCGGGCGTCATGGTAAAACCTGCGTGTTTGATCGGAAGGATGGTCCCCAGACTTAGACCGCTTTGCGGCGAAAATGAAGGCGGTTTGTCAGTCCGCGGTG
This sequence comes from Rhizobium sp. SG570, assembly GCF_012275345.1. NCBI lineage: Bacteria > Pseudomonadati > Pseudomonadota > Alphaproteobacteria > Hyphomicrobiales > Rhizobiaceae > Rhizobium > Rhizobium sp. SG570. The sequence goes on along the minus strand of NZ_JAAZQI010000006.1, from coordinate 181,500 downwards.
CCGATCAGGCAATCAGCGATGCCGCCTTGGCCTTCAAAACGGCCAATGCATCCTGCGGGCTGAGCCGCACTTGCAGGCCGCGTTGGCCGCCGTTGACATAGACATGGGCCTCCGTCATCGCCTGGGCCTCGATGGCGGTCGGCACGAGCTTTTTCTGGCCAAAGGGGCTGATGCCGCCGACGTGGTAACCCGTCAGACGCTCGGCATCCGCAGGCTTCATCATGCTCGCCGATTTGCCACCGAAGACAGCGGCGAGCTTCTTCATGCTGACTTCGTGGTCTGAGGGCACGACGGCACAGACCGGCTTGCCGTCCACCTCGGCCATCAAGGTCTTCAGCACGCGATGCGGCTCCTCGCCAAGCGCTTCCGCCGCCTGCATGCCGACGCGTTCGGCATTCGGATCGTAGTCGTAGGTATGCACGGTGAAGGCGACCTTCGCCTGGGTCAGCACTTGCGTCGCGCGGGTGGTCTTTGACATGGCCTTGCCTCTAGGCGGTCTCGCCGAAGACAGCCGCATAAATCTCTGGCTTGAATCCAACAAGCAGTTTTCCGTCCGCGTCCAGCACCGGGCGCTTGATCATCGAAGGTTGCGCCAGCATCAGCGAAATGGCCTTGTCCTTCGTCAGGTCCGCGCGGTCTGCGTCCGGCAGAGCCTTGAAGGTCGTGCCGGCGCGATTGAGGACGACTTCCCACCCGGCTTCGCTCGTCCAGCGCTCCAGATGATCCCTGTCTATGCCGATGGCCTTGTAGTCGTGGAAATCATAGACGATGCCGTGGCTCTCGAGCCATGTCCGCGCCTTCTTCATCGTGTCGCAGTTCTTGATGCCGTAAATGGTGATCGTCATGGCGAATCCGTCTCTTGCTGTCGGATAGCGCATAGCACGCAAGCGAAGGCGGGGAAAAGCCGGCCAGATGGAGCAGCGGTTCGCCTAGCCGTTGCGATCACAGCTGATTTTCCTGTAAATATGCATCATGCATATTTATGGCGGTGGAATAGGGTATGGCGACGGATAGGGAAATATCGCGGCTGGAAAACATCTTCGGCGCCATGAGCCTGGCTCTGGTGGACAAGATGGAAAAGGCCTTCGCCGACGAAACCGGCCTTGGGCCGAGCGCCATCGCGGCCATCGTCCAGATCGGCACCGAGCCGGGCCTGACGATCGAGACCCTGCGCAGACTGATTGCGCTCTCCCATTCCGCGACCGTTCGCCTTGTCGATCAACTCGTGACATCGGATCTCGTGCTCAGGGCCGGCGGCGTCGAAGGCGACAAGCGCGCCCGATCATTGCAACTGACGGAGAGCGGGCGGACGCTGTTTGACAAGAGCCTCGCCGCCCGCCGCGCCGTCATTCGCCGGGCGTTCAAAGCGCTGGGGCCTGAGGAGACCGAACAATTCGGTCGCCTGGCGGAAAAGCTGCTGCCGGCTTTGGTCGATCTCGGGGACGATCAGGATGTGGTCTGCCGCGTCTGCGACCAGGGAGTCTGCGACCAGGACAGGTGCCCTATCACCGTCATGACGTAACGTCGAACGGCGACCTTGACATTCAGCTAATTTATATGCAGTATGCATACATATATATGAGGCGGCGTCGTTTTCGACGCTGCCTTCGATGCTCTGAACGTCGCCCGCATCAATTCGATCGGAGGCATGATCGTGACAGGAAATCGCACAATCTTCGGCATAGCGGTCCGCGCCGGCCGCGCTGCCATGGCCATCACTCTGGATCAAGTTCGTCGCTTCGGCGCGCTTCTCAGGGAGGCGGCTGCCATCGCCTTCGCCATACGGTGCAAGGTGATCGACGGCCGCTAGTCTTCGAGCGTGCCCGGCTTGCGGGCGACCGCGCTCGGCCTGTCGCAGCCGATCTTCATCAGGTCGCCGCGCCGGCGCACCAGCCGGTCCGAGACGCGGGTGACGATGAGGCCGGCTTGTGGCGCACGGACGTCGATGGTCCCATCCGGCATGCCGGGCGCGGTGATGATCGTCGCCAGCAAATCGCCTTCTTCGACGCGTTCGCCGATGTTGCGATGGAAGAGCACCGTGCCTGCCTGCGGCGCGCGGATCATCTCGATATTGTCGAGCGGCACCGCCGGCCCGGTAAAGGCGGCGAGGTCAACGCTATCGTCGCGCACGGCCCCTCGGGCGGCCAGGAAGCGCCATAACCCTTCGGCATCCTGCTTTGCCATGTCCGGATAGACATCGCGCGTCCCGCGCAATTCGACTGTGACCGAAAGCTTGCCCGGCAACGGTACTTTCTTCTCTCCCGGCACTTCATATTTCCAGGCGAAGCTGACGGCCTCTTCGAAGGCCGAGCTTTCGCCGTCCGATAGCAGCACGGCATCCATATTCAAGGCGGCGGCGAGATCGGCCGCCTCGGGCCAGAAGGCCTCGTCGATATAGGCATATTGCAGCGATTCGTCGTCGCAATGCAGATCGATCACCAGATCGGCCCCGAGCGCCATATGGATCAGCTGGCGCTTCAGCCGGTCGACTGCCGGGTAACGGTCCAGATTGTCGATCAGCAGATCGCGGTCGCGCGACGAAATCAGCGGGAAATCGCGATTGAAGTTGGTGCGCGATCCGAGGTCGAAGCGTCCCTGCATCTCGCCGAAATGCGATTGCGCAGCACCGATCGGATTGGCGTGCGGCACCACGACGATGTCGCTAAGTATCGCCCCTTCCAACCCTGCTCGTCGCAGCCGTTCACAGAGGAAATGCAGGAGCGCCGTCCCAGGCAGTTCTCCGGCGTGGAGCGCGGCCTGGATGTAGATCCTCGGCGCGTCGGCTTTGCTGCCGGCGAAATGCAGGACTGGCAGCCGCCAGGCAATCCCCGGAGTATCGCCCTCGATGACAATTTCGGTGACGTTCATGGGCGGGCCTCCTGCTGGTTATGATCTCAGACCCATACCAAGCCGTTGCCCCGTCCTGCAACCGTTGTTGCTTCGGAGCGTCATTGAGGCGGATTGCCCCGATGCCTGTCAGGAACGGTGATTCCGGCGCAGGCCGAGGCTTAGAAGAAGGCTGAGCAGCACGGCGCCGACACCGAAGGAAAAAGGCGCGGCATAGCCGAGATGGTCGGCGAGCAGGCCTGCGATCGGGCCCGTCGTGCCGAGTGAGACGTCGAGGAAGATGGAATAAAGACCAAGCGCGACACCACGGTTTTGTGGTGGAATCCGCTCCATCGCCTCGTTGCCGAGTGCCGGAAAGACCGGTGCGAAGCCGGCGCCGGCAAGGGCTGCGCCGATGATGGCGATGGTAGGCGAGGGCGCAATGGCGAGTGCTGCGAGGCCGATCATCTCAACGATGAGCGAGATACGCGTAAGCGGCAGGCCGCCAAACCGGGCAACGGCTTGCGCCAGGCCAAGCCGGACGCCCATGAAAGCGAGGCCGAAGGCGCTGAGCGCAAAGGAGGCGCCTTCCCAGCCGCGACTGTGGAAGAACAGCGCGACGAAGGCCATGACCACGCCGAAGCCGCTGGAGGCCAGCGCCAGCGCCACGCCGAAGGGCGCGATGCGGCTCAGCACCTGGCCGGTGCCGATGCCCTTTTCCTTGACGCCGGGTACGGGCGGTCGTGTTTGTGCCAGCATGAACCCGGCAACGGCGAGAACGATCGTCACGATGCCTATGGCGAAGAAGCCATATTGCCCCTGCAGCCAGGCGCCGAAGGGTGCTGCCAGCGCAATGCCGCCATAGGTGGCGATGCCGTTCCAGGAGATGATGCGCACGGTTTCGCGCGATCCCATCAGACCGATCGCCCAGGTGATCGCCGCCGTGCTGACCCAACTTTCGCCGATGCCGAGCGCCAGGCGTCCCGCGAGCAGCAATGCCAGGCTCGCCGCCGGAACATGGACGGTCAATGCGGAGGCGAGCGTCAGGATACCGGAAAGCCCATAGGCGAGAAAACCGAGCAGGACCGAACGGCGCGGCCCGTACTGATCGCACAACCGCCCCACCTGCGCGCGGCTGACGATGGTTGCCACATATTGCGTGCTGATGGCGATGCCGGCCCAGACGACGCCGAAATCGAGGCCGCTATCGACATAGGTCGGGAGTACCGCAAGCGGCAGGCCAATGGCCAGGTAGCCGAAGAATGTCAGCGCGACGATGGAAACGAGAGCCAGGGTCGAGTTGAACCGGATGGTCTGGGAGGCAGTGTTCACGGGATATCGCCTGCGGGCACCGGCAAGCGCGGTGTCCATGCTGTTTGCCACGAAAAATCGGGATTCGTATCGGATAGACATGGCGGCGATAGCCGACCGGCCATGCGGCGCCACGAACAATCGGTAGCAGGCAAGGGCCGCCCCGGTCAATGGAATTGCTGCTTTGCAGCAAAAGCCATTGACGGGATGATGCGATTGTGCGTGGGGCTTTGAAGGTTCTTCGCCATGGAAGCGGGGCCGGTGGTCAGCCCCGCTCGAAAGGGCTCACATCGTCAATACGACGCTCGCCGTCGTCCGTCCGGCCTCAAGGTCCGCATGCGCCCGGGCTGCGTCCTTCAGTTCGTACTCGGCGCCGATCGGATTGATCAGCCCGGCCTGCAGGTATTCCATCAGGGCCTTGGTGCCCTGTCGGTAGAGCTCGGGATCGTTGGCATAGGTCAGCACACTCGGACGCGACAGGCCGATGGCGCGCGGCGCGGTCAATTCCTCTATCTCGATCGGCGGGATGGGTCCGGCAGCCTGGCCGAGGCTCGCAACCATCCCGAAGGGGCGCACGGCGGCAAGCGTCTGCGACAGCATGGCACCGCCTATACCGTCGATAGCAAGATGCACGCCACGACGATCGGCGATGCGGCGGGTCTCCTCCACCCAGTCTTCGGCGGTGTGCAGGAGAACGGTGTCCGCGCCGGCCTCATAGGCAAAACCGGCCTTGGCTTCGGAACCGACCGTCGCGATGACGTTGGCGCCAAGCCGCTTGGCGAGACGCGTAACCAGCTGGCCGACGCCACCGGCCCCCGCATGCACGAGAACCCATTCGCCCGCTTTCAGCGGATAGACCTTCTGCAGCAACATGTGGGCGGTGAGCCCGCGCAGCATCGTGCTGCCGGCAACCCGCTCGCTGACGCCATCCGGCAGTTTCACCAGCCGCGATGCCGATAGCGTGCGCATCTCGGCATAGCTCCCGAGCGGATGGCCGATATAGGCGACGCGATCCCCAACTTTCAGCTCTTCGACACCGGGGCCGATCGCGTCGACGACGCCCGCGCCCTCGAAGCCGAGGGCGCTCTGGCCGGGCGGCAGCGGATAGAGCCCGGAACGGATGTAGATGTCGACGAAATTGACGCCTGAGATGCTTTGACGGATCCGGGCCTGGCCGGAGCCTGGCTCTGTAATGGGAAGATCAACGGCTTTCATGGTCTCGGGGCCGCCGGGGCCGGTGATGACAATCGCTAGGGGCATTGGGAAGTCTCCTTTCAGGAAATCTTTGACCACAAACATCAGCCTGAATGAATTCGGTATGAGTTCACCATATCTGTGCAATAATGCACCGATGATCGACTGGCAGGACCTTCTTCATTTCGCCGCCCTGGCGCGAACGGGCTCGCTCTCGGCGGCGGCGCGCGAGTTGGGCGTGGATCACGCAACTGTCGGCCGGCGCATTGCCGCACTGGAGCGCTCGCTGGATCTGCGCCTGATCGACCGGCGGCCGCGCACGTCGCCGCTGACGGCCGATGGCCGCGCTATCGCCGAACTGGTGGCCGGCATGGAGGACAATGTCGAGGCGATCAGGCGCTATTCGAAAAGCGCTGTCGCCGGGCTTTCCGCAGCGGTCAAGATCAGCGCGCCGCCATCGATCGCCGCTCATCTTCTGGCCCCGAAAGCAGCCGTCTTTCGCGCCGAGCATCCGGATATTACATTGACCATTGCCGGCGTTACACGCCGCGCCGCCCTCAATTACGGCGAGGCCGATATCGCCGTGCGCATGACGCGGCCGGAGGAGAGCGATCTGCCTGTCCGGCGTATCGGCGTGATGCGCTTCGGCCTCTATGCCATCCCGGCTGTGGCGCAAATGCCTGAGGAGGATTGGTCTTTCATCGGCTACGACGCGGCGATGGAGCACCTGACGCAGCAGACCTGGCTGCGCAGCCTGCTGGCCGGCCGCCCGATCGTGTTTCGTGCCACAGATGTTTTCGGTCAGCTCGAGGCTGCCCGTGCCGGTCTAGGTGTCGTGGCGCTCCCTGCATTTCTGGGGGATGCCGAAGCGGGGCTGATGCGCTTGCCTGTGGCCACTCCTTCACCGACGCGGGATCTCTGGCTCGTGACCTATCCGGATCTGCGTCGCTCGCTGGCCATTCGCGCCGTCATGGATTTTGTCACCGAAGTGATCGGCAGAAGCTGTCCCTTGCGCGATGGCGCCGAAGCGGCGGTGTAAGCCGAAGGTTTGCCAGCTTATTTTCCTGTTGCAGCTTGGCGGCGAATCTCTATCCATAAACAGATGAGCCATCCCTATGGTCGGTGATCGATGACGAAGCTGAGCAGCTGGTTCGTGGTGGACAGGGCGGATCTGGTTGCGGGCATATCGGTTGCCGGCCTGATGTTGCCGGAAGCCGTTGCCTACGCCGGCATCGCCGGCCTGCCGCCGCATCGGGCCATTCTTGCCGGCATCGCCGGATGTCTCGTCTATGCCGTGTTCGGCCGGAGCCGCTTCGCCATCGTCTCTCCGACATCCTCCTCCGCCGCCATTCTTGCCGCGACGCTGGCGGTCATGCCCGGTGACGCCACGGTCAAGGCCGGTTTGGCCACGGTCGCCGTCGCGCTCGCCGGCGCTCTGTTTGTCGTCGCTTCGGTCTTGCGCCTCGGCGGCATCACCGGCTTCATTTCCCGACCGGTGCTGCGCGGCTTCGCGCTGGGTCTCGCGATCACCATCATCCTGCACCAGCTGCCCATCCTCGTGGGCGTGCCCGTGCAGGGCTCGAACATCTTTATCTACGCGGCAGCCCTGTTCGGCGCTGTTCTGCAGTGGAATCCGATCAGCGTCGCCGTCGGCGTCGTGGCGCTTGCGGCATTGCTGCTGCTCAAGCGATTGCCGGGTGTTCCCGGCGCCTTCCTTGTGCTCGGCGCCGGCATTCTCGCTTCATACCTGTTCGGTCTGGAGGCGCGTGGCGTCAAGCTGGTCGGTGCAATCGAGATCCTGCCGCAATGGCCGTCGCTGCCGGATGCCGGCTGGATGGCCTATTCGCGGCTGGTGCAGTTTACAGTGCCCCTCGTGCTCATCCTCTTTGCCGAATCCTGGGGCACCATGCGGGCGCTGGCGCTGCGCTATGGCGAGACGCTGGAGGTCAATCGCGAACTCGGCGCGCTCGGCGCCGCCAATATCGCCAGCGCCCTCGTCCAGGGCATGCCCGTCGGCGCCGGTTTTTCCGCCGGTTTCGCCAGCGAGGCGGCCGGCGCGAAGACACGCGCAACCACTGTTTTCGCCGCCATCGGCCTTGCCATTCTGATTGCCTGCGCCGGGCCGCTGGTGGCGCTTCTGCCCGAGCCGGTGCTGGCGGCAGTGGTGATTGCAGCCCTCACGCATGCGCTCGATCCCAGCCCGATCCTGCATCTGCGGCGGCTGCATCGCGATTTCTACGTCGCGATCGGCGCTGCTGCGGGTGTGCTGATTTTTGGTGTCCTCAACGGCATGCTGCTGGCAATCGCACTCTCGCTTGCCGCGATGATGCATCGACTGGCCTCGCCCTATGTCGCCCGACTGGGGCGCCTCGGCAGCAGTCACAACTTCGTCGATATCAGCCGGCACGGCGATGCGTCCGAGATGCCGGGCATTGTCATCTGGCGACCAGGCGAGACGCTGTTTTTCGGCAATGCCGACACGATCTTCGGCGAGATCCTGTCGCGCAGCCGCAGCGAGGCGGGATTGCGGGCCGTCGTTCTCAGCCTTGAAGAGAGCTTCGATCTGGACAGCACGGGGATGGATGCCTTGATGGAGTTCGATGGCGCCATGCGCCGCGCCGGCATCCGCGTGCAATTCGCTCGTGCGCATGATCGGGTGCGCGATCTCATGGCGGCAGCCGGCATAGCCGATCTTGAGAGCCGCTGCAGCTTCAGCGTCGAGGATGCGGTGGCGGCGGTGATGGCGGATGACAATCAGCCGAAGGTTTGAACGGGCTGTTCAGTCGCGCAAAGTCCAATAGCAAAGATGCTCGTGGATTGATTCACCCTGTAGGCTGTTGATGAGGACGAAGTCTTTAGCTGTCCAGCTCACAGGTTCTTCGAGCACGGTGTCGGGAACTGGATGTCCCTGATAGAGCAGCGTCATATGCGGCTCGATGGGCTTTTCCTTGATGGGCGCAATGCCGGTAAGCCGCATGGCATCGACCAGTTCCTGATAGATCGCCTTGAGTTCGGTGTTTCCATTCTCGTTCCATAGAACAAGCGGGCGATTATCGCCATTGCCGAAACTGACGGCCCGGTCGAAGACTACCGAACAGGACGGCTTTCTAACTCTGGAGGCGGCTTCCATCGCCGCAAACACCGTCTCTTCGGGCAAGTAGCGAAACGAGCCGATAGTATAGAGCGTCACATGGAGGAGATTGGCTTTTCGCGGCTTCGCGAAAAACCGGTACCGTCGATGGAAATTGCCTGCAAGCTTGTGACTCTTTGCGGCGATCTCCGGATCGGGAAGGATTGCAAAATAGAGTTCGCTGATTGGCCTTTGATCGATTGGCGGTAGTGTCCGGCTGGACGAACCGCCGCTGAGATAGAGCGAGAGCTGGTCTTTGTTCTTCATGGGATTGCGTCAAAGCCACGCGGCTTTGCCTCCTCCTATTCTGGTGATCCGCACATCATAGGGACGCATGGCAGCTATATCAAGAACAAAAAGAGAACATACTTGATGAATCGGGGCGAGTAAACTGGCTGAAGGCGATCCGCCGAATCTCAATTTTAGAAATGCCATCGAATAAAATGCCCGCCTGATTTGTTCACTCTCCGCCAGGGGTATTTGTGCCGTCTTCAAAAGGAACGATCTCACATGTTGACGAAAGCCATCTTCTCGATCGCCTTGCTCGCTCTCGTCGGTCTCGGTGTTTCCTCTTGTTCCACCTCGGACCAGCATGGCTCCGGTGGCAACATGACGATGAATCCTCCTCCGGCCGGCGGCGGATACTGATACGCCAGGATGCGAGGTAGGATTGGGGCGCCGTCATCGCGGCGGCGCCGTTTTCCTCAACGGGCAAAATGTCGGCAATATCGGCCCTGCACAAGAATCGGGTTGAATTTCACGGCTCGTGGCACGATTTTCATGACAAGTGGAAACACGGAGCGTCCGTCATGAACGAGACAAGGCAAGACTATCTGATCTTCGAAACCGCCGGCGGTTTCTGCGGTATCGCCTGGAGCGATATCGGCGTCATACGCTTCCAATTGCCGACGAAGGATGCCGGGGCGACCGAACGCCTGCTTCGGCGTCGCCTGCCGAATGCGCATCCCGGCACGCCGACGCCTGAAGTCGCGGAGGTCGTCGCCAAGGTGAAACGGTATTTTGCGGGCGAAGAGATCGATTTTTCCGGCGTCGCCCTCGATCTCGGCGAACAGGATGCCTTTTTCAAGCAGATCTACGATGCCGCCCGGCAGGTCACCTGGGGCCATACCACCACCTATGGGACGCTTGCGAAACAGCTTGGCGTCGGGCCGGAAGCCGCCCGCGACGTCGGCCAGGCGATGGCAAAGAATCCGGTCGCGCTGATCATCCCCTGCCATCGCGTTCTGGCGGCAGGCGGCAAGATCGGCGGCTTTTCGGCGCCCGGCGGTTCCAACGCCAAGGCCCGGATGCTGGAGCTGGAAGGCGTCCAGCTCGCGCCGCCGAAACCTGTGCAGCAATCACTGGGGTTCTAGGCAGCGGCACTGGGAGGAGGGGAGGCTTCCTCACCAGGCTTTCGATACCTGGCGGGCGCGGGAAAACAGCAGCGTCTCCTTGTCGTTGAAGCGCACAGGCGTCGGATCGCTATATCCCGCCTCGCGAGGTCGCAAAGGCCCTGCCGAAGGTTCGCGAAAGGTTTCAATCACCTGGTTGCGACCATGTGACCGATGCCGAGAACTGGTCGCGCGCTAATTTCTTCGAGCAGCGCGCGATCGAATATGTGCTCTAACGCTTTGTTATTATCGTGCTTTGGAACCAATGACGCGCGAAACTGTTCATATATAACTTTGACGCGACGCTGACGTCGTCCCGGCCGGCTGGGTAAGCGGCGCTCTTGAGGAATAGCCCATGATGAAGATTTCGTCCGCATTTCGTTCAGTCGCAGTTGCCACCATTGCCGCCGCGGGAATTAGCTTTGCCAGCGCCGCGCATGCCGACAGCGGTACGATCCGTTTTGCCGTCTATAAGGCTGCCTTCTTCGTCGGTGGTTCCGGAGGCGAGGGCACGCTGACCTTCCATGGTCGCCGCTATCCCGTCTCGATTGGCGGTATCTCGGGCGGCCTCGCCTTCGGGGCCTCCAAGACCTATTTCCAAGGCACCGTTACCCATATTCGTCGCGCCCAGGATGTGTCGGGGATCTACGGTGCAGCGGGCGGCGGCGGCGCAGTCGGCAAAGGCGCCCAGATGATCGTCATGACCAATGACAAGGGCGCCCAACTCGAACTCACAGGCAGGCAGGTTGGCCTGCAGGTCAATGCCGATATCAGCGGTCTGAGCATCACGGTGAAGTAAGGGCGCCACTCCGTTCATCATTCCTCGGATGGGCCCGATTTGCTGAATTTGGCGATTGGGCACTTCCGGGAAAGGTGGCCAGAGAGTGCCCTTCGCCGTCTATTCTCACTCGATTGTTCTTACTGATCGTTACGCATTGAATTACAAGCGCAAAGTTTTCTGCATACGACGAAGAACCGTCTCTCCGATCCGTCAGAAATTTCTGCTCTCGAATTCAAAAGAGAGTTTAGTCGATTCAGAAACTGCTTGGTTTCAGCGACTATCGATATCGATCGGTCGATTTTTCGAAATCTCCGGCAAGCGCGGTCTCGTCAGCCTCAAGGGACATCAAGACCCTACGCCCGGAGAATGACGTGCTCGACCGGACGGCGGAGCGATCTGGGCAATTCCGGACCGTACCCGAATCTCATCACGAGATCCGGCCGACGATCGCCGATGCCGAGATAGGTGGCAAATTGCCCCCGCACGGCGGGAACCTCGACCGGTTGATTGATGAAGGCATGCCGGAGTTGGAGAGCCGTCGCCTGAAGGGCGAAACGCTGACTGCATCGTCCGGATTCTGCCCAGTAGGCGGGTTCGTTCTTGTCAGAGACGAACACGGCAACACCGGCCGAGCTTCTGAGCTGGCTCTCATACTTCCGGTTTTCAGCCTCCTTCGTGAACACCAGATTGAGGATCAAGCGGCCGATCCAATCCGGCAGGACTGGATTGCCGGAGGATTTCGAAAACAAGCCGTCTCGCGTCGAAAGGGCTGAGCCATAGCTGAATCGAATCCACGATTTCAATTCTTCTACGAACGCGACATCGTCCATCTGCGCACTGTTGCCCGCGACCAGATAGGAGAGGATCTCCTCACGCTGCTTCCGCTCCGTGAAAAGCAGCATCCGCACGCCTTGACCGTTTCCTGCGGCTTCCAAGAGCCGGAGATGTTCGGGCGGGACCGAGCGCCGATCATAGACAGTGCGCGTCGATTGACGATGCGGAATAGCGTCGAACAGGTCTGTCCGTTCGGGCGGCGCAGCCTCCAAGTCGACCCGAATTCCGCGCCCTTCGGGATCGTAGCGCGGAACTGCCCGAAGTCCGAAGGCGCGGGCAGCTTGGACCATGTTCTCGACGGCGCAGCCGAGGCTGGCGAACACATGATGATCGTCGGGATCGACAGCGGGCAAGCGACGCCGGGAATCGGGCAGCACGAGGATCGAGCGATCCGAGAGCCGAAATTGCCAAGGCTGCGTGTTATGGCTGTTTGCCGCCAAGGTGGCATAACGGACAAGCTCTCGTTGGGCCGATGACGGCGGCAGATCGGTACTGTCGCTGTGCCGCCACGTGGCGTTGACAGCTTCCTGATAGCCGGAAAGGTCACGGGCATTCATCACAAACGCCGTTGCCCCACCAATTGCGATAAGTCCCCCTCCGGCGGCAAGCGCGGTCAAGAAGGCCCGACGGCCTTGATAAATCTCAGACATGATAGTTGGGTATCACGGAGGGGCTCGGCAGACTTTGATCTGAATCAGGTCTTTAGCATTGACGCCATTCGCTGCCGGAGGGCCAGAGCTGCGCGAGGACTACCGACTGCTATTGCAGCGACAACATAGCCATTAGCGCACTGCTTTATCCCGGTTTACGCCGCAGCACTCCCCTCATTCCCACTCGATCGTGCCCGGCGGCTTCGATGTTACGTCATAAACGACGCGGTTGATGCCGCGGACTTCGTTGATGATGCGGGTCGCGGCGCGGCCGAGGAATTCCATGTCGTAGTGATAGAAATCCGCGGTCATGCCGTCGACGGAGGTGACGGCGCGCAGCGCGCAGACGAACTCGTAGGTGCGGCCGTCGCCCATGACGCCGACGGTCTGGACCGGCAGCAGCACGGCGAAAGCCTGCCAGATGGCGTCATAGAGGCCGGCCTTGCGGATTTCGTCGAGATAGATGGCGTCGGCTTCGCGCAGGATCTCCAGCTTCTCGCGGGTGATGCCGCCGGGGCAGCGGATGGCAAGGCCCGGGCCGGGGAAGGGGTGACGGCCGATGAAGCTATCGGGCAGGCCGAGTTCCTTACCGAGCGCACGCACCTCGTCCTTGAAGAGTTCGCGCAGCGGCTCGACGAGCTGCATCTTCATGCGCTCCGGCAGGCCGCCGACATTGTGGTGCGACTTGATGGTGACCGAGGGGCCGCCGGTGAAGGAAACGCTTTCGATCACGTCCGGATAGAGCGTGCCCTGGCCGAGGAAATCGGCGCCGCCGAGCTTCTTGGCCTCTTCTTCGAAGGTCTCGATGAAGAGCCGGCCGATGATCTTGCGCTTGGTCTCGGGGTCGCTGACGCCCTCCAGTTCGCCGATGAAGCGGTCGGAGGCATCGACATGGAGCAGATGCAGATTGTAGTGCTCGCGGAACATGGCGACGACGCCGGCGGCCTCGTCCTTGCGCATCAGGCCGTGGTCGACAAGGATACAGGTGAGCTGGTCGCCGACTGCTTCATGAATCAGCAGTGCTGCGACGGAAGAATCGACGCCGCCTGACAGGGCGCAGATGACGCGCTTGTCGCCGACCTGATCGCGGATTGCCTGCACGGCCTTGGCGCGATAGGCCGACATCGACCAGTCGCCCTTGAGGCCGGCGATGTTGTGAATGAAATTGCCGATCAGCTTGGCGCCGTCGGGCGTATGAACGACTTCCGGATGGAACTGCACGCCATAATATTTGCGCTTCTCGTCGGCGATGAAGGCATAGGGTGCGTTCGAGGAGGTGGCGACCACTTCGAAGCCTTCTGGCAACGCGGTGACGCGGTCGCCATGGCTCATCCAGACCTGATGACGCGAGCCGGAGGACCAGAGGCCCTCGAACAGCGCGCAATCCTCGTTGACGTCGAGGAAGGCGCGGCCGAATTCGCGGTGATGGCCGCTCTCGACCTTGCCGCCGAGCTGCATGCACATGGTCTGCTGGCCGTAGCAGATGCCGAAGACCGGAATGCCGCTGTCGAAGATGATCTGCGGCGCCCTCGGTGAGCCCTCGTCCACGGTCGAGGCCGGGCTGCCGGACAGGATCACGGCCTTCGGCTGCAGCCGCTTGAACCCGGCTTCGGCGGATTGGAAGGGGACGATTTCGCAGTAGACGCCCGCTTCGCGCACGCGCCGTGCGATGAGTTGCGTCACCTGGCTGCCAAAATCGACGATGAGAACGGTGTCTGGATGTGCTGTCTGGGTCATGGCGAGCCTTTAATGAAAAGCGCTTTCGCTGGCAATCGGGCAAATCATGCCGGAGCCGATTTTATTGTCCCGATTGTCCTCACATAGGGCGGTTTTGATCCGTTAAAACCAGAATACGCCGTCTTCCAATGCGGTAAACAGGCCGTCGACGGCATAGGACAGTTTGCGGTCGATGACGTGCAGATATTCCGTCCAGTCGGAAATGCGCTGCAATTCGATTTGCCCATCGGAAATGCCGCGCAGCCCGATCAGCGGACGGCCGTAGATCTGGCAGGCGCGCAGCACAGCGAAGGTTTCCATGTCCACCATGTCGGTGCCGATGCGCTCGTAGGCATCCGTGCCGGACACGATGTTGCCGCCGGTGGAAAGGCTCGCTTCGGCAATAGCGGGAATGCGCAACGGCAGTTCGAGCGTGGCAGGCAGGTCGAGGAACGGCGTGCGACCCTTCTCGAAGCCGAGCGGCGAGGCATCCATGTCGCGGTAGGAGACGGAGCTGACCTGATAGACTTCGGTCTGCTCCAGCCTGGCGGAGCCGGCCGAGCCGAGCGAAACCACGAGATCGGGCAGGTCGTCCTGGGCTTCGAGCTGGGCAAATGCGCGGGTGAGCGCGATCCCTGCCTCGACGGGGCCGACGCCGGTCATCAGCGGATCGATGCGCGAGCGCAGAAAGGGCCCATATTCCGCCTCGGCCGCCATGACGAACAGGATCGATTTGCCCGAAACGCGCTTCAATTCGAATTTCATCCGCTAATTCCCTCTCTGCCACGGATGACCATCATCGTTCCGGTCATCGAGGCAATCAGCTTGGCCGGCCCGTCGCCAATCGCATAGCCGCGTCCATCGGCCACGATGATCGTCGTGCCCGGCTTGGTGACATCGCCGCGAAACAGGAAACGCTCGCCGCGTCCCGGCGACATCAGGTTGATCTTGAATTCGATTGTCAAAATAGATGCAGAGGGATCGATGACGCTATAGGCCGCAAATCCGCAGGCGGAATCCAGCGCGGCGGCGATGATGCCTGCATGGAGGATGCCGTGCTGTTGCGTCAGCTTGACGTCGAACGGCAGCTCGATCTCGACCGCGCCATGTTCGACGCGTGTCAGTTCCGCGCCGATGGTCGCCATCGCCGCCTGCCGCTCGAAGCTGGTTCTAATGCGGGCCCGAAAATCGCCGCTGTCTGCCTCTGTCATGCCATCCCCTCTTCGCGGGTGCGAAATTGGCATGGAGAGGCGGCGAGAACAAGGGTCATGCTTTGGAAAAGCAAAGCCTCTGCCGCTTCTGCGGCCGACATCCAATTTCCTCAATGGCAGCATCATGCTATCCGAAACCAGAGAATACATGGCGAGGGGCATCGATGACGACGATCCTGCAATCGGTGGCGGCCTACGAGACCTGGATGCGGGCGCAGCTTGGCGACGATCTGGTCGGGTCCGGCCTGGCAAAGAAGCACAAGCTCATGAAGAGAGACAGCTTCTCATTCCTGCGCGGAACCTACTGGCGCTGGGCCGAAACCATCCTCCAGATCTGCCCCGATCTCGCGAGTGCGCCGCAGATATTGGCGATCGGTGACACGCATCTCGAGAATTTCGGCACATGGCGTGACGAGGAGGGGCGGCTGATATGGGGCGCCAACGATTTCGACGAGGCCGCCGTCATGCCTTACGCGCTCGATCTCGTGCGCCTGGCGACCAGCGCGATTCTGGCGCGGGGCAACGATGGTCCGACGCCGCGCGCCATCGCCGATGCCATTCTTGGAGGCTATCGCCGCGGTTTGCGGCAGCCGTCTCCCGTCATCCTGGAGCGCGATTACAAACGGCTGCGCAATGAGGTGTTGCTGTCGAATGCCGAGCGCAGGGCTTTCTGGGAGAAGTATCGCAGCCTGCCACCGGCGAAAGACCCGGTGCCGGAGCCCTATCTGAAGGCGCTGCGCAGGGCATTGCCGGATCCGATGACAGAATTCGAGGCAAAGCCGCGCACGGCCGGCACCGGCAGTCTGGGTCGTCCGCGTTTCGTCGTTTATGTCGAATGGCGCGGCGGTCCTGTCCTGCGCGAAGTCAAGGCGCTGCTACAGTCTGGCTGGTCGCTCAAGCATAACCCCTCGGACAAGACGATCCATACGGGTGTTATCGCCGCGGGACGGGCGCGCTCGCCCGATCCACGTTACCAGGTGAGCGGCAAGCTTCTGGTCCGCCGTCTATCACCCAACAGCCGCAAGATCGAAGTCGACGGAGATATGCAGGTGCTGCTGGCGCCTGAGATGCTGGATCTAATGGGCTTCGAAATCGCCAACTGCCACGCCGACGATGCCTCGCACCTGCCAGGCATTGTTGCCGATCTCGATAAGCGGGGCACCGATTGGCTGCGAGCGGCGGCAAGAGCCGTCGCTGTCGCTGTCAGTGCGGAACAGGCCGAATTCGCCAGGAAGGGATAGGCCGGCAGCCTGTCGGCCTAGAGAATTCCGGGAAAAGTGCGAAGCGGTTTTCCGTCCGGGATTGCGCAAAAACAATAGCATGGAGCGGTTGGG
The DNA here is from genome assembly GCF_012275345.1 of Rhizobium sp. SG570. Classification (NCBI taxonomy): domain Bacteria; kingdom Pseudomonadati; phylum Pseudomonadota; class Alphaproteobacteria; order Hyphomicrobiales; family Rhizobiaceae; genus Rhizobium; species Rhizobium sp. SG570. The sequence goes on along the minus strand of NZ_JAAZQI010000006.1, from coordinate 165,122 downwards.
CGATTCCGTGAAACGCGTAACCGCTCTAGTGGCCGGCCGCTTCGAGGATCAGGCGGGCGATCGTATCCGGGTGAGAGATCAGCGCAAGATGGCTTGCCTTCACCTCGATGGTCTTGGCGCCCATGCGCTTGGCCATGAAGCGTTCGAGGTCGGGATTGATCGTCCGGTCTTCGGTGGAGACCGCATACCAGCTCGGCTTCGAATGCCATGCGGCCTGGGTCGTCTTGCCGGTAAGGAGTTCCTTGTGGAACGGCTCCTGTACGGCATAGAGGACCTTGGCCTTGGCTTCGGGCAAATCGCCGGCGAAGTCGCGCAGGAAGGCTTCTTCGCTCAGGCGGCCCTCGTCGCCGTCAAAGACGATGCCAGCCGATGCCGGCGGCGTCGGATAGGTCTTGGCAAGCACCGTGTAATCCTCGCCGGCATCGGGCGCACGGGCCGCGACATAGACCAGCGAGGAGACCTTCGGGTGCATGCCTGCCTCGGTGACGATCATGCCGGAGAATGAATGACCGACAAGCACGGTCGGGCCGTCCTGGCGATCGAGAACGCGCTGGGCCGAGGCAACGGCCTCGGGCAATGTGGTCAGCGGGTTCTGCACCGCCGTGCAGTTCAGCCCCTTTGCCTGCAGCCGCGCGATGACCTCCGACCAGCAGGAGCCGTCTGCAAAAAGCCCATGCACCAACACGACATTACGCGCCTTTTGCGGGGCTGAGGTTGCCGAACCGCCAGCAACGTTGGTGGCGGCCATGCCGCTGGTGGAAACGAGAGAGGCGGCGGCGCCGGCAACAAGTGCTGCCGAGAAATTCCGTCTGGTTATCATCATGGTCCTGATCCTTTGCATCGAACTGGTTATCATCATGGTCCTGATCCTTTGCATCGAAGGGGTGAAGTCGGCAGCGGAAGGCCTTCCGGCCGAGGGTTCGGGCGACGGGTCGCTCGCGATGTCATTGTCGTTGAAAAGAGCATTCCGCCGAAGCGCTCGGACAAAATCTGCTCTGCTTGCATTCTGGTCTGGCATTCTGGCCGCCCTGCGTATGCGGGAGGACGTTTCATGAGGGATTTTGTATTCCTGCTGCTCAAGATGGTCAATCATTGAATGCGTAACAGTTGCGTGATAGTCATTCTGCATGCAAGGCAGCAGAACAGTAGCGATATTGCATACGAGATGGGGCAAATGCCAGGAGATCGGGAATGACCAATGGGTTCGAGGATTCCGCTGACAACCGCGAATTGCTGTCGGACCGTATCCGCAACGCCCTGGCCGATGAGATCGCGACCGGAAGGCTCGAGGCCGGCGCGGCACTCGACGAGCAGCATCTTGCCGATCGCTTTGGTGCTTCGCGCACACCGGTTCGCGAGGCATTGAGGCAATTGGCGGTGAGCGGCCTGGTCGAGGTGCGGCCGCGGCGCGGCGTCGTCGTCACCCGCATGACACCGGAGCGCATCATGGAGATGTTCGAGACGGTGGCGGAGATCGAGGCCATGTGTGTGCGGCTTGCCACCTATCGCATGACGCCTTTGGAGCGCAGCCACCTGATCGAGCTGCACGATGCCTCCGAAACGATCGTGAAGAAGGGCGATTTCGATGCCTACGACGCCTTCAACCGCGCCTTTCACGAGGCGATCTATCACGCGACGCATAACAGCTTTCTGGCGGAACAGGCGATTGCCATACGCAGTCGCTTGACCGCCTTCCGCCGCGCTCAATTGCAGCAGGACGAGCGCCTCGATCGATCACGAGCGGAGCACGAAGCCATCATGCAGGCAATTGCTGAGGGTGACGGCGATATGGCGTCGCGGCGCATGCGGGCGCACATGCTGAATGCTGCGACGGCGCTGCGCCGCTTCATCGAAGCCAGCAAACCGGTCTGAGCCGTGGCGAAATCAGCCGCGGGCGATGCGGACGATATGCTGATCCCAGGCGACATCGCTATGCTCATCCAGGAACTCGCCCTCATAGGAGGACACGGCAAATCCATGGCTGGCCGACGCAATGCCCGCCGCATCAGGCACGCTTTCGACCTTCAGCACCTTGCCCGTCTTCGCATCGAGCGTCACCGATGTCCCCTCGACCGGCGACGTCACGCCCACGAGGTTCTCGGCGCGATTGACGGCGATGGCGCCGACATAGTTGCCGAGCGCGCGGGTCGTTTCGTCGGGCAGGGAGACGAAGGTTAGGTCCTCACCCCTGGCGAAATGGCCGACGAGCGGCGGCAGGTCGTTGCGATGGCCTTCATACTGACAGGCGAACCAGACTCGGCCGCTTGCATCGATATCGACATGGCGGGTGGAGACCTGGGCATATTGCGGCGGCAGGACATGTTTCTCGATCAGCCGGCCGCTCGCTGCATCGATCAGCGTCAGCGACGGCTCCATATGGTCGAGATTGAGCTTGGTGCGGCCGAAATCCGGATGCGTCTCGATGCCGCCATTGGCAACGATCAGGAACCTGCCGTCATCTGAGACGGTCATGTCGTGCGGGCCGACGCCATAGGTCTCGTACTCGCCGATGCGGACAAAGCGGTTGCGGGCATCATAAAGCCCGATGATGCCGCGATTGTCGTCGAAGTCGTTCTCGCTCGCATAAAGCAGCTGGCCATCGGGCGAAAACGTACCGTGCCCGTAGAAATGCCGGCCTTCCCTTGCGCTGATGACGATCGGCTCGGCCTTATTCCAGGGATCGAAGATCATCGCAAAGGTGCCCGGCCGGCGGGCGAATGCGACGGTCTTGCCCGTCGCCTTCGAGAAGGCCATGCCATGGGCGCGAGCGGGCAGGGCCACCTGATCGATGATCCGCCCCTTCTCGGTCACCGTCGCCACGGCAAAGGAGCCGTCGGCGGCGCGGATGCCCGACGCATAAACCGCATCGGCCCGCTCCAGGGCCATCAGGGCGCCGGGCTTGAGCGCTGCGAGGAATGTCAGCCCCGCACCTCTAACGAAAGCTCTCCGGTCGATCAGCCCACTGCGCATCGCCCTTAATCTCCGTCGGCGAAGGAGAAGCCGGCCGAAAGGCCGATGGCGCCGCCATACTCGTCGCTAAAGGCGGTGGTGAGATCGCGGCTGGCGGAGAGCAGCTTGTCAATCTTGGCGCGCTCCGCATCGTTGCCAAGCGCTGTATCGATGTTGGGATTGATCGTCGGCGCGGTCGCCGCAAGCTCGTTCAGCAGCCTGTCGATCTTGGCGGCGGCGTCGCGCTTGTCCGCTGGCAGCAGGCTTGCCATATCGGCCTTTTCCCAGAGCGCCTTCAAACCCTCGACATTGCCGGTGAACGACGTCCAGGTGTTGGCGGAGCGCCAGTAGATCGCCATCTTTGGCCGCGCAGAGGCGGGATCGCCCTTGTAGAAGCTCTCCAGCCGCTGGTCGCGGACGTTGGCTGCACCATGCACGAGGATGCCGAGCAGCGCCGTGACCGCTTCCTTGTTGTCCATGAAATCATCGCTGGATTTGCCCGGATACTTCCAGGATTTCTGCACACCATCGGGTGCATCCCATTCGTCGGCGATTTCCTTGGCCGTGTTTTCGATATTGCCGGCGACGGCCGCGCCATAGCGGCAGCGGAAGCCCTGCTTCTGGCCGGCGAGAACGTCCGAACCGGTGCCGTAGAGCACATATTCCAGGGCCGTCATGCTCACCAGTGCCACGCTCTTGCCGGCAACGGCCTCGACCGTCGCGTCCTTCTCATCCGCCTTGGCGATCAACGCCTGCACCTGCTTGAGGCCGACGCCCTTGCGGTCTGGGTAAAACAGGATGTGCTCGAAGCGGTTCTTGTCGATGATCGGGCCGGTATCGACGATTTCGATGCGCGACCAGCTCTTCACGGTGTCGCCGAAGGCCGATTGGGCGCTGGCGAGCGTGGCGGCGGTGGGATCGGCGCAAAGCGCCTTCATCGCCACGGTCAGCTTCGAGGCCGAGTCATGCATGGCGCGATAGCCGGGGCGAATGACATCGTCCACCGCCTTCCGCAGGGTTGCAGGCACGGCCGCTTCGTTCAGGCCGGCGCCATTGGCCGTCGCGCCCTGCGCATGGACTGATAACGCCGAGACGGTGAAGAGAAGGCTAGCTGCGAGACGTTTCCAGTGGCGCATCAAAGAGACTCCAGAAAGTTGATGAGGGCTTGCCGATCGTCCGTCGAAAGATCGGCGAATGCGTTACGGGCTTTTTCCGCCTCTCCTCCATGCCAGAGGATGGCTTCGGTCAAGGTGCGGGCGCGGCCGTCATGCAGATAGGCCTGCTGGCCGCTCACCGTTTGGGTGAGGCCTATACCCCAGAGCGGCGGGGTGCGCCAATCGCGGCCGGAGGCCACACCCACCTGCTGGCCGTCGGAAAGGCCTTCGCCCATGTCATGCAGCAGGAAATCGGAATAGGGCCAGATCAGCTGGAATGCCTGCGGTGAGTCCTTGCCATCGCTGCCCTTGATGTCGTCGCGGGTGACGAACTTCGGCGTGTGGCAGGCGGCACAGCCGGAACGATAGAACATCTCCTTGCCGTGCAGCACATCGGGAAAGCTCGCCTTGCGGCGGGCGGGCACGGCAAGATTTTCGGAATAGAAGGTGACGAGGGCAAGGATCGGATCCGGTGCTTCGGTATCGCCCAGGCGCTTCTGCACGCCGTTCGGCATGACAAGGCAGCGCGGTTCCTTGGACGTGCAATCGCCGTAGGGATTCGGCCGGTCCGGCGTGGAAATGCCGATATCGGCCGAGAAGGCGTCCGCGACCTGGTCGCGCACCGTGGCATTCTGGGCCTTCCAGCCGAAGCGCCCGAGCGCCATCTGGCCAGTGCGGTGGTCGCGGACGACGGCGGGGCGACCGCGAATACCCGTGCCGTTCTTGCCGTCCGGATCAGCATTGGCAAGGATATCGGCTTCCGGAATGGCCTCGATCAAGCCCAAGCCGATCATCGGCGGCGCGATGCGAGGAGAGAGGGTCGTCGTCGGATCCAGCGGTCCATAGGCCAGATCGGTCACGCCGTAGTGTGGCTTGCGCAACGTCACTGTCTCGCCGCCCGCGAGCGTCACTGTCTCTTCCACATAGCTCACCGTCACCTTGCCTTCGGCGGCAAGGCCGGGCACGGCAAGATCCTGCAGTTGTTTGCCATAGGTCGAATCCGGAAAGTTGAGCGCGCGGAAATCCTTGGCGGCCTGCTCCTCTTCCGGCGTGGCGGCAGACCGCGCCAGGCGCAGGACCATCGAGGTCGCGGCGGCTCCGGTGGCCTCCGGCGGATGGCCGCGACCATCGCGGATGTGGCAGCTTTGGCAGGAGCGGGCGTTAAACAGCGGCCCGAGACCGTCGGAAGCCTGCGTGGAGGAGGGGGCCGAGACCCAGAGCTTGCGAAAGAGGGCGTTGCCCAAGTGGAAGTTCTCGCCGCGCTCCAGCCCGAGATTGGCCGAGGGCTGCGAGAAGATATCGCGATGGACGGAATCGATCGATGTAGCCGCCCCGCCCTGCATCGCCTCATAGGCCTCGGCCTTCGAAAAATCCGTGGTCGCGCGCGTGACGTCGCGCACCCGGTTCAGCTGCTCGGCGGAAAGATCGCCGCGGGTCGTCGGAAAGTCGAGGATGCCGGCAACGGCCAGGGTGATCGAAAAAACCAAAAAACCCGCAGCGAGGGCGGGCAAAAGGGCGCGGTTGGCCGGGATGTTTGTCATGGGTGTCAGGGCGGCAGCGTCTTGTCGCGCCGCCGCCCTCCTTTATTACTTCTTGAAGACGGAGTTAGGATTGTCCAGGCTGTCCGAACCTTCAAGCTTGATCGTGCCGAGATCGAGAGCGGCAATGACGCGCTGGATGCTCTTCGTCTGGTCGAGCAGGCCATCGATGGCCTTCTGCACGGTGGCATTGCCTTCCTTGTTGCCTTCGCCGATCATCTGGTCGTATTTCTCGACCGTCTCGCCGCGATGCACCAGCGCCTTCATGGCTGCAAGGGTAGCGTTGAGCTTCCCCTCGGTCTCCTTGTCGAGCGCTGCGTCCTTGGCCTTGACCAGATCGTGCAGCGACGGACCTTTCAGCTTGGTGCCGTCGACACGGGTATAGTTGCCGGTATAGGCCGAGGCGATGCCGATGGCGTCGCCATTGTGCTCGTTATAGGTATTGTCGGAGAAGCAATCCTGCTCCTCTTCCGGATCGTGAAGCAGCAGGCCGAGCTTCATGCGCTCGCCGGCAAGTTCACCGTAGGAGAGTGAGCCCATGCCGGTCAGGATGGTGGTAAGGCCAGCCTTCGGATCGGCTTCGACATGCTTGGTGGCTTCGCCGTCCGGTGCCCACTTGGCCGTCATGTCTTGAAGGTCCGAGACAAGAAGCGTCGAAACGGATCTCAGATATTCCGCGCGGCGGTCGCAATTGCCGTGCGTGCAATTCTTCAAGTCGTAATCGGTGGCGGGGCGTTCGCCGGCGCCCGGTCCGGTGCCGTGCAGGTCCTGGCCCCAGAGCAGGAACTCGATGGCATGGTAGCCGGTCGCGACGTTAGCCTCGACACCGCCAGCCTGATGCAGCGTGCCCGACAGGAATTCCGGGGTCAGATGCGAAGCATCGACATCCTTGCCGTTGATCTTGATCGTCTTGTTGGCAATGACGTTGGCGACATAGAGTGCGTTCTCATCGCTTTCCGTGCCGTAAGAAGCATCGACGTAGTCGATCAGCCCCTCGTCCAGCGGCCAGGAATTCACCTTGCCTTCCCAATCGTCGACGATCGAGTTGCCGAAGCGATAGACTTCCGTCTGGGCATAGGGAACGCGGGCCTCGATCCAGGCGGCGCGCGCCGCCTTCAGCGTCTTGTCGCTGGGGTCGGCAAGCAACGCGTTGATCGCCTTGTCGAGCGCCTGTGCCGTCGTCAGGGAGTCCTGATATTTGGCATGCGCCACTTCCGCATAATGCTTGAGGACGGCAGCCGGCTCGGGAGCGGCTGCAAGGGCGGGAAGGCCGGATACGGCGGTTGCGGCAACGGCCACCGCGAGCACGGCGCCAAAATTGATCTTCAGTTTCATATTCCTCTCCTACGACAGCGGGGGGCACCGTCAAAAACTTGGTATTTTGTCTCATGTATGAAAAACAAACTTGTGTCAAATACTCTAGTTTAGAACGATTTTAAGGCAGGAAATTATTGGTTAAGGCCGCAGCAGTGGAATGGATTTGCTTGAAAAAGCGGCAGATGCAGGTCAAAAAACAGGCATGTGGATTTCAGTTGAGTCTCGAAGATCTTTCATGCATCGCCATTTCAAGCATTTCCTTCACCGTCATGAGCCGAAAGGCCATTGGCAGGGGCATCTGAAGTCGGGTGTAGGCGCCATCACAGGCATGACCGCCGTTGGCGCTCTGGCGATTGCGACCGGCATTCCCTTGCTGATCGCACCCTTCGGCGCGACGGCTGTGCTGATCTTCGGCCAGCCGAAGAGCCCACTGGCGCAGCCTGCCAATGTGCTCGGTGGCTATCTGCTGGCCGCCATTGTCGGCAGCCTCGCCATGGCGCTGCTGCCGGGCCTTTGGTGGGCAGCCGCCATCGCTGTCGGTCTTGCTATCGCCGCGATGCTTATTTTAAGGGTGACGCATCCGCCGGCCGGCGCCGTGCCACTGGTGGCATTCGGATCGCATCTGTCGGCGTGGACACTGTTCACCGTTGTCGGCCTTGGCGGCCTGCTGCTCATCGCCATTGCCGTGCTGCATCACCTCATCCCGCCCCGGCAGCAATATCCGCTGCGGGCGGATTGATTTCACTTCACGCTTTCCGCTGCAGACGGCAGAAGAAGAAGCCGTCCGTATCGGTCGATGCTGGTGTCAGCGTAATGGTCTTGCCATCGGATGAGCGCGGCCGCGGCGCATCTTTGCCGAACAGCTTTTCCCAGGAGCTCAACGCCTCCACGACGTCGAAATCCGGGTTCTGGCTGGCGAAACGGTTGACCTGCACTTCGTTTTCCTCGGGCAGCACAGAGCAGGTGACATAGAGCAGCGAGCCGCCGGGGCGGACGAATTCGCCGGCCTGGGCCAGCGCTTCCTGCTGTTGGCTGGTACGCTCGTCGAGGTTCTTCTGCGTCAGCCGCCACTTCGTGTCGGGCCTTCGGCGCCAGGTGCCCGTGCCGGTGCAGGGCGCATCGACCAGAACCTTGTCGAATTTGCCGCGCAGCGGCAACAAACCGTTGCGCTCGTCATGGACCTGGACATTGCGGGTTCCGGCCCGCTTCAAGCGCTCGATGATCGGCGCCAATCGTCGCCGGTCGGAATCATAGGCGTGGACCTGACCCTTGTTGTGCATGGCAGCCGACATGGCGAGCGTCTTGCCGCCGCCGCCCGCACAATAGTCGAGCACCTGGTCGCCCTCTTCAGGCAGAACGAGATCGGCGACGATCTGTGAGCCCTCGTCCTGCACTTCGAACCAGCCCTTCTGGAAGGAAAGCTCGGCGGTGACGTTCGGCAACCGGGATGCACCTTCGCCGGCGGGAATACGGATGCCGAAACGGGCGAGCTTCGATGCTTGCGCGCCTGCGCGATCGAGCGCCTTCACCACCTTGGCGCGGTCCGCCTTCAGCGCGTTGGCACGAAGGTCGAGCGTCGGGCGTTCAGAGAGGGCGTGCGCTTCGGAGAGCCAGTCTTCGCCGAAGGCGCGCTCAAAGGAAGGTTCGACCCATTCGGGGATATCGCCCTGGACGTGCCGGGGCGCATCTTCGAGCTTGCGGGCGGCAAAGGCGGCCAGCGCCTCGGCGCTCGGGGCCTCGGGGGCGAATTTGTCACCGTCGAGTTCGGCAGCCAGCGCCTCGGGCGTCAGGCCCCATTGGCGAAAGAGCACGGCATGGGCAAGTGCCGAAGGGCTGTCGTCGCCCATGAGCCAGGCATGGGAAAGCCGCATGCGTAGCGCGTCGTAGACGATATTGCCGATCGCGGCCCGATCGCCGGAGCCCGCAAAACGATGAGCGAGCCCCCAATCCTTGAGGGCGTCAGCCACCGGTCGCTTGCGCGTTTCGATATCGGCAAGAACCTCGATGGCCCCCTGCAATCGGCCGCCCAGACGCATTTACTACTCTCCTGCTTGCGCACGGTCCCGAAACTCGGTGGAGCTGTCGGGAAATGGCATGCGCTGCCAAAATGTCGCTGACGTCTCATCAATCCGCACGAATAGCGCACATGGCGGCGGATTATTGAGACGTCCCAACCGCGTGGTAGCCGCGATTGACGGAGAGAGCAAGCGTTGTGCCGAAATGCCCTATGCTTCCGGCCTGATCGCCGATTACTTCGAGGCGACGACTTCGTAGCAGACGCTGGCGGTGCCGGAGGCGACCATGCCGATATCCTGGGCCGCTGCGCGGGAAAGATCGAGGACGCGGCCGCGAATGAACGGCCCGCGGTCGTTGATGCGAACGACGACGCTACGACCATTGTGCTTGTTGATGACCCTGAGGCGCGTGCCGAAAGCAAGCGAGCGATGGGCCGCAGTAAGGTTTCTGGAACTCATACGTTCCCCGGAAGCAGTTTTGGAGCTTCCTCCGTACCATGAGGCGCCTCCGCATCCATTCGAAGCTAATGCCGGTGTCGAAAGAAGAGCAAAGGAGGCGGATATAGTTGCGGCTATTGCCAAAGAACGTCTGATGTTCGTCAAACCGAATTTTCCCTCAAGCTGTTGAACTTGCGCCTTGCGTAGGCGGCGGGGCTTAAATCCGGCCAAAAATGGCGAAAAAGTGCCTGGTTTGATCACGGAATATTGCAATTCGTAACATTCGTGATGCAAAGCGAACTAGATGACTAATGGTTGGATTTATCGATTTGTGGAAAAAATCTAATAAAATCAGTTGAAAATGGAACAATTATTCTTGTCGGCATACGGCGGCGCATAAGTTCACGAAAATCGGAAAAATAATTTTCCGATCTTGCCACAATTGCTGCCGCATTTGGGCCAATTTAGAGGTCGTTAACCATAATTGTGGAGTAAATTGAACTAGGAGAGGCGGACAAGTAGGAATTTTCATGCGATTCCTCTTGATTGAAAGACGGGTTTTCCTAGCCGCGCCACCGCCCCGATGACCAGAGCTCCGCAAGCGACATGCGGTATTCGGGAAAGCGAAAGGCAAAGCCGAGGGCGCGTAGTTTCGCGTTCGAGACGCGCTTGTTCTCGCCATAGAAGGACCGCGCCATCGGCGTGAGCTCGGCCGTTTCGAAAGGCTGTTCCGGGGGCGGTTCGACACCCATGAGACGGGCGGCTTCGGCGACTATATCCTGTGGCGGCGCGGGCTCGTCGTCCGTGACATTATATATACCGCCGAGCTTGCGGTCCGACAGGAACCGCGCGCAGGCGCCGATGTCTTCGACGCGGATACGGTTGAAAACCTGATTTGCCTTGATCAGCCGCCGCGCCGTGCCCTTTTCCAGATTGCTGAAGGCGTTGCGACCCGGGCCGTAAATGCCGGAAAGCCTGAGCACCGCAACGGGCAGGTCGAGCCTTACGCCGACGCGAAGCCAGCCGTCTTCCGCCTCGACACGTTCCACGGAGCGATCCGCGATCGGATGCAGCGGGGTCTCTTCGTTGATCCAGGCGCCCTTGTGGTCGCCATAGACGCCGACAGTCGACAGATAGCAGATCCATTCCAGCTTCGGCATCAGCGCACGCAAATTGAGCTGCGCCAGTCGCAGCAGCGGATCCCCCGCCCTGCCGGGCGCGATCGATTGCACCAGATGCGTTGCGGATTTCATCGCCTCACGGAGAGCCGGATCGAGCGTCTCGCCGTCGAAGACAAAGGCTTCGATGCCTTCCGCGGCCAATAGCTCCGCCTTGTCGGCCGAACGGGTGGTGCCCGTGATGCGAATGCCGGAGCCCGCGAAAGCCTTGGCGATGGCCGTCCCCGAGTAGCCACAGCCGAAAATCACCACATGCATCATATCGCCCCCGCTATTTTCCATTCCGCGCGAACCTCTTCGTCCGGCTCGTCATCCCTTTCTGCCGCAAACGCGCGAAATTCGCCAGCCGTCATCAGCCGCGACAGCGCCCAGACGGCCATGCCGCGCACGACGGACGAGGGGTCCTTAGCCAGATCGCGGCATAGCTCGATCAAAGCGCGTTCGCTGGAATTGCCGGCGGCGATGAGCACATTGCGGACAAAGCGGTCGCGGCCGATGCGCTTGACCGGCGAGCCGCTGAAGAAGGCGCGAAAGGCCGCATCATCCAATGTCAGCAGAAAGGCGATCGACGGCTCCTTCAGCTCTTCGCGTGCAACCAGCTTCATCTCGGAGGCAGCGCTTGCGAACTTGTTCCAGGGACAGGCGGCAAGGCAGTCGTCGCAGCCATAGATACGGTTGCCGATCATCGGCCGGATCTGCGGATCGATCGGTCCCTTGTGTTCGATGGTGAGGTAGGAAATGCAGCGGCGCGCATCGAGTTGATAGGGCGCGGGAAAGGCGGCGGTCGGACAGACATCGAGACAGGCGCGGCAGGAGCCGCAATGATCGATTTCCGGCTCGTCCGGCTCCAGATCGGCCGTGGTGAACATCGATCCGAGAAACAGCCAGGAGCCGTGTGTGCGGCTGACGAGATTGGTGTGCTTGCCTTGCCAGCCGAGCCCTGCTGCGGCCGCCAGCGGCTTTTCCATGACCGGCGCGGTATCGACGAAGACTTTTACGTCCTCCTTGGAGCGCGCGGCAAAGCGGGTGGCGATTTCCTTCAGTCGCCCCTTGATGACATCGTGATAATCACGGTTGCGGGCATAGACGGAGATTGCTGCCTTGTCGGTCTTCTCCAGAATGCCGCGCGGATCTTCGTCGGGACCGTAATTGAGGCCGAAGACGGCTATGGAGCGGGTCTCGCTCCATAGGACGCGCGGATCGCCGCGCCGATCGCGCGTCTCCTCCATCCAGCTCATGGTGCCGTGATGGCCCTGTTCCAGGAACTGGCCGAGCCTGACGGCTGCTTCGGGGATGGCGTCCGGTCGCGTGATGCGGCAGAGGTCAAAGCCTTGGGCGCCCGCCTCTTCGCGCAGAAAGGCGGTCAGTGCGCGCCGTCGCTTGCCGGCTTTTTCCGCTTCACGATCCTCGGGCATATCTAGCCCTCGTTAGAAATCCAGGTCGGCGTAGTGGGAAACCGGAGTTACACCGCGTACGCGCTCCGCCAGGATCGGTCGGAAGGACGGACGCGACTTCAGCCGCTGATACCATTCCTTGGCGACCGGCGATTCCGTCCAGTCGATCTCGCCGAGATAGTCGAGCACGGAAATCGAGGCGGCGGCTGCCAGATCGGCATAGCTCAGCCGCTCGCCGGCGAGCCACTGCCTGGAGCCCGCGAGCCAGGAAAGATACTTCATATGCTGGCGGATATTGCCGCGCGCCATGCGCATCACCTTGGAATCGGGTGCGCCGCCGCCCTGGTCCGCGGTCATCTGCAGCTTGAAGACGCGCTCGCGCGTCAGAGGCCGCGTCACGTCCTGTTCCATCTTCTGCATGAACCATTCCGTCAGCCGGCGAATCTCGGCGCGCTGGAACGGATCCTCGGCCAGAAGACGGCGATCCCGCTTCAGGACGCCGTGCGTCTCGTCGAGATATTCGGAAATGACAGTCGCGCCACAGAGCGCCCGCATGCTGTCATCGACATAGACGGGCAGGGTTCCCGCGGGATTGAGCGCGAGGAAGTCGCGGCGCTTTTCCCATGTCTGCTCCTCTATCAGCTCCGTCTGATAGCCATATTCGGTCAGGATCAGACGGACGAACCGTGAAGAAGATGACATTGGGTGATGATACAGCGTCGGCATTGATACTCGGGTGTTTCCAATTGGTGCTACGGAGTTTTTCGGGTCGCGATCCTGCGGCCCTAGTCATTTGTCATGGGTTGAAGCTATAGGAGCTTGGCCTAGTTTGCACAAGCGAATCGGGCCGCCCTGCCGTTTGACAAAGGACACGATATGGCTGAACAAATTATTATCGCGCTGGTTTTGGGTCTTGTGGAGGGGCTTACGGAGTTCATTCCCGTCTCCTCCACCGGCCACCTGATATTGCTCGGACACTTCCTCGGCTTCAAGGAAGCCGCCACATTCGACGTTCTGATCCAGCTCGGTGCGATTCTCGCCATCCTGCTTGTCTATTTCAATCGCCTCGTTCAAATCGCCAAGGCGCTGCCTGTGAGCGTCAAGGCCCGCCATTTCGTGCTGGCTGTTCTGTTCGGCTTCCTGCCGGCTGCCGTCATCGGCGCGCTCGCGCATGACTTCATCAAGACCGTTCTGTTTGATTCACCGCAGCTTATCTGTATCTCGCTGATCCTCGGCGGCATTGTGCTGCTCGTCATCGACAAGATCCAGTTCAAGCCCAAATATACCAGCGCCTATGAGTTCTCCTGGCCGATGGCGATCAAGATCGGCTTCTTCCAGTGCCTGGCAATGATTCCGGGAACGTCGCGTTCGGGCTCCACCATCGTCGGCGCCTTGTTGCTCGGGGCCGACAAGCGATCGGCCGCAGAATTTTCCTTCTTCCTCGCCATGCCCACCATGGCGGGCGCCTTTGCACTGGATCTTTGGAAGAGCCGGCATGATCTCAGCACGGACCAGGGTCTGCTGATCGTCATCGGTTTCGTCACCGCCTTCATATCGGCGCTGCTCGTCGTGCGGGCGTTGCTCGACTTCGTCTCACGCCGCGGCTACGCCCCCTTTGCATGGTGGCGCATTGCCGTCGGCACCCTCGGCCTGATCGGACTTTACACGATCGGCTAATACGGACGGTTTGACGTCGCAATCCTGGAGAAAGATGGGGGCCGGTGAGAACCGGCCTTTTTCATGCTCGATCAGTTCGACGAGGAAGCGCCGATGGAGCCTGTCGTGCAGGGGTCGACGCCATAGGCCGGCGCACATTCGCCCTTCACTGAAGCGATGCTGCCGCGGGCCATGAAGGATCCGGCGAGAATCACCAATGCCGCGCACGCAAACAAAAGCGCGATAGACTTACCCATCGAAGAATGCCTTTCCGCAGAAGTGTGAAGCGCCCCTCAGACCAGCTCACTGTCCAAGCCTGAGACGCGCGGTTGTGTTAGTCAGTGGAATGAGCAATAGCAATAAATGTTCATATTAAATTTGACGTTAATGCTACTATTTCCGCACTGCGTCTTTTGAGCAACGCTGAGCTGTGAATGACGGTGCTCTGCCAGCCTGCTGGAGCAGGTTTCTGCCGTTAAGGAGCAATAAAAAACGCCGCTCGGCAAAGCCGGGCGGCGCGTGAATTTCGTGGAATGGCCGAATCGTTAGGCTGCTTTGCCCGAGCCGGTGAACTGACCCTGCGGACGATAGCGGACCAGATAGGACGGCAGCACGGAGATGAGCAGCGTCGGCAGCAGGCCGATGTCCTTCAGCGTCCGTCCTTCCGTCTCGGCCTGCTTGGAAACGACATTGTCGCTCTTCAGCAGCGTGACCTGGTCTGGCGTGATCGGCGGCGTGATGAGCGGCACCAGCGACGCGATCGAGCCGATCAGCGAGGCGACGGCGAACGGGATCGAGACGAGCGTCTTCTTCCGGTTGATGACGGACAGCGTGGTCTCGAGACATTCGCGGAAGGTAAGCACTTCCGGGCCGCCCAGTTCGTAGGTCGTGCCGGCCTTCAGCTTGCCGTCGACGCTGCGCGCAACGGCCTCGGCGACATCTTCGACATAAACAGGCTGGAATTTGGTCTCGCCGCCGCCGATCAGCGGCAGGAAGGGTGCCGTGCGCGACATATCGGCGAACTTGTTGAAGAAGCCATCTTCAGGTCCGAAGACGATCGAAGGCCGCATGATCACTGCATCCGGCTTGATCGACAGGATGGCTGCCTCGGCGCGGGCCTTGGTGCGGGCATAGGCCGAAGCGGAATTGGCATTGGCGCCGAGCGCGGAAATATGCGTCAGCGAAGCGCCGACGCCGCGCGCGGCCTCAGTGATGGCCTTGGCGCCGAATTCCTGCACGGCGTCGAAGGTGTTGCGGCCGCTTTCGGCCAGGATACCGACGCAGTTGACGACATGCTGCGCGCCTTCGACGGCGCGGTCGATGGAATTGCGATAGCGCACATTGGCCTGGACGATCGAAATCTGGCCGAGATTACCGGCCGGCACCAGGAAACCGGCAAGGTCGGGACGGCGTACGGCGACGCGGATGCGATAGCCACGCTTGGCAAGCGTGCGCACCACATGCCGCCCGATGAAGCCTGATCCTCCGAACACGGTAACGAGCGGCGGGAGGTCGGACAGGGTCATGGCAGGCTCCTCGAAAGGCTTTGATTGGGCTGATCTGATTTCGTCTTAACCGATCGGAGCGCCGAGGTGAAGTGCTATCGCGCTGCATCGCAGCGTCACATTTCGAAGGGATCAAATCCCTTCGACGACGACCATTTCCGCATCCGCTACTTCATGGCGGATTTTGGCGGCCGCCTGGTATTCCGGCGAGTTGTAGCAATCGACGGCATGTTGCAGCGACGGAAATTCGATGACGACGTTGCGGCCGCGGGCCTGCCCCTCAAGCGGGGTGAATGCACCACCACGGGCAAGGAAATTCGCACCGTATTTCTCGAAAGCCGGCTTGGCGCCGGCGACGTAGTCCTTGTAGCGCTCGAGGTCGCGAACATCGACGCGTGCAATCCAGTATCCCTTTGCCATAATTGCCTCCCTGTTTCCCGTAATGATCTAGAGTGCGGCGTCGATCTCGGCGAGGATGGCCCGGGCCGCCTCCTTGGGATCGGCTGCCTTGACGATGGGCCGGGCGACGACGAGATGGCTCGAACCGGCCTTGATGGCGGCGGCCGGCGTCATCACACGCTTCTGGTCGCCCTTGTCGCTACCATCAGGCCGGATGCCGGGAGTTACCAGCGCCATGTCCGGGCCGATGATCTTGCGCACGGCGGCTGCCTCCTCGGCCGAACAGACGATGCCGCCCATGCCGGCGAGACGCGCCTGCTCGGCGCGGCGCAGCACCAGCGTATGCGGATCATATTCATAGCCGGCGGCAATCAGATCCTCTTCGTCCATCGACGTCAACACGGTGACGCCGAGCAGGCAAAGATCCGATCCCTTGGCTGCGGCGACGGCCGCTTTCATTGCCTTTGGATAGGCATGCAGCGTCAGCATCGACATGCCCATCTTGACGATGTTCTCGACGCCGGAGGCCACTGTGTTGTCGATGTCGAGCAGCTTCATATCGAGGAAGATCCTCTTGCCGTCGGCGGCGAGATCGCGCGCGAATTCCAGGCCGCCGGCAAAGGCGAGCTGATAGCCGATCTTGTAGTAGAGGATATCGTCGCCGAGGGCGCCGACCACTTTTTCGGCCTCCTGAAGGTTTGGGACATCCAGTCCAACGATCAAGCGGTCGCGTGCGGTCATCTCAAGCCCATCCCATCCAATCTTCCATGGGTGTCCAGTCGCATGAGACGACACGCTTCGCAAGATCGAAACAGAAAAGATTGCCGCCGCCGGGAGGCTGATCGGCCTGCCGCGCGATCGGCTTTCCTTCCAGATGGCATTTCAGCAGCGTGCCGACGCCGCCATGCCCGACGAAGGCGATCGGCACCTGCGGATCATGCCGCGAAAGTACGGCATCGACATTGGAGACGATCCTCGCCTGCGCATCGATGGCACGCTCCCAGCCTTTGAAGCTCTCGTGCGGATGGGCAAAGAACCAGTCCGCCGCCTTCTCGAATTCCGGCGGGGTCAGGAAGCCCGTGGCGCTGCGGTCGTTTTCATGCATGGTCTCGATGATTTCGACCGATGCACCGCTTGTGGCCGCGAGAATTTCGGCTGTTTCTATCGCCTTGCGTTCGCCGCTGGAGACGATCAGGCCGAGCCTGTGCGCCCAGGGGTGTGTCGCCGCCAAGCGTGCTCTTGCCGCGCCGATCGAGGAAAGTCCCCATTGCGGCACGGGAACGTCCGGATCGATGCGCACCTGGGGGTGCGTGACATAGAGGGCGTACATGGGATTGCCTCAACCGCGGCTGTAGATCCAGAGCTGGGCCGGCGGAATATTGCGGACGATGAAGTCGAAGTGGCGGATGTGGTAGCGATCCGGCTTGGCGATGATCGGCGAGACCGGCCCATAGGAGATCTGCACGACGGGACGGCCAGGCGGCATGCGGTCCAGCAGGCTCTCCAGCAGCGCGACACGCGCCTGCATCGGGAAATTAAGGAGCGGAATGCCTGACACGACGGAATCGAACGTCTGGCCGCGCAGGACGCCGAGCGTCTTGTCGAGATCGAAGGCATCGCCATTGATGAAATGGACGCCGGGATAGAGCTTGACGAGGTGATTGTAGAAGTCGGTGGAATATTCGATGGCGACGAGGTTCTGGGGCTCAACGTCGCGCGCCAGGATTGCCTTGGTGATGGCTCCCGTACCCGGGCCTAATTCCAGCACCGGCAGCCCGGATTGCGTGTTGATGATGCTCGCCATCTTGCGGGCGGTGATCGAGGACGTCGGGGCGATCGAACCGACTGTCTTCGGTCCCTGCATCATGCCCTTGAAGAAACGGATCTCCTCGTCGAATTTCTTGCCCAGCCGTTCCTTGAGACGCAACGCCATGCTCTCCCCCACCAGATGTTATGGTCGCGACTTACATACCGCTTATCGCGAATCTTGCAATGCGATGACGCAATAACAAGAGAAAATGTCGCAATCCACAAAGGAAAAAATAAAAGCGCCCTTTGCGTCTGAGAAACGCATGAAAGGGCGCTTTGGTTTCGTCAGACGCGCATCGGCATCAGAACATACAGCGCGTCGTCGCCGGCCGTATCGCGAATGAGGGTCGGCGAGCCGGCGTCGGCAAGCAGGAATACCGCCGATTCGCCCGAGAGTTGCGCCGTGATATCGAGCAGATATTTGGCGTTGAAGCCGATTTCCATCGGATCCATCTCGTAGCCGACAGCCACTTCTTCCGTCGCACTTCCCGAATCCGGATTGTTGACCGTCAGCAGCAGCTGGCCGTCGGACAGCGCCAGCTTCACCGCGCGGCCGCGCTCCGAAGAAATGGTCGACACACGATCGACGGCCTGGGCGAAGGACTGGCAATCGACCCGCATTTCCTTGTCGTTGTTGGTCGGTATGACCCGCTGGTAATCGGGGAAGGTGCCGTCGATCAGCTTCGATGTCATGACGATGGACCCGATCGTGAGGCGGATCTTGGCGTCGGAGACCTCGACGGTCACGATCGCATCCGGCGTGTCCACCAGCTTCTGCAACTCGCCGACCGTCTTGCGCGGGATGATGATGCCAGGCATGCCTTCGGAGCCCGAAGGGGCGGTGACATCGGCGCGGGCAAGGCGATGGCCATCGGTGGCGACGGCCCTCAGCTTCAGGTCGCCATCGCTTTCGATCGTGTGGAAAAAGATGCCGTTGAGGTAATAACGGGTCTCTTCGGTGGAGATCGCGAACTGCGTCCGGTCGATCAGCATCTTCAGATCCGCCGCCTTCAGCTTGAAGGAATGGCTGAAGCTGCCGGCGGTGAGATCCGGAAAATCGGATTCCGGCAGGCATTGCAGCGAGAATTTCGACCGGCCGGAGGCAACCGTCATGGAGCTGCCGTCGGGGTTGGTGGCGAGAAGCACTTCCGATCCGTCGGACAGCTTGCGCACGATATCGTAGAGCAGGTGCGCCGGCACGGTGGTGGCGCCGGCCTGCTCGACATTGGCGGGCGTCGCCTCGGTGATTTCGAGATCGAGGTCCGTCGCCTTCATGTCGAGGCTTGCGCCCTCGGCCTTCAGCAGCACGTTGGACAGGATCGGGATCGTATTGCGACGCTCGACCACGCGATGCACGTGGTTCAGCGACTTCAGGAGGTTCGACCGCTCAATTGTAATACGCATGGATGCTACCGCTTTCGACCGTGACTTTCCGGGCGGCCCGAAGCGCCCGAATGACATGTTTTCGGACGAGGCCCGAAAGATTGGACGGGCAAAATGGCAGACTTCAGCATGCGAATGCAAGAGGCATGGGGCGTTTGTCGCGTGCCAATTGAACATTTGGCCGACAATGCTCACAGGATTTGCACCGCTCTTGCCGTCGGGCCGAGCCTCGCCCATAAAGGCGATGAATCCGAGGCGAATTCAGGACAGGCATGAACGAAGACCATTCAAGCGGCGGGGCGCGCAGTTTCCGCCTGCATAATACCACGGTTCCAGCCCGTCCTCTCGAACCGGCGCTCTACCTTGTCGCCACGCCGATCGGCAATCTCGGCGATATCACGTTGAGGGCGCTGGAGACGCTGGCGGGCGCCGATGTTCTGGCCTGCGAGGATACCCGCGTCACCCGCGTCCTGCTCGATCGCTACGGCATCCAGAACAGGCCTTATGCCTATCATGAGCACAATGCCGATGAAGCAGGGCCGCGTCTGCTGCAGGCGCTGGAGGCCGGCCGTTCAGTGGCGCTGGTCTCCGACGCCGGCACACCGCTCGTCTCCGATCCCGGCTATAGGCTGGCCCGGCAAGCCATTGAGGCGGGATACAAGGTCGTTCCGATTCCGGGCGCCTCGGCGCCGCTGGCGGCTCTCGTCGGCTCCGGCCTGCCCAACGATGCCTTCTTTTTTGCCGGCTTTCTGCCAGCGAAAGACAAGGGCAAGAGGGACCGGCTGGCGGAGCTTGCGGGCATCCCCGCGACCCTTATCTTCTTTGAATCGCCGCATCGTATCGCCGCCACGCTTGCCGCCGCCGCCGATGTGCTCGGGACCGAACGCCCAGCCGCCGTCTGCCGCGAGCTCACCAAGACCTTCGAGGAATTCCGCCGCGGGTCGCTCGCCGACCTCGCCGCCTTTTACGACAAGGTCGACAACGTCAAGGGCGAAATCGTCTGGCTCGTCGGCCCGCCGGCGGAGAGCGTGACGGCCGAGGCTGATGTCGATGCCATCCTTGCCGACCTCGCGGGAACAATGCCGACGGCGAAGGCCGCAGCGGAAGCCGCCCGGCTGACCGGCCTGCCGCGCAAGGAGCTTTATCAACGGCTTCTCGACATGAAGGGGCCGCATGGGTGAGCCGGACGAAAGGCTGAAACGGCAGAAGGCCTGGCGGCGCGGCCATGTGGCCGAATATCTGGCGGCGGCCTTTCTGCTCTTCAAAGGTTATCGCATCCTGGCCGTCCGTCATCGCACCAAGCTTGGAGAGATAGACATCGTGGCCCGCAAGGGCGATCTCGCCGTCTTCGTCGAGGTCAAGTCCAGGCGAGGCGCGCAGGAGGCGATCGACGCCGTTTCCTTCTCTTCGCAAAAGCGCATCCGCGCCGCCAGCGACCTCTGGCTGGCGCGGCAACCGGATTTCGCCCGTCTGTCGCAACGCTACGACATCGTCGCCATGCTGCCCGGACGCTGGCCGCGGCATTTTCCGGATGCCTTTTGAGGACAGCGTTACAGGAACGTCACAAAATCAGCCTATTGGCGGGCGAAACGCGTTCGCGATCTTTTCGCCGGCGCTCTTCATCTCGTTTCGACAGGCTTCCCCATGATCCGCAGCACCGTTTCCGCTTTCTCCGTTCCTTCGCAAGAGGAGCGCAAAAGCTTCATATCGCTCGAAAAGACGCCGGCCGTTCACGCTGCTGTCCTGGCATCGCTTGCCTGCATGAATACGGTGCGGATCGGCGGCGCTGCGGCGAAGACTGGCGCTTTGTCCTTCCCCTTCACGGTCGCGGCCTGGAACCTCGAACGTTGCCTTTTTCCGGAGGAAGCCGCGGCCAAGCTGCGGACGACTGAAGCGCCGCTGGTGCTGCTTTCGGAGATGGACTACGGCATGGCCCGCACCGAGCAGCGTGACCCGACCGCCGTCATCGCCGGCGAACTTGCCATGAACTACGCCTATGGCGTCGAATTCCTGGAACTCAGTCTCGGCTCGGAAATCGAGCGTTCCTACTGCCGTGACGACTTCAACGAAAAAGGCTTTCACGGCAATGCTTTGATGGCTTCCGTTGCCCCCACGGATGCTTTCCTCTTCCGGTTGCCGGGTGAAGCCGTCTGGTTCAATGACGACAATGAGCAGCCGCGTGTCGGCGATCGCTGCGCCGTCGGCGCGATCGTCGGAACCGAGGCCGGCTCTTTCGTCGCCGTTTCGGTCCATCTCGAAAGTGTGGCAACTGCTGCCTATCGCGAGCGGCAGACGGCGGCGCTGATCGACGCCGTCGAGGCCTTTGCGCCCGGCCTTCCGATCCTGATCGGCGGCGATCTCAACACCGGCAATCATACCGGCGGCGACTTCTCGACCGATACTCTCTTCGCCATGGCTGAGAGCCGCGGCTTCGAATGCCATGGCGGCCCGCTCGATCAGACAAGCACGCGCCCAAGCCTTATCACCCGCTTTCCCGATCGCGCCATGAAGCTCGACTGGTTCCTGAGCCGGGGCCTGAAGATCAGCGAAAGCCATCTCGTTTCCTCGCTGAACGAGGACGGCAAGCCGCTTTCCGATCATGACATGATCGTCTGCACCATCGAGGGTTTTGCTGCCTGATCGTTGCAACCGTTAAAATGCGAGGTTTTTCCTGAACCGCGCCGTTACCTCTTCCATGCCATGAAGGTCGTGACGCGCATGGAATTGGGGGATTGCATGGTCTTGAAATTGATGTTGGCGAGCATGGCCGCATTCGCGGTTCGTGCCGCTCCGGTGGTGGCATTGCCACAATCGAAGAACTTCGTGGCCGGTTCTGCCGGTGAGATGGAAATGAAACCGGCGCCGATCGAACCGTCCTGGATTGTGGCCGGCGCGCCGGTCGCCCGCATTGCCGAGCATTCGCGCGGGCAGGACGATGCCGCGCTGACGGCGCTGTGGGATTGCACGGCGGGCGAGTTTCGCTGGTACTTCGGCTGGGACGAAACGGTGATGATCCTCGAAGGCGAGGTGCATATCACCACGGAGGACGGCGTCGAACGCACGCTCAATGCCGGAGACGTCGCCTATTTTGCCGGCGGCACATGGGCGACGTGGCGCATCGATCGCTATCTGCGCAAGGTGGCCTTCTGCCGCAAGCCGTTCCCGAAGCCGTTGACCATGGCCTATCGCCTGCGCAATCTCGTCAGGCAGGGCGGCACCCAGGGTCTTGCAGCCTGAGCGCGGCGAGCCTCTGCGGAAGCTCTTGAATAGCCGTTGCGTTTGAAGGCGGGCCGACCTACATCTGTCCGCGAATTCGAGCGAGGGCTGACTATGGCGAAGATTAGGAATGTCGCGGTCCAGATGGACCATGTCCGGGGCATCAACATTGCGGGCGATTCGACCTTCGCCATGAGCCTCGAGGCCCAGAACCGCGGCTACAAACTTTTCCATTATACGCCGGAACAGCTGAGCATGCGCGACGGCAAGGTCTATGCCTCCGTCGAGCCGATGATCCTGCGTGACGTCAAGGGCGATCATTTCGAGCTTGGCGAGCCGGAACGTGTCGATCTCTCAACCATGGATGTGGTGTTGCTTCGCCAGGATCCGCCCTTCGACATGGCCTATATCACCTCGACGCATCTCTTGGAGCGCATCCATCCGAAGACCCTCGTCGTCAACGATCCCGCCTGGGTGCGCAACTCGCCGGAAAAGATTTTCGTCACCGAATTCGCCGATCTGATGCCGAAGACGCTGATCACCCGCGATGCCGGCGAAATCCGCCGCTTCCGCGAGGAGATGGGCGACATCATCCTGAAGCCGCTTTACGGCAATGGCGGCGCCGGCGTTTTCCACTCGACGCGCGACGACCGTAATTTGTCATCTCTGCTTGAAATGTTCGGCCAGCTCTTCCGCGAGCCCTTCATCGCCCAGCAATACCTGCCTGACGTGCGCAAGGGCGACAAGCGCATTATCCTCGTCGACGGCGAGCCTGTCGGCGCGATCAACCGCGTGCCGGCCGAACATGACAGCCGCTCCAACATGCACGTCGGCGGTCGCGCCGAGGCCACCGAGCTGACGGCGCGCGAACAGGAAATCTGCGCCCGCATCGGTCCGGCGCTGAAGGCCCGCGGCTTCCTGCTCGTCGGCATCGATGTCATCGGCGACTATATGACCGAGATCAACGTCACCTCGCCGACAGGCATCCGCGAAGTGAAGCGTTTCGGCGGCGCCGATATCGCCAGCCTGCTCTGGGACGCGATCGAATCCAAGCGGGCCTGATCGGCGGATCTGTCCACTCATTCCAGCCCATGACCTGAGAAGCCGGCGCTTGGTCGCCGGCCGATTTATGATGTCTATGTTCATTTATTGTTCTTGTTTCATTCCTTGTCTTGTGCCAGATTGCAACCCATAGTTTGCTGGTCAGGGCAAGTAGCGGCAAACGAGTCCGATGACAGGGGGCAGGGCATGGTGGCGCGCGTCAGTACGGTTGCGTTTCAGGGTATCGAGGGCGTGCCCGTCGAGGTTCAAGTGATGATCGCGCCGGGCAAGGTGCTGATGCACATCGTCGGCCTGCCTGACAAGGCGGTGGCCGAAAGCCGCGAACGGGTCCAGGCCGCACTCCACGCCTCCGGCCTGGCGCTGCCGCCGAAGAAGGTGACGGTCAACCTTGCGCCGGCAGACCTGCCGAAAGAAGGCAGTCACTTCGATCTTGCCATCGCTCTCGGCCTGATGGCAGCCCTCGGCGCAATCCCGGCCGATGCACTATCCTCCTATGCCGTCATCGGCGAGCTCAACCTCGATGGCACGATTGCTCCCGTCGCGGGCGCCTTACCGGCGGCGATCGCCGCCAATGCCGTGGGCAAGGGGCTGATCTGCCCCGCCGAGAGCGGGCCGGAAGCCGCCTGGGCGGGCAAGGAGATCGATATTCTCGCGCCCCGCAGCCTGATCGCGCTCGCCAATCATTTCCGCGGCACACAGGTCCTGTCCCGCCCGGAGCCGTCGATCCGCGCCGCCGCCGCCAATCTGCCCGATCTTGCCGACATCAAGGGGCAGGAGAGCGCCAAGCGCGCGCTGGAAGTGGCGGCAGCAGGCGGTCACAATCTGCTTTTCGTTGGCCCGCCCGGTTCCGGCAAGTCGATGCTCGCCTCGCGCCTGCCGTCGATATTGCCGCCATTGTCGACGGCGGAACTGCTCGAAGTGTCGATGATCCATTCCGTCGCAGGCCAGCTTTCGGGCGGCAAGCTCTCCGACCGGCGGCCCTATCGCGCGCCGCATCATTCCGCCACCATGGCAGCGCTCGTCGGCGGTGGTCTGCGCGCCAGGCCCGGTGAGGCCTCGCTCGCCCATCACGGCATTCTCTTTCTCGATGAGCTGCCGGAGTTCTCACCGCAGGCGCTCGATGCGTTGCGCCAGCCGCTGGAGACCGGCGAATGCGTCATCGCCCGCGCGAACCATCGCGTTTCCTACCCCGCCGCCATCCAGCTCGTCGCGGCGATGAACCCTTGCCGATGCGGCATGGCCGGCGAACCGGGCCACACCTGCGCCCGCGGGCCGCGCTGCGTGAGCGATTATCAGGGACGCATTTCCGGCCCCTTGCTTGATCGCATCGATATTCGCATCGACGTGCCCGCCGTTTCCGCCGCCGATCTGATCCGGCCGACGACGGCGGAAAAGAGCGCCGATGTTGCGTTGCGTGTTGCTCGCGCCCGGGAGCGGCAGCGAGAGCGTTTCGAGAGCGCCGGCATGAAGGGGATCGTCACCAATGCCCGCTGCTCGACCGCGATGATCGAAACCATCGCCGAGCCGGATGCCGCCGGCCTGCAATTGCTGCGGGATGCGGCGGAGAAGATGAAGTTTTCGGCTCGCGGCTATCACCGCATCCTCAAGGTGGCGCGCACGCTCGCCGATCTCGACGACAAGCCGACCGTCGGGCGCATTCATCTGGCCGAAGCCATCTCCTATCGCATTGCTGGCGAGCGGCTGACCGCGGCTGCGTGAAACCCGCAAGGACCAGAAATGACAAAGGGCGCCGCGGCGCCCTCTGAATGCTTGGTAAGGGGGTAGGTCTTGTCAGCCGCCCAAACCTTCGAACAGCGCCGTCGAGAGATAACGTTCGGCGAAGGAGGGTATGATGACGACGATGGTCTTGCCTTCGTTTTCCGGGCGCTGGCCGACCTTGATGGCTGCCGTCAGCGCAGCACCCGAGGAGATACCGACCGGCACGCCTTCGAGCTTCGCCACGAGCCGGGCCAGCTGGAAAGCCTCGTCATTGGTGACGGTGACCACCTCGTCATAGACATGGGTGTCGAGGATCTTCGGCGCGAAGCCGGCGCCGATGCCCTGGATCTTGTGTGGGCCGGGATTGCCGCCCGAAAGAACCGGTGAATCCGCCGGCTCGACAGCGATGACCTTGACGTCAGGATTGCGGGCCTTCAGCACCTGGCCGACGCCGGTGATCGTGCCGCCAGTCCCGATGCCGGACACGAAGATATCCACCTTGCCCTCTGTGTCGTTCCAGATTTCCTCGGCCGTCGTCTTGCGATGGATTTCCGGATTGGCCGGGTTTTCGAACTGCTGCGGAATGATGGCGTCCGGCAGCGTTGCGGCCAGTTCCTCCGCCTTGGCGATGGCGCCCTTCATGCCTTTCGGCCCTTCGGTCAGCACCAGTTCGGCGCCGAGCAGCGCCAGCATCTTGCGGCGTTCGATCGACATGGTCTCCGGCATGGTGAGGATCAGCTTGTAGCCCTTGGCGGCGGCGGCGAAGGCGAGCGCGATGCCGGTATTGCCTGACGTCGGCTCGATCAGCACGGTCCTGCCGGGAGCGATCTTGCCCTGGCTTTCCAGGCTCTCGATCATGGCAACGCCGATGCGGTCCTTCACGGAAGCGATCGGATTGAAGAATTCGAGCTTTGCCAGGAGGTTGGCCTTGACGCCCTTCTCCTTCGCCAGCTTGTCGAGACGGACGATCGGCGTATCGCCGATGGTCTCGGTGATCGAGGCGTAGACGCGGCCGCGGCCTGGTTTGCGGGTGTCGGACATGGGTAGCTCTCCCTATATTTGAATTGTGGAGTGACAATAGGATCAAACGCCTGCGGAAACCAGAGTGCGCTCATTCTCCCGGCTTGTCGCCCGTGAGAAAAGAATCTCTCAAGAGGCCTCTTCAGAGAAGGTTTTTTCAGGCCGCGCGGGCGGCGATAAAGGCGGCCGTGCCGGCGAGAATGCTGGCGGCGACCCTGTTCAATATCTGCAGGGCTCTTGGCTTCTTCAGGAAGGTTCGAGCCCGCGAGGCAAGCAGCATGTAGGGCACGAGGACGACCAGAAGAACGATGAAGGTTGCAGCCAGCAGCATGGCATATTCACGCAGGCCGATACTGCCGATGTCGATGAGCGTCGGCACGAGCGCGACATAGAAGAGCATGGTCTTCGGGTTGCCGAGCGTCACCAGCAAGCCCGAGAGAAAGGCCATGCCGGCACCGTTCGATTTCTTCGCCACGACATCGGTCGACAGCAGACCGGCGGTCCAGAGCTTCCAGGCGATATAGCCGAGATAGAGGGCGCCGGCGATCTTGATGACGAGAAAGACCTCGGTAAAGGTCTGCGCCACGAAGGCAAGGCCAAGGACGACTGCCGTCAGATAGATGGTGTCGCCGAGCACGAGGCCAAGGCCCATGAAGAAGGTCTCGCGGAAGCCGGAGCCGAGCGCGCGGGCCACGATCGCCGTAATGCCCGGGCCGGGAATTGCCGCGGCGATGAAGAGAGCGCCGCAATAGGCGAGCAGGGATGCAAGCGTCATGGCAATTTCCTCCTCAGATGGTGCTTGCTCTATCGCACCACCTTTGCGTTTTCAAGCGATTGCGCTGATGCTGCGAACAGATTACCAAGGAGTTAACGGCGCGTCGAAACCGCTTTGCCCAAGGATATCATGTCTGCTGCATTGCTCCTGATCGATCTTCAGAATTCCATCCTGACCGGCCTCGGCAAGCCGGGCCGGCAGCCGGCGATCGATGCGGCGCTGGAGGCGGTCGTCGCAAAGCTTGCGGCGCTGAAGCACAGGGCGCGTGCCGCCGGCATCCCGGCCTTCATCGTCCAGCATGATGGCGGTCCGGGTCATCGCCTGGTCAAGCGCAGCGAAGGCTGGCAATTGCGCCGGGAAATCGCCCCCGAGGCCGGCGATGTGGTGGTGCACAAGGCGAGCTGCGATTCCTTCTTCGAAACCGATCTCGAGGCGAAGCTGCGGGCCCGAGGCGTTACCAGTCTTTTCATCGGCGGCTGCATGACGCAATTCTGCGTGGACACGACAGCGCGCCGCGCCGTTTCTCTCGGCTTCGACGTCTCGCTGATCTCGGATGGTCACACCACTGCTGACATGGGCAAGCTGGCATTCGAAGAGATTGTCTCCCATCACAATATGCTGCTTGACGGCTTCGATGCCGGGCCGCATGAAATCAACTTGATCGCGTCCAGCGAAATTCTCTTCTGAATTCCTTCATCCCGCCGCCGGAGCTCCCCGATGCCGCATCTGACCAGCATGATCGCCTTTGCCTTGATCGCTCTCGGCATGGTTTTGACCCCCGGGCCGAATATGATCTATCTGGTGTCGCGATCGATCTCGCAGGGGCCGGCGGCAGGGCTGATCTCGCTCGGCGGCGTGGCCTTGGGCTTCGTCTTCTACATGCTCTCGGCCGCGCTCGGCATCACCGCTTTCGTCCTCGCCGTGCCCTTCGCCTATGATGCATTGCGCCTGGCAGGCGCCGCCTATCTCGCTTGGCTGGCCTGGAATGCGCTGAAGCCCGGCGGTCGTTCCGCCTTTCAGGTGCGCGAGCTGCCGAAGGACAGCAAGCGCCGGCTGTTTTCGATGGGACTGGTGACCAGTCTGCTGAACCCGAAGGTCGCAGTGCTTTATCTTTCGCTGCTGCCGCAGTTCATCGATCCCGCCAACGGCAGCGTCTTCACGCAATCCGTCGTCTTCGGCTTCGTCCACATTGCCGTCAGCCTGACCTTCAATGCCATTTTCGCGCTGACCGCCGGTTCCGTCGCGCTGTTCTTCGTCCGCCGCCCGTCCTTCGCGCTGGTGCAGCGCTGGTTGATGGGCACGGTGCTGGCGGGCCTTGCCGTTCGTATGGCTTTCGAAGCGCAGCGTTGATGCGGAGGCTTCCGCTGCGGCTGGCCGCAGGCTTGCTTGCACTCGCATCATGCGGTTTTGTCTCCGCGGCTTCTGCGGCGGAGACGACGACGCGCACGATCGTTTTCCTGCGCCATGGTGAAAAGCCGGAGGCCGGTCTCGGGCAGCTGAGCTGTCAGGGGCTTAACCGCGCGCTCGCCTTGCCACCAGTGCTGACGCGGCTCTTCGGTCATCCCTCAGCGATCTTTGCGCCCGATCCATCGAAACGGAAGGAAGACTCCGGCGCCTCCTACGATTATGTGCGCCCGCTCGCGACCATCGAGCCCACCGCCATCGCACTCGGGCTGCCGGTCGATACCAGCTTCGGCTATGAGGATATCGACGGCCTGAAGGCCGCGCTCGAAAAGCCTGATTATGCCGGCAAGCTGATCTTCGTCGCCTGGGAGCACAAGCAGATTGTCGATCTCGCCCGTCAATTGATGAGTGAGAACGGCGGTGACGCCAAGGCGGTGCCGAAATGGCATGGCAAGGATTTCGACAGTCTCTATGTCCTGCATCTCGGCGGAGACGGGGCGAAGCCGAGCGCGAGTTTCGAGAAACTGACCGAGGGTCTCGACGGCCAGCCGGAAACCTGCCGGCAACCAGCCAAATAAGCCTAGAAGACCGGCCGCATGAAGCTGCGTTCATAGCTGACGATGCAGCGCGTTTCTTCGCCATAGGCAAAGGCGGCGCGGCATTCCGCATCCTCGGCCATCTCTTGCCGATAGTTCTCGTAGGCGGCAAGGCTCGGGAAGCTGAACAGCGCCAGCGCGATGTTATTGGCACCTTCATGCGGCATGAAATAGCCGTGATGCGTGCCGCCCAGCCGGTTGACGAGCGGGATCCAGAGCTTGGCGTAATGTTCGAATTGGGCGAGCTTGTAGGGATCGATCGTATAGCGCAGATAGCAGGTGATCATTTGGCTGTTCCCTTTGATAGACGCCCGCTTTTAGGACGGGGCAGGGGGATCGTCCAGCCGAGATTCATGCCCGCCGCAGCCCCCAGAATGACGACGGCACCGGTGATCTGCGTGACGCCGAGCACATGGCCGAAGGCGAGGCGATCGACGACGATGGCGGCGATCGGATAGATGAAGGACAGCGCGCCGGTAAGGTGTGTTGGCAGCCTCTGGATGGCGCCGTAGAGCAGCACGTACATCAGTCCGGTATGGACGATGCCCATGGTGACGAGGATGGACCATCCGCCGGCATCACGCGGGACGGCGGCGAAATCTGTGAAGGGAATAAGCATCAGGACGCCGGTGGAGACCTGGATAAGCGCGATCAGGTGCGGCGGCGTACCCTTCAGCCATTTCGCGGCAATTGCCGCCAGCGCGTAGAAGAAGGCAGCACTCAGCGAGAGCAGGATGCCGATCGCATAGCTTGCCGCGCCGCCCGTTTCCGTCGGCTTGCCCTCGACGATGACGACCATGCCTGCAAAGGCGAGGCCGAGCCAGAAGAGCTTTGTGAGCGTGATCTTTTCGCCGAGGAATAGCGCGCCGAGCCCGAGAAGCATGAAGGGCTGCGTGTTGTAGACGGTCGTGGCGATCGAGATCGAGGCGTGCGAATAAGCAGCGAAAAGCAGCAGCCAGTTGAGGACGATGGCGACCCCGCCGGCAACGGCGATCGAAAATGTTTTCGCGTTGAGCATGCCGGGGCGCAGCAGGCCCATGGCCGCGCAGACGACGAGAAGCGTCATCGCCCCGAAGAGGCAGCGCCAGAATACCACGCCGGTCACCGCCTGCCCCGACATCAGAACGAACCAGCCGATCGTCCCCGAAATCAGCATGGCCGCCGTCATTTCCATCGTACCGCGTCTTATCTCGCTCATTGCCATGGCTCCCGCTTGTGGGAGCAAATAATATTGCCAGGGAAGCCTTAATGATATAGTTTAGATAAGGAATTACGGCTATTTTTCCTAATTATATAAGGACAAAACATGGGTGTGCCTAATGCGGCGATCGATCTTGATGAGACGGACCAGCGGATGCTGGAGGCGCTGGCGCGCAACGCCCGGATCTCCTTGAAGGAGCTGGCGGAGGCGGCCGGCCTCTCGTCGCCGAGTGCTGCGGAGCGGCTGCGTCGGCTGGAAGAGCGCGGGATCATTTCGGCTTTCACGGTGGATATCGCGCCGGAGGCGATCGGTTACCCCATGCAGGCGATTGTCCGCATCCGGCCTCTGCCCGGGCAACTGCACGTCGTCGAGCGGATCATTCAGGAAACGCCGGAATTCATCGAATGCGACAAGGTGACCGGCGATGATTGCTTCATCGGCCGCCTGGTGGTGCGCTCCATGGGCGAGCTAGACGGCATTCTCGACAAGATCACCGAGCGGGCGGAGACGAATACGTCGATGATCAAGGCAACGCCGGTCAAGCGGCGCCTGCCGCCGCTTTCGCGCTAAAATTCCGCCATGGGCGAGAGCATGAGCGGCCCGGCAATATCGTCTGCCGCTTTGCCGCGCACCATCAGCATCGTGTAGCCCTCATAAGGCTCCAGCGATACCTCGCAATCCAGGCGATCCGGACAAAAGCAGATCTCGATGCGATCGGGTTGGAGATCAAGCGCGGACAAAATGATCGACAGGGACGGAATGGCCGTTCCCGCTACATCGAGAAGCCAGAAAGTTGCGCCATCAAATGTCCATGCAATCACCGCCTCATCCCCGATTGCCGTCAGGCGGATCGCAGGATTGAAGCAGGCATTCAGCAAAAACATCTCCATCTGCCTGATGACGGCAAAACGGGCGGAAACCGGCTGCCGACCTTGTAGAAGCGTCTTGATCAGGCGCAGATCATCAGGCGCTTCCAAGGAGAGCTGCCGGGCAGTCCAGTCGGATTTCTGGGGCTTCGGCGCCTGCGCAATGAAGACATGCTGCGGCAGGGTTCGAAAACCGTAACGCTCATACAGCGCCGGCTTGTCGGTGAGCAGGAGATCGAGTTCGTAACCCTCGGCTGAGGTTCGATCAAAGGCGCGCTGCATGAGGTTGCGATAAAGGCCGCGTTCGCGCCATTCGGGCCGAACCGCACCGGATTGATAGCCCGCCGCTTTGATGGCACGGCCATTGATCATCATCGGCATGGAGAAGGCGCTGAAGTTGGCGACGCAGCGACCGTCGGCATCGAAATAGCCGAACGGCATGCTGCTGGGATCAGGACCGCCGAATTGATCTTGCATGCCGACGTCGATGGAAAACGTGTCTTGCAAAAGATCGACTAGCCCCTTTCAGGCGAGGGGATCTGCAAAATAGTTCTGGCGAAGCGTCAGGCCATGCTGTCCGGCGGGATCCGTCATCACACGCCGGTGGAGCCGAAGCCGCCGGCGCCGCGCGCGGTCTCGCTGACTTCGGTGATCTCCGCAACACGCACTTGCGTGACCGGAGCGATGACCATCTGAGCGATTCGCATACCGCGCGTGATCTCGAACGGCTCTTCGCCAAGATTGACCAGTAGAGCGTTCACTTCGCCGCGATAGTCGCTGTCTATGGTGCCGGGCGAATTCAGGCAGGTGATGCCGTGCTTGAATGCAAGGCCGGAGCGCGGGCGGATCTGCGCCTCATAGCCTTCCGGAATCTCGAAGATAAAGCCTGATGGAACGAGCGCCCGTTTGCCGGGAGCGAGCGTCAGCGTTACGCCGTCCTTGAGGGCTGCGCGCAGATCCATGCCGGCTGCGCCCTTGGTCTCATAGGCGGGCATATCAAGGCCTTCGCCATGCGGCAGGCGGATAAGGTTCAGGGTCGGACGGGTGTCTGTGTGAATGGTCATGCGGCATTAGTTTGCGCTCGAACGGCCAAGGTCAATTGCAATCCAGCCTCTGAAACGCTAGATACGCCGCAATTCACAGGATTCACACGCATGGCCGAAAGTCTCGCCGAGGCGGTCTCCCGCCGCCGCACATTCGCTATTATCGCTCACCCGGACGCGGGCAAGACGACGCTCACCGAAAAGCTGCTGCTGTTCGGCGGCGCCATTCAGCTTGCCGGCGAGGTCAAGGCGAAGAAGGATCGCATCCAGACGCGCTCCGACTGGATGAAGATCGAGCGCGAGCGCGGTATCTCGGTCGTCACCTCGGTCATGACCTTCGAATATGAAGGCAATGTCTTCAACATTCTCGATACGCCCGGCCACGAAGACTTCGCCGACGACACCTATCGCACGCTCACCGCCGTCGACGCCGCCGTCATGGTCATCGATGCCGCCAAGGGCATCGAGCCGCGGACGCTGAAGTTGTTCGAAGTCTGCCGCATGCGCGATATCCCGATCATCACCTTCATCAACAAGATGGACCGCGAAAGCCGCGATCCCTTCGAAATTCTCGATGAGGTGGAAGAAAAGCTGGCGCTGGACACGGCGCCGATCACCTGGCCGATCGGCCGGGCGAAGAGCTTTTGCGGCTCCTATCATCTGGCCGACAACACCGTGCGCGGCTCAGACAGGGAAATCGAACCGACCCACGTCAACGGCCCGCAAGCCGTTGCCGACAGGCTACCGGAAAACGAGCGGCAGGCCTTCATCGACGAAACGGAACTGGCGATCGAAGCCTGCCGTCCCTTCGATCGGCAATCGTTCCTCGAAGGTCATATGACGCCGGTCTTCTTCGGCTCGGCGTTGCGCAATTTCGGCGTTCGCGATCTCATCAATGCGCTCGGCGAATTCGCGCCGCCGCCGCGCGATCAGGTCGCCGATATCAGGACGGTTCACGCAACCGACGACAAGATGACGGCCTTCGTCTTCAAGATCCAGGCCAATATGGATCCGAACCACCGAGACCGCATCGCCTTTGCGCGCATCTGCTCGGGCAAGCTGGAGCGCGGCATGAAGGCGCGTCTGTCGCGCACTGGCAAGCAGCTCGGCCTGACCGCGCCGCAATTCTTCTTCGCCTCGCAGCGCCAGCTTGCAGATACGGCCTATGCCGGTGACGTCGTCGGTATTCCCAACCACGGCACGCTCCGCATCGGCGATACGCTGACGGAAGGCGAACCGCTGGTCTTCCAGGGCGTGCCGAATTTCTCGCCGGAAATCCTGCGCCGCGTGCGTCTCGAGGATGCCATGAAGGCGAAGAAGCTCAAGGAAGCGCTGCAGCAGATGGCCGAGGAAGGCGTCGTACAGCTCTTCTCGCCGGAAGACGGCTCGCCCGCCATCGTCGGCGTCGTCGGTGCACTGCAGCTCGACGTGCTGAAGGAGCGGCTGATGGGGGAATACGGCCTGCCGGTTTCCTTCGAGATGTCGCGTTTCTCCGTCTGCCGCTGGGTATCCGCCGACCAGGCGGCCGACCTCGAAAAATTCGTGACCGCCCGCCGCGGCGATATCGCCCGCGATCTCGACGGTGACCCGGTTTTCCTCGCCCAGGATGGTTTCTCCCTGCGATACGAGGCAGAACGTTATCCGGCTATCAAAATGGTCGCCATCAAGGAATATCACGCCGTCAAGGCGGCGTGATATTTGCGACCATTGCTCTGCCGCTGTCCGCTCTACTGAGCGGCGTTCATCGGTTCGACGTGTTTGGCTTTGGAATAGTGTTGTCGCGATGTTCCATCCAATATAGCGCTATGCCATAGTGCCGCCCCGGGATCTCTTCGATCATAGCGGGCGACTTTCATGATGAAATTTTTTGCGGTTCTTGCTCTGGCATTTGTCGGACTATTGCCTGTTCCGGCCGAGGCACGAATCATCACCGACGCGGCGGGGCGTACGGTATCGGTGCCGGACAAGATCAACCATATCCTGGTTGCCGGGCCGCCGGCCGCCGTGTTGGTCTATGTTCTCGCACCGGAGAAGCTGGTCGGCTGGGTTCACGCCCCCGATGATGCCGCGAAAGCCTATCTGATGCCGTCGGTGCGCGCGCTTCCGACCATTGGGCGCCTGACGGGCAAGGATGGCACGATCGGCTCGCAGGCCGTGACGGACGCCAAGCCGGATATCATCCTCGATGCCGGCACGGTCGATCCCACCTACAAGGCGCTGGCCGACAAGGTGCAGGCCGAGACCCATATTCCCTATGTCCTTATCGACGGCAGCTTTGGCCGCACCGGCGACACACTTCGCGATGTCGGTGCTCTCATCGGCGTCGAAGATCGTGCCAACAAGCTTGCGGATTATGCCGATTCGGCAATCAAGGATCTGAACGACAAGCTGGCGACATTGCCGAGCGATCCGCGGCCGCGCGTCTATTACGGCCGCGGCGCCGATGGCTTGGAGACGGGATTGTCAGGCTCGATCAATCTCGAGATCCTCGATGTCGTGGGTACGATGAACGTCGCGGCCGCCGCCGGCAAGGGTGGATTGACCAAGGTGACGCCGCAGCAGGTCGTCGGCTGGAATCCGGATATCATCATCGCCGATGACCCAAATTTCGCGGCGTCGGTGAGGAGTGATCCGCAATGGGCAGGCATCAAGGCCGTCAAGGATGGCAAGATCTTCGTGCCGCCGTCCCTGCCTTTCGGCTGGTTTGATTCGCCGCCCGGCGTCAACAGGCTCCTCGGCGTGCGCTGGTTGGAAAGGCTGCTCTATCCGAAGCTCTTCAGAAGCGATTTCGCCGGCGACGTGAAGACGTTCTACAAGCTGTTCTATCAGGTCGATTTGACGGATGCTCAACTGGCCGCCCTGCTGAAGGGCGTGAAGTAACCGGCACCGGTGAAGGAGGCAATCCATGGTCCGTGAGAACGAGATTCGCGAAAACGAGGTGGCCGTCGAGCCACCTACGGCATCGGATGCCGGTCTCACCTTCATCGGCCGCATCTCCACGCCCTGGACATCCTGCATGGAGACGCCGCGCCAAGGCCGGCATGACGGGCCGCTGTGCCGGATCGAGATTTTCGAGCCCTGGGTGCCGGCGCTGACGGGCGTGGAGGCTTTCGAGCGCCTGGAAATTCTCTATTGGCTGGATCGTTCGCGCCGGGATCTCGTGCTGCAGAGCCCGGCGAGCAACGGCAAGGTGCACGGCACCTTCTCACTGCGCTCCCCGGTTCGGCCCAATCCCATCGGCACATCGATCGTCAAGCTCGAAGCCGTGGAGGGTGCCGTATTGCTGGTGCGTGGGCTCGATTGCCTGGACGGGACGCCCTTGCTCGATCTGAAGCCGGATCGGACGCTGTTCAAGCCGATCGCGCCGCCGCAGCCCGGAGATTTCCAGACCGGCGACGGCGGGACGGCGCATTACTGCCAGAAAGCCTAGGCATCTTCCCGCAAGTTACGGAACAACGGCCTTTGCGACGGATCATGCCCGCTTCTGGTATCAGTCGACGGCGACCATGACGTCGGATGCCTTGATCACGGCATAGGCCGCTGATCCCACAGTCAAGCCCAGTTCGTCGACCGCCTCGTTGGTGATCGAGGAGGTAACGATGGAGCCGTTGCCGATATCGATGCGGACATGAGCCGTCGTCGCGCCCTTGGTGATCTCGACGATCTTGCCCTTGAGACGGTTTCTTGCGCTGATTTTCATGGATATTTTCTCCGTTGTGCCGGCGCGACGATATCGTCTCGGTTTGCGGCGGGCTACCCCCCGAGATCCTACTCGCCGCGCGGAAAGCGCTTGTTCTCCTCCAGGACGTTGAGATCCATGTGGTTGCGCATGTATCGTTCCGAGGCCTTCTGCAGCGGCTGATAATCCCAGGGATAGTAGGCGCCGTTGCGCAGCGCCGCGTAGACGACCCATCGACGCGCCTGGCTTTCGCGCACCGCCGCGTCGAAGCTCGCCAGGTTCCAGCGCTCCATGGCCTGCGCGGTCAATCGGTGCAGCGTTTCGGCATGGGCGGGATCGCCGGCGAGATTGGTCATTTCCTTCGGA
Source organism: Rhizobium sp. SG570 (assembly GCF_012275345.1). NCBI lineage: Bacteria > Pseudomonadati > Pseudomonadota > Alphaproteobacteria > Hyphomicrobiales > Rhizobiaceae > Rhizobium > Rhizobium sp. SG570. The sequence continues at coordinate 129,440 of NZ_JAAZQI010000006.1, read as the reverse complement.
TCGGCCTCGACATCGAAGAGCATCGGCGGGTCCTTGTCGCACAGCGTCAGCTTATATCGGCCATCGCGCAGGCCGACGAGCGGAGCTTCGGACCCTTCCGCGGCATATTCCATCGGCACGAGACTGCGGCTTCCGGTTCCAAGGGCAAGCGGACCCAGGTCCTCGCCATCGGTCCAGCGGCGCAACGATGTGATATCGAGCCCGGCCAAGCCGGCGAGCGTCGGCGTCACGTCGAGCGTCGAAACCGGCTGATCGATCCGTCTCGGCTGCCAGCCGGGTGCCATGATCATCAGTGGCACGCGCGCGGAGCCTTCGAAGAAGTTCATCTTGAACCAGAGGCCGCGTTCGCCGAGCATGTCGCCGTGGTCTGAGACGAAGAGAATGATGGTGTTGTCGGCCATGCGGCCGCGCTCCAGCGCCTCCAGTATCTCGCCGATCTTTTCGTCGACATAGGAGATATTGGCGAAATAGCCGCGCCGCGCCCGGCGTATCTGCTCCGGCGTGATGTCGAAGGCGGTATGATCGCATGCCTTCATCAGCCGCTGGGAATGCGGATCCTGCTTGTCGAAGGGGATTTCGCCGACTTCGGGGTCAAGCGCCGGGCAATCCTCATAAAGATCCCAGAAGCGGCGCCGCGCAACATAGGGATCGTGCGGATGGGTGAAGCTGACCGTCAGGCACCAGGGCCGCTCGTCCTGGCCACGCGAGAGATCGTAGAGCTTGCGGGTGGCGTGATAGGCAACCTCGTCGTCATATTCCATCTGGTTGGTGATCTCGGCGACGCCGGCCCCGGTCACCGAGCCGAGATTGTGATACCACCAGTCGATGCGTTCGCCGGGCTTGGTGTAGTCAGGTGTCCAGCCGAAATCGGCGGGATAAATGTCGGTCGTCAGCCGCTCCTCGAAGCCGTGCATCTGATCGGGACCGACGAAATGCATCTTGCCTGACAGAGCCGTCTGATAGCCGGCGGCGCGTAGATGATGAGCGAAGGTGGGGATATCGGAGCAAAATTCCGCTGCATTGTCATAGACGCGCGTGCGGCTCGGCAACTGGCCGGACATGAAGGAGGCCCGCGCGGGGGCGCAGAGCGGGCTTGCCGTATAGCTGTTGGCAAAGCGCACGGAGCGTTGCGCCAAGGCTTTCAGAACCGGCGCATGCAGAAACTCGGCCGGCCCGTCGGGAAACAATGTCCCGTTGAACTGATCGACCATGAGAATGAGGATATTCGGGCGCGACATGTAAGTGTTTTCCTTGGAAATCAGAGGCCGGCTGCGAGCCAACCCATGGCGGAAATGCGCATGACGATAGCTCCCTTCTTGCTATTGGATTATTTTATTGAACATCACTAGCGTTCCTGCTGTAAAGCGGGCATTTTTTGATGGATGCCAAAAGGAAATTCTATGGCTGAACGTTCGGTCGATCTTGGCTGGCTGCGAATTTTCCTGGAGGTCGGGCGCTCCGGCAGCCTGTCTTCCGCGGCCCTGGCGCTTGGCCTGACGCAGCCGGGCGTCAGCTACCAGATCCGCCGCATCGAGGAGCAGATGGGCGTGTCCCTGTTCCACCGCCAGCATCGCGGCGTCAAGCTCTCGCCTGAGGGACAGCGTCTGTTCGAAATCGTCGAGAAGGCAGTCGGCGGCGTCGATATGCTGGTGCGCAGCTTTCGCGCAGAGGCGGAGCGCCCTTCGGTCAGGCTACGAACCGACTACGCCTTCTCAGCACTTTGGCTGATTCCCCGTATGCATGCCTTCCGGCTGCTTCACCCTGAAGTGGATATCCAGATCGTCGCGACGCAGCGGCTCGATCGCGGCGCACCGGAAAGCAGCGATATCGTCGTTGTTTTCGGCGCACGAAACGAGTTCGGTCCGGGAGCAACGCTGCTGTTGCCGGAAAAGGTCGTGCCGATCTGTACCCGTGGCTTCGCAGATCGCCACGGCCCATTCACCGATCCCTCGCAACTGGCGCGCGCCACGCTCGTGCATCTCGATTCCGATATGCCGTCGCCATGGTTCGACTGGGAAAGCTATCTTGCGGCATTCGGCATTGCCCGCGACAGCTATGCCGGCCGTGGCGACCTGCGCTTCAATACCTATTCCCTGGTCGTGCAGGCAGCACTCAGCGAGCAAGGTGTGGCGATCGGCTGGATGGGCCTCATCGATTCGCTTCTCACCGCACGTACGCTGGTGACGGCAGGTCCGATGCTGGAAGCACCGGGGCGCGGCTATTGGCTCTTGCCGCCGGCAGCGCCGAGCCTGCATGCGGAGCGGCTGGCTCAATGGCTGCTGTCGGAAGCGGCCATTGCGCAGACGCGATCGCTTACTCTGCCGTAAGATCGGTCAGAAATGTCTCGCACCAGTGCAAGACATCGTGTTCCAGCAGGTAGTCCATCATGCCGCGCCACCGTTCCTGTCGCTCCTGCAGCGGCATGTTGACGGCGCGCGCCAATGCGTTGGCGGTACCATCGACGTCATAGGGATTGACCAGCAAAGCACCGTGCAGCTTGCGCGCCGCGCCGGCAAACTGTGACAGCACCAGCACGCCGGGATCTTCCGGATCCTGCGCCGCGACATATTCCTTGGCGACGAGGTTCATGCCGTCGCGCAGCGGCGTCACCAATCCGACCTTGGCGAGCCTGTAGAGACCGGCCAGTATCGGGCGGCTGATCGAGCGGTTGATATAGCGGATCGGCACCCAGTCAACTGTGCCGATGGCGCCGTTGACCCGGCCGGCCTGTTCGGCGACGGCGTGCTGCATCGCCTCGTATTCCGGCACTTCCGAGCGCGATTTCGGGGTGATCTGCAGATAGGTGACGCTGCGCTGGTGAGCCGGATTGTTGGTGATGAACCGCTCGAAGGCGTCGATGCGCTGCGTGATGCCCTTGGAGTAATCGAGCCTGTCGACGCCGAGGATCAGGTCGCGGCCTTCGATGCTCTTTCGCGCCTTTTGCACCATGCTGTGCGACGCGGCCTTGCGGGCGAAGGCGGCGAAGCCTGCCGTTTCGATGCCGATGGAATAGGCGCCGCCGCGGAAGTCGTGGCCGTGGGCGTTGAAATGGCCAGGACTTTTCTCGATGCCCATGCCCTCGCGCTTCAGGCAGCCCGCGAAGTTTTCAAGATCATGATCGGTCTGAAAGCCGAGCAGGTCGTAGGAGGTGAGGCCGCGCATGATTTCTTCATGCACCGGCATGGCTTGCACAACGTCTGCCGGCGGCCAGGGAATGTGCAGGAAGAAACCGATGCGGTTTTTCAGCCCCATCTGCCGCAGCTCGGCCGCCAGTGGAATGAGGTGATAGTCGTGAACCCAGATAACGTCGTCGGGTTTGATCAACGGCGCAAGCCGGTGGGCAAAGAAGCGGTTGACCCGGAAATAGCCGGTCATTTCCTTGCGGGCATATTCCGCAAGATCGAGCCTGTAGTGGCAGATCGGCCAGAGCACACGGTTGGCAAAGCCCTGGTAATATTCCTCGACGTCGGTCTGGGTCAGATCGGTCAGGGCATAGGTGATATTGCCGTCCTGCGTCATCTGCAGCGGCTCCGGCTCAGCCTCGCCGCTCGATTTGCCGGACCAGCCCATCCAGACGCCGCCGCGTTCGGCAAGGGCTGCCTGCAGCGCCACGGCAAGGCCGCCCGCAGCTGCGGCACCCTTGTGATCGGGCACGGAAACGCGATTGGAAACGATGATGAGACGACTCACGGATTATTCCTTTCAAGAGGGCTGGGAGGGCGCCGCAATGATTGGGAGATTATTTGACGAGCGTTCCCAGCACGTCCCTTAAACGCGCAGGCGAGCCAATGGATGCACGTGCCAGCGTTTTTCCGTTGCCGTCGCCGATGCGCACGGATTGACCGCCCAGCCGGTTGGCGGCGGCGAACATCGTCTCATCGGTCACGTCGTCGCCGATCGTGACTGGACGGCGCCCCTCGAAAGGAGCCTCACCGAGGAATGCCTCGATGGCGTGCCCTTTGCTGGCATGGGCAGGGCAGATTTCAACCACCATCTTGCCGTGCTGCAGGCTCCAGTCGGGGCCGGCATCCTCAAGGTGGCGCTGCATCGCCGCGGCGATCTCGGCTTCACTCCCAGGCGCATGCCGAAAGTGAACCGCAACGGCGGCACCCTTGTCCTCGACGATAGCGCCCGGCCAGGCATGGGCCTCGCGGGCGATGGTCTGCTTCATCTGCTGGAAGGCAGGCGGAATATGCGTGCGCCGCAGCCGTCCGGCCGCATCGCGCCGCTCCGCGCCGTGCAGGCCGGCAACCGGAAAACGGAAAGGCGCAAACAGCGGATCGACAAATTCGATCGAGCGTCCCGTCACCAGCGCCAGCGCGCCGCCGAGCTGGCGGGAAAGCGCATGGAGCGTAGCGGGAAGATAGTCCGGTATGACGATCGCCTCGGGCCTCTCGGCGAGATCGAGCAATGTTCCATCGATGTCGAGGAACAGGGCCCAGTCCCGAGGATACAGTGAGAGTGCGGTGAGTGCCGGCTCTTTGAGCGGCCTCGGTTCGGCTTCGCCCTGATCGGGCTGTTCCTGAGAAGACATGTATAGTTAGCTAAGGCGCTGTTCCCATTCGGCAAGGAAAAAAACGAACTTGTTATGGATCAAGGTCGGCAGCGATCTGCTGAAATCGTCAGGATACTGATGCCCAGGAATGCAAAAAGGGGCCGCGTTAGCGACCCCCCATGAGCTTTGGCCCGTAACTGGCCTGAAGCGCCAGGCGCTTCCGGAAGGCGTTGATCAGTGCGAGGGCTGCCTCGCAACGTTCACGACCATTTCCATGCCCGGTACGAAGACCGAAATCTCACTAGACATTGGATCACCTTCCTTTCGTTACGTTTCAGATATGACAAACGTAGCTCAAATTTCACCCAATGCAAGGGTTTCGGCGCGGGCGAACTTCACACTTCTTGTCGCAGCGAAATGCTTTTCACGAGATTCCTGCGACGAAAGCCTTGCCGGCATGGGCTCACGAAGAAAATGTTGCGATGCGAAATGTGATCGGACGAGGCGTCAAATATCTGTCATCTTGGCTGTCAGGGAATGGAAAATTAAGAGTTTGTTACCCATTCTGCATGAACAATCGTCCAAGATTTGCCATTCTCTCGCGGGACAGAAAAACAGCCGGAATCGGAGTGAAAGACGCATGTGTCGCTGGGCAGCCTATCGTGGAGACCCCCTCTATCTGGAGGAGCTGGTGTCTTCGCCCGCCCACTCCCTGATCGAACAATCCCATTGCGCCACACGCGCCAAGACGGCAACCAACGGTGACGGCTTCGGCATCGCCTGGTATGGTGATCGGCCGGAGCCGGGCCGCTATCGCGACGTCCTGCCAGCCTGGTCCGACTGCAATCTCAAGAGCCTGGCGCGGCAGATCCGTTCGCCGCTCTTCCTCGCCCATGTCCGTGCCGCCACCGGCGGCGGCACGCGGCGCGACAACTGCCATCCCTTCGTTCTCGAGAACTGGACGTTCCAGCACAACGGGCAGATTTCCAACTTCGACCGTCTGCGACGTCCGATGGAAGCCATGCTCGATGACAGGCTGTTCCACGCGCGCAGCGGCACCACCGATTCCGAGCTTCTGTTTCTGCTGGCGATGCAATTCGGCCTGGCGGCCAATCCGGTCGCGGCGATCGCGGAGACCATCGGCTTTGTCGAAGGCTTGTCGATCCATCTGACCGGCTCGGCGCTCGTGCGATTCACGGCAGCCTTCTCCGACGGCAAATCGCTGCACGCAATACGCTATGCCACCGACCGCAAGGCGCCAACGCTCTATGCATCGCCCGTCGGCTCGGGATACTGCCTGGTATCGGAACCTCTGAACGACGATATCGACGCCTGGCGGGAAATTCCCGATGGCAGCGCCGTGCTGATCGACGATACCGGCGTTCATGTCACGCCCTTCCAGCCGGAAGAACGCGCTTCCGGCGAGAGCCGGACGCCAGCCGCTATCCCTGCTTGAACTGCTCGGCGATCAGCGCCGCCAGCCGCACCGCCACGTCGTCCTTGTCTAGATCTGGCCATTGCTCGACACCGTCGTGACGGATGATCTTCACGCGGTTGCGCGTGCCGCCCATGATGCCGGTCGCGGGCGAGACATCGTTGGCAACGATGATATCGGCGCCCTTGCGCTCCAGCTTTGCCCGCGCATTGCTCTCCACGTCCTGCGTCTCGGCGGCAAAACCGATGACGAGCTTTGGCCGCTGCGTATGATGGCCGACGGTCTTCAGGATGTCGGGGTTTTCCGTCAGCGCCAGCGTCGGGAGGGATTCGCCCGGATGCTTTTTGATCTTCTGGTCCGAGGCGGAAGCCACCTTCCAGTCAGCAACGGCGGCGACCATGACGGCGATGTCGGCCGGCAGCGCCGCCAACACGGCATCGCGCATGTCGTCGGCGCGCTCGACATGGATGACGTGCATGCCCGCCGGATCGGGAATGGTGACAGGCCCCGAGACCAAGGTGACATCGGCGCCGAGCGCTGCGAGCGCTGAGGCGATGGCATGGCCCTGCCGGCCCGATGAGCGGTTGGCGATGTAGCGCACGGGATCGATCGGTTCGTGCGTCGGGCCCGAGGTGATGATGGCCTTCTTTCCGGCAAGCGGCTTGGCACCGTCATGGAGCCGCATCTCGACGGCGGCGACGATCTCAAGCGGTTCCGCCATCCGGCCCGTGCCTGTCTCGCCGCTTTCAGCCATTTCCCCCTTCATGGGGCCGACGAAAGCGATGCCGTCGCCACGCAACATCTCGACATTGCGCTTCGTTGCGGCATGGGCCCACATTTTCGGGTTCATGGCCGGCGCGGCAAGCACCGGCCGGTCCGTGGCGAGCAATATGGTGGAGGCGAGATCGTCCGCCAGCCCGTTTGCCATCTTGGCGAGCAGATCGGCGGTCGCGGGCGCGATCAGCACGAGGTCGCAGTCGCGTGCAAGCCTTATGTGGCCGACATCCTGCTCGTCCTGGCGGGAAAACAGATCGGTGAAAACGTGATCGGCGGCGAGGGCTCCGACGGCAAGCGGCGTGATGAACTGCTGGGCGCCCGCCGTCATGACAGGGCGCACGCTCGCACCGCGTTCGCGCAGTCGGCGGATCAGATCGAGGCTCTTATAGGCCGCGATGCCGCCGGAGATGATGAGAAGGATGCGCTTTCCTGCGAGAACCATGGTTGAACCCGTCGCCTGTTCTTTTGGCAATCAGCCTAAGCCTTTGGCGGATAATAGGCAATCGCAGCGCTCCGGCATCGTCGTCAATGCTCCGGCGGTGGGCGGCAATGACGTTCAGATCGAGCAGCTCGGCCAAGGTCTCCAGGCAGACGGTTACCGGGCATCACAGCCTTGTCATTTGCGACGCTCGTCCTGCTCAACGAGACTGACCGGATCTGATCGAAGGAGTAACGCTTTGAAATTGATGAAAGTTGTGATGATCGCCCTGCCGATCGTGGCCGCCGCCGTGCCGGCTTTGGCGGAGCGGGCCTATTCGCCGCAGGAGCAGAAGAACAAGGAGATCGTTCTGGATTTCTACCAGAAGGCGCTGAATGACAAGGACTTCGACGCCGCCTCCAAATATCTCGGCAAATATGTCCAGCACAACCCGCTGGCTGCCGATGGTCCGGAAGGCCTGCGCGGCTTCCTCGAGTACCTGAAGAAAGACTATCCGCAGTCGAAGAGCGAGATCAAGCGCGTCATGGTCGACGGTGACTTTGTGATCCTGCGTGTCCACACTATTCGCCAACCGGGTGATAGGGGCAGCGCCATCGTCGATATTTTCCGCGTCGAGAACAACAAGATCGAGGAGCACTGGGACTCGGTGCAGCCGATCCCGGAAAAATCGATGAACAACAATACGATGTTCTGAACGGAAAGGCTGCCGCGGGAGCAGAACCCACGGCCAGTTCCTATCCATTCAGAGCATTCCAGCGACATGATCCCGCAGCCAATTCAGGCTTTGCGGGATCATATCGGCGTTCTCTAGATTGCTGATGCCGCCGACGATAATTGCGTCATGAAAAGGGGCGGTCAGGTACGCGTGATCGATACGCCGCCATCGACGAGCGACGCCGTGCCGGTGACGAAGCTTGCGTCATCGGAGGCGAGATAGAGGACCGAGCGGGCAATTTCTTCGGGACCGGCGACGCGCTTCAGCGCATGCAGATTGGTTATGAAAGCCTGCTTGTCGGATGTGTCGTTCATCTCGCGATACATATCGGTATCGACCGCGCCTGGCAGTATGGCATTGACGCGCACATTCTGCGGGCCAAATTCCGCGGCAAGTGTTTGCGTCAAGCCGATCAGGCCGGACTTGCTGGCGGCATAGGCGGCAACGCCCGGGAAGCCAACGGTATGGCCGACAAAGGTCGAGGTGAAGATCACCGAGCCGCCGCCGTGCTTGACCATTTCGCCGATCTGGTGCTTGGCGGCCAGGAACGATGCGGTGAGGTTGATCGCCAGGGCTTCGGCAAAGCCTGCCTCTGAAACCTCGGTGCTGGGACCGGCCTCGCCGAGCGTGCCGGCATTGTTAAAGGCGATATCCAGCTTGCCGTAACGCTCGACCGCAAGGGCAACCAGCGCCTTGTGGTAGTCTTCCGAGCGGACATCGCCGGCCAACGCGGCCGCATCGCCGCCCGCGGCTTTGATGTCCGCGACAAGGCTTTCCAGTTCCGCGCCGCGGCGGGCGCCGACGATAACCTTGGCGCCTTCGGCGGCGAAAAGCTTTGCGGTGGCGCGGCCGATGCCGGAGCTGGCGCCGGTGACGATCGCGACGTTTCCATTCAAGCGGTTCATTGTTCCATCTCCTGTGTGAGGACGTGTCTTTCGGTCTGCCCGATACGCGGAAGATGGTCTTTTCCGATCGTTCGGATTAGTCTTCAAATCATGGAACTCGAATTCGGAATCGCCGAACGATGTTGAAGATTGACGGGATCACTGCCTTCGTCGCCGTTGCCGAGGCGGGGTCGATCAGCGAAGCGGCGCGACGCCTGCGCCTGTCAAAATCCGTCGTCAGCGAGCGCCTGTCGGAAATGGAGAAGGCGTTGGGGGCGACATTGCTTCATCGCACCACCCGCAAGCTGACCTTGACGGAGGATGGCGCCGCCTTTCTGGAGCGAGCGACACGTATCGCCCACGAGGTACGCGAGGCCGCTGCCGATCTTGCGGAACGGCGCGGGACATTGACAGGACCGCTGCGCATCGCAGCGCCCGTCACCTTCGGCCGCAGGCATCTCGGCCCGGCTCTCTATCCGTTTCTCGCCGATCACCCCGGGATCGAGCTGACGTTGGACCTTGATGACCGCCGGGTCGATGCAGCATCGGAAGGCTATGATGCGATCATACGCCATGGGTTGATTGCCGATTCCCGCTTAGTCGCATGGACGCTCGCCCGCAGCCGCCGTCTTCTCGTTGCAGCACCGGACTATCTCAGCCGCTACGGCAGGCCTGCCTCGTTAGCCGATCTCGAAAACCATCGCGGTATCTTCTACGCCAATCGTGGCGTCGCCGATTGGCGTTTCCAGGGGCCGGATGGCGCCGTCATCATCAGGGGAAAGCTGGCATTCGGCGTCAACAATGGCGACGTCATGCATGATGCGGCAATTGCCGGGCTGGGGATCGCGCTGTTGCCGACCTTCATCGCGGGTCCGGCGATAAAGGAGGGGCGGCTCGTCGAAATCGATGTGGGTTGTCGGCCGGAGGCGGAGTTCATCTTCATGGCGCATCCCGAGGGGCGCAATCCCTCGGCAAAGCTGCGCGCCATCGCCGATCACTTGAGGAAGGCGTTCGGCGATCCGCCCTATTGGGACCGGGAAGGCTAATCAGCAATCAGGCTCATGAGGTTGGCGACGACGGGCGAACGCTGCGCCTTGAGGCTGGCAAGGCCGAGACGCGCGGCGAGCGCCGGCCCGTCAATGGGGCGATAGGCGACACCGTCGAGCTTGATCTGCGCGATCGAGGCGGGAACGATGGAAACGCCGAGATTGGCGGCGACGAGATTGACGACGGACGGGATCTGCGGCGCCTCCTGCGTCACGACCAGCTCGAAGCCGGCCTCGCGGCAGGCCGCGACGATATCGTCATAGAGGCTGAGGCCGACCATGCGCGGGAATAGAATGAAAGGCTCGCCGGCAAGCGCTGCGACCGGCAGGCGATCTCTAGCGGCAAGGGGATGATGGGCCGGCAGCGCAATCAGCATCGGCTCGTCGGCAAAACGCTTCAACCGCACATCGCGCGGATCTTCCAAGCCAGGCCGGATGAAGGCGGCGTCGATCTCGCCGCGTATCAGCCGCTCCATCAGCGCGTTGGTATTCATCTCGGTGAGCGACAGCCGTACCTCAGGCCAGTGATCGCGAAACTCGCGGATGGTCGCCGTGACGATGGTGTTGAAGGCGGAGGAGGCGGTAAAGCCGAGCGACAGGCGGCCGATCTCGCCGCGATTTGCGCGCTGGGCTGCAAGCTTCGCCTTTTCCGCCGCATCGACAGCGGTTTTCGCCTCGGCCAGAAAGGCTTCGCCGGCCGCCGTCAGCTCGGCACCATGCGGCACGCGGTGAAACAGCTGCGCCCCCACCTCGTTCTCCAGATCCTTGATCTGCTGGCTGAGCGGCGGCTGCCCGATGCCGAGCTTGGCGGCGGCGCGGGTGAAGTTCCCTTCTGCCGCGAGCGCCAGAAAATAGCGGATATGACGCAGCTCCATCGCTATCTCCAAAACCTATTGAAATCGCCTGTTCCATATATTGGACTAATGAAGCGCTATTGACTAGATTTCTGGACAACAAAGGTTGGATCCCCCCATGTTCCGCGCTGCTGAAAAGCAAGAAATCACCGCTTCCGAAGTTCCCTCCCGTCCGGAATTGACGCTCGTCAGGAGCGCGCCAGCGGTTGAGCCCCGTCAATACCTCACGCGCGGTACGCCCGCATTCCGGCGCGCGACCATTGCGCTGTTCCTCTCCGGTTTCGCCACCTTCTCGCTGCTCTATTGCGTGCAGCCGCTGATGCCGATTTTCTCGCAGGATTTCGGCGTTACGCCGGCGGCCAGCTCGCTGTCGCTGTCGCTTTCGACCGGCTTCCTCGCCTTTGCGATCTTCGGCGCGGCGGCCGTTTCCGAAAGCCTCGGCCGTCGAAGCCTGATGTTCATATCGCTGCTGGGTGCTGCCCTTTGCACGCTCGTCTGCTCCGTCTCACCGAACTGGCATGTCCTGCTGGTCTTCCGCGCCCTCGAAGGCTTCCTCCTGGGCGGCGTGCCGGCAGTTGCCATGACTTATCTGGCCGAGGAAATCGAGCCGCGCGGCCTCGGCGGCGCCATGGGTCTCTATATCGCCGGCAACGCCTTCGGCGGCATGGCCGGTCGGGTCGTGACGGGCACGATCGCCGAATTCTTCAGCTGGCGGCCGGCACTGGCCGCTGTCGGCATTCTCGGGCTGATCGCCGCCACCGGCTTTCTCTATCTGCTGCCGCCGTCGCGCAATTTCACGCCGCGCAAAGGTTTCGATATTGCCTTCCACGTAAAGGCCTGGAGCGGCCATTTCGGCAACCCGGCGCTGCCTCTGCTCTTTGCCATCGGCTTCCTCGTCATGGGTTCCTTCGTCACGGTCTATAACTATGCCGGCTTCCGCCTCGTCGCCGCTCCCTATAACCTCAGCCAGACCGAACTTGGCCTGATCTTTACCGCCTATCTCTTCGGCATCGTCGCCTCCTGGGCAGCGGGCCTCCTCGGCGATCGCATCGGTCACTTCGTCGTGCTGCCGGCCGGCGTGCTGATCGCAGCACTTGGTGCGGCCGTCACGCTCGCCACGTCGCTGCCGCTGATCATCCTCGGCATCGTTCTGGTGACGATCGGTTTCTTTATGACCCATTCCGTGGCCAGCGCCCTTGTGGGACGGCTTGCCCGCGGCGCCAAGGGGCATGCCTCCTCGCTCTATCTGCTCGCCTATTATCTGGGCTCCAGCATTGCCGGTTCGCTCGGCGGTTATTTCTGGCTTGCAGACGGCTGGAATGCCGTGATTGCCTTCATCCTCATCATGCTGGCGATCTGCCTTGTCAGTGCCTTTGCGGTCGCAAGGCTGGCTCGCCGCTAAGGCCGGAGACTGAAAATGATCCGCATCGACCATCTCGATCATCTCGTGCTGACAGTCGCGAGCATCGAGCAAAGCTGCGATTTCTACGCCCGTGTCCTCGGCATGGGCGTGGAGACTTTCGGTGAAGGCCGCAAGGCGCTGGCCTTCGGCAACCAAAAGATCAATCTGCATCGCGCGGGGCATGAATTCGAACCGAAAGCCGATCGACCGACGCCGGGCTCGGCCGATCTCTGCTTCATCAGCGACACGCCGATCGACGATGTCATCGTTCATCTGCAGGCCGAAGGCGTCGCGATCGAGGAAGGCCCTGTGCGCCGGACTGGTGCGACCGGCCCGATTCTCTCGGTCTATTTCCGCGATCCGGATCACAATCTGATCGAAGTTTCCAATCCCCTTTCCTGAGATTACGCGCGCTGTCGAGCTCGCGTTTCGTTTGCATGGCAAGTCAGCCCAGCTTTAGGTTACTTGACATGTCTCGGCCGGAGATATATTAAACCAATAAGTTAATTAACTTTATGGTTTATGACCTGCATGGACGCGTTGAGCATGACACTGTCCGCCCTTGCCGATCCGACCCGCCGGGCCATTCTGGCGCGGCTCACGACCGGCGAGGCCTCCGTTTCCGAGCTGGCCGAACCGTTCGACATGTCGCTGGTTGCCGTTTCCAAACATCTGAAAGTGCTGGAGAAAGCCGGCCTGATCTCGAAGGGCAGGGAGGCGCAGTGGCGTCCATGTCGGCTGGAAACCAAACCGCTTATGCAGGTGGATGACTGGCTGGAAAGCTACCGCCAATTCTGGAACGAAAATCTCGATCGCCTGGAAGCCTATGCCGCAGCCTTGCAACGGGGAGGAGCTGATGACCGCAACAAATGAGATCCGGAGCCCGCGCCCGCTGCGCGAGATCGTGCTGACCCGCGAAATAGCCGCGCCGCGTACCTTGCTGTTTCGCCTCTGGACGGAGCCCGAGCATCTGATGCGCTGGTGGGGTCCGCAGACCACGACGGCCTCAGCCGTCTCGGTCGATCTGCGGGAAGGGGGAGCTTGGCGGCATTGCATTCTCACGGCGGAGGGCAAGGAATATTGGAGCCATGGCCGCTATCTCGAGATCGTCCCGCCCGAGCGTCTCGTCTTTACCTTCGCCTGGGAGGACCAGCACGGCAAACCCGGGCACCAGATGAAGGTCACGGTGGAATTGCACGAGCTCGGCGACAAGACGCGCCTCGTCTTCCGCAAGGTCGAACTGCCTGACGATACCGAACTGAAGCTGCAGACCGGCGGCTGGGAGCAAGCCCTCGACAAATACGTCGCCTATGCGGAAGCCACCTCAAGGGAAGGATGAGTGTGATGAAGAAGACCTATCACGGAAGCTGCCATTGCGGCGCCGTCAGCTACGATGCCGATCTCGACCTGCAGGGCGGCACCTTCAAGTGCAATTGCTCGATCTGCAAGAAGAAGCGCAATTGGCTGGCTGTGGCAACACCCGCCGATTTCCGCTTGGTTTCGGGCGAGGACAGCATCGGTGAATATCAGTTCGGCCCGCGCATCCTGCATCATCTTTTCTGCAAGAATTGCGGCGTCAGTTCTTTCAACTGGGGCGAAAACCCTGCGCTTGGCGGCAAGTTCTATGCGGTCAGTATCAGCTGCCTGGATGACGCCACCGACGAGGAGCTCGCCTCCCTTCCCGTCGGCTACTTCGATGGCCGCGACGATCGCTTTGACAAGGCGCCGGAGGAAACGCGCTATCTTTAGGGGGTGCGGAGCTAGAGCGTTTTCGCTTTTCTTCGAATCGCGAAAATGCTCTATCCTTTTGTTTTTTTACGCATTCCAGACGGAAAACCGCTACGCACTTTTCCTGGAAATGCTCTAGGCTTTCGTCGCCAGCCAAATAACGTGACGCGCGCCGCTCTTGCCATTGGCGCGGGTGTTGACCACCTCGGCGGCAAAGCCGCTATCGCGCAGGCGCCTTGTGAAGCGTTCGTCGGGTCCGGAAGACCAAACGGCGAGAATGCCGCTCGGGCGCAGCGCATTATGGGCGGCCTTGAGGCCCTGATAGTCGTAGAGGCCGTCATTGGCCTCCTGCGTGATGCCGTCAGGACCATTGTCGACATCGAGGAGGATGGCGTCATAGACCGCCTTTGCGGTGCCGATGAGCGGGCGCACATCGCCTTCGTGAATGGCAACGCGCGGATCGTCGAGGCAGCCGTCGAACACGGTGGCCATCGGCCCGCGCGCCCAGGCAACGACGGCCGGAACCAGTTCCGCGACCGTCACCTTGGCGTCCGCACCCAACTCGCCGAGCGCCGCGCGTAGGGTAAAGCCCATGCCGAGGCCGCCGATCAGCAGATGTGGTGCCTTCCGGCCCTTGATCTTGTCGCAGGAGAGCGTGGCAAGCGCGCGTTCCGAGCCGCTGAGGCGGCTGTTCATCAGCTCGTTGGTGCCGAGCATGATGGAAAATTCCTGGCCGCGCTGCTTCAGCCGCAGCTCACCGCCGCCGAGGATTTTCGCAGTATCGAGCAAGGTCCAGGGGATCACGGGCAACTCTCCAAAGCAATTCCAGGAAAAGTGTGCAGCGGTCTTCCGCCCGGAGTTGCGTGTAAAACAGGTCGTTTCGAATTGCCCGGGACCATAGTCGGTCACTGTTCCGAAGAACAGATGTGCTCATCCAAGACGGATATAGGGCACATCCTTTTTCGCCACTTCGTCCAGGGCCTCCTCATAGCCCGCATCGGCATAGCGCATGACACCGAGCGCCGTGTCGTTGGTGAGCGCATGGTCGAGCCGCTCGTCGGCGGCCGGCGTGCCATCGGCAACCACGGTAACGCCGCAGCTCGTCATGTAGCCGGCATAGCCGCCGCCGCCGGAATGGATGACGACGAGATCGGCCATGGACGAGCAGAGCATCATGGCGTCGATCAACGGCCAGTCCGCGATGGCGTCGGAACCGTCCTTCATGCCTTCGGTCATGATGTTCGGATGCGCCATCGCACCGGCGTCGAGATGGTCGCGTGAAAAGGCGATCGGACCCTTCAGCTCGCCGCTTGCGACCAGCTCGTTGACGCGGCGGGCAAGTGCCGTGCGTTCGCCATGGCCGAGCCATGCGATACGCGCCGGCAGCCCTTCGAAGGGGACATGCTCGCGGGCAAGCCGGATCCAGTTGGTGACGATCTTGTTGTCCGGGAACATTTCCAGCAGTAGGTCGTCGATGCGGGCAATGTCGCTTTCCTCGCCCGAAAGCGCCATCCAGCGGAAGGGGCCGATGGCGCGGCAGAAGAGCGGACGCAGATAGGCTTCGGTGAAGATCGGGATATCGAAGGCATTCGCCACGCCGCCTTCCTTCGCCTGGGTGCGGATCAGGTTGCCGTTGTCGAAGACTTCCGAACCCTTCTTCTGGAAATCGAGCATGGCCTTCACATGCTCGACGATCGAGGCGCGGCTTGCCGCCATGAGCTGGCCCTGGCCGTCGTCGCGCAGGTCTTTGACCTGTTGCAGGCTCATGCCCTTCGGCACATAGCCATAGACGAGGTCATGGGCCGATGTCTGGTCGGTGACGATATCGGGCACGATGCCGCGCCTTGCGATCTCGGGATAGATCTCCGCGGCGTTGCCGACGAGGCCGACCGAGAGCGCCCGCTTCTCCTTGACCGCAGCATCGATCATCGCCAGCGCGGAATCGAGGTCCGGCGCGATCTCCTGAAGATAGCCGATCTCCTGGCGCTTCTTCGCCCGCTCTGCGTCGATATCGACACAGAGGATGGCAGCACCCGCCATGCGGCCCGCCAGCGGCTGCGCGCCGCCCATGCCGCCAAGCCCGGCAGTCAAAACGAAGCGGCCGAAAAGATCGCCGCCGAAGCGGCGCTCGGCGATGCGCATGAAGATTTCGTAGGTGCCCTGGATGACGCCCTGGCTGCCGATATATTGCCAGGCGCCGGCCGTCAAACCGCCCCAGCAGATCAGGCCTTTGCGCTGCAGTTCATAGAAGACTTCCGCCTTCGCCCACTGCCCGACGATGTTGCAGTTCGCCATGATGACCAGCGGCGCCTTGTCATGCGTGCGCACCAGCCCGATCGGCTTGCCGGATTGAATGAGCAGCGTCTGATTCTCATCCATCTCGGTCAGGGCCTTGACGATGCCCTTGTGTGCCGCCCAGTTGCGCGCCGCCTTGCCGAGCGCGGCATAGACGATGAGGTTGTCCGGATCTTCGCCGACAGAGAGCACGTTTTCGAGCAGGCGCAGCAGTGCTTCCTGCCGCCAGCCCTTGGCGCGCAGCTCCGGACCGCCCGGTATCGGGAATTTCGGATGACGTGGATTGGCTTTCGGCATGGTTGCTCTTACCTCTGGTTTGGTGGTTCTCCTTCTCCCCGCTGGGGAGAAGGTGGCCCGAAGGGTCGGATGAGGGGGTAGTGCGGCATATGCCGTCTTTGCTTCTCCCTCAGACGTTCACTCCTTCGTCGCTCACCCCTCATCTGTCCTGACGGGCATCTTCTCCCCGCTGGGGAGAAGAGGGCGGCGCCGATAGTCATTCATTTCGGCGGCAGGCCTTCGACGAAGTCCAGCGCGGCAAGAAGCAGCCGCTTGCGCAGCATGTCGTTGCCATAGGCTTCCGGCCCGGCGCGCACCCAGCCCTGTATTTCACGGCTACCTGACAGCATGGGCTTGATGTCGTGCAGCTCCAGCGCCCAGGCGTCGTTGCCCTTGCCGAGGCGTATCAGCAGACCGTCTTCGCGCGCGCCGCAAAGGAGGTGGCCGTTGAGCAGAAAGGCCCAGCCGCCGAACATCGCTTTCTCGCTAAGCCCGGGCCGCTGCCCGAGCTCTTCTCTCAGCAATTCTTCGAGACCGGCGTCACGGGCCATTTAAGCCTCCGCGCTCCTCAGTTCTTCTTGCCGGCCAAGGCGTATTTCGCGATCTCAATGCCCATGGCCTTCTCGACGGAGGGATAGACTGTGGGGTCGAGCACGCTGGCGGAAAGCGGAATGATGTCCATCGGCACATGCAGGATGAAGACGTTCATCCCCTCATGCAATTGGCCGACGCTCAAGGGCTCGCCTTCTGGCGAGAGCGTGGTGATGACGGAGGGGAATGTCGCGAGGCGCTTACCATTGGTATCTTCGACGGCCATGTATTCGTTCATCACATGCATGACCACGGCCTTCTCGCCGGAGCCGACCGTGATGGTGCCGATATCGAAGGCTTCCTTCGTATAGACGACATCCTTCCTGGTGATCGTGCCCTCGGCAAGGATATGGCCACCGGTCGTCTTGCAGATGGCGTCGATGACGGCGCTGCCGCCCTTCTTTTCCGCCTCGATGATAGCCTCGCCAAGCGAGAGCGCCATGGAGATGCCGCCCAGCGCCGCATGCGTGCGGACATAGGAGGCGCGCAGCGGGTTGCGGCAGGAGGCGATGAAGCCGCCGGATTGGTCGGAAGCCGCGCGCAGGATCGGCGAGATCTTCGCCGTCGCACCCTTTACCACGAGTTCGATATAGCGGTTCTCGGCGCGATTGCCGCCGACAGCGGTCTGGATCATCTGCTCGGGCGAACCTGCCATGCCGATCGACCCCATGTCGCCTGTGGGATGGGCGCGGATATCGCCGACCGCATCCACCACCTTGGTGCCCAGGATGGCCGACGGCAGCCAGCCGTTCAGCGTCGACGACTTACCGTTCTGGCCGATGATCAGGCCGGAGAGCTTTTCGCCGAGTTCGTCCTGGAGTAGCTGCGCTGCCTTGACGTAGTCTATGCCCTGCATTTCCCAGGGGGTCGTGGAGGCCGGCGCGCCGATGGCGGCTGCCGTCGCGATCCAGTCATTGTCGTTAAGCTCGTCGATCGACACCAGCTCCGGCTTGCCGACATTGACTGCGGCATAGCCGAGCATGCGGCCGTGATCGGCCCAGCCGCCGCCACCGGCGGCATAAACGGAACCACCCTTGACGGCCGCTTCCACATCCTTGGCAACGAGTACGCGTCCCATTGGCTACTCCCGGTTCTGTTTGAGCTTTTTATCCATGTCGCGCACGGCTTCGAAGAGCACGGCGGCGCCCATGGCGATATCGTCATTCTCGGCCCATTCCTCGGCGCAGTGGCTGCGGCCTTCCTTGCAGGGCACGAAGATCATGGCGGCAGGCGCGACCTTGGCGATCCAGGCGGTATCGTGACCGGCGCCGGAGGCCATACGGCGATGCTTGGCGCCGACGGTTTCGCAAGCACGCTCGAGCGTTTCGAGCAGGCCAACATCGCCTGGCGTCGGAAAATTGTCTGAGACGCGGACAGGTGGCTTGATCGTCACACCGTAAGCCGTCGCTATCTTTTGCACCGCGCCATCGATCCAGGCCAGGAACTGTTCCATGTCGCCGCGAATTTCGGCACGGCCGTCGATCAGCAGCACCACCTTGGACGGCACGACATTGGCGGCATTCGGCTCGATGCGGAATTCGCCGACCGTGGCCGCAAAATGGCCTGGCGTCTTCGCCTGCTCGGCCGCCCGCTCCCTGATATCGAGCACAAGCTGGGAGGCTGCGACAAGCGCATCGGCACGGCGATCCATCGGCGTCGTGCCGGCATGGTCGGCGCGGCCTTCGACGGTGATTTCAATGCGGGTGATGCCGGCAATCGCGGTGACGATGCCGATATCCTTATTCTCGGCTTCCAGCACCGGTCCCTGCTCGATATGCAGTTCGAGGAAGCCGGCGAGATCCGGGCGTTTCTGTGCGAGCAGCACGGCGGGATCGCCGCCGACTTCCGCAATGCCCTGCGTAAGGGTGCGCTCGCCGCTGGTGCGGGTGAGCCATGCCTCCGGTATCTGCCCGGTCATGCCGCGGCTGCCGATGCAGGAGACGCCGAAGATGCTGACTTCCTCCGCCAGGAAATCGACGATCTCCAGATCGTGGTCCAGCTGGATATCGCGATCCTTCAGGGAGCGGGCGACTTCCAGCGCCGCGATCGTGCCGGCAATGCCGTCGAACCGGCCGCCATCGGGAACGGTGTCGGAATGCGATCCCACAAGGATCGTACCGAGGCCGGGTTTTGCGCCGGCGCGCCTGCCGATCAGGTTGCCGCCGGCGTCGATGCGCGTCTCCAGCCCGGCTGCCTTCATGCGCGCCTCGATGTAAGCGCGGCCTTCCAGAAAGAGCGGTGAGAAGGCCCGGCGTGTCCAGGGGTGCCCGGGCTCGGTAATGCCGGCCAGCGCGTCGATGTCCTCGGCGATGCGGTCGGCGTTGACGGGCAGGTTGTGGCGCTTCGGTTGGTTCATCGGGCGGCTTCTCCGGCAAAGATTTGGCGAGGCAAGGGACGCACGAAGCTGCCGGAGCCGGGTTCGGCCAACACCTTCTGTCCCTCGGTAATCTTTCTGCCTCTAAGGTAAGCGGCGGATACCGTCCAGGGCAGGCGGATGCCATGATAGGGGCTCCAGCCGACGACGTTGTTGCCGCTTGCCGCTGCGTCATAGATCATCTCGCGCGGTTCCAGCACGACGATATCGGCATCCTTGCCCGGTGTCAGTGCGCCCTTGATATGGTCGAGGCGGAAGTGCCTGGCCGGATTTTCCGCCATGAGCTTCGCCGCCCAGGTCAGCGGCACGCCGCGCTCCAGAGCACCCTTTACGAAGAGCGGCACCATGACCTCCAGTCCCGGCACGCCGGAAGCATTCGCCAGCATATCCGGATTGTTCTTGCGGTTCTCCGACCAGCTGACGTGGTCGGTCGAAACCAGCCAGACATTGCCTTCCGCCACCTTGCGCCACAAGGTTTCCACTTCGGCGCGCGGGCGGATCGGCGGATTTATTTTCGCCTTGCCGCCGAGGCGTCGAACATCGTTTTCCTCGTCGAGCGTCAGATAGTGGATGCAGCATTCAACCGTCGCCTCGAAGCCGTCGCGGCGATAGGCGCGCGCGATGTCGTAGCCGCGGCCGAGCGAGCAGTGCACGACATGGGCCGGGCAGCCGGTGTCGGCGCCCGTCTCGAAGATCGTGTGCATGGCAAGCAACTCGGTGATCGGCGGCCGCGAGAGCCCATGGGCGCGATAATCTGTCACGCCGCTGGCTTTCACCTGCTCCATGTAGGTCCGAACGGCTTCGTCATCCTCATTGTGCACGCCCGCGGTCAGCCCGGTCGGCGCGATCGCCGCAAAGCAGGCGTCGAGCAGGGCAGGTGGGATGCGTGGGAAACGCTTGGGGTCCGTGCCGAAGGTGGAGAACTTGAAGGCCGCGACGCCGGCCTCGACCATTTCGGCGATGCGTGCCGGGCCTTCTTCCGGGTCGATCGTGCCATAGAGGGCGAAATCGACGCGGGCTTGCGGCGAGGCATGGTCGACCTTCTTTTTCACCGCTGCGGCGGAGCAGACCAGATTGCCTTCGTCATAGGGCATGTCGACGATGGTGGTCACGCCGCCGGCCGCTGCCGAGCGGGTTGACCAGATGAAATCCTCCTGATCCCTCTGCGAGAGCGAATGCACCTGCGCGTCGATCGCGCCGGGCAGGATCAGCGCCTTGCCGAGCAGATGCCGCTCACGCGCCGCCGGCGGCACGCCGATGCCGATCTCGGCGATCTTGCCGTCGCTGACTGCGACATAACCCGCTTCCACGATGCGCTCGGGCAAAACCACGGTGCCCTGCAGAACAAGATCGAAATCCGCCATGTGCGTTCTCTCCGCTTATCGGTTGGTTCAGATAACGACGGTGTCGCGATAAAGCCGTTCCTCGAGCCGCTCCAGCGAGCCGAGCGCGAAGAAATCATCATAGGCAAGGATCGGCTTGTGGGCGATCATTTCCGAAACGAAGGCCTCGGACGCAAGTTCCTCTTCGATCGCCTCGACTTCGGCCGAAAGCGGCCGGTCGACCACATAGAAATCCGCATGCTTGCGCACCACGTCGTACAGCATGCGCGCGACGCCTTCCGGCCTGTCGCCGAGAATATCCATCGCCTGGGCCGAAAGCAGTGCTTCCAATGCAGCAAGGCGCTTCAGTGCCCGCGTCTGCCGCTCGAAACGTTCGATGACGAGCGGCAGGAAGGCCGCCTCGTCCTCCATGCCGGCCGCGACCACCAGCGATTGCGCCGAGACCGGGTTGGACATGGACAGGACGCGCGAGAAAATCTCGCCTGCGAGCTTGATGATCGGGCCGAAGCCGGTCGCGATCCTGCCTTCCGGCACGAGATTGACCGGCAGGCCGCGCCGCTGGCCGTTGCCGAGCAGGACGCAGTGGTTGAAGGCATTGCGAGCGGCATGCGCCATGCAGATGACGGCGGCCTCGAGCAGGATGGTGACGTCGAGCGGCAGCGAGCCTCCCGACGTCATGACGCGCCCGTCGACGATGACGGGATTGTCGTCGGAACGGCCGGTGGCGGCCAGGATCTTGTGGCCCGCGGTCAGCAGGTTCTCGCTGACAGCGCCGTAGACCTGGGCGATCATGCGCAGGCTCAAAGGATCCTGCACATGCGTTGCGACGGGCCACGGCCATTCGTCCGAAGCGTTGCAGAGCCATGCGCCGATCAGCGCTTCGCGCGCCGTGCCGACATGGCGCACCGCATACCAGGGATCACGCGAGGCGCCGAGCGCGCCGGCGGCCATCATGCTGGTCGCCAGCAGCACCCGGATCGAGGAGGCGGCGTTGCGGGTGGTCTCCGCCGCCGCCGCGAAACTCACGGCATTGACGCTGAGCGAGGCGAGGCTGTCACGCGGCAGCATCTTCACCGGATTGATACCGGCAGCGGTAAAGGCATCGGCCGCCTGCATGCGCCGGCCGCGATAGACCGCCTCGCCGACCCCGGTCAGCACCGCGCCGATCTGGCCCATAAGGCCGATATCGGCACAACCGATCGAGCCGGTACGACGAACGACGGGAATGACATCCGTATGCAGAAGCTGAAGATAGGCGTCGATCAGCCCCGGCGAGCAGCCGACTTGGCCTGTTAGCGCCGTGTTGACGCGGATCGCCATGGCATTGCGCACGACCGACATGGAAAAGGGTGCGCCGGTGCCGAAATGATGGGCGCGCACCAGGCCGAGATTGAAGGCATCGAGATCTTCCGGCGACCATTCGACATCCTTCATGGCCCCGACGCCGGTCGTGGAGCCGTAGACCGGCATGCCGGACTGGATCGTGCTTTCGAGAACGCCGCGCGCCAGACGCACCCGCGCCATGCCGCTTTCCGATGCCGAAGGCATGGCGGTGCCAGCGCCGATCCGCACCAGATCGCTGAACCCCAAGGGTTGCCCGGTGAGTTCGATGCCGGCTCTCTGACGCTCCATTGTCCTTGTTCTCCTTTTTCGCAAGGCTATGCGAGCCTTATCGCAAATGGGATATCCCAAATGGCGAACACCTCATTCAGCGGCGCTTTTGAATTTTGAGGCGAGTCCGGCTGCGATGCAACTCGGCGTTTGCACGGGTATGTTGTCATCGCCAAGCAAAAGCGCGTGCAGGAGGAAGTGATTACCTCTCGCATCAATGGCGGCAATCTTCGCAGATGCGCGAGCGCCAGGGGGCGCTGAAGGTCAGCTCAGTTGCCAGGCGATATAGAGGAGCGTCAGCGCGATCACCCATAGTGCGAGGCGGCCGGAGCGGCTGTGCTTGGCCTCCGCCTTGCCGATCGCCTCGGCGGTCTGCGGGTCGAAGCGAAGACCATTCTCGCTCATGCGCAGCAATTCGTGATGGAATTTCTCCGTCTTGGCGGCAATTTCGGGCGCTGCCTCGGCGAGTTTCAAGGCCGCCTTCAAACCGTCCTTGAGGTCGGTTACGATGCGCTTCGGGCCGAGATTGGTGCGGATCCAGTCTCCGACGACGGGTTCCGAAGCCTTCCACATGTTGAAGCGTGGATTGAGCATGCGTGACACGCCCTCGACCACGACCATCGTCTTCTGCAGCATAACCAGCTCCGGCCGTGTCTCCATGTCGAAGAGTTGGGTTACTTCGAAGAGCAGCGTCAGCAGCTTGCCCATGGAGATCGTCTCGGCCGGCTGACCATGGATCGGCTCGCCGATGGCGCGGATCGCCTGTGCGAAACTCTCCGTATTGTGATGAGCGGGCACATAGCCTGCCTCGAAATGCACCTCGGCGACGCGGATGTAATCGCGTGTGATGAAGCCATAGAGGATCTCAGCGAGGAAACGACGTTCCTTGTTGCCGAGGCGGCCGACAATGCCCATGTCGACGGCGACGATCGTGCCGGCGGCATCGACGAAGAGATTGCCGGGATGCATGTCGGCGTGGAAGAAGCCGTCGCGCAGCGTATGGCGAAGGAAGGATTGGATCAGCGTATCGGCGAGCGCGTTGAGATCGTGCCCGGCGGCTTTGAGCCCCTCGACATCTGACATCTTGACGCCGTCGATCCACTCCATGGTGATGACGTCGCGGCCGGTGCGCTCCCAATCGACCTTGGGGACGCGGAAGCCCGGGTCTTTCTCGGTATTTTCAGCGATTTCGGAAAGGGCCGCCGCCTCCAGGCGCAGATCCATCTCGACCTTGGTGGTCTGCTCGAGCGTCCGCGTCACCTCGACGGGCCTGAGGCGCCGACTGGAGGGAAGGAAGCGCTCCTGCAGGTTGGCGACGAGATACATCGCCTTGATATCGTTTACGAAACGCTGGCGAACGCCGGGACGGATCACCTTGACGGCAACGCGCTTGGTCCCCCCCGGCGTCTCTACCTCGGCCGGATGCACCTGGGCGATGGAGGCGGCCGCGATTGGTTCGCCAAAACTGACATAAAGCTCATCGAGTTTGCGGCCGAGCGAGCCTTCGATCGATGATTTCGCGGCGGCATGGGGAAAGAAGGCCATGCGGTCCTGCAGCTGCGACAGGTCGTTGGCCATGTCGACGCCAACGACGTCGGGCCGCGTCGCCAGGAACTGGCCGATCTTCACATAGGACGGCCCGAGCCGTTCGACAGCTTTGGAAAGCCGGTCGCTGCGGGCCTGGTTCTTGGCACTCTTGCGGGCAAAGATACCGACGAAGGATTTGGCGAGGCTGACGGAAGGCGGCAGGCCTTCCGAGGGAAGCGCAATGACCACGCCCTCGCGCACCAGCACCCAGCCGACCCTGAGAAGGCCGAAATATGCGTTGAAAGCACTCATAGCGTCTCAAGGTCTCGGGAAATGGAGGCCGTCGACCGCGTCACATGGCTCGACATCATGCTTTAGAGCTTCCAGCCGGAGTGCAGGGCGGCGATGCCGCCGGTATAGTTGGTGAAGCTCACGCGCGAGAAGCCGGCCTCGCCGATCATCGTCGCAAAATCCTGCTGGTTCGGGAATTTGCGGATCGATTCCACCAGATACTGGTAGGGCTCGGCCTCGCCGGTGATCGCCTTGCCGAAGCGCGGAATGGCGTTGAAGGACCAGGCGTCATAGACGCGGTCGAGCAGCGGCAGGTTGACCTCGGAGAATTCGAGCACCAGCAGCCGGCCGCCGCGCTTCAGCACGCGATAGGCTTCCTTCAGCGCCACGTCGATATGAGGGACGTTGCGGATGCCGAAGGCGATCGTATAGGCGTCGAACGAGTTGGGTTCGAAGGGCAGTTCCTCGGCATTCGCTTCGACGAAGGTGAGATTGTCGGAGAGCTTCTTCTTTTCCGCGCGTTCCGCGCCGACGCCGAGCATCGAGCCGTTGATGTCGAGCACCGTCGCATGCGCCAGCCGGTTCGAGGCTTCGACGATGCGGAAGGCGATGTCGCCCGTGCCGCCGGCAACGTCGAGGACCTTGTAGGCCGCATCCTTACGCGGGTTGAGCGCCGCGATCATGGCGTCCTTCCAGGCCCGGTGCAGGCCCATGGACATGACGTCGTTCATGACATCGTAGCGCTTGGCAACCTTGTGGAACACCTCGTTGACGAGGCCCTGCTTTTCGCCATCGGCCACTTCGCGAAAGCCATAGGATGTTTCCATGCCGCCATCGGCGGAGGTGCGGCTGTCTGCCATCGGCTCAACTCCGTTACACTATAGCGCCGCGTGTCATATGTGACGCGCAAAGGTCGCTGTAGTCCTTTAAATTTGCTGCATAATTTTATCCTTAAATCGATTCCGATCTAGGGAATTACGCAGTATTCAGCGGCGGACCATAGCGAAATCGCCTTTGCCACGCTATCTCATCAGCCAGATCACCAGCCGCAATGCCCTTGGGCTATAGCCCAGATCATAAGCGGTTGAAACATAAAGATGGATAGCCATGCCGGAATTACCAGAGGTCGAGACCGTCAGACGAGGGCTGGCGCCTTCCATGGAAGGCGCCCTGTTGAAAGAGCTGGAACTGCGCCGCGGCGATCTGCGCTTTCCGTTCCCGGCCGGCTTCTCGCAAGCGGTCTCGGGGCGCGGCATCACGTCGCTGTCGCGCCGCGCCAAATATCTGCTGATCGACCTCGATGACGGCATGACGATCGTCGCCCATCTCGGCATGTCCGGTTCGTTCCGGGTCGAGGCCGGCCCGTCGTCGGAGACGCCCGGAGCATTCCACCATCCGCGTTCCAAGGACGAGAAGCACGATCATGTCGTCTTCCATCTGGCGGGTGCAGGCGGTGACGCGCGCGTGATCTACAACGATCCGCGTCGCTTCGGCTTCATGGATGTCGTCAGGCGAGCCGATATCGCCAGCCACCCCTTCTTCCGCGATCTTGGCCCGGAACCCACCGGCAACAAACTGGGCGCCGACTATCTGGCCGAACGCTTCGCCGGCAAGGCGCAGCCGCTGAAGAGCGCGCTGCTGGATCAGAAGAATATCGCCGGCCTCGGCAATATATATGTCTGCGAGGCGCTGTGGCGCTCTCATCTGTCGCCCCTGCGCGCCGCCGGCACGCTGGTCACCGACACCGGCGGCCCGAAGGAGGAGCTGTTGAGGCTGGTGGCCGCGATCCGCGCTGTCATCGCCGACGCGATCGCGGCAGGCGGCTCGTCGTTGCGTGATCATATCCAGACGGATGGGTCGCTTGGCTATTTCCAGCATTCCTTTTCCGTCTATGACCGCGAAGCCCAGCCTTGCGGCACGCCGGGTTGCGGCGGTACGGTCAGCCGCATCGTCCAGGCAGGGCGCTCTTCTTTCTATTGCGCCGCCTGCCAAAGCTGATTGAAGGGAGAGACAAGTGGCTTACGAAACCCTGATCGTCGAAACTCATGGGGCTGTCGGCCTCATCCGGCTCAATCGGCCGCAGGCGCTGAACGCGCTGAATTCCACGGTGCTTGCCGAGCTGAAGCAGGCCTATGCCGCCTTCCATCTTGATGATGCGATCGGCGCGATCGTGCTCACCGGCTCGGAAAAGGCCTTCGCGGCCGGCGCCGATATCAAGGAAATGCAGCCGCTCGATTTCGTTGACGTCTACAAGGGCGACTTGATGAGCGGCTGGGACGAGATCGCCAGGGCGCGTAAGCCCGTGATTGCCGCCGTCAGCGGTTTCGCACTCGGTGGCGGCTGCGAGCTGGCCATGATGTGCGATTTCATCATTGCCGCCGAGACGGCGAAGTTCGGTCAGCCGGAAATCACGCTCGGCATCATCCCCGGCATGGGCGGCTCGCAGCGCCTGACACGCGCCGTCGGCAAGGCGAAGGCGATGGATCTGGTGCTGACCGGCCGGATGATGGACGCAGCAGAGGCTGAACGCTCGGGCCTGGTGTCTCGCGTCGTGGCGGCCGACAAGCTGCTGGACGAGGCATTGGCCGCCGCCGCCAAGATCGCCTCGCTCTCTCGTCCCTCGGTGCTGATGGCCAAGGAGGCGGTGAACCGCGCCTTGGAAACCACGCTGGAAGAGGGCTTGCGCTTCGAGCGCCGCCTTTTCCATAGCCTGTTCGCCACGGAGGATCAGAAGGAGGGGATGACCGCCTTTGTCGAAAAGCGTAAGCCGGCCTTCAAGAACCGGTGAGGGGCGGAATTCGGAATTACGAGCCTTTGACGAGAATCCGCGTTGACGGCGCGGCTCATTCCAGTTATATGCCCGCCACAGTTTGGAAAGCCGCTCTGGTTTTCCGCAATTGCTCCCGCATTGCTGGATGAAGAGGCCGCAGGGCCCGCGCTGCAGTGACGGAGCTGTGTTTGAATTCTAAGAGAGGCATACATGGCCAATACCAGCTCGGCGAAAAAAGCGACCCGCAAGATCGCCCGCCGCACCGATGTCAACAAGGCTCGTCGCTCGCGCGTTCGCACTTTCGTCCGTCAGGTCGAAGAAGCCATCGCATCGGGTGATGCAGATCTCGCCAAGGCAGCTTTCATCGCCGCCCAGCCTGAACTGGCTCGCGCCGCGACCAAGGGCGTGCTTCACGCCAACACCGCTTCCCGCAAGGTTTCGCGTCTTGCCAAGCGTGTGAAGGCTCTCTCGGCCCCGACAGCGTAATTTTTCCTTAACGATTTAATCGTTAGACTTGAGCCCGGCCTTGTGCCGGGCTTTTTGGATTCGGCCAAAAAAACGCCATAATGCTAAAATGTAGCCGGCTGATCATGTCAGTGACGTGACAGAAATACACATTTGAAAACAAAGGCTTGCGGCAGGATATCTCAGCGCTGGGTGATCTGCGTGACGCGTTGCCGGCTCACAAGTGAGTCAAGGGATTTTTTTATTTTTTTGTTTTGAAACCTGTGAGAATCGCGCTGAACGGGAATCTCCTTGATTCAACAGCGATTCTTTTTTGAAGGCCATGTGACAGTCAAAAACGGCTTCACGAGTCAATGGCTGCCTCTTAATTTTGTGTAAAATTCATCGTTGATATCTGCGTTCGATCCTGCCTAAATGCATTTCAACAAGGGGCGCGGACATCATCTGAAACGGCTTCGGCGAACACTGCCACTAAAGGCGGAGTGGATGATTTTTGTCCCTTGTGACGGAGCAGTTCAGCCCCGTTTTTTCAAACAGTTGACGAGTTAAGACCGTAAGCGGCAACGCTGGCGGAACGAGGAAGCTTGTCTGTCCTTTGCAGCCTAAGTCATAAGCGTGGCTGTGGGGAGGGGAGAAAAATTGACAGCCGCTGGGGCACTGGTCGGAATACGAGGACCGACCGATGCTCCGGTTACGAACGCCAAGACGAAGGCCGCTTTAAAGAGCAGTTTTCGCCGCGGTTTTTTTGTAAAGCCTCTTGGCTGGGCTCGGCTGATGAACCGGCATGCGGCGCAGCTTGAAAAACGAGCGCGACCGTCATGTCATGGCGAAGACCTAAGGACGGCGGCTCGATGTCGTTTCGTCCTATAACGAGACTGTGGAAGGCGGCACTTTATGCAGATACATACGAGGACGACGGGTGCGTTGGAAACCGGGGACAATGCGCAGGCGTTCAGTGCGGTTTGCCTAGAAGCGGCGGGGGAAAAAGGAGACGTGGCGCAAAATGTTTTGTTCGAACGTGTCAGTGCGCGCTTGAAGGCGCAGGTTGGTCCTGACGTCTATGCCAGCTGGTTCGGCCGACTTAAACTGCATTCGGTCTCCAAGAGTGTTGTGCGCCTTACGGTTCCGACGACCTTTCTGAAGTCGTGGATCAATAATCGCTATCTCGATATGATCACCGGCTTGTTCCAGACAGAAGACGCGGAGATCCTGAAAGTTGAAATTCTGGTGCGTACGGCGACGCGGCACAGCGCGAAGCCGGGTGCTGACGAACAGGCTGTTGTATCGGATCAGGCTGCCGTGGCGCCGATCCGCCGTTCTGTAGCGCAGCCCGCCGGCCACGCGGTCGCTCAGGCGGTAAGCGCGGCAGCCGCTGCCCGGCCTGCGACGGGAGGTATGCCGCTGTTCGGCTCGCCGCTCGATTCCCGCTTTACCTTCGACACCTATGTCGAGGGCAGCTCGAACCGGGTGAGCCTTGCCGCCGCCAAGACCATCGCTGAAGCCGGCTCAGGCGCCGTGCGGTTTAATCCGCTCTTCGTTCATTCGACGGTCGGTCTCGGCAAGACGCATCTGTTGCAGGCGATCGCCAATGCCGCCGTACAGAATCCGCGCAACCTGCGCGTGGTCTATCTGACGGCGGAATACTTCATGTGGCGCTTCGCAACCGCGATTCGCGACAATGATGCGCTGACGCTGAAGGATTCCCTGCGCAACATCGACCTGCTCATCATCGACGACATGCAGTTCCTGCAGGGCAAGATGATCCAGCACGAGTTCTGCCATCTGCTCAATATGCTGCTCGACAGCGCCAAGCAGGTTGTCGTCGCTGCCGATCGCGCTCCCTGGGAACTGGAATCGCTCGATCCACGCGTCCGCTCGCGTCTTCAGGGTGGCGTGGCGATCGAGGTCGAGGCACCGGACTATGAAATGCGTCTTGAAATCCTCAAGCGCCGTCTGGATGCGGCCCGTCAGGACGATCCGTCGCTGGAAATCCCGGCGGAGCTTCTGTCTCACGTCGCCCGCAATGTCACGGCAAGCGGTCGCGAGCTGGAAGGCGCGTTCAATCAACTCATCTTCCGCCGTTCCTTCGAGCCGAACCTGACGGTCGAGCGCGTCGACGAGCTTCTCGCGCATCTGGTCGGTTCCGGCGAGCCGCGTCGCGTCCGCATCGAGGACATCCAGCGCATTGTCGCGCGTCACTATAATGTCTCGCGCCAGGAGCTGGTCTCCAATCGTCGCACCCGCGTCATCGTGAAGCCGCGCCAGATCGCCATGTATCTGTCGAAGACACTGACACCGCGCTCCTTCCCGGAGATCGGTCGCAGGTTCGGCGGTCGCGATCATACGACCGTGCTGCATGCGGTGCGCAAGATCGAGGAACTGATCTCGGGCGACACCAAGTTGTCGCATGAGATCGAGCTGCTCAAGCGCCTCATCAACGAATAAGCGGCGGGCGCTATCTGCTCTTCGTTTCACGGCCGGCCTCAGCGCCGGCCGTTTTCTTTGGGTGACCTTGTCTGCTTGATGTTGACGGGGATGACCGATTGAGTGTTCGGGCCTGCCTATGTCGGTGGCGTCGCATGTGAGACTTCGGAGAACAGCCAGGAGCGGAGGGCCGCAACCGCCGGCCGTTCCAGCGCGCCCGGCGGATAGACGAGATGATAGGCGAGTGCGCTGGCAAACCCGATGGGGAAGGGGGCTACCAGCGTCCCGCCTGCCAATTCCTGCTCGACGAAGGAGCGGCGCATCAGTGCGATGCCGAGCCCTGCCTTCATGGCGTGATAAGCCCCGGTGCCATCCGTGAAGACCGGCCCGCGCGTGGCGTCCACACGCGTCGCGCCTGCAGCTTGCAACCAGAGTTCCCAGTCGCGCCGATAGACATCATGAATCAGGGTCTGATCCGCCAGATTGTCGACGACGGGCGAGGGGCCGAGTGTCGCCGCCATCTCGGGGGTGCAAATCGGCACATATTCGTCATCGAGCAGCCTTTCGCTTGCCAGCCCTTCATAGCCGCCGAGCCCGTGGCGGATGGCGATGTCGATCCCGTCCCGCTGGAAATCCATCATGCGATGCGAGGCGCTGATGCGCAGATCGATATCGGGATGAGCCTGCTCGAAGCGCCGAAGCCGCGGCACCAGCCAATGCGTGGCAAAACCGGCAGTGCAGGCGACGGTCAGCACTGTGTCCCTTGAGCGCATCGTCAGGGCCGTGGTTGCCTCGCGAATGAGGCGGAAGGCCGTGCGCATCGTCGCGAAATAGTCGGCGCCGTCTGTGGTCAACGCAAGGCTGCGCGCCCGGCGCTCGAAAAGCCGTACGCCGAGCGCGCTTTCGAGGTCCCGGATCTGCAGGCTGATGGCGCCAGGCGTGACATGCAGCTCGTTTGCCGCCAGCGTCATGCTGAGATGACGGGCTGATGCTTCGAAGGCCCTGAGGGCCGAAAGAGACGGCAACTGATCCATAATGATTGAGTTCAGCTAAATCATGGAGTGAGAAAGACTCGCTTGCCAGAGGCCCGCTATCGCGAGATTATTTCAGCAATTCCGATGGTTGGCAACAGTATGAGATTCCGGCCGTCCATAAGTAAAACTCAATCGAATGAAATACTGGAGACTATCGTGATGCCGCAGAAGTCCATGGGCGCAGTCGAGTGGGGCATGCTTGTGGGATTATCCCTCCTCTGGGGCGGCTCCTTCCTGTTCAACGGCATTCTGGTCCATGAACTGCCGCCCTTTACCATCGTGACAGCGCGTGTCGCACTTGCCGCTATCGCTCTGCATGTCATTGTGCGCATGACCGGGCATTCCATGCCACGCGATCGCCAGGCCTGGCTCGCCTTCTTCGGCATGGGCTTCCTCAACAATGTTGTTCCCTTCCTGCTGATCGTCTGGGGCCAGACACATATTGCCAGCGGCCTTGCCTCGATTCTCAACGCGACGACACCGCTTTTCGGCGTCGTGGTCGCGCATCTTCTGACGTCGGATGAGAAGATGACCGGCAATCGCCTGGTCGGCGTCATCGTCGGCTTTGGCGGCGTGGCCCTGATGATCGGCCCGTCGGTGCTCGCAAGCCTCGGTTCGAATGTGCTGGCGCAGCTCGCCGTATTGGGAGCCGCCTTCACCTATTCCCTCGCCGGCATATTCGGACGCCGCTTCCGCCGCATGGGGTTGGCGCCCATCATTCCCGCCGCCGGTCAGGTGACGGCCTCGACCGTCCTGCTGCTGCCGATCGCTCTTTTCGTTGACCGCCCCTGGACGCTCGCGATGCCATCGGCCGAAACCTGGCTGGCGCTCGCGGGCCTCGCCATCCTGTCGACGGCCGTCGCCTATGTGCTGTTCTTCCGCATTCTCGCGACCGCAGGCGCTACCAACTTGATGCTGGTGACCTTCCTCATCCCTGTCAGCGCCATCCTGCTCGGTGCACTGATTCTCGGCGAGGACTTGCAGCCGAAGCACTTCATCGGCATGGCGATGATCGCGCTCGGCCTTGCGGCGATCGACGGACGGCTGTTTACCCTCCTCTTGAGGGCAGGGGAATCGCATATGAGATGAGATCGTTGCCGCGCCCCCTCATCCGACCCTTCGGGCCAACTTCTCCCCGAGGGGAGAAGGAGCTTGCGGCACCGGCATGCCCCATATGCAATTGCCCCGCCCTCGAGGGAGGTGACTAACAGGCCAGATCGGCAACGACGGAATCGAGGAGCAGCATTCCCGTCGGCGTGCAGCGCAGGCGGGAATTGCCCAGCCGCTCGATGAACCCGTGCTCCAGCAGGAAAGCCTCGCGCTGCGGATCTGGATCCCGGCCGGAGAGTTCCTGCCAGCGGGCGAGGTCGACACCCTCCTTCAGGCGCAGGCCCATCAGCAGCAATTCGTCGGCCTGCTCGTCGAAGCCGAGCATTTCCTGATCGACCATGCCATGGCCGTCGCGCTCGACCATCTCAAGCCAGCTCTCCGGCTTCCGCTCGGTGGCCGTTGCAAGCTTTTGCGAGCCGCGGGTCAGCCGGCCATGGGCGCCGGGACCGATCCCGGCATAGTCGCCATAGCGCCAGTAGGTGAGATTATGCCGGCTTTCGGCGCCGGGACGCGCGTGGTTGGAGACCTCGTAGGCCGGCATGCCCTCGCGCTCGGTGATCTCCTGCGTTGCCTCGTAGAGCAGCGCCGACTGGTCGCCGTCGGGCACGATCAATTTACCGGCCTTGTGAAGGCCGTAGAAGGGCGTGCCTTCCTCGATGGTCAATTGATAGAGCGAGAGGTGGTCGACGGCGTAGGAGATTGCCTCCTTCAGCTCGCGTTCCCATTCCTCGACTGTCTGGTTCGGGCGGGCATAGATGAGGTCGAAGGACATGCGCGGGAAGATCTCGCGCGCCAGCTTGATCGCCTTCAGCGCGTCGGCGACATCGTGCAGGCGGCCCAGGAATTTCAGGTCGCGGTCGTTCAGTGCCTGCACGCCCATCGACACGCGATTGACACCGGTGGCGCGATAGCCGCGGAAGCGCTCGGCCTCGACGCTCGATGGATTGGCCTCCATGGTGATCTCAATGCCGTCAGGCACATGCCAGGTCCTGGCGATGCCATCGAGGATCGCACCGACCGTCTCCGGCTTCATCAGCGAAGGTGTGCCGCCGCCGAGGAAGATGCTGGTCACTGTTTTCGGGCCGCTGATCATCCGCATCGATGCCATCTCCTTCAGAAAGGCGGCAGCGAAACGCTCCTGATCAACAGGCTGGTGACGGACATGGCTGTTGAAATCGCAATAGGGACATTTGGCCGCGCAGAAGGGCCAATGCACATAGACGCCGAAACCAGGCTCGCCGGTATCCGGTAGCAATTGCGCCCCGCGCATCAGGTCTTGCGAATCCATGATCTCCACGAAGTAAGCCTACGCCTCCAGACAGGTTTCGACAAAGACCTTGAAGGCGCGGGCGCGATGCGACAGCGCCTGCGGATTGCCGGGCTTCCAGCCATGCTTCTCGTCGGCGCTCATCTCGCCGAAGGTCGTCTCATATCCCTCCGGCTGGAATATCGGATCATAGCCGAAGCCCTGGGTGCCGCGCGGCGGCCAGACGACGGCGCCTTCGACTTCGCCGCGGAAAAGTTCGGTATGTCCGTCCGGCCAGGCAAGGCAAAGCACGCTGACGAAACGAGCCGTACGGCGTTCAGGCGAGGTGGCGCCGGCTTTTTCCAGCGCGGTTTCGACCTTCTGCATCGCCATGGCGAAGTCGCGAGTGCCGTCAGCTGTTTCAGCCCAGTTGGCGGTATAGACCCCCGGATCGCCGCCGAGCGCATCGATCACCAGGCCGGAATCGTCGGACAGTGCCGGCAGGCCGGAAGCATGCGCCGAGGCCAGGGCCTTGATCGCGGCATTTTCCTCGAAGGTCGTGCCTGTTTCGTCCGGTTCGATGAAATTGAGGTCGGCGGCCGACTTGGCGGCAAAGCCGAAGGGGCCGATCAGATCCTCGATTTCGCGGATCTTGCCGGCATTGTGGCTGGCGACGACGATGGTCTTGGTATCGAGTTTGCGCATGTCTTGTCCCGTCATAAGCCCCAGATGCGGGGTTCGGCGCATTCCAGGCTGTTGCCGGCCGGATCGCGGAAATAGATCGAGCGGCCGCCGTTCGGCCAGTGAAAATCGGCTTCGATGGCAATGCCCGCAGCCTTCAGCTTCCGGGCCATTGCCTCGATGTCGTCGCCGCTGAGCCGAAAGCAGACATGACCATCGCCCGTCGTGCCATGCGGCGGCACGGGAAGGGAGCCCGGTTCCGGCGGCTTCATCGTCTCGGCCGGATTGAAGATCAACAGCACGCCCGGCCCGCAACGATAAAAGACATGGCGGTTACCACCACGTGCGATCTTCTCGAGCCCGAGAATGCCGCTATAAAAGGCCTCGATCGCATCGAGATCGTCCGCATAGAGAGCGGTTTCCAAGATGCCTTCGAGAGCCGCGTCCGCCATTGCAGGATATCCTCAGACGATCGCCTGCTTCTGCAGATCCACCAGTTCGGCAATGCCGTTCTTGGCAAGGCCCAGGAGCGTGGCGAATTCTTCTTCGCTGAAGGGCGTGCCCTCGGCCGTTCCCTGGATCTCGACGATCCCGCCTTTGCCGGTCATGACGAAGTTGGCGTCGGTTTCTGCCGAGGAATCCTCGAGATAATCGAGGTCGATCACCGGCTGGCTGGCGAAGATGCCGCAGGAGATCGCCGCGATGTGATCTTTCAGTACGCGGTCGACTTTGATCATGTTGCGGCTTTCCATCCACTTCATGCAATCGTAGAGCGCGATCCACCCACCGGTGATCGCCGCGGTCCGCGTGCCGCCATCGGCCTGGATGACGTCGCAGTCGACGGTGATCTGACGTTCGCCGAGCTCCTTCAGGTCGACGACGGCGCGCAGCGAGCGGCCGATGAGGCGCTGGATTTCCTGCGTGCGGCCGCCCTGCTTGCCGGCGGCAGCTTCGCGCTTCATGCGCTCGCCGGTCGCGCGCGGCAGCATGCCGTATTCAGCCGTGACCCAACCCTTGCCGCTGTTGCGCAGCCATGGCGGCGTCTTTTCTTCCAGGCTTGCCGTGCAGAGCACATGCGTATCGCCGAACTTGACCAGGCACGAGCCTTCCGCATGCTTGGAAAAATTGCGCTCGAACGACACCTTGCGCATCTGATCGGTTTTTCTGCCTGAAGGCCGCATTCCACTCTCCTGAAACTTCGATGACCGCTTCTACGACCCAGAGGAGGCTTTTGCAAAGGAAAAGCAGGCTTTAATGCCCCACTGCGGCGGTAACCGCATTTTTCCCTTTTGCGATTGCTAACTGAATGATTATATTTTCACTAAGGCTCAATGGAACGGATTTGGCAGCAAAATGGTATTTACGACATCGACGGTTTCGGATGTCATTGCTGCGCTTGACGAACGCTCCAAGGAAATCTTTCGCCGCATCGTCGAAGGCTATCTCGAAAACGGCGAGCCGCTCGGTTCGCGCAATCTTTCGCGCCTGCTGCCCATGTCCTTGTCGCCAGCTTCGGTGCGCAATGTCATGAGCGACTTGGAAGAGCTTGGTCTCATCTATTCGCCGCATATCAGCGCCGGCCGGCTGCCGACCCAGATCGGCCTGCGCTTCTTCGTCGACGCCTTCATGCAGGTCGGTGACCTCTCCGCCGAGGACCGCGCCAACATCGATCGGCAGGTGCGCGGGAGCAATCGCGACCAGCCGATGGAATCGGTCATGTCCGAGGCGAGCCGCATGCTGTCCGGCATTTCGCGCGGCGCCGGCCTGGTCATTACCGCGAAAAGCGATCCCGTGCTGAAGCATGTGGAATTCATCCGCCTGGAGCCGACCAAGGCGCTTGCGGTGCTTGTCGGCGATCATGACCAGGTCGAAAACCGCATCATCGAACTGCCGGCCGGCATCACCTCGTCGCAGCTGACGGAGGCCGCCAATTTCCTCAATGCTCATATGGCCGGCCAGACCCTTCCGGAATTCCGCCGGCGTGTGCAAAGTCTGAAGGATAGCGTCCGCCAGGAGTTGGACAGCCTGTCGCATGAGCTGGTCGAGCGCGGAATTGCGGTGCTGTCGGGTGACGACGCCGAAGGCAAGCCGACGCAACTCATCGTGCGTGGCCACGCCAATCTGCTGGCCGACGTCGGCGGCGCCGAGGATCTGGACCGGCTGCGTCTGCTATTCGATGACCTTGAAAAGAAGGACAGTCTCATCGAGATCCTCAACCTTGCGGAAAGCGGACCGGGGGTGCGTATCTTCATCGGTTCGGAAAACAAGCTCTTTTCGCTGTCCGGCTCATCGCTCATCGTCGCTCCCTACCGCGACGATGACGATCGCATCGTCGGAGCAGTCGGCGTCATCGGTCCGACGCGGCTGAACTACGCACGCATCGTACCCATGGTGGATTATACGGCACAGCTGATTTCGAGGCTGTCGCGGCCAGGGATCTGACGCCTAGTCGGGAAGCAGCGTTCCCGATCCGCCCATTTCCGCCGGAAAATCCTTCTGCTTCGGCAGTCCATCTTTCATGTGCAGCACCGTCGTCTCGTAATTGGCGTGAAATGCCGGTTGAAAGTCGAGACCGGGAAGGACAGCGGCGTAAACATCGGTTACGCCCCATGGGGGATGCTCCGTCAGCAGATGGCCCCCGCAGACCGTGCACCACTTGCGCACGCTCGTTTCGGTCTTCTGGTAGCTGCCGATGCGATCTGCACCCTTGGTAATGTGGACGGCTTCGGGCGGCCAGAGCGAGAAGGCATTGACCGGTCCCGCCGACCATTCCCGGCAGGAATCGCAGTGGCAATAGCCCATCGCGATAGGCTCGCCGTCGACGGTGACCTCGACTGCACCGCAGAAACATTTGCCGGAAAGGGATTTGCCGCTGGACATTGATCTCACCCGCCGTGTTGAGATACGCTTAACTATATCACCGGAGAGAAGGCCTGGATAGCCGAGTCGCAACCAGCGTCTCTGATCCGCCGGTATCTTGCCACCGTCGTAATGCCACGAATTGGCTGATCTTCTCGACAAAGCCTTGATTTTTTCCGGCTAAACCTCGATATCGGGCACATCCAAAAGACAAAGCAATTCGGAGACCGTCATGACCGACGAAACAACGAAAACCGGACCTGACGCCGCGGCGGCCGACACATCAGCGGATTTCGCTCAAGACGCAGCGGAAACCATTGATGCGACCGAGCCGTCTCAGCCGGACCCGGTCGAGCTGCTGAAGGCCGAAAACGGCGAACTGCGTGACCGCTACCTTCGCCTCGCCGCCGAGATGGACAATCTTCGCCGCCGCACCGAGCGTGATGTGAAGGATGCGAAGTCCTATTCCGTGGCGAGCTTCGCCCGCGACATGCTTGCAGTGGCGGACAATCTGCGCCGCACGCTGGACGCCATTCCGGCCGAAGCGCGCGCCGGCGCCGATGCCGGCCTGCAGACGCTGATCGACGGCGTCGAGATGACCGAGCGTTCCATGCTCTCGGCACTGGAGCGCCATGGCGTGCGCCAGATCGAACCGATCGGGCAGAAGTTCGACCCCAATTTCCATCAGGCGATGTTCGAGGTGCCGAATTCAGAGGTGCCGAACAATACGGTCGTGCAGGTCGTGCAGGCCGGCTTCGTCATCGGCGAGCGCGTTCTGCGCCCGGCCATGGTCGGCGTCGCCAAGGGCGGCCCCAAGATCGTCGAGAACGCAGAGGGCGCCAACAGCCCGCTGGACGAAAAAGACGCCTGATCTTCACGCGATAAAAAAATAAGAGCCGGATGATCCACAATCATCCGGCTCTTATTTTTGCCTTGATCCGATGTGATCCAAGTCACCGTTAAGCGGCGTTGGATGCCTGTTCCTCGTTGAGGAATGCATAGATCGCCGAAGCGGATTCGGTGGCGCGCAGCTTGGCGACCAGGTCCTGGTCTCGCAAAACGCGGGCGATGCGTGAGAGTGCCTTGAGATGATCGGCGCCTGCGCCTTCAGGCGCGAGCAGCAGGAAGACGAGGTCGACGGGCTGGTCGTCCAGCGCCTCAAAATCGACCGGTGCTTCGAGGCGCGCGAAAATGCCTGCGATGGATTTGATGCTGGCAAGCTTGCCATGCGGGATGGCGATGCCGTTGCCGACGCCGGTGGAGCCCAGGCGCTCGCGCTGCAGCACCACGTCGAAAATCTCTCGTTCGGGAAGTCCGGTCAGTTTGGAGGCTTTGGCTGCCAGCTCCTGAAGCAGTTGTTTTTTGGAATTTGCCCTCAAGGCGGGGATGATCGCATCTTGGTGTAGCAAATCTGCCAATGCCATTCTCTTTATCCTTCGTGTCGCCGAGAACCGATAACGGGGGAGCGGCGGTCGGCCTACTTAGGCACGGAGCCGCCGCTCATCTTCTATTCTCAGCCTTTGATATTGGCCGCGTCGATCCAGCCAATGTTACCGTCCTGACGACGGTAGACGATGTTCAGATGTTCCTTGCCGGGACTGCGGAAGAGCAGCAACGGTTCGTCGGTCATGTCGAGCGCCATCACAGCCGTCGCCACCGACATGGTCTTCAATTGCTTCGTGCTTTCGGCAACGATCACCGGCGCGAAATCGGAGGCAATCTCTTCGTCGTCGTCCGGAACGCCGTCCATGACGGTGTAGGCGACTTCAGCCTGACCGTTCGCATGATTGCCGGCCTGATGGTCCTTAAGCTTGCGTTTGTAACGGCGCAGACGTTTCTCGATACGCTCGGACGCCGCGTCGAAAGCAAGCTGCGGGTCCATCGCCTCTCCGGCGGCATGCAACACCACACCGCTGTCGAGATGAAGCTTGCAATCGGCCGCGAAGCGAGAACTGGACTTGTGAACAGTTACCTGACCCGAATACCCCCCGTCGAAGTATTTCGTCACGGCCATACCGATCTGGTCTTCAATCCGCTGGCGGAATGAGTCACCAATTTCCATATGTTTACCGGAGACACGCACACTCATGGAGTTTCCCTTCTTGTAGTGGTTATTGCGCGTACCAGTTTACGCCAAGCCTCAAGCTCATCCAAGCACTTCACGCGGTCAAAGACAAATTGCGTATATCGGCCGCCTTCGGGATGATGGGGATAAGTTCATGGTCGTGCTGTCCTGCAGCGATTGCGGCGGGCTTCTAGCCCCGCCGCATCTGAAAGTCAACTGCATCTTAACGGACTGTTAGGAGATCCGCAGTCTGTGGTTGAATGCCGACAACGGTCAGAAGTTCGCGACTTTTGCGATGGCCCGCTTCTCTCGCCGCCGCTGCACGGATGAAGGAATGTTCATTGCCTCGCGGTATTTTGCAACCGTACGGCGAGCCAGCTCGATGCCGCCCTTCTTCAGCGTATCCACGATATCATCGTCGGACAGAACCGCATCGGAACTCTCGCTCGAGATCAGCAGGCGGATCTTGTGACGCACCGCTTCGGCGGAATGGCTGTCGCCGCCTTCGACGGCGCTGATCGAAACCGTGAAGAAATATTTGAGCTCGAACAGTCCGCGTGGCGTTAGAATATATTTATTCGAGGTCACGCGACTGACGGTCGATTCATGCATCTTGATGGCGTCCGCCACGGTTTTCAGATTGAGTGGCCGCAGATGGTCGACCCCATGCACCAGGAAAGCGTCCTGCTGCCGCACGATTTCGCTCGCCACCTTCATGATCGTCTTGGCTCGCTGGTCAAGGCTGCGGGTCAGCCAATTGGCATTCTGCAGGCATTCCGACAGAAAGGCGTGGTCCTGGCTGGTTTTGGAGACGCAGGCGAAATAGGACTGGCTCACCAGCACGCGCGGCAACGTATCGGGGTTGAGCTCCACTAGCCAGCTGCCGTCTGCGGCGGGGCGCACCACGATATCGGGCATGATCGCCTCGGATATGCCGGTCTCGAAGCAGCTGCCGGGCTTCGGGTTGAGCTGGCGGATCTCCGTCATCATGTCGAGCAGGTCTTCCTCGTCGACACCACAGAGCCGCTTCAGCGTTGCAAAATCACGCCGGGCGAGAAGCTCGAGATTCTGGATCAACCGCTCCATAGCCGGATCGAAACGATCCCTCTGCCGAAGCTGGATTGCCAGACATTCGCTGAGAGAGCGTGCGAAGACCCCGGGGGGATCCAACTGCTGCAAGATATTCAGCACGCGTTCCACTTCCCGAGGGGCGGCACCGAGACGCTCCGCCGTTTCCTTCGGGTCGGCATGCAGATAACCGGCATCATCGAGCTGGTCGATGAGGTACTGCGCGATCAGCCGGTCGGCCGCGGCCGGAAGCGAAAAGGGGATTTGTTCGTTCAGATGATCGCGAAGCGACACCTGGCCGGCGACAAAATCGTCAAGATCGTAGCTCTCGCCGGCTTCGCCGCCAGGCATGGATTTCCATTGGCTCAGCAGTTCCGGCGCATCGGCACGCTGCGGACTTCCATCGTCGGGAAAGACGTTGCTGAAATTGGTATCGAGCTCGTTGTTCAGCCGGTCCGCATTGCCGGTATTGTCGCTCTCGTACCAGTCGCTCGCCAGATCACCGGGATTGCGGTCGAAATCATCGTCGCCGTGGGTTTCGTCCACGGTTTCGAAGCGCTCGTCCTTCGTCTCGCGATCGCCACTACTGCCTATATCCTCGTCATTTGACGCAAATTCAAGCAGCGGATTCTTCTCGACTTCCTGCGCGATAAACTGAGTCAGTTCAAAATGGGTCATCTGCAGCAACTGGATGGATTGCATCAGTTGCGGTGTCATCACCAGGCTTTGGCTTTGGCGCAGGAAAAGATTGGCCGATAGTGCCATGGCGGACGCGGGACTCCCCTTGATCTCCTCGGGAATTCGCGTTTTCCGTTAATAAAAACTTCGCGAAATCCCAACTGGCCCAAAAATTGCTTTTTTATTGGATTTGGTCAAGTGGAACTGTGAAGCGAAGGTAAATTTCCGAAGCGCGACAGCGTCCAATAATATTGACGTGCGCTCCGGTTGAATTTCAGCCTGTCAAAGGCTGAAATTGTCGCCGAGATACAGCTTTCGTACTTCCGGATTGCTGACGATGTCGTTCGCCCTGCCATGGGTCAGGACTTCACCTGCATGGATGATGTAGGCGCGATCGATCAGGCCGAGCGTCTCACGAACATTGTGGTCGGTGATCAACACGCCGATACCGCGCGCCGTCAGGTGATGGACGAGGTTCTGGATGTCGGCGACCGAGATCGGGTCGACGCCGGCGAAGGGCTCGTCGAGAAGCATGAAGGTCGGGTCGGTTGCCAGTGCGCGCGCTATTTCCAGGCGCCGCCGCTCGCCGCCCGAAAGCGCTATCGCCGGCACTGTGCGCAGATTGCGAATGTGGAATTCCTCCAGCAGTTCGTCAATCTTGTGTTCCCGCTTCGCCTTGTCCTTTTCGTGGACCTCGAGCACGGCGCGGATGTTCTCCTCCACCGTCAGGCCACGGAAGATCGAGGCTTCCTGCGGCAGATAGCCGACCCCGAGCCGAGCGCGGCGATACATCGGCATCGAGGTGACATTGTTGCCGTCGATCTCGATCGTACCTTCGTCGACAGGCACGAGGCCGGTGATCATGTAGAAGCAGGTGGTCTTGCCCGCGCCGTTAGGCCCGAGCAGGCCGACCGCCTCACCACGCCGCACCACCAGCGAGACGCCGTTGACGACGCGCCGGGTGCGGTAGGTCTTGGTGAGGCCGCGCGCAATCAGGGTACCCTGATAACGCGCTTTATCCGCGGCCGGTGCGCCCGCTGCCGTGGAGGAAGGCCCGGTCGTGCCGGGCAAGATGGAAGTGGTCGATGTCGTCACGGGGCCGGTATCAGTTCTTCTTTTGCTGTTGTTGCTGCACTTGCTGCGACTTGGGATCGAGCTGGATCTGGACACGGCCCCCGCATGCATCCAGCTGCGCTTCGCCCGTCGCCATGTGCACGGTGAGCTGACAACCGGTGAAAACGTTCGGTCCGTCGGTCAGCACCACTTTCTTGCCCTTGAGGATGGCAAGCTGGTTGGCCATGTCGAACGAGCCGTCGTCTGCTGTCGCCGTCTGTGTGCCGGAAACGAGGTAGACCTTGTCGGTGACCAGAATGTGGTCGATATTGGCGTCACCCGATACCAGCGACTGGTTCTGCTCCTTGGCTGCCTTGGCGACCGGATTGTCCTCCGCCGGCTTGGCATTGGCATCAGCGGGCTGCTTCTTCTTGTAGAAAACAGTCATCTTGCCAGCCTGCATCGTCGTGGTCCCCTGAACCACCTTGACGTTGCCGGTGAACACGGCCTGGCTTTCCGCATCATGGATTTCCAGCTTGTCGCTTTCGATCTGGATCGGCTGATCCTTGGAAAGCGCAAGCCCTGGCATGTTGCTTGTCGTTGCCTGCGCGCCTGCTTCCGCCGCTGCGAAAAAGGCGAGCGCGCTGAAAGCACAAAAAAGGCCTGCCTTGCGCAGGCCGGAGTTGAAAATTGAATGTGTCCAATCGTTTATCATGAACCGCCCGGCTTCTGTTCGCTAGCTGTGTTGTGGAACGCGGACGGTTCGATACGCATTTGAACCTGCCCGTCGAATTCGATTACGCTCCCCTTATCCGTCATCTTGAGCGAACGCGCAACAACCGACATGCCACCTCGCTGGATTGCAACCTGATCCTGGCTGGACAGGTCGCCCTTCTTCACATCGAGGAAAGCGGTCTTGAACTCGGCGCGCAAGCCGTTGTCCATCTGAACGACGAAGGGCTCGGTCAGTTTCAACGTGTCGGCCTGGCGATCGAAATCCGCGCTCTGGGCCGTCACATGCGCGATCACGTCAGTATTGACAGGCATCGATGCCTTGATCGTCTTCAGCGTGATCATGTTCGGATTCCGGATATCTTGCAGCGCCTTTTCCGCAAGCAGGGAGTAATTGATGCCGTCCTTGTTGCGGCCGGCGATGGCGGGACGCTCCATGACGACCTTGCCGTCTTCGATCTTGGCGCCCTCGATCTGGATGTCGGCCGGCAGATAGGCGCGGATGACGGAGACGGCGATGAAGATAAGCGAGACGATGAAAGCGGCCAAAGGCAGCAGTATTCGCAGCCTCTTCACACGTGCGGAGTGAAAAGTGGCGACTTTATACGCGTTTCGGTCCGGCGCTGAGTGGATTGCGTGGCCGGAGGTCTCGATCGTATTGAGCATGCAACAGGTCCGTCTTTTCTGATCCGGAGAACGGCATTCACGTCATGCACAGACTGTGCCAAAAGGCCTATCGGATCGTTTCGCATTATTGCACTGGCTTGCCAATATGGATTTTTTTCTGCAGCCGAGGAATTTTGGCAGAAAAATATGCCATTTGCTGGTTTCATCCGATCAGGCGATGTCCTATCTGATGAAGCATCGGAGTGCCGTTCCGTCGAGGACATCGAAAAACGGGATCGCCCTTTGCTGAGGATTGTGCCTGTTTCAAGGTATTATGCATCCGGTTCGTAGCGCATTCGGTTTGTGACAGGGAGAAATAAAGCGTTATGGACAGTTCTGCAATTGCGGACCGGCGACAAATGCGCCGCAAGCTTGGTTTCTGGCGTGTCATCGCTGTTTTACTCCTCGTCGCGCTCGGCTTTGCGCTCTATCGTTTCGTCGCGGGCGACCTGCCTGACACGCGGGGACCGCAGATTGCCCGCGTCACGATTTCCGGGCTTATTCAGGACGATCCCGAACTTCTCGAGCGGCTGAAGAAGATCCGCGACAACGATCAGGTCAAGGCGTTGATCGTGTCGATCTCTTCGACCGGCGGCACGACCTATGGCGGCGAACGTATCTTCAAGGCGATCCGCGCCGTCGCCGCCAAGAAGCCCGTTGTCTCCGACATCCGCACCGTCGCGGCGTCTGCGGGCTATATGATCGCAACTGCCGGCGATGATATCGTCGCGGGCGATACCTCGATCACGGGGTCGATCGGCGTCATCTTCCAATATCCGCAGGTCAAGGATCTGCTCGACAAAATCGGGGTTTCGCTCGACGAGATCAAGTCTGCGCCGCTGAAGGCCGAACCGTCGCCTTTCCATCCGGCCAGCGAAGACGCCAAGAATATGATCCGCAATATGGTCATGGACAG
This sequence comes from Rhizobium sp. SG570, assembly GCF_012275345.1. Classification (NCBI taxonomy): domain Bacteria; kingdom Pseudomonadati; phylum Pseudomonadota; class Alphaproteobacteria; order Hyphomicrobiales; family Rhizobiaceae; genus Rhizobium; species Rhizobium sp. SG570. The sequence goes on along the minus strand of NZ_JAAZQI010000006.1, from coordinate 85,590 downwards.
CTACGGCTGGTTCGTCGACCTTGTGGCGGATCGTCGCAAATTGCCGCGCGAAGACGTCTTGAAGCTTGCCGACGGCAGCATTTTCACCGGCCGTCAGGCGCTTCAGAACAAGTTGATCGATACGCTTGGTGGCGAAGACGAGATCCTGGCCTACCTCGAAACGCGCAAGGTCAAAAAGGACCTGCCGATCGTCGACTGGAAGGCGGAAGGCAAAAGCTCATCCTTCTTGTGGCCGGGTGCCGCTTCCTGGTTGCTAAATCGTTTCGGTTATGATGATTTTGTGAGGGGAGAGGGCCTCCAGAAAATCATAACCGAGAAGTTGTTTCTTGACGGCCTGCTTTCTCTTTGGCAGGGTGCAGCCAACTGATAAATCAATGATTTAAGGGGGTAGCCGTGATCAAGTCGGAATTGGTGCAGATTGTTGCCGCCCGCAACCCGCATCTCTATCACCGCGACGTCGAAAATATCGTCAACGCTGTCCTCGACGAGATCACCGATGCGCTTGCCGCGGGTAACCGGGTTGAACTTCGCGGCTTCGGCGCTTTCTCCGTCAAGAACCGGCCTTCTCGCTCCGGTCGCAACCCGCGCACGGGCGATACGGTGTTCGTCGAGGAGAAGTGGGTTCCCTTCTTCAAGACCGGCAAGGAACTGCGCGAACGCCTGAATCCGGGCGCCGGCGACGAGGAAGACGACAACTAATAGCCGGCTCGGCTCGTTCTTTCCCGAAATGTGCCCGCGGACATATCCATTGGACATGATTGCGCCGCGACGCGGTGGTACTTGAACTCGGCCGCGTCTTTCCTATTCTGCGGCTGGCGGCATCACGCGTGCAGTCGCACGGATACGCCTGGATAAAGGAGCTGCGCAATGGCTAAAAAGATCGTCAATCTGCTGATATTGCTGCCGCTCGGCATCATCCTGATCGTATTCTGCGTTGCGAACAGGCAGTCCGTGACGCTCGCGCTCAATCCGTTCCGGCCTGAAGATCAGGTCCTGTCGCTGAACGCACCGCTGTTCGTATTGCTGTTCGCGGCATTGATCCTCGGCATGCTCGTCGGCGCTGGGGTGACTTGGTTCAATCAGGGAAAACACCGCAGGCGCGCTCGCAGCCAGTCGCAGGAGGCGGTGCGCTGGCAGGCCGAGGCTGACAAGCACCGCACACGCGCCGAGCAGATCGCCGGACAGCTCCCGTCAAAATGATCGGCTGTTGCCGAGCCGCATCTCTTTGTAATCGCCTTCCGCCGAGGCGCCGTCGCCGATGATTTCGAAGCCCATTGCCTGATAGAAGGCCATCGCACGCGTATTTTTGACCAGGCACTTCAGCCGGTAGCGGCGGCTTTTCCAGTCCGGTAGCGCGGTCAGCAGGGCCTTTCCCGCGCCGTGGCCCTGGAAGGCCGGGAGAATGTACAGCATGTGGATGAAATCATCCGGCTCCCAGATCGCCGCGAAACCCGCGATCATGCCGTGCCCGTCTTCGCAGACGAACAGGCGCTCGCCCGTTGTATGGATGGCAAGATCCTCAAGACTGAAACGACCGGGATCGACCCAGAGGAATGTTTCCCGGCGCACGCGCAGATAGATCTCGGCAAGAGGCGGCATATCCTGCTCCCGCGCCGGCCGGATGGTCCAAGTCTCTGATCTCGATATCATGAGCGGATTATATGGGCGTCAAAAGTGCCAACGGCAATCAGGCGCTGGCCTGACCGTTGATCGCTGCGGTGAAATCGGAAAAAAACTGCTGCGCAAGCTTCTTGGCGCTGGAATCGACCAGCCGCGAACCAAGCTGCGCAATCTTGCCTCCGACCTGTGCCTTGGCCTCGTAATGAAGGATCGTCTCGTTGCCGTCTTCCTTCAGCACGACGTCGGCTCCGCCTTTGGCAAAACCGGCGATCCCGCCCTTTCCTTCGCCCGAGATCGTGTAGCTTTCCGGAGCATTGATGTTGGAGAGCGTCACGTCGCCGCTGAACGATGCGGAAACCGGGCCGATCTTCAATTTCACCTTTGCCGTCAGTTCGGTCGGGGAGACCCATTCCAGGCTCTCACAGCCGGGAATGCACTGCCTGAGGATATCAGGGTTGTTCAGCGCCGCCCACACGGTATCCCTGGGTGCCGTGATCCGCTCCTCGCCGGTCATGTCCATGCGCAATCCTCCCAATGTGACATTTTGTGCATGGATCATCGCAGATCGGAAAGCGCTTTGCCAAGTGGCGGTCAGATGCTATTTGCACGCTCATATCAATTTCGAGACAAGCATGGTGAAACAGAAGGAACGCCGGCCCGGTCAGAAAGCTGCGGGCGGCCCTGGCGCAAAGCCCCGCCCGGAGGCGCGGCGCGATACGCCCGTCAAGACAGGCGGCAAAATGCCAGCATCGCGTGACCGTGGCGAGCGGATTACCGAACCGCGTACCGCCGCCTCCACGGTTGCGGCGCCTGAGCGCCCGCTGATCGTGAGAAATGGCGAGCGACCGCCGGAGCGTGTGCCGGTCATCCTGGAATCGTTGGGCGCCGGGGATTTCCATCTGATCGACAGCGGCAACGCACTGAAGCTCGAGCAATATGGCCCGTATCGCATCGTTCGGCCGGAGGCGCAGGCGCTGTGGCAGCCGTCGCTCGCCTCGCATGTCTGGGACAATGCCGATGCCATATTCACCGGCGATACCGACGAGGATGGCATGGGCCGCTGGCGGTTCCCGCGCGAGGCGTTGGGCGAAACCTGGCCGCTGCAGTTGCTCGGCGTCGATTTTCTCGGCCGCTTCACCGCATTCCGCCATGTCGGCGTCTTTCCCGAGCAGATCGTTCACTGGGCCTGGATGAAGGAACAGGCCGAGGCGGCGAAACGGCCGCTGAAGGTCCTGAACCTCTTCGGCTATACCGGCGTTGCTTCTCTGGTCGCCGCTGCGGCCGGCGCGGAGGTGACCCATGTCGATGCCTCCAAGAAGGCAATCGGCTGGGCGCGGGAAAACCAGGCCCTGGGCCGCATGGAAAAGCTGCCGATCCGCTGGATCTGCGAGGATGCGATGAAGTTCATCCTGCGCGAGGAGCGGCGGGGCAACAAATACGACATCATTCTCACCGACCCGCCCAAATTCGGCCGTGGCCCGAACGGCGAGGTGTGGCATCTTTTCGAGCATCTGCCCTTGATGCTCGATATCTGCCGCGAGATCCTGTCGCCGAAGGCGCTCGGGCTGGTGCTGACGGCCTATTCGATCCGCGCCAGCTTCTATTCGATCCATGAATTGATGCGCGAGACCATGCGCGGCGCCGGCGGCGTCGTCGAATCCGGCGAACTGGTCATCCGCGAGGCCGGCCTCGACGGCAGCACGCCCGGCAGGGCGCTTTCCACCTCCCTCTTCAGCCGCTGGGTGCCGAAATGAACAAGGATTTCCGTAACGACGGCCCCCGCAAGGTCGGACAGGTCAAGGAAGTCACTTCGCTTGCCAATCCGATCGTCAAGGATATCAAGGCGCTGACGGTCAAAAAATCGCGCGAGGAGAGCGGCGCTTTCCTGGCCGAAGGTTTGAAACTGGTCATCGACGCCCTCGAGCTTGGCTGGACCATCCGCACGCTGGTCTATGCCAAATCCGCCAAGGGCAAGCCTTTGGTCGAGCAGGTCGCCGCCAAGACGGTCGCTGCCGGCGGACTGGTGCTTGAGGCCAGCGAAAAGGTCATTGCGTCGATCACCCGTCGCGACAATCCGCAGATGGTGGTGGGCGTCTTCGACCAGCGCTGGCAGCAGCTTAGGGACGTCAAGCCGGCGGCCGGCGAGACCTGGGTGGCGCTGGACCGCGTGCGCGATCCCGGCAATCTCGGCACGATCATTCGCACTGCCGATGCAGCCGGCGCTTCCGGTGTCATCCTCGTCGGCGAAACGACCGATCCCTTCTCGCTGGAAACCGTGCGCGCCACCATGGGCTCCGTTTTCGCGGTGCCCGTCGTCAAGGCGACGCCGGAAGAGTTTCTGGCCTGGAAGAAGAAGGCTGATGTCTCCGTCGTCGCCACTCATCTGGCCGGCGCGGTCGATTACCGCACGATCGACTATAAGAAGAAGCCCGTGGTGCTGCTGATGGGCAATGAACAATCCGGCCTGCCGGATGTCCTGGCGAAAGAGGCCGATGCGCTTGCGCGCATCCCGCAGGCCGGCCGCGCCGACAGCCTCAATCTGGCGGTTGCGACGGCAGTCATGCTGTTCGAAGCCCGCCGCCATCTTCTGACCCTTAGCGAGAGCCGATGACCGAGAGCCAGACCCACGAGCAGGTGCCCGCAAAACCCGCACTGTTTTCCCGGCCCGTGCCGATCCTGATCTTCATCGTCGTCGCAGTCATTCTCGACCAGGCCGTCAAGATCATGGTCGACCAATGGCTGCCGCTGCAGGAGATGGTGCCGGTCATTCCGATGCTGGCGCTGTATCGCACCTACAATCTCGGCGTCGCCTTCTCGATGCTGTCGGGCATGGATGGCTGGTTCATCGTCGGCATGCGGCTCGTCATCGTCGCCTTCGTCCTCTGGCTTTGGCGGCGTGCCCCCAATCATCGCTGGCTTGCCCATCTCGGCTTCGCCTTGATCATCGCCGGGGCGCTTGGCAATTTGATCGACCGCTTTCTCTATGGCCACGTGATCGACTATATTCTCTTCCATACGCAGACATGGTCTTTCGCCGTCTTCAATCTTGCCGACAGTTTCATCACGGTTGGCGCCGGCTGCGTCATCCTGGACGAGCTTCTGACGCCGAAAAAGGCGAAAAACTAAAATTCTAGCGTTTCCTTGAAGGCATCGGGAAGGATGCGTGTGTTAGCCAGACTGCATGAGCACTCTGGCTAACCTGCAGGAAAAGCTTGCGGCTGCGATCGCCCGCGGCCAGACGCCGCCAATCGAAGGAGCGGCCGATGGCGTGTCGTCCCTGATCACGCCGATTGAGACGCCGCGTCATGCCGAACAGCAGGCGCAGCGCGCGACGGCGCCATGGAAGCTGCAACGCCGCTGGTTGAATGGCGGCGGCCTTGTTGCCGGAGCCGCCCTGCTCGCGATCGGCTACGCCGGCGGCCCGCCGGCACTGTTCGCCGCGCTGTGCGTTGTGGCGCTGTTGCTGATAGCGATGGCTATCTTCACAAAATGGAGCGTCGTCCGCAGTCCTGCCGTCACCGATCTCAGCGAAAACGAGCATGATCGTCTTTGGGAGCGCAGGGAAAGCACCAGCCTGCTTGCTACCATCCATGACGCACTTGGTGACATTACGGTCACGCGCGGTATCGACCGCCGGATTCTGGATGCCAATGCCACCTTTCGCCGGCTGACGGGCAGAACGAACCCGGAGGGCCTGACGCTGGAGGAAACCGGCCTCGTCTTCCGTGCCGTCACCGATGCGCAACATCAGGATGCGGAGATTGCCACGCCCGAAGGGCGGCGTACGTTCGCCTGGCACGACGTCATGTTCCGCGATCCGACAACGGGACAGTTGTGCATCCAAAGCGTGGCGCGCGATGTGACCGAAGAACGACAGATCACCCACCTTCGCGAGGATGCGCGGCTGAAAGCCGAATACAACAGCGCAGCTAAATCGCGGCTGCTGGCCACCGTCAGCCATGAAATCCGCACCCCCTTGTCCGGCATTCTCGGGATGAACCATCTGCTTGCCCAGACGCGGTTGACGCTCGAGCAGGCCAATTATCTGACGGGCATTCGCCAGTCGGGCCACGCCTTGGTGCAGTTGGTCGAAGATCTCCTCGATTTCTCCACGATCGAGGTCGGCCGTTTCCAGTTGCATCCGCGCAAGGAGGCATTGCGGCCGTTGCTGGAAGGCGTCGTCGAAATGCTTGCCCATCGCGCCCACGAAAAGGGCCTGGAAATCGCGGCAAGCGTCGGGTCCGATGTCCCCGAGATGTTGGAGTTCGATCCCGCCCGCCTGCGTCAGGTCCTGTTCAACGTCATCGGCAATGCGGTGAAATTCACGCAGACCGGCGGCATCCTCATCCGAGCGGGCCTCAAAGGGCGGGACCTGACGATAACGGTCCACGACAGCGGCCCGGGGATGACGGAGGAAGAGCAGGCCCGCATTTTCGGTGAATTCGAGCAGGCTGGTTCCATCGTGGAAAAAAGTGCCGGCACCGGCCTTGGGCTTGCGATCTCCGCCCGCATTCTGCGCGAATTCGGCGGTGGGCTCAGTGTTGCCAGCCAGCACGGCAGCGGCAGCGTGTTTACCATCCGCTTCCCGATCGGCCTGGTTGCCGAGGAGGATGGATACAGACGGCGTGACGCCGTGCTCGAGGAGTCGCGCGTCCTGTTGCTGGCGCCGGAGGGCGCGGCAAGCACAGCGATCGCGCAAACCATCCGCGCTCTCGGTGGCCATTGCCGCCTGATCGGCTCAGGCGATATGGGCGAGTTGCGGCAATCTTTCCCGATGGGGGGAGGCGGTGCCTGGACGGATCTTATCGTCGATCATCGCATGGCGCCTTGGTATTTCCGCGAGGGAAGTGAGCTGGCGACACCGGCGCTGCGCAAGATTTTCCTCGTCAATCCCGAGGAGCGCAACACCCATCCGCTCGATCTTTTCGACGCATGGCTCATCCGGCCGCTGCGCGAACAGTCGCTGATCGACGTCTTGAACGGTCGCATGCGCGGCATGGAAAGGCGCGACCATTCGAGTGACGGTTTGTCCGAGATCGGGATAACGACGCCGGAGGCCGAGGATCCCGCACTCAACATCCTGCTTGGCGAGGATGATCCGGTCAACGCAATGCTGGTTCGCGCCATGCTCGCCAAGGCCGGTCATAGGGTTCGCCTCGTCGAGGATTTCGACGGCCTGCGTGCTCGCGCGCAAGACGGCGAGGCTCGGCCGGATATCATCGTCACCGATTTCAACATGCCCGGCGGCACCGCGGTTGCCGTCCTCGCGCAATTGCGCACCCATGAGCGCCGGCAGGGATTGTCGCCCTTGCCGATCATCGTATTGACCGCCGACAGCCGCGATGCGATACGCCGTCAGGCGCTGCTTGCCGGGGCCGATGCCGTCATCCTCAAGCCCGTCGATCCTAAGCGGCTGATAACCACCGTGCAGAGCCTGTCGAAGGCGGCTTTCGAACGCGCCTAAGCCAGGCATTTGATTTTCGAATCAAGATCGGGCATATCCATCATGTCGCCTGAACCGATTAGGCGGCAATGACCGATAGTGGCTTGCGGCGACCTTCAACCTGCGCGAATTGCTGTCGTTTAGTTGGGGACGGGGCGCCCATTCAAAAATTGCAACGGGCACACTTCTTGCTTTTAGCAAAGCTGCGTGTCACTTTCCTGTCGCACGAATTTGGTTTATGGCGCTATATCGGCCCGCAGGGGGAGAATCGCCATGTCCATCGAAATCTTGAATCGCGAAGCTCAGGGCGAAATGGTTCAGTCCTCAAAGGCAACGGTTGCGCCGGTTGCCAGCGATGTGCTCGGACGCATCGGAAATCTAGAAACGCGCCTTGCTCGCACGGCGCGCGAAATTGATGCCGCTCAGGCCGTCCGCTATCGCGTTTTCGTCGAGGAGATGAACGCGCAATTGCCGGCCGACGCCATGCGTCGCCAGCGTGATATCGACGGCTGGGACGCAATCTGCGATCATCTGCTGGTATTGGATCGCTCGCTTGAAGGCGATCCGGAAGACCAGATCGTTGGCACCTATCGCCTGCTGCGCCAGGAAGTGGCCATGGCCAACGGCGGCTTCTATTCCTCCTCGGAATTCGACATCGACACGCTGCTCGCTCGCCATCCCGACAAGCGCTTCATGGAGCTCGGCCGTTCCTGCGTGCTGCCGGAATACCGCAACAAGCGCACCGTCGAGTTGTTGTGGCAGGGCAATTGGGCCTATGCGCTGAAGCACGGCATGGGCGCGATGATCGGTTGCGCCTCTTTCCCCGGCGTCCTGCCGGAACAGCATGCGCTGGCTCTGTCCTTCCTTTATCACAACGTCCTTGCGAAGGACGAATGGACGGTCGGCGCCTTGCCGTCGCTTGCCCGCAACATGGACCTGATGCCGGTCGAAGCCGTCAATCCGAAGAAGGCGCTTATGGCGCTGCCGCCGCTGATCAAGGGTTATCTGCGCCTCGGCGCCATGGTCGGTTCGACCGCCGTCGTCGATCAGGCTTTCAACACGACGGACGTCCTGATCGTCCTGCCGATCGCCAGCATCTCGGATCGCTACGTCAACTATTACGGCGCGGATGCCGGTCGTTTCGCAAGCTGACGGATCTCAAGGGATCGCAAAAATATCCATCGCATCCGTGATGCCTCGAAGCGCAACGTGATGAGATTGCGGCGTGAGGCCGCGCGTTGTCATCAGCTCGGCGGCGAGAGGATTATCGAGCACCGAACTGGTTGCGAATATTTCGCGTGACGTGGCGAGATGCTGGACGCGGGATGCGATATTGACCGTTTGCCCGAAATAATCCTGCCGTTCGTTCAGGCTCACCGCGATGCACGGTCCCTCATGGATGCCGATTTTCAGAAGAAGATCGTCGCTGCCGCGCTCCTTGTTGAGGCTGAGCATGGCCTCCCGCATCCGCATTGCCGCCATCAACGCCCGGTCCGGTGTCGGGAAGGTGGCCATGACGGCATCGCCGATGGTCTTGACGACCGCACCCGCCTCCGCCGCCACGATCTCGTGCAGGATGCCGAAATGGGTCTTGACCAGATCGAAGGCTGCGAGGTCGCCGACCCTTTCGTACAGCTCGGTCGAGCCGCGCAGATCGGTGAAGAGAAAGGTGAGACTGGTGATCTTCAGTCGCTGGTCGATGTCGATCGTGTCCGTGCGGTAGATGTCGCGGAACGTCTGGTTGGAGAGCAGACGCTTGGCGGTCAGGAACGGTCGACGTTGGCCGAGCAGGGTGTGGAGAGCCTCGTTGGCCAGACAGATCGATGGCAGCACGCGGAGGTCCGTATGGTTCTCCATCATGATGCGCAGGGGGCCGGGGCGCAGTTCGATGGCCTCGCTGTGTCGGTGCATTCGGTCGAAAACGAGCGAGAGAGTCTGCCTTTCCTTCGATGGTTCTCCCTTCACGTCGAGGAACTGCGCGGCGTGCGTGACCGGTTCGAAGATGATGGTAAACTCCGCAGGTAATTGAAGCGATATGACGGCCTTCTCGCCAGGCGGCAGTTCCAGCGATTCCAGGATGAATTGATCGACCTTCTCCTCGTAGCCCTCATCGGGAAGATCGATACCCGAGCCCCAATAGATCTGTCGGAAATATTCAAGCGGCGGCAGTTCGTGCGGATTGTGGGCTTCGATGTGGCGCACGCGCGGACTGACGGTGAAGGTGACCTCAACCATCTCGTCGAGCGTCGGCTCGTAGCCGGCTGCGCACAGCGTGCAGTTATAGGTTTCGCTTTGCACTGTTTTCAGCGAGGTATTGGCATCCAACACCCCGCCGCAACCCGGGCAAAGAACATTCCACGACATCTCGAACAGGCCGAGGCGCGAGCCATGCAGGAAGGCATTGATGGCCTGCTCTTCATCGAAGCCCTGGTCGGCCGCGAAGGCAAGCACGTTCACGCGATTGAGCTTGCGATCGGGCGCCTCAACAACGAGCCGCTCGATAGCATCGACGATATCCGACCGCGCTGAATGGCGCAGTATTCCGAACAGGACCTGAGCTTCACTCATCCTGATAGCCTACACCGAATTGATACGGCAGCCCATCACCTTTGTTCGGTCACGGGCTCCGCCATCTGGTGTAGTGGCTACGATCCCGCGCCATAGGCGGCGATCGCCGCCATGTTGACGATGTCGGAATCCTTGGCGCCCATGGAGGTGATCTGCACCGGCTTGTCGAGCCCGACGAGCAGCGGCCCGATCACGGTGGAACCGCCGAGTTCCTGCAGCATCTTGGTGGAGATCGCGGCCGAGTGGAAGGCCGGCATCACAAGCACGTTTGCCGGTCCGGAGAGTCGTGAGAAGGGATAGAGGCTCTCCATGATCTTGCGGTTCAGCGCCACGTCGGCGGCCATTTCGCCATCGAATTCGAAGTTCACATAGCGCTTGTCGAGGATGCTGACCGCTTCGCGCACCCGTTCGGAGCGTTCACCTGACGGATGACCGAAGGTGGAATAGGCGAGCATGGCGACGCGCGGCTCATAGCCCATGCGCCGGGTGAAGCCGGCTGCTTCTTCGGCGATGTCGGCCAGCTCCTCGGCCGTCGGCATGTCGTGCACGGCGGTATCGGCGACGAAGACGGTGCGGCCGCGGGCGATCACCAGCGACACGCCGATGACCCGGTGCCCAGGCTTCGCGTCGATGCAGCGGCGCACGTCTCCGAGCGCTGTCGAATAGTTGCGCGTCACGCCCGTCACCATGCCGTCGGCATCGCCCAATGCCACCATGCAGGCGGCGAAGTGATTGCGGTCGTTATGGATCAGGCGCGTCACGTCGCGGTGCAGATAGCCCTGGCGCTGCAGCCGGGCATAGAGATAGTCGATATAGGCATCGACCCGCTTGGAAATGCGAGCGTTGACGATTTCGAGGCCGGGCCGGTTGAGGTCGATGCCGGCGCGTTCGGCGGTGGAGTGGATCAGATCTTCGCGGCCGAGCAGGATGGCGGTGCCGAGCCCCTGGTTGGCATAGGAGAGGGCGGCGCGCATGACCTGCTCTTCTTCCGCCTCGGCAAAGACGATGCGCTTCTGGTGCCGGCGCACACGCTCGTAGAGCTGCGCCAGCGTCGAGGCGATCGGATCGCGCCGGGCTGAAAGCTCGCGGGCATAGGCCGCCATATCGGGCATCTCGCGGCGAGCGACGCCGCTCTCGATCGCCGCCTTGGCCACGGCCACCGGGATTGCCGAGATCAGGCGCGGATCGAACGGCACGGGAATGATATATTGCGCACCGAAACGCGGCCGCGCGCCCTGATAGGCCGCCACGACGTCGTCAGGCACATCTTCGCGCGCGAGGCTTGCCAGCGCATTGACGGCTGCGATCTTCATCTCGTCGTTGATGGTGGTGGCGCGCACGTCGAGCGCGCCGCGGAAGATGTAGGGAAAACCGAGGACGTTGTTGACCTGGTTCGGATAGTCCGAGCGCCCGGTCGCCATGATCGCATCGTCGCGGATACGGGCGACTTCCTCGGGCGTGATTTCCGGATCGGGATTGGCCATGGCGAAGATGATCGGCTTGTCTGCCATGGAACGGATCATGTCGGCGGAGAAGGCGTCTTTCTGCGACAGGCCGAACACGACGTCGGCACCTTTCATCGCTTCTTCCAGCGTGCGCTTGTCGGTCTTGACCGCATGCGCCGACTTCCACTGGTTCATGCCCTCGCTGCGGCCCTGGTAGATCACGCCCTTCGTGTCGCAAAGGATGACGTTGTCCGGGTTGAAGCCCATGGCCTTGATCAGCTCGACGCAGGCGATTGCGGCGGCACCCGCGCCATTGCAGACGAGCTTGGTTGTCTTGAGGTCGCGACCTGTCAGCTCGAGCGCATTGATCAGGCCGGCGGCTGCGATGATGGCGGTGCCGTGCTGGTCGTCATGGAAGACGGGGATGTCCATGAGTTCGCGCAAGCGCTGCTCGATGATGAAGCAGTCGGGCGCCTTGATGTCTTCGAGATTGATGCCGCCGAAGGAGGGACCGAGATAGCGCACGCAATTGATGAATTCATCGACATTCTCGGTATCGATCTCAAGATCGATCGAATCGACGTCGGCAAAGCGCTTGAAGAGAACCGCCTTGCCTTCCATGACCGGTTTGGAGGCCAGTGCCCCGAGATTGCCGAGGCCGAGAATGGCTGTGCCGTTGGAGATGACGGCGACCATGTTGCCGCGCGTGGTATAATCATAGGCTGTGGCGGGATCGGCGGCGATTGCCTTCACGGGAACGGCGACACCGGGCGAATAGGCAAGGGAAAGGTCGCGCTGCGTCGCCATCGGCTTGGTCGGATTGATCTCAAGCTTGCCGGGGCGGCCCTGCCTGTGGAAATCCAGTGCCTCCTGATCGGTGATCCCCGCTCCTGGACGCGACTTGCTCTTGTTATCAGCCATTTTTCCTCCAAACCTCCTGTGGGCGACCGGTCCCTCTTGCCCGATAGCTGTTGTCTTCTATAGCGGCGCGCGGATAGGGTGACACCTCATTTTTTTGGAAAAACTGCACCTCCGTGAACGAACGTATAACCACCAGCGTCGATGCTTTCTCGGCCGCCGAGCTTGCCTCGGAGGAAAGTCGCGCCTCCGCGACTCCGATGATGGAGCAGTACATCGAGATTAAGGCGAACAATCCGGGTTCGCTCCTGTTCTATCGCATGGGCGATTTCTACGAATTGTTCTTCGAGGACGCCGTCGATGCGTCGCGTGCGCTCGGCATCACGCTCACCAAGCGCGGCCAGCATATGGGCCAGGATATCCCGATGTGCGGGGTGCCCGTGCATGCCGCCGACGATTATCTGCAGAAGCTGATCTCACTGGGTTTCCGCGTGGCCGTCTGCGAGCAGGTGGAAGACCCGGCCGAGGCGAAGAAGCGTGGCGGCAAGTCTGTCGTCCGGCGCGATGTCGTGCGTCTGGTGACGCCGGGCACGATTACCGAGGAAAAGCTGCTCTCGCCCTCGGAATCCAACTATCTGATGGCGCTCACGCGCATTCGCGGCGGCGCCGAGCCGCAACTGGCGCTCGCCTGGATCGACATTTCGACTGGCGTCTTCCGGCTGGCCGAAACGGAAGCCTCGCGGCTGCTCGCCGATATCCTACGCATCGATCCGCGCGAGCTGATCCTGCCGGATACGATGTTCCACGATCCGGAGCTGAAGCCGGTCTTTGACGTGCTCGGCCGCACCGCCGTTCCGCAGCCGGCAGTGCTGTTCGACAGCGCCAGCGCCGAGGGGCGCATCGTGAGATATTTCGGCGTCTCGACGCTCGACGGCTTCGGCACTTTTTCCCGCGCCGAGCTTGCTGCCGCTGCCGCTGCCGTCGCCTATGTCGAAAAGACCCAGATCGCCGAGCGGCCGCCGCTTGGGCTGCCGGAACGCGAAAGCGGCGCATCGACGCTGTTCATCGATCCCGCTACCCGTGCCAATCTTGAACTGGTGCGCACGCTCTCCGGCGACCGCAACGGCTCGCTCCTGAAGGCGATTGACCGCACAGTGACCGGTGGCGGCGCTCGTCTGCTCGCCGAGCGACTGATGTCGCCGCTCACCGATCCCCAACGCATCAACGAACGGCTGGATTCGATCGGCTTCCTTGCCGAGGAGCCCTCTCTTTGCAGCGATCTGCGGACAGCGCTGAAGCACGTGCCCGATATGCCGCGCGCCTTGTCGCGCCTGGCGCTTGACCGTGGCGGCCCGCGCGATCTCTGGGCGATCCGCCAGGGGCTCGGCGCGGCTGCCGATATCGCCCGCATGCTCGGTGCAGCACTTCTGCCGGAAGAACTGAAGGCTGCATTTGCTGGGCTCGGTGGCTTGCCTGACGATCTCGAAGCCCTGCTCGCCGCCACGCTCGCCGACGAACTGCCCTTGCTGAAGCGCGACGGCGGCTTTCTGCGGGAAGGGGCGAATGCCGAGCTGGACGAGGTGCGCGCGCTGCGCGACCAGTCGCGCCGCGTCATCGCCGGCCTGCAGCTGCAATATGCCGAGGAAACCGGCATCAAGTCGCTGAAGATCAAGCACAACAATGTGCTCGGCTATTTCATCGAGGTCACAGCCGGCAATGCCGGTCCGATGACCGATACGTCCGAGGCCAAGGCGCGCTTCATTCACCGGCAGACCATGGCGAACGCCATGCGGTTCACCACGACCGAGCTTGCCGATCTCGAAAGCCGCATCGCCAATGCCGCGGACAAGGCGCTCGCCATCGAGCTCGAAGCCTTCGATCGCATGGTCGCGGCAGTTGTCGCCAATGCCGAGCCGATCAAGGCCGGCGCCCGTGCGCTGTCGGTAATCGATGTCGCGGCGGGCCTTGCGCTGCTCGCCGAGGAGCAGGCCTATTGCCGGCCCATTGTCGACGCGAGCCGCATGTTCGCCATCGAAGGCGGCCGCCATCCGGTCGTCGAGCAGGCGCTGCGCCGCCAGGCCGGCGGACCTTTCGTCGCCAACAATTGCGATCTGTCGCCCAAGGCTGACGGCAAGGATGGCGCCATCTGGCTTTTGACCGGCCCGAACATGGGCGGTAAATCGACCTTCCTGCGCCAGAACGCGCTGATCGCCATTCTCGCGCAGATGGGTTCTTTCGTGCCTGCCGCATCGGCGCATATCGGCATCGTCGACCGGCTGTTCTCGCGTGTCGGCGCTTCCGACGATCTGGCGCGCGGCCGCTCCACCTTCATGGTCGAGATGGTCGAGACAGCGGCGATCCTCAATCAGGCGACCGAGCGCTCGCTGGTCATTCTCGACGAGATCGGCCGTGGCACCGCCACCTTCGACGGTCTTTCCATCGCGTGGGCCGCCGTCGAGCATCTGCATGAGGCCAATCGCTGCCGCGGCCTCTTCGCCACGCATTTCCATGAGCTGACCGTGCTGTCGGAGAAGCTCGGGCGGCTCTCCAATGCCACCATGCGCGTCAAGGAATGGGATGGCGACGTCATTTTCCTGCATGAGGTCGGGCCGGGCGCTGCGGACCGCTCATACGGCATCCAGGTGGCGCGGCTTGCCGGTCTGCCTGCCTCGGTGGTGGCGCGCGCCCGCGACGTTCTGACGCGGCTTGAGGATGCCGACCGCAAGAATCCGGCAAGCCAGCTCATCGATGATCTGCCGCTCTTCCAGGTGGCGGTTCGCCGCGAGGAAGCCTCCGGCCGGCGCGCGCCGTCCATGGTCGAGGAGAGGTTGAAGACGCTCGATCTCGACGACCTGACCCCGCGCGGCGCCCTCGATGTGCTCTACGAGCTGAAGAAAACTGTGACCAAGGCCGGCTGACCGAAGGCGATTTCCAAGGACAATACAATGCATATCGAAAATCTTCTCGCCGAGGTCCGCATACTGGCCGATCGCTTTTCCCCCATCGCCGCGCGTGGCAAGATCTGCGGCGAGGGCGAGGCGCCGGATTGCGAGTCCGATCGCGGTCTTCTGAACATTGCCCTGTCATGCAGCCGTATTTCCGACATCTGCTCGAGGATCGCAAATGCAGGCTATTGGGAATGCGAGCGCGAAATGGTGACGCAGATCGGTGCCCAATCGCGAAACATATTATATAGCTTGAACGAGCTCAGACGGGCGCTTGATATGCCGAGGCCCTAAAACCGCCGATTTCTGCGTCGATTGCCGTCACGCTTCGTCAACCTTGACCCGATAGAAATCCTGAGATCGTCGATTAGACAGGTTTGACTCAGGCTGGATTATGGAAATTCGGGCGTAGAATGCCTGTGTCAATCGCTGGGCAAAGAGGCTATAGCGCATGCAGACGAAAAGACAGGCGCGCCAGCGGTGGGCCGCGGTCAACGAACAGGAATCCGGTCGGCAAAGCATGGAAATGCATGACATCGATTTTCCCGCCATTCTCGACGTTCCCTCTCTGAGGGCGGAATGCGAGGCCCTTGCCAACCGTCATCTGGATAAGAGCGAGGAGCGGTCCGCTCTGCTCGCTTTGTTGAAGAAGGCGAGCCAGGAAGGGCGCGAAGAAGCGCGGCGGTTGCTGGCGGCCCAAGGCGGCGGGCTGGATTGCGCCCACCGAATTTCCTGGCTGCAGGACCAGATCATCACCGTTCTCTACGATTTCACCGTCCACCACGTCTATCCGAATCAGGCCGGCAACTTCTCTGTCACCGCCGTTGGTGGCTATGGCCGGGATACGCTGGCACCGGGCTCGGATATCGACCTTCTGTTTATCTTTCGGCCGAAGCCGGACAGCGAAACACACAAGGCCGTCGAATTCATCCTCTACATGCTCTGGGATATGGGCTTCAAGGTCGGCCACGCCACGCGCACCGTCGAGGAGTGCATACGCGAGGCGAAATCCGACATGACGGTGCGCACCGCCATCCTCGAGACGCGCTATATCTGCGGCAGCGAGCCCTTAGCGCACGAGCTGGAAACACGCTTCGACAAGGAAATCGTCACCAATACCGGCCCGGAATTCATCGCTGCCAAGCTGGCCGAACGCGATGAGCGCCACCGCAAGGCCGGCGACACCCGCTATCTGGTCGAGCCCAATGTCAAGGAAGGCAAGGGCGGCTTGCGCGATCTGCACACGCTGTTCTGGATCTCCAAATATTACTATCACGTCCGCGATACTGTGGAATTGGTGAAGCTCGGCGTGCTCTCGAAGCAGGAATACCGCCTCTTCGAGAAGGCCGAGGATTTCCTCTGGGCCGTGCGCTGCCACATGCACTTCCTGACCGGCAAGGCCGAGGAGCGGCTTTCCTTTGATATCCAGCGGGAGATTGCCGAGGCGCTTGGTTACCACGCCCGCCCCGGCCTTTCCGCCGTCGAACGCTTCATGAAACACTATTTCCTCGTCGCCAAGGATGTCGGCGATCTCACCCGCATCCTCTGCGCGGCGCTTGAGGACCAGCAGGCCAAGGCGACGCCCGGTCTTACCGGCGTCATCAGCCGCTTTGCCAATCGCTCGCGCAAAATCCCCGGCACCGTCGAGTTCGTCGAGGATCGCGGCCGCATCGCGCTCGCCAATCCCGAGGTCTTCAAGCGCGATCCGGTCAGCCTGATCCGGCTGTTTTTCGTTGCAGATATCAACGGTCTGGAATTCCATCCGGACGCCTTGAAGCGCGTCACCCGCTCGCTCGGCCTGATCGACAGCGATCTGCGGGAGAATGAGGAGGCGAACCGGCTTTTCCTCTCCATTCTCACCTCCAAGCGCGATCCTGCGCTGATCCTGCGCCGTATGAATGAGGCCGGCGTCCTCGGCCGCTTCATTCCGGAATTCGGCAAGATCGTCTCGATGATGCAGTTCAATATGTATCATCACTATACGGTGGATGAGCATCTGATCCGCGCCGTCGAGGTGCTGTCGGAGATCGACAAGGGCAAGGCCGAGGATATCCATCCGCTGACCAACAAGCTGATGCCTGCTATCGAGGATCGCGATGCGCTTTACGTTGCGGTGTTGCTGCACGATATCGCCAAGGGCCGCGAGGAGGATCATTCGGAAGCCGGCGCCAAGGTGGCGCGCAAGCTCTGCCCGCGCTTCGGCCTGTCGCCGAAGCAGACCGAGCTGGTGGTGTGGCTGATCGCCGAGCATCTCACAATGTCGATGGTCGCCCAGACGCGCGACCTGACGGACCGCAAGACGATCATCGATTTCGCCGATCGGGTGCAGTCGCTCGACCGGCTGAAGATGCTGCTGATCCTGACGGTCTGCGACATCCGCGCCGTCGGTCCGGGTGTGTGGAACGGCTGGAAGGGCCAGCTTCTGCGCACCCTCTATTATGAGACCGAGCTACTGCTTGCCGGCGGCTTTTCCGAGGTCTCGCGCAAGGAGCGGGCGGAAGCCGCTGCCAATGCGCTCGAAGCGGCATTGGATGATTGGGGTCAGAAGGCTCGCAAGGCCTATGTCAAGCTGCACTACCAGCCCTATCTTCTATCCGTGCCGCTGGAAGATCAGATCCGCCATACGCGGTTCATCCGCCAGACGGACAAATCGGGTCAGGTTCTGGCGACCATGGTGCGCACGGACAGCTTCCACGCCATCACCGAAATCACTGTCTTGTCGCCCGACCATCCGCGCCTTTTGACCGTGATCGCCGGCGCCTGTGCTGCGGCGGGCGCCAACATCGCCGACGCACAGATCTTCACGACGGCCGATGGCCGCGCTCTCGACACCATCCATGTCAGCCGCGAATTCCCCGACGACGCCGATGAGCTTCGCCGCGCAGGCACCATCGGCAAGATGATCGAAGACGTCCTTGCCGGCCGCAAGCGGCTGCCGGAAGTCATCGCCACGCGCACGAAGAACCGTCGCAAGAACAAGGCCTTCGTCATCCCGCCGTCGGTGACCATCTCCAACAGCCTGTCCAACAAGTTCACCGTCATCGAGGTCGAATGCCTCGACCGCACCGGCCTTCTGTCGGAAATAACCTCGGTTCTCTCGGATCTGTCGCTCGACATTCACTCGGCGCGCATCACCACCTTCGGCGAAAAGGTCATCGATAGCTTCTACGTGACCGATCTCGTCGGGCAGAAGATCTCCAACGAAAACAAGCGAGCCAATATCACCGCGCGCCTGAAGGCGGTCATGGCGGGTGAAGAGGATGAGGTGCGCGAGCGCATGCCCTCCGGCATCATCGCGCCCGCCGCCACGCGCACTTCCGCCGCCGAAAAGCCAGATACTGAAAAGAAAGCCGGTTCAGCCGCATGAGCCTCGTTAGGAAATTCATCACGGTCGGTGGCGCGACGCTTGGCAGCCGTGTCTTCGGCTTCGCCCGCGAAACGTTGATGGCCGCCGCCCTTGGCACCGGACCGATGGCCGACGTGTTCTACGCCGCCTTCCGCTTTCCGAACCTCTTCCGCCGCCTGTTCGCCGAAGGCGCCTTCAATGCCGCCTTCGTCCCGCTTTTCGCCAAGGAGATCGAGGCGAACGGCATCGAGGGCGCGAAGCGCTTCTCCGAGGAAGTCTTCGGCGTTCTGTTTTCCGTCCTCTTCCTGATCACCGTCGTCATGGAATTGGGCATGCCGCTGATCGTGCGCTGGATCATCGCGCCTGGCTTTGCCGGCGATCCGGACAAGTTCTCGATCACGGTGCGCATGGCCGCCGTCATGTTTCCCTATCTCATGTGCATGTCGTTGACGGCGATGATGAGCGGCATGCTGAACTCGCTGCATCATTTCTTCGCCGCCGCCGTGGCGCCCGTCTTCCTGAACGTTGTCATGATCGGCGCGCTGTTCTATTCGCTCTATTTCGGCGCTGTGCCGCTGCAAACAGCCTGGTATCTCTCCTGGGGCGTGCTTGCCGCCGGCATCCTGCAGTTGTTCGTCGTCTATGTCGGCGTGCGCTATGCCGGCATCAGCATCGGTTTCCGCTGGCCGCGCTTCACGCCGAATGTGAAGCGGCTGCTGATCCTTGCCATACCCGCCGCCGTCACCGGCGGCATTACGCAGATCAACCAGATGATCGGCCAGGCGATCGCCTCCAGCCGTGAAGGTGCGATCGCGGCCCTGCAATATGCCGACCGCATCTATCAGCTCCCGCTCGGTGTCGTCGGCGTTGCCGTCGGCGTCGTCCTCTTGCCGGAGCTTGCGCGGGCCTTGAAGTCAGGCCATCTGAAGGAGGCCGGCAATCTGCAGAACCGCTCGATCGAATTCGTGCTGTTCCTGACCTTGCCGGCCGCCATGGCGCTTTGGGTTCTCTCGGACGACATCATCCGCGTGCTCTACGAGCGCCGCGCCTTCCATCAGGAAAACACCATCATCGTCGGCTCGATCCTGGCGATCTACGGCTTGGGCTTGCCGGCCTTCGTGCTGATCAAGGCGCTGCAGCCGGGCTTCTATGCCCGCGAGGATACCAAGACCCCGATGCGGTTCTCAGGTGTTGCGGTCGCCACCAACTGCGCGATCGCGCTCAGCCTCTTCCCCTACATGGGCGCACCCGGCATCGCCGTCGCCGAAGCGACCGCCGGCTGGATCAGCACCGTGCTGCTCTTCACCACGCTCTTGCGCCGGGGCCATCTGACCTGGGAGTGGGGACTTGCCCGCCGCGCCGTGCTGCTGCTCGTTTCAGCCGGCGTCATGACCGGGATGATCATTTTTCTTCAGCATCGCTGGGAACCGTATCTGGCGTCCGGCACGTCTTTGCTGACCAAAGTCGGCACGCTCGGCCTGCTGATCGCAATTTCCATGCTGGTCTATTTTGTGGTCGCTTTCCTCATCGGCGGCGCCGATCTCGGCATGATCCGCCGCAACATGAACCGCAAGCCGGCAGCATCAGCGCCGGATGCTGAGGCGGTGAAGGGGAGTGACTAAGCTCCTTCGCCCCGCGATGCGGGGAGAAAGTGGCTTGGAGCGATCGAACGGAGTGAGATTGCGACAAGTCGGATGAGGGGTCTTCACGGATGTCGGCACAGAGATAAACTCTGCCGGCCCCGCCATCGCTGCGGCTGGCCAGGATAATCTGCCGACGCCGGACTTTTGTGCTTGGCCCCTCACCCTAGCCCTCTCCCCGCCAGCGGGGCGAGGGAACGGCTTTACCAAATGCGGAGTTCTTCCATGCCCCAATCCCTCTTTCTCGTCGCCCTCGTCGTCGATGATTATGATCGTGCCAAGGCTTTCTACTGCGATTGCCTCGACTTCGACTGTCTGCTGGATGAGCTGCAGCCGGAGGGCAAGCGCTGGGTCGTGATCAAGCCGAAGGGCGGAGAAGGCGCTGCGCTGCTGCTTGCGCAGGCGGCCGATGACAGGCAGCGCGCCGCGATCGGCAACCAGACCGGCGGCCGCGTCGGGTTCTTCCTCAAGACCGACGATTTCGCCCGCGATCATGCTGCGATGAAGGAGAAGGGCGTGCGCTTCCTGGAAGAGCCGCGCCATGAGGTCTACGGCACCGTGGCGGTCTTTGCCGACCCCTACGGCAATACCTGGGATCTGATTGAGCATTCTTCGTGAGTCTCAACGATATAGCCTCTTGATCCCGGCCTGTCCGGCGTGCATAAGCCGCTCGAAACCAAGGGTCGAGCGCTGCTCGCCCGGGCCCTCCACAAGCCTTTCGAGGACGACATGACCGAATTCAAGCCGCTGGTATTCTCCGGCGTTCAACCCACAGGCAATCTCCATCTCGGCAATTATCTTGGCGCGATCCGCAAGTTCGTGGCCCTGCAGGCCAACAACGACTGCATCTACTGCGTCGTAGACATGCATGCGCTGACCGCTCAGCTCGTGCATGACGACATGCCGGGCCAGACGCGGTCGATCACCGCCGCGTTTCTCGCCGCAGGCATCGATCCGGAGAAGCATATCGTCTTCAATCAGTCGGCCGTGCCGCAGCATGCCGAACTCGCCTGGATCTTCAATTGCGTCGCCCGCATCGGCTGGATGAACCGCATGACGCAGTTCAAGGACAAGGCCGGCAAGGATCGCGAGCAGGCCTCGCTCGGCCTTTACGCCTATCCGAGCCTGATGGCCGCCGACATCCTGCTCTATCGCGCCACGCATGTTCCGGTCGGCGACGACCAGAAGCAGCATCTGGAGCTGACCCGCGACATCGCCATGAAGTTCAATCTGGACTACATGGAGCACATTCGCCGCACGGGCTATGGCATCGACATCACCGTCGGCGACGAGCCGGTGCATGCTTATTTCCCCATGGTCGAGCCGTTGATCGACGGCCCGGCGCCGCGCGTCATGTCGCTGCGTGACGGCACCAAGAAGATGTCGAAATCCGACGCCTCGGACCTGTCGCGCATCAATCTGCTCGACGATGAAGAGAACATCTCGAAGAAGATCCGCAAGGCCAAGACCGATCCGGACGGCTTGCCGAGCGAAGCAGACGGCCTTGCCGGCCGCCCGGAGGCCGATAACCTGGTCGGCATCTATGCCGCGCTCGCCGACAAGTCGAAGGCGGAGGTTCTCTCCGAATTCGGCGGCCAGCAGTTCTCCGTCTTCAAGCCGGCGCTGGTCGATCTTGCCGTGCAGGTGCTCTCGCCGATCACGAACGAGATGCGCCGGCTGATGGCCGATCCCGGCCATATCGACGCCGTCCTGCGTGACGGCAGTGCCCGCGCCCGCGCTCGCGCCGACGTGACGATGAAGCAGGTCCGCGACATCGTCGGCTTCATCTACTGATGATCTCGTAGACGAGGGCTCCCGTCGAAAAACGGGGGCTTGCAAAACGCCGCCTTCGGGTGTCAGAGTCGCCGCATGGTATCAACACGTCTCTCACGGCTCGAAGGTCATCGCCGCAAGTTCATGGCGGTCATCGACGGCACACCCGAATGCCAGCGCGCCGTCCATTATGCCGGCCGGCGTGCCAAGAATTCCAATGGCGGCCTTGTGCTCCTCTACGTGATCCCCGAGGGCGACTTCCAGCAATGGCTTGGCGTCGAGGAGATCATGCGGGCGGAGGCGCGCGAAGAAGCAGAAGCGGTGACGGCAAAGGCGGCGCAGAATATCCGCGAGAATGTCGGCATCGATGCGGAAATCGTCATTCGCGAGGGATCCGCCGCCGAGCAGATCAACGCCGTGATCGAAGAGGATCGCGATATCGCGCTGCTCGTTCTTGCCGCAGGTTCGGCCAAGGAAGGGCCGGGTCCGCTGGTCTCGTCGATCGCCGGGCGCGCGGCAGCCTTTCCGATCCCGGTGACGGTGCTGCCTGATACGCTGACCAACGAGGAAATCGACGCCCTCAGCTGATCCGTGCGTGCTATTTCTTGAGAATTACTCTCTTGAATAGAGCGGCCAAAAGGCCTATTTTCTTTTGAAGCATTCTAAAGTCGGGACCGGGTTTGTGCCCGCCGCATGGAGATCAAGATGTTCATTCAGACCGAAGCGACGCCGAACCCCGCGACCCTGAAGTTCCTGCCGGGCAAGGTGGTGATGGAAAACGGCACGGCCGAGTTCCGCAGTGCCGAGGAAGCCGAAGTCTCGCCGCTTGCGGCCCAGCTTTTCGAGATCCCGGGCGTCACAGGCGTCTATTTCGGTTACGACTTCATTTCAGTCTCCAAGGAGCAACAGGAATGGCAGCATCTGAAGCCCGCCATTCTCGGCTCGATCATGGAGCACTTCATGTCGGGCAAGCCCGTGATGGGTTCTGCCTCGGTTTTGTCCGAGGTGCAGGATGCAGGCGGCGAATTCTTCGATGAAGGCGATGAGGCGATCGTGCTGACCATCAAGGAACTGCTTGAGACCCGCGTGCGCCCCGCCGTTGCCCAGGATGGCGGCGACATCACCTTCCGCGGCTTCCGTGATGGCAAGGTCTACCTCAACATGAAGGGATCCTGCGCCGGTTGCCCGTCTTCGACGGCGACGCTGAAGCACGGCGTGCAGAACCTGCTGCGCCATTTCGTTCCGGAAGTTCAGGAAGTCGAAGCCGTCTAATCCCCGGCTTTTCGGAAAGTTGACATGATCGTACTGGCGCTCGACACGGCAGGTGTGGATTGCGCTGCCGCTGTGTATGATAGCGGCAGTGATTCTGTGATGGGGGAGGTCACGGAAACGATCGGACGGGGACATGCCGAGCATCTGATGCACGTGGTCGACGAGGCGCTGGCGAAAGCCGGTACGGCGCTCTCAGATGTCGAACGCGTCGTCGTGACGGTCGGTCCCGGTTCCTTCACCGGCATCCGCATCGGCGTTGCCGCCGCACGTGGTTTTGCACTCTCCCTCGATATTCCGGCCGTTGGCGTCACGACCCTCGAGGTCATGGCGGCGGCAGCCGGAAAGCAGAATCCTGGCAAGCCGGTTTTGGCCGCCATCGACGCCAAGCGCGAGGAGATCTATCTCCAGGCCTTTGGCGCCAATGGCGACCCGCTGGACGAGGCACGTGCGGTGACAGTCGATGAGGCGCGGACGATCGCTGCCGCCTTCGACGGCATTGTCACCGGAACGGCTGTCGCCCGGTTGAGCGATGCGCCGCCAGCGGAGCGGCCTGACGCATTTCCGATTGCCGTCGTCGCCCGGCTGGGCGCTGCCAAACCTGTCAGCGAAAAGCCGAAGCCGCTTTATCTTCGCGGACCCGACGCCAGACCGCAGGCCGGATACGCAGTTGCCAGGCAGTAGAAATGCTCGAATCCTATCTCACTCTGAAAGCAGAATACGAAATCATCCCGATGGAGTTAAAGGATTGCGCCGAGGTGGCGCTCCTGCACGGTGAACGATTTTCGCGGGTTTGGGACGAAACCGAATTTCAGGATCTCCTCTCGCAGGACTTGACTTTCGGCTTCGTCGCCCGCCAGACCAATGCCATCCTGAAGAAGGCGCTTCCCGGCTTCGTGCTGGCAAGGCATGTGGCGGGCGAGGCCGAGATCCTGACGATCGCCGTCAATGCCAAGCTCGGCCGCTCCGGCCTCGGCTGGCGGCTGATGCAGGCGGCATTGCGCGAAGCCCGCAATCGCGGCGGCGACACCATGTTCCTGGAGGTCGATGGCGGCAATAAGCCGGCGCTCGGCCTCTACCGCAAGCTTGGCTTCGAGACGGTCGGTGAACGCAAGGCCTATTATGTCAGCGACACCGGCGCGAAGTCGTCGGCGCTTGTCATGCGCCGCGTTCTTCGCTAGTCCGTTGTCGCAGTCCAATAGACCGAAGACAGCAATTGATGGATGATCCGGTAAAAACCCTGGAGGAGCTTTGCGCCGAGCGCGGCATGCGCATGACGGAGCAGCGCCGGGTCATTGCACGTATCATCGAGACCTCCGAGGATCATCCGGATGTCGAAGAGCTTTACCGGCGTTCCGTGAAGGTGGATGCGAAGATCTCGATCTCCACGGTATATCGCACTGTGAAGCTGTTCGAGGACGCAGGGCTGCTCGCTCGCCACGATTTCCGCGATGGCCGCTCGCGCTACGAAACGGTGCCGGAAGAGCACCATGACCATCTGATCGATCTGAAGAGCGGCGAGGTGATCGAATTTCATTCGCCGGAGATCGAGGCGCTGCAGGAGCGCATTGCCCGCGAACACGGTTTCAAGCTCGTCGACCATAGGCTGGAGCTTTACGGCATCCCGCTGAAGAAGGACGAAGGTTGAGGTGAAGGCTGTCGTGCGGGAGCGAATGATTTGGTGACCTGGCTGCGCATCGGCTGTGCCGCCATCGTCATTTCTGTCGTCAGCCTGGTGCTGCTGCCGCTGCAGATCGTTTGCTTGCGTTTCGACTGGAAGCTGAGGCGATATCTGCCGCGCTACTGGCATCGCATCGTCTGCTATTGGCTCGGCGTCCGCATCCATGTGATCGGAAAGATCGAGGCAGACAGGCCCTTGATGCTCGCCTCGAACCACTCATCCTGGCTCGATATTCTCGTGCTTTCGGCGGTCGCCGATGTCGCCTTCATCGCCAAATCCGAGGTGAGGGACTGGCCGATCTTCGGTCTTTTCGCGCAATGGCAGAAGAGCGTCTTCATCGAGCGTGAGCAGAAACGGAAGACCGGCGAGCAGGTGAACGAGATCGCCGAGCGTATGGCTGACGGCGAAATCATGGTGCTGTTTCCGGAAGGGACGACCTCCGATGGCAATCGCCTGCTCGAGGTCAAGTCCTCGCTGTTCGGTGCCGCCGCCGCCGCGTTGCCGAAGACGCCGGATGCAGTCGTGCATGTCCAGCCCGTCGCCGTCGCCTATACCCGCATTCACGGTGTCGCGATGGGTCGTTATCACCGACCGATCTCGGCCTGGCCCGGCGACATCGAGCTGGCACCGCATCTGAAGGATATCGTTGCCTGTGGCGCCATCGATGTGGATGTCTGTTTCGGCGAGGCCGTGGATTATCGTGCCGGCTCCAACCGCAAGGACGTCAGCGCCACCATCGCGCGGCGCATCCGCACAATGCTCGCCAGCCGCCTGCTTGGCCGCGAGATCGCTTGATTTCCAGGTGATTCCAACTTTTTCATTTTCTCGGCAAGCAAAAGCCACTACATAGCGGCCATGACCAAGGACAGTGCACTTCTCGACGCCCCGGCGACGGCTGCATCGCAGCTCGGCCACCGCGACGGCTCCAACAGCCGCAAGGTTTTCATCAAGACCTACGGCTGCCAGATGAATGTCTATGACTCCACGCGGATGAGCGACGCGCTTGCCCGCGATGGCTATGAGCCGACCGAGGACATGGAGGAGGCCGATCTCGTCCTCCTGAACACCTGTCATATCCGCGAGAAGGCGGCCGAAAAGGTCTATTCCGCGCTTGGCCGCCTGCGCGACATGAAGAAGCGCAAGGCCGCCGACGGCCGCGAGATGATGATCGGGGTTACCGGCTGCGTCGCCCAGGCAGAGGGCGAGGAGATCCTTCGTCGTGCGCCGGCCGTCGATGTGGTCATTGGCCCGCAGACCTATCACCGCCTGCCGGATGCGCTACGCCGCGCCAAGGAAGGCCATCGTGTCGTCGATACGGAATATGCGATCGAGGACAAGTTCGAACATCTGCCGGCGCCGGAGAGGGCGAAGATCCGTTCCCGCGGCGTCACCGCCTTCCTGACGGTGCAGGAAGGCTGCGACAAGTTCTGCACCTTCTGCGTAGTGCCCTATACGCGCGGCTCCGAAGTCTCCCGCTCGGTCGCCCAGATCGTCGAGGAGGCCGAGAAACTTGTGGATGGCGGCGTGCGCGAAATCACGCTGCTCGGGCAGAACGTCAATGCCTGGCATGGCGCCGGCCCCAATGGTGAAGCCTGGAGCCTGGGTGATCTGCTCTATCGTCTGGCGGAAATCCCTGGCCTTGCGCGGCTGCGCTACACGACCAGCCATCCGCGCGACATGGATGAGCGGCTGATCGATGCGCATCGTAACCTGCGCACGCTGATGCCTTACCTGCATCTGCCTGTTCAGTCCGGTTCCGACCGCATCCTGAAGGCGATGAACCGGCGGCATACGGCTGCCGAATATTTGGCGCTCATCGAGAAAATCCGCGCCGCGCGGCCGGATATCGCCCTTTCCGGGGATTTTATCGTCGGTTTCCCGGGGGAGACAGATCAGGATTTTGAGGATACATTGAGACTGGTCGAGGAGGTGAACTATGCGCAAGCCTTCTCGTTCAAATATTCCACGCGTCCGGGCACGCCCGGTGCTGACTTGAAGGACCAGGTGGCCGAAGAGATCAAGGCGGAACGGCTGGAACGGTTGCAGGCGTTGCTGTTGAAACAGCAGCATGCGTTCGCCGACGCTTGTGTGGGCAAAGTCGTGGATATCCTCCTGGAAAAGCCGGGCCGCATGCCGGGCCAGTTGATTGGACGATCTCCCTGGCTGCAATCTGTGAATGTTGATGCAAAAGCATCGCAAATCGGTGACATTATCAACGTACGAATCACCGGAACCAGCACGAACAGCCTTTTCGCTGACTTGCTCTAGGTTCTGGACGGGCACAAGGAGCCACACCGCTTGAACGGACAGGAATTGGTTTCTTCTTCATCGCGCCAGCCCCGCACCGCGAGCGACGCCAATCACTTCATCCTGACGTTCGAGAACAATAGGTTCGCCAGCGAACTCTTCGGACAGTTCGATCAGAACTTGAAGCTGCTTGAGGAACGTCTCGGCATCGATGCCCGCGCCCGCGGCAATTCGGTCGTCATAACAGGCGATGTGCCGGCCACCAATCAGGCGCGCCGCACGCTCGATTATCTCTATGACAAGCTGCAAAAAGGCGGCAATGTAGAGCGTTCCGACGTAGAAGGGGCAATCCGCATGGCGGTTGCCGCCGATGACCAATTGACGCTGCCGACCATGGAGAGAAAAGCCAAGTTGACGATGGCGCAGGTTTCGACGCGCAAGAAGACGATCATCGCTCGCACGCCGACCCAGGATGCCTATCTGCGCGCCCTGGAGCGGTCCGAGATGGTCTTCGGCGCCGGCCCCGCCGGCACAGGCAAGACCTATCTCGCCGTTGCGCACGCCGCCCAGCTCCTGGAGCGCGGCGCCGTGGAGAAGATCATCCTGTCGCGGCCGGCCGTCGAGGCCGGTGAGCGCCTCGGCTTCCTGCCCGGCGACATGAAGGAGAAGGTCGATCCTTATCTGCGTCCGCTCTATGACGCGCTCTACGACATGATGCCGGGCGACAAGGTCGAACGTGCCATCACCGCAGGCGTCATCGAGATCGCGCCGCTTGCCTTCATGCGCGGCCGCACGCTCGCCAACGCCGCCGTCATCCTCGACGAGGCGCAGAACACGACGTCGATGCAGATGAAGATGTTCCTGACCCGCCTCGGCGAGAATTCGCGGATGATCATCACGGGCGATCCGAGCCAGATCGACTTGCCGCGCGGCATCAAGTCCGGCCTGGTGGAAGCGTTGCAGCTGCTCAATGGCGTCGAGGGCATCAGCATCATCCGCTTCAAGGATATCGACGTCGTCCGTCACCCGCTGGTGGGGCGCATCGTTCGGGCCTATGACTCGACCTATGCCGCACAGGCAGAGGAAGGCGCTCCGCAGATTTGATCTGCGGCGCACAAGCTCATGGCCGAACTCGACATACAGATCAGTGTGGAGGAGGGCGCTTGGCCCTCCGAAGAGGTATTGCAGCCGCTCGCCGGGCGTGTGCTGGAAGTAGCCGCGAACTACCTTAGGAAACACGAGAAGCAGCCCTTTCCGAAGGTGGCGCCCGAATTGTCGCTGGTGTTCACCGACGACGCCTCGATCCGCGAGATCAACGCCGAATGGCGCTCGCAGGACAAGGCGACGAACGTACTTTCCTTTCCCGCCTTTCCGCTGCAGCCCGGCGGCAAGCCCGGCCCCATGCTCGGCGATATCATCATCGCCAGGGAGACGGTGGAGCGCGAGGCGATCGATCTCGAAAAGAGTTTTGACGACCATCTGACCCATTTGATGGTGCATGGTTTCTTGCATCTCTTCGGCTACGACCATATGAATAATAGCGAGGCCGAAAGAATGGAGGGGCTGGAGACTCGCATTTTGGCGGAGCTTGGCCTATCTGACCCCTATGCGGGACAGGACCCCATTTGATTTGAACCCTGTCTGACCAGGAACAATGAGCGACTTTACGACAAGATCGGCCCCCGAGGCCAAAGACGGCGCCGATACGGCCTCCTCCGACGAGGTTGGCAGTAGTAGCAACGGCAAGCGATCCCAATCTTCATTCTGGGCGCGTGCTGCGCGCATTCTGCGCCCGGCACAGGACTCCGCCCGGCTGCGCGAGGATCTCGCCGACGCGTTGATGACCAACGCGACGGGTGACGATGCCTTTTCCCCGGACGAGCGGGCGATGTTGCACAACATCCTTCGCTTCCGCGAGGTGCGCGTCGAAGACGTCATGGTGCCGCGCGCCGACATCGAGGCAGTGGATCAGAACATCACCATCGGCGAGCTGATGATCCTGTTCGAGGAGAGCGGCCGCTCGCGCATGCCTGTCTATGCCGATACGCTGGATGATCCGCGCGGCATGGTGCATATCCGCGACCTCCTGTCCTATGTCGCCAAGCAGGCTCGCAACAAGCGCCGGAGCGGTACAGCCAAGGCTGCCGGGTCCGCGACAGGTGTGACTGCTGCGGCAGAAAAGGCGCCGCGCTCGGCCAAGCCCAATTTCGATCTCTCGCGCGTCGATCTGCAGAAAACGTTGGCGGACGCCGGCATCATCCGCAAGATCCTGTTCGTGCCGCCGTCCATGCTGGCCTCCGACCTCTTGCGCCGCATGCAGGTCAACCGCACGCAGATGGCGCTGGTCATCGACGAATATGGCGGTACGGACGGCCTGGCCTCGCATGAGGATATTGTCGAGATGGTCGTCGGCGACATCGACGATGAGCACGACGATGACGAGGTGATGTTCAAACGCGTTTCCGAGGACGTTTTCGTGGCCGACGCCCGCGTCGAACTGGAGGAGATCGCCGAGGCGATCGGCCCGGATTTCGACATTGCCGAGCAGGTGGACGAAGTGGATACGCTCGGCGGCCTGATCTTTTCAGCACTCGGCCGCATTCCCGTGCGTGGCGAGCTCGTGCAGGCGCTGCCGGGCTTCGAATTCCACATTCTCGATGCCGATCCACGCCGCATCAAGCGGGTGCGCATCACGCGCAAGCGGCATGCCGCACGCCGTCGCCCGATCAAGGCAGAGGGCGAAGCCGGCATGACCGAGCGCGGCCTGCCGTCACCGGAGGCAATCGCCGAGGAAACTTCGGCCGAGCGCAACAGCGCCAGCCAATAAATGGCGCCTCGGCGGGACAAACCGCTGCTTTTTTGAAAGACTGCGGCCAGTTGATTCGCGGTTGGACGGAGCTGGCGCATGGAATGGCTTTCGGGCAGGGTGATCCTCGTCTGGGGTTTTAAACGTGCGCTGCTTGCCATTCTGGCTGGTGCCTTCGGCGTGCTGGCGCTGCCGCCCTTCGGCTTCTTTGCCGCCATGTTCGTCTCCTTTACGCTGCTGGTCTGGCTGCTCGACGGCGTCGCTGCCGGCCCCGATAGCGGGCTTTTAGGCCGGCTATGGCCGGCCTTCTTCACCGGTTGGCTGTTCGGTTTCGGCTATTTCGTCGCCGGTCTGTGGTGGCTTGGCCACGCGCTGCTGATCGATGCCGATGAGTTTGCCTGGGCGCTGCCGCTGGCAATCCTCGGCCTGCCGGCCTTCCTGGCGATCTTTTATGGCGTGGCGACCGTGCTTGCTCGGATTTTGTGGTCCGACGGCATGGGACGCATCGCGGCGCTCGCCTTCAGCTTCGGTCTGCTGGAGTGGTTGCGGAGCTTTCTCTTTACCGGCTTTCCCTGGAATGCCATCGGTTATGGCGCCATGCCCATTCCGCTGATGATGCAGTCTGCGCATGTGGTCGGCGTGCTTGGCGTCACCGTGCTTGCCGTCTTCGTCTTCGCCGCGCCAGCCCTGCTCGGAACGCGTCAGGGGCGGGTGCCAGGGTTGGCACTGGCGGTGCTCCTCGCCGCCGCCGATTTCGGCTACGGATACTATGCACTGAGCCTGCCGGATGCGCCGTCAGCGGGCGGCAAGGCGGCAACCGTCGTGCGCATCGTCCAGCCGTCCATCGATCAGGAAACCAAGATGGACTCGGATGCGGACCGCGCCGCCGTCTTCGACAGGCACCTGGCTCTCTCGGTGCAGCCGCCGGCCAATGGCGGCAAGCGCCCCGATATCATCGTCTGGCCGGAAACCGCCGTGCCCTTCATCCTGACCGACAATCGTGATGCGCTCGCCCGCATCGCGGACCAGCTGGACGACGATCAGATCCTGATCACCGGCGCGGTTCGCGTCGAGGACATGGGCCCTGGCGCCGCGCCGCGCTATTATAATTCGATCTATGTCATCGACGGCCGCGGCCAGATCATCGGCGCATCCGACAAGACCCATCTCGTGCCCTTCGGCGAATATGTGCCCTTTGAGAGTATCCTGAGCTATCTCGGTATCGAGAACGTCGTGGAATTGCCGGGAGGATTTTCCGCGGCCACGAAGCGGCAGTTGCTGACTTTGCCTGATGGCATCAAGCTTTATCCACTGATTTGTTACGAAATCATCTTCCCGAACGAGATGACGCCGGAAATCCGGCAGGCTGACGCGATATTGAACGTCACGAATGATGGCTGGTTCGGCGACACGCCGGGGCCTTATCAGCATTTCCTGCAGGCAAGGGTAAGGGCGGTGGAGCAGGGTCTGCCGCTGATTCGCAGCGCCAATACCGGCATCTCGGCCTTTGTCGATCCGCATGGACGTGTGCTCTCCGGAATCGATTATAATCAGCAGGGCTTCATAGACGCGACTTTGGGTGGTGCAACCCCATCGGGTATCGACGACGGAGCACGAAAAGTATACTTCTGGTTGATTGTGGGTATAGGCGGCATGATCGCGCTGATTTCACGCATGGGTTTTATTTCAAGGGTGAATTGACCAAAAAACCCTAAAATTGCATAGTGCTTGGTGTCCGCCTTTTTGAACGTAAACTGGAGGCCTTGGGGGCGTCGGCTGCAACGTGGCGTTATAGGGGTGGTGAAGGGTACCGGGTGGCAAGGGCCTGAATTCAACCTATGTTAGGGTAATATGATGATTGAGAACAAAAAAAAGCCGAACCCCATCGACATTCATGTCGGAAGCCGCATACGCCTCCGCCGCACCATGCTTGGCATGAGCCAGGAGAAGCTCGGCGAAAGCCTCGGAATTACGTTTCAGCAGATCCAGAAGTACGAGAAGGGCACCAACCGCGTCGGGGCAAGCCGTCTCCAGAATATTTCCAGCATTCTCAATGTCCCGGTTTCCTTCTTCTTCGAGGATGCCCCAGGCGAGCATAACACCAGCACCGGCGGCATGGCCGAGGCGTCCAGTTCCAATTATGTCGTCGATTTCCTGTCTTCCTCCGAGGGTCTGCAGCTCAATCGCGCCTTCGTGAAGATTTCGGACGGCAAGGTCCGCCGCAAAGTGGTCGAGTTGGTCAAGGCGCTCGCTGCCGAGGCGGACGCCGAATAGACCTTTGGTCCAGCACCGGTATCGTTAAGTCGAGAGGCGGCCATTTTGGCCGCCTCTTCCGTATTTATGGCAAAATTTTATCACTTTAGCCGGGATATAAAGATATATTTATGTCCTTGTGCGACTTGTTTTTCGGGCCGGAGGCGACTATCAAATGTAGAGATTTGTTCTTTGAGGGGAATCCCGTATGCGCGCGAATTATCTGTTTACGAGTGAGTCTGTTGCCGAAGGTCACCCGGATAAAGTTTGTGATCGTATCTCCGACGAAATCGTCGATCTGGTTTACCGCGAGGCCGCAAAGACCGGCGTGAACCCCTGGGGCGTGCGCATTGCCTGCGAGACCCTTGCCACCACCAACCGCGTCGTCATCGCCGGCGAAGTTCGTCTGCCGCCGAGCCTGATGAAGAAGGACAAGGACGGCAACGACGTTATCAATCCCTCGAAGTTCAAGGCTGCGGCTCGCCGCGCCATCAAGGATATCGGCTACGAGCAGGACGGCTTCCACTGGAAGAAGGCGCGCATCGACGTGCTCCTGCATTCGCAGTCCGCCGACATCGCCCAGGGCGTTGACAATGCCTCCGACCAGCAGGGTGACGAAGGTGCGGGCGACCAGGGCATCATGTTTGGCTACGCCTGCCGCGAAACGCCGGATCTCATGCCGGCGCCGATCTACTATTCGCACAGGATCCTGCAGCTGCTCGCCACCGCCCGCAAGAAGGGCGACGGCGATGTGGCAAAGCTCGGCCCGGACGCCAAGAGCCAGGTGACGGTCCGCTACGTCGACGGCAAGCCCGCTGAAGTGACCTCGATCGTGCTGTCCACCCAGCATCTTGACGACAGCTGGGATTCGAAGAAGGTTCGCGCCGTCGTCGAGCCCTATATCCGCGAAGCGCTTGGCGACCTGAAGATCGCGCATGATTGCAAGTGGTACATCAATCCGACCGGCAAGTTCGTCATCGGCGGTCCGGACGGCGACGCAGGCCTCACTGGCCGCAAGATCATCGTCGACACCTACGGCGGTGCAGCACCGCACGGCGGCGGTGCCTTCTCCGGCAAGGACACCACCAAGGTCGACCGTTCCGCCGCTTATGCAGCGCGCTACCTTGCAAAGAACGTCGTGGCCGCCAGCCTTGCCGATCGTTGCACGATCCAGCTGTCCTACGCCATCGGCGTCGCCCAGCCGTTGTCGATCTATGTCGACCTGCACGGCACGGGCAAGGGTGTCAGCGAAGACGATGTCGAAGCAGCCATCCGCAAGAGCATGGATCTTTCACCGACGGGCATCCGCCGGCATCTCGACCTCAACAAGCCGATCTATGCGAAGACCTCGGCCTATGGCCATTTCGGCCGCAAGGCCGGCCGCGACGGCTCCTTCTCCTGGGAGCGCACGGATTTGGTGAAGGCTCTCAAGGAAGCTGTGAAGGTGCGGGAAGCCGCATGATCGACGTCGCTCGCCGATCGCGGGCGACGGAAGCATTCTTCGGCCGGCGCAAGGGTAAAGCCTTGCGCGGCCAGCAGGCCGAGAAGCTGGAGGCATTGCTGCCGCGATACCTCGTCGATCTTTCCGCTCCGGCGCCGCAGCCGCTGAATGACCTTTTCCCGGTGCCGACCGAGCGTCTGCGGCTGGAGATCGGCTTTGGTGGCGGCGAGCATCTAATTCACAGGGCACTGGAACAGCCGGCCACCGGCTTTATCGGCGTCGAACCATTTGTCAATTCGATGCAGAAGCTGCTTGCGCGTGTCGACGAGACCGGTGCCCGCAATCTCCGCGTCTACAATGATGACGCAACGCAGCTGTTGGACTGGCTCCCGGACGGCTGCCTGGACCAGATCGATCTGCTCTATCCCGATCCCTGGCCGAAGAAGAAGCATTGGAAACGACGCTTCGTCTCGCAGGTGAATCTCTCCCGTTTCCATCGCGTGCTGAAGCCGGGCGCGTTGTTCTGCTTCGCTTCCGACATAGACACATATGTCAATTGGACGCTGCGGCACTGCCATGCGCATGGCGGGTTCGAATGGACTGCGCGGAATGCCGCCGATTGGCTGACGCCTTACGAGGGATGGCCGAGCACGCGCTATGAGGCAAAAGCCCGGCGCGAAGGGCGGTCTTCGGCCTATCTGACCTTCGAAAGGGTCTGATTGCAGCCGTTGAGTGTAAGAAGTCGGCAAAAAGTGTCGGATTGAAACAGGCGCTATTGCGCCATGACAGCCACATGCGGCCACTGGCTCGAATACACATGCGCCACGATGTTGGCCGGTGTAGAGCACAGTCCTGTGCGAACGGTGAAGCTCACCGTCAGGCGACGTGATCGGTCAGTGCAGGCTGACCGTCTTGAGTTCGTCCTCGGCAGCGCGATAGAAGGTGCTGGAGCGATTGTCCGTCAGCAGGATCGGCGTGCCGTCGGCACCGAAGAGAGCCCAGAGGTCGACATCGGGATCGATATCAGGCGCCTCGGGGAAGCAACGGGAGACTTCGTTCCAATCCATCTTTCTGATGTAGGCGACTTCGCCGGTGCCGATATTGGCAAGCTCGGATTCGGTTAGGCGGGCGTTAGCTTCTTTCAAAAGCATGTTCGTACCTCCAGTATGAGGGACCAACGGCAGTGAGCCGTTGTCTTACTGTGAGACCGAAATGTTAATTTTCTTTACTATGCGATCCGGTTCCGGCCGAATGAGATCGACGGAGAGAAGCCCATTCTTCAGAACGGCGCCAAGGACCTGCATGCCGTCGGCAAGGACGAAGACGCGCTGGAACTGCCGGGCCGCGATGCCGCGATAAAGATAGTCGCGCTCCCCCTGTTCAATCTGACGCCCGCGGATCAGAAGTTGGTTCTCTTCCGTTGTGACATCAAGTTCGTCCTCCGAAAAACCGGCAACTGCAAGCGTGATGCGCAGACGCTCCGGCTCGCCCGAAAGACGGTCGGCCTGCATGCGCTCGATATTGTAGGGAGGATAACCGTCACTGGCCTTGGAAATCCGCTCCAGTGTCTTTTCCATGGTGTCGAACCCCAGAAGCAGGGGGCTGGCAAAAGGCGTCGTCCGGCTCATCGTTTCAAGTCCTTGGTGTCAAGCGACTGTTCCGGACCTGATCTTCAGCACCCGGTTGCCGTTAATATGGGATTACGCGCCAATGAGTGCAAGGCATCGTGTCTTCGCATTTGCGAGATCGAATTCCGTCGCGAAATATCGGCTTTCGGCGCGCTTCCGAATGTCTTGACAAAGCCTGATCGGACTCGCATCAAAGCCCGTCGATCTGCACCGGAGGAAAGTTACAAACATGACCGAACCTAGAAAAATCATCATCGATACCGATCCCGGTCAGGACGATGCTGCCGCGATTCTGCTTGCTTTCGGCAGCCGCGACGAGATCGAGGTGCTCGGCATAACGACGGTCGCCGGCAATGTGCCGCTGCGGCTGACGAGCCGCAACGGCCGCATCATCTGCGAGCTCTGCAACCGCCGCGATGTGAAGGTTTTCGCCGGTGCCGACGCGCCGATCAAGCGCAAGCTGGTCACCGCCGAACATGTGCACGGCAAGACCGGCCTCGACGGTCCGGATCTGCCCGAGCCGACCATGGAGTTGCAGCCGGGCCATGCCGTCGATTTCATCATCGACACGCTGCGCGGCCAGCCCGAGGGTACGGTCACGCTCTGCACGCTCGGCCCGCTGACCAATATCGCGCTGGCCTTCCAGAAGGCGCCCGACATCGTCGGACGCGTGCGCGAGCTGGTGATGATGGGGGGCGGCTTTTTCGAGGGCGGCAACATCACGCCGGCGGCGGAATTCAACATTTACGTCGATCCCGAAGCGGCGGATATCGTTTTCCGCGCCGGCGTGCCCATCGTCATGATGCCGCTCGACGTCACGCACAAGCTGCTGACGCGCAAGGATCGCGTCGCTCGCATCGCCGCCATCGGGACTCCACCCGCCAAGGCCATGGTCGAGATGCTGGAGTTCTTCGAACGCTTCGATATCGAGAAATACGGTTCGGATGGCGGCCCGCTGCACGATCCGACCGTGATCGCCTATCTCCTAAAGCCCGAGCTGTTCAAGGGCCGCGATTGCAATGTCGAGATCGAGGTGACATCCGAGCTGACCGTCGGCATGACCGTGGTCGACTGGTGGGGCGTCACCGACCGCAAGCAGAATGCCAAGGTCATGCGCGATGTCGATGCTGACGGCTTCTTTGCGCTGCTGACGGAACGCTTCGCCCGCATTTGATGCGCGAGCAAGAAAAAAGGCCGCCGGATCACTCCGGCGGCCTTTTCGGTTGCTGAGTTAACCCCGGCTTAGAATTCTTCCCATGCGTCCTGTGCCAGGGCATTGGCACCCTGGGTCTGCGGACGTGGTTTGCGTACCGGTGCGGGCGCAGGCGAGGCCCTGCGGGAAGAGACGGGCGCCCGCATCTGCTGTGCTGCCGCTCGCAATGCGCCGGCATTGTCCTGGGTGCCGTAGGAGGTGCGGAAGCGCGCGACCAATGTCTTCAGGGTCTGGGCTTCCTCGGCAAGCGTCACGCTTGAGGCGGTGGTCTCCTCGACCATCGCGGCGTTCTGCTGCGTCACCTGGTCCATCTGGTTCATGGCCGAATTGATCTCCTTCAGCCCGATGGCCTGCTCGCTTGCGGAGGCGGAGATCTGGCGGATGAGGCCGTTGATCTCCATCACCTGCTCGGCGATCTTGTGCAGGGCGTTGCCGGCGCGGCCGACCAGATCGACGCCTTCCTTGACCTGTCCGGCCGAGGTGTTGATCAGCGTCTTAATCTCCTTGGCGGCATTGGCCGAGCGTTGCGCCAGTTCGCGGACTTCCTGGGCGACGACCGCAAAGCCCTTGCCTGCTTCGCCCGCGCGCGCGGCTTCGACACCGGCATTGAGGGCAAGCAGGTTGGTCTGGAAAGCAATCTCGTCGATCACGCCGATGATGCGCGAGACTTCCTGCGAGGATTGTTCGATACCATGCATGGAGGCGATGGCCTTCTGCACGATCTCGCCGGAGCGTCCGGCATCCTCGGATGCGGCGTTGACGCTGCTGGCGGCCGTGCGGGCGTTTTCGGCGCTGGAGTTGACCTGTGCGGTAAGCTCGTTGAGGGCCGCAGCCGTTTCCTCGAGGCTTGCCGCCTGCTGCTCGGTGCGTCGGGCAAGGTCCGATGCGCTGTTGCTGATTTCGCCGGTACCGCTGCCGATGTTGCCGACGCTGAGATTGACCGTTTGCACGGTCTCTTCGAGGCTGGCGAGGGCGGCGTTGAAATCCTGCTTCAGCTGGACGTATTCGCCGGGGAAATCGTCGGTAATCCGATGGCTGAGATTGCCCTTCGAAAGCTCCGCAAGGCTGTGGCCAAGAATACCGACGATATGACGCTGCAGAGCGACGCTCTCGTTGCGTTCGGTTTCCGAGCGGCGGCGTTCGCCTTCGGCAGCCAGACGCTGATCGTTGGCTTCACCTTCCAGAAGCTTGGTGTTGGCAAGCGCGAAGCGGAAACCTTCCAGCGCCTTGGCAACTGAACCGACCTCGTCGGCCCGCGCCTGACCGGCAACCGGTTCTGCGTAATTGCCGGCGCTGAGGCCCTTGACGCTGGCCACAAGGCTGGCGAGCGGCGTCTGTACAAAGCCGCGAACGGCGGCATAGAGAGCCAGCATGACGGCGACGAGCACAAGAATACCTGCCACGATCATCGTATAGGTCTGATCACGCACGGGCGCTGCGATCGCGCTATGCGGCACGTCGATGAGAACGACCCAGGTGGCGTTGAGGCCCGGAACGGCGAAGGGATAGACAACACGGTCGAATTCCTCGCCGCCATTGTCCGACAGGTTCTTCAGGATGCTCGCTGAAGAGGAAGTCAGCGCCGCCTTGATGATATCCGCGCCTGCACCGCTATAATCCTTCATCAGCAGGCCCGCAGTCGGCGCGACCAGCCACTTGTTGTCCTGGGACACCAGCAGGACGCGACCGGAACCGAACGGCTGCATCTTCTGCAGCTTCGTGGAAAGCGAGCCGAGAGAAATGTCGACGCCTGCGACGCCGATCAGCTTGCCGCCAGACATCACCGGATAGGCGATCGAGCTCATGGTCGTCGGAACATCGGTACCTTGGGCGAGATAGGGCGGAGTGATTGCACCCTTGCCGCTTTCGGCGGCGAGCTTCCACCAAGGTGCCGTGTAGTCGTTATCGAAAGTGGAGAACTGGATGCCGCCATCCTTGGTCTTGGACCAATAGGGCGTAAAGGCGCCCTTGTCGTTGACGGCTTGATCCTTGTTGTTGGCAAGCTCCGTCGTCTTGCCGTCGATGGCGCCGAGCTGCTCGCAGAACCAGCTGCCGAAGGCAAACGCGTTCTGCTCGACATTCGCCTTGAGGATATTGATGATACCCTTGCGGTCGAAGGAATGACCTTCGTGGCCACGGCCGATGATGGCGGCCATGGAGCGGGCGGCGCTGGCCATCTCGCCGACATTGGCGGCAATTTCGTTGGAAATGGACTTGGCCTCGGTATTGGCCTGATCCATCGTCAGAGTCTCGACGCGATCGCGAGTCTGGGAAATCAGCAGAAAATTGGAAACCAGCAAGACGAGTGCTATCGCCAGCCCCGTGACCAAGATCAGCTTGGCCGCAAGCGACTTCATACGAAAGATGAACATCATTTCCTCGAAAAAGCGATGCGTCGGATAGGCATTATCCAGATGCAAAGTCGGCGCAGGATGGCCCTGTCATGGGGCCGCCGTGAGAATACCTGCCGCAACCGGAAGGCTTGGACGCCAGGCCAGAGGAGAATGATACCGAAGCGCAAAAATTTAATTAATTACGCTTCCTGATGCTTACGAATTCCAGCCGTTAGAGCCGTTCTTCGACTTCGCTGGCAACTGGAATGGAAGGCTGTGCACCCGCCTTGAGGCAGGCGAGCGAACCGGCGACGGCGGCGCGGCGGAGGCTGGCGTGAAAGTCCATGCCTTGGTCGAGGCTTGCGGCAAAATAGCCGCAGAACGTATCGCCGGCGCCGACCGTATCGACAGGCTCGATGACCAGACCCTTGGCGCGTGAAACCTCGCCATCGCGGATGGCGATGACGCCGTCGCCGCCGAGCGTCACGATCAGCGTTTGCCCGGTTTCGGCATGCAGGCGCACGAGCGCTGTCTCGCGCTCCGCTGCCGACATGTTGTCCTGGCCGGCCAGTCTCTCGAATTCCGTCTCGTTGGCGATGACGATATCGGCGAGCCGCCCGAGGCGCGCTGCCTCCGGGATCAGAGGAGCGAGATTGAGCACGGTGCGCACGCCCTTGGCCTTTGCTGAAATCAACGCTGTCTCGACCGCAGCAACGGGGATTTCGAATTGAAGCATCAGCGTATCGCCGGGGTTCAGCGCGGCGACAGCCGCTGTTGCGTGTTCGGCCGTATTCGTGCCGTTGGCGCCGGGCACGACGGCGATCATGTTCTCGCCGTCGCCGCCCACGAGGATCAGGGCTGTGCCGGTCGGTTCCGAGACGCGCCGGGTGGTGGAAAGATCGGTGCCGGCAGCGTCAAGCAGTGCGAGGGCAGGCTCTGCGAAGCCGTCGTTGCCGACCGCACCGCTCAAGCGGACCGTTGCGCCGGCGCGCCGCGCGGCCAGCGCCTGATTGGCGCCCTTGCCGCCGGCGGCGGTGGAAAAACTGTTGCCGGCGACGGTTTCGCCCGGCTTCGGCAGACGATCTGTCGTGGCGATGAGGTCCATGTTGATGGAGCCGAAAATGGTGATCATGCGATATCCTGCCCTGGGTGTTGATTTTGCATGATCCTGCCCGAAGGCTGCCTTCAGTCTTTTGGGATCACGCGCCGATTTGGCGCGACACTGCCCGAAGCGATCAGTCCTCGTCAACCACCCTCAGCTTGAGTTGGCTGGTGCGGTTGTCGGTCGGCTTCGGCCTGTCCTCCGCACGCGTCTTTGCTGGTTCTTTCGCGGTCTCGAATTCCAGGGCCTCTATTCTCTCGCCGCGCCTTGCCAGCTTGTCGGCCGAGGTGACGATCATGTCGACATCCTTTTGCGCCATGGCGAAGTGCCCCTGGAGCTTGCGCACCCGTTCGTCCAGGCGCGAGAGATCGTCCATCAGATGTGCCACCTCGCTTTGGATGACATGCGCCTGCTCGCGCATGCGCTGATCCTTCAGCACGGCCTGGATGACCTGGATCGACAGCATCAGCAGCGACGGCGAGACGATGACGATGCGCGCGCGCTGAGCCTTCTGCACGATCGCCTCGAAATTCTCGTGGATTTCGGCGAAGATCGATTCGGAGGGGACGAATAGGAAGGCCGTGTCCTGCGTCTCGCCCGGAATGAGATATTTCTCGGCGATGTCGCGGATATGCAGTTCCAGATCGCGGCGGAACTGCTGTCCGGCGATCTTGCCGTGCTCAGGATTGGCGGCGGCGCGAATGGCGTTCCAGGCTTCGAGCGGAAACTTGGCATCGATGACCAGCGGCGGCGAGCCATTCGGCATGCGAATAGTGCAGTCCGGCCGCGAGCCATTGGACAGCGTCGGCTGGAAGGAATAGGCGCCCATGGGCAATCCATCGGCGACGATCGTTTCCATGCGTGCCTGGCCGAAAGCGCCGCGCGTCTGCTTGTTGGAGAGGATGGCCTGCAGGCCGACCACGTCCTTTGCCAGCGTTTGGATATTGGTCTGGGCTGCGTCGATGACGGCGAGCCGCTCCTGCAGGCGTCGCAGGTTTTCGTGCGTCGACCGTGTCTGCTCGCCGATCGTCGCCGTCACGCGTTGCGACATGCCGTCCAGACGCTGGCCGATGGCCTGGTTGAGCTCCGCCTGCCGCGAGCCGAATACTTCGGCCATGGTGGCGAGCCGGCCCTGCATCTCTGCCTGCGCCCGCAAAAGCGTCGCCATGTTGTGCTCGGATTCCAGCATATCGTCCTCGGACCGCCCCCTTCCGCGCATCATCAGGATGATGACGGCGAGCATGAGCAGGATGACGAGACCGGTCAGAACCTGGATCGTGGAGATGGCTTGGCCGAAGATGATGAAGGACATGGAACCGAGTATGCTTGTGGAATTCTTACCGACACCATAACAAAACCGCCGTGAATAGCTAGATCAAAACGTGAACAAGATTTTCCGCCAGCTTATTCCAGCCTGGGTCGGTGTCGTTGAAAAAACACCTCGATACGGCCATCTTGGCGATTCCATCGCACAACAAGATGCGTTATGGGAAAAGTCATGACGATCAAGCCACTTATCATTTTACCCGATCCGCTGCTCCGCCAGGCTTCCAAGCCTATCGAGCGCATCGATACTGAAACTCAGCGCCTCGCTGACGATATGTTGGAAACCATGTATGACGCGCCGGGCATCGGCCTTGCCGCTGTCCAGATCGGCGTTCCGCGCCGCATGCTTGTTATCGACGTGTCGCGCGAGGGCGAAGAGAAGACGCCGCTGGTTTTCATAAATCCGGAAATCGTCGCCTCGTCGGACGATCGTTCGGTTTATGAAGAGGGCTGCCTTTCCATTCCGGACTACTATGCGGAAGTGGAACGCCCGGCCCGCGTCACCGTCAAGTATCTCGACCGCGACGGCAAGGAGCAGCTCACCGAGGCCCACGGCCTGCTCGCGACCTGCGTGCAGCACGAGATCGACCACCTGAACGGTGTGCTGTTCATCGACTATATTTCCCGCCTCAAGCGCGAGATGGTGATCAAGAAATTCACCAAGGCCGCCAAGGCCAAGGCTCTTTGATCTGCGGTTATTGAAAGATTGGGCTGACGCACATATGATATCATTGATATCATACAGAGGTGCGGATGAGTGATCTTTTAATTCGCGGCATTGACGACACGCTGAAAAAGCAATTGCAGGCAAACGCCAACCGGCATGGCCGTAGCCTTTCCGATGAAGCGATTGATCTGTTGCGCCAGTCGCTTGGGCGCCAGGAGGATTCCAACAGTTCCGCAGGGCAACGGCTGAGAACCATTCTTGGCGGAGAGAAGCTGAGCGGAGAAGAGATCGATGCAATCGCCGCCTTTCGGCACGCTCCAGATCGT
The DNA here is from genome assembly GCF_012275345.1 of Rhizobium sp. SG570. Taxonomy (NCBI): domain Bacteria; kingdom Pseudomonadati; phylum Pseudomonadota; class Alphaproteobacteria; order Hyphomicrobiales; family Rhizobiaceae; genus Rhizobium; species Rhizobium sp. SG570. Next base: position 43,660 of record NZ_JAAZQI010000006.1, on the reverse strand, counting down.
GAACCGCCGCGATTTGAGTGATTCTATCTTGAGGTACTTCGGATGATTGTGCTCGACACCAATGTCGTATCCGAACTTCAAGGGCGGTTGCATAGCGATCGGATATTGCTTTGGCTCGATGGTTTCGCTGTCGAAACCATTTTCCTAACGACCATTACCGTGGGTGAGATCCGATTTGGTCTGGAGCTATTGGCAGACGGGAAGCGCAAGGCGGCATTGATTGTGCAATTGGAAGCGATAGAGGCTGAGTTTTCCGGCCGCGTCCTCGGGTTTTCCAGCAGTGCGGCGCATCAGTATGGAATAGTTTCCGCCCGACGTCACAAAGTTGGACGGCGAATGGAAACAAAGGATGCCATGATCGCCGCTATCTGCCTTGCGCACGGCGCGACATTGGCGACGCGCAACACAAAAGACTTCGAGGGGCTTGATCTCAAGCTCATAAACCCGTTTGAAGACGGCTAGCGTTTGGTCCCCCGATAGCGCGGCGCGTCTTTGGGGCAGATCACGCGAAACTCGATTTCTTAGCCGGATGGATCGCATGTCGCTCAGCATCATTTTCATGGGAACGCCCGAATTCTCCGTGCCGACGTTGCGGTCCTTGATCGATGCCGGGCACAAGATTCGTGCCGTGTATACGCAGCCGCCGCGCCCAGGCGGCCGGCGCGGGCTGGACCTGCAGAAATCGCCGGTGCATCAGGCTGCGGAATTGCTGGGCCTGCCTGTCTTTACGCCCGTCAACTTTAGGGATCCTGACGAGCGCCAGCGGTTTCGCGATTTGGATGCCGATGTTGCTGTGGTCGTGGCCTATGGCCTGCTGCTGCCGGAAGCCATTCTGACCGGCACGCGGCTCGGCTGCTACAATGGCCATGCTTCGCTGCTGCCGCGCTGGCGTGGAGCGGCGCCTATCCAGCGTGCGATCATGGCTGGTGATAGCAAGACCGGCATGATGGTGATGAAGATGGACAAGGGCCTCGACACCGGCCCTGTTGCCCTGACGCGCGAAGTCGAGATCGGCGCGACCATGACATCAGGCGAACTCCACGACAGGCTGATGCTGGTCGGCGCGAAGGCGATGGCAGAGGCCATGAACAAGCTGGAGCATGACGAACTACCGCTGACCGCCCAGCCGGATGAAGGCGTCCTCTATGCCGCCAAGATTGACAAGGGTGAAACGCGCATCGATTTCGACAAATCCTCGGTGGAGGTGCACAATCATATTCGGGGCCTCTCGCCTTTCCCCGGCGCCTGGTTCGAGGCCAAGATTGCCGGTCGGCCGGAGCGGATAAAGGTGCTCGGCTCGGAACTGGCCGAGGGAAGCGGAGCGCCCGGCAGCGTCTTGACCGATGATCTTGTCATTGCTTGCGCCTCCGGTGCCGTGCGGCTGACGAAGCTGCAGAAGGCCGGCGGCAAGCCTCTGGCATCGGCCGATTTCCTGCGTGGTACGCCGATCGCGCCAGGCACCGTGCTCGCCGCGGAGCGGACCTGATGCCGCGCTACAGAATGACCGTCGAATATGACGGCACCCCCTATGTCGGCTGGCAGCGTCAGGACAACGGTCCCTCCGTGCAAGGGGCGATCGAAGGCGCCATCCTGTCACTGACGGCGGAGACGGTCTCCATCCGCGGCGCCGGGCGTACCGATTCCGGCGTCCATGCCATGGGCCAGGTCATGCATGCCGACCTGACCAAGGAGTGGAAGCCCTATACCCTGCGCAATGCGCTGAATGCCCATCTGAGGCAGGCGGGCGAACGTGTCGCCATTCTCGATATCGCGGAGGTCGACGCCCGCTTCGATGCGCGCTTCTCGGCCATCCGCCGACATTATCTCTATCGCATCATCACGCGCCGCGCGCCCTTGGCGCTGGAGGCCGGGCGCGCCTGGTGGGTGGCGAAGGACATGGATCACGAGGTCATGCATGCCGCGGCGCAGACTTTGGTCGGCCGGCACGACTTCACGACCTTTCGTTCCGTGCATTGCCAGGCAAACAGCCCGGTGCGTACGCTCGACCGGCTTGATGTCACGCGCCATGGCGAGCTGATCGAGATCCGCGCTACGGCGCAGAGCTTCCTCCACAATCAGATCCGCTCCTTTGCCGGAACGTTGAAGCTTGCGGGCGAGGGCAAGTGGACGCCCGACGATGTGCGTGGCGCTCTTGAGGCGCGAGACCGCAAGGCATGCGGCCCCGTTGCCCCGCCGGACGGGCTCTATTTCATGCAGGTGGATTATCGGGATGATGGGGCGCCTGCGATGCCGTTGCCGGATGACGATTCCTGACGACTGCGGCGGTTCGATCACGACCAGCTTCACACCGGCGGATAGACGCCGAGGAAGCGTTGCAGGAAATCCGTCAGTAGCATGCTCGGGATCAGCAACACCAGCGTCAGCGTGCCGATGAAGAGCGGGTGAGTGCCGCAGATCATTCTGAGGATGCGCGCCAGCGCAAAGATGATTGCCATTGTCAGCACCAGCGATAGAAGTGCTGCCAGACCCTTCGAGCCGGGGACAAAGACGATCAATGCGAGGAGCAGCGCGTTCAGATAGTTTGCCGGTACGAAAAGCCAATTCACGGTAACGACGATCGGCGCAAACTTGTCGCCGAAGCGGAAGACCAGAAGCAGCACGCCGGCGAGAATGGGTGGTATCAGCCAGTTCGCCGCTTCGACCAGCGCCAGCCGCAGGAAGAACGCGATGCCGGTCGATGTTTCGGGCGGCATGGCCGTCAGGTAGGCCTGCTGCCACCAGAGCCAGGAAATGCCGATCGACGGCAGGCTCCAGAAGACGGCCCAGAAGGAGCGCAGCATGCCGCGATCCGATATGTCGAGATACTGGAAGCCGCGCGCATCCATCCGGATCAGCAGCCAGAGGCCGGACAGATAATATTGGACTTCCTTAAAGGTCGGCATTCTCGAACCAGCGCTGGATGAAGGTCTCATAGATCTCGGTCAGCGTTTCGAGATCCGATAGCGCCACGCGCTCGTCGACCATGTGCATGGTCTGACCGACCAGGCCGAATTCGACGACGGGGCAATAGTCCTTGATATAGCGGGCATCCGAGGTGCCGCCGGTCGTCGAGAGCGCCGGCCTCAGGCCGGTGACGTTTTCGACCGCCGAAGAGAGCGAAGCGATCAGCGCATTGTTGCGCGTCAGGAAGACCTGGCTCGGACGCTCGGACCAGGTGATGTCGTATCTGGCTGGCGGACGTCCGGGGCGCAGCGTCTGGTCGGCCGCGGCCGCATCCAGGCGCGCAAGGATTTCCGCCTTCAGCGTATCGACCGTCCAGGTATCGTTGAAGCGGATGTTGAAGGCTGCGGTTGCCTTGGCGGCGATGACGTTGGTGGCGGCATTGCCGACATCGATGCTCGTCACCTCGAGGTTCGACGGCTGGAAATTGTCCGTGCCGGCGTCGAAAGGCGGGTCAAGCAGCGCTTCGGTCAGCTTGAGGATACTGCGCACCGGGTTATCGGCGAGATGCGGATAGGCGGCATGGCCTTGAACGCCGTGAACGGTAATGAAGCCGGAAATCGAGCCGCGCCGGCCGATCTTGATCATGTCGCCAAGCTGGTCCGGATTGGTCGGCTCGCCGACGAGGGACGCATCCCATTGCTCGCCGCGCTCGGCCGCCCATTGCAGCAGCTTGACCGTGCCATTGATCGCCGGGCCTTCTTCGTCGCCGGTGATCAGGAAGGAGATCGAGCCCGCAGGTGGCCCGTGCTTCTCGATATGGCGCGCCACGGCCGCCGCGAAGCAGGCAATGCCGCCCTTCATGTCGACGGCGCCGCGGCCGAAGAGCTCGCCATCGGCGATTTCCGCGGCGAAGGGTGGACGGCTCCAGGATGCGGCATCGCCCACCGGAACGACATCCGTATGGCCGGCAAACATCAGATGCGGACCTTCCGTGCCGAGCCGGGCATAAAGATTCTCGATGTCGGGCGTTCCCGGCTCGCGGGCCGTCATGCGCTCGACTTTGAAGCCGAGCGGCAGCAGCATGTCGGCAAGCGCTGTCAGCGCGCCGCCCTCGGCCGGCGTCACGGAGGCACAGCGGATCAGGGTTTGCAGGTTGGCAACGGGATCGGTAACAGTCATCGGAGGCAACTTATCCGGCGGGAAATGGCAAAGCGATGGCAAAGGGTCGGCGATAGGCCGAAAATCCTTGCCGCGATTCCAGCAATCGCACGGGCAAGCTTACCCGGCAAGCGTGAGAGGAGCGCGATATGGCGACCGCGCTCCCGAATTTACAATCAGTCGCGCAGAAGCTCGTTGATACCGGTCTTCGAGCGGGTCCTTTCATCGACGCGCTTGACGATGACGGCGCAATAGAGGCTGGGGGCCGGCTGGCCGTTCGCCATGGTGTTGCCGCTCGGCAGCGCGCCCGCGACGACAACCGAGTAGGGCGGCACTTCGCCATAGGTGATCTCGCCGGTGGCGCGGTCGACGATCTTGGTCGACTTGCCGATGAAGACGCCCATGCCGAGCACCGATCCTTCGCGGATGATGCAGCCCTCGACCACTTCGGAGCGTGCGCCGATGAAGCAATTGTCCTCGATGATGGTCGGGCCGGCCTGCATCGGCTCCAATACACCGCCGATGCCGACGCCGCCGGACAGATGCACATGCTTGCCGATCTGCGCGCAGGAACCGACGGTCGCCCAGGTGTCGACCATGGTGCCTTCGCCGACATAGGCGCCGAGATTGACGAAGGACGGCATCAGGATGGCGTTCGGGGCGATATAGGCGGAGTGGCGCACAACGGCGTTCGGCACCGCGCGGAAGCCGGCTTCGCGGAAGCGGTTCTCGCCCCAGCCTTCGAATTTCGAGGGAACCTTATCCCACCAGGTCGCGCCGCCCGAGCCGCCTTCGACGATCTTCATGTCGTTCAGGCGGAAGGAAAGGAGCACCGCTTTCTTAAGCCACTGGTTGACCGTCCAGATGCCGTCCGCACCGCGTTCGGCCACGCGGACCTTGCCGCTGTCGAGCAGGTTCAGCGCCATCTCCACGGCGTCGCGGACTTCACCCCGCGTCGACGTGTTCACATTGTCGCGATTGTCGAAGGCGGCCTCGATGGTCTTTTCGAGAGAGGCGAGATCGGTAGCGCTCATGGGAATTCCTTAAAACGTCTGTAGCTGTCGTGGTTTTCGGATAGAGGTCCGGATATGGTCGATTGGTCCTACAGCATGGGCTTGAAAAATGGAATGTCTTTTCCGCGCCGATTGAGCTTGGATTCGGGGCGTTGTAGGGGCATATGCTGAGCTCGGCCGTTGCTGCCTACGGACAGGGCGGCTCGGCATGATCTATTTGAAAGGCATGGTCAATGAGCAAGGCGAAGAACGGCAGGCTGAGGCGCAAGGACGGGGTATGGGATCCCTTGAAGACGAGCTCGGCGGACAAGAAGCGAGCCGAATCCGTGCCGCGTACGCCGCAGTCGATGTCGCCTTCCTACAGGCTCGCCTATGCGGACGAGGATTTCCTTTGCCGTGAGGAGTTACGGCCGATCCGCCTGCAGCTGGAATTGCTGAAGACCGAAATGTATCTGACCGAACGCGGCATCAAATCGACCGTCGTCATGTTCGGCGGCGCGCGCATTCCCGCACCGGGTGCAAACGCATGGGCCGCGCGCAACGATGTGCAGCGTGCCAACCTCGAGACCGCATCGGTTTACTATGAGGAAGCGCGCAAGTTCGCCCGGCTTTGCTCGCGTTATTCGGCGAGCTTCGATTTCCATGAATATGTCGTGGTGACCGGCGGCGGTCCGGGCGTAATGGAGGCGGGCAATCGCGGCGCGTCCGAAGAGGGCGCTCCTTCGATCGGCCTCAACATCGTCCTGCCGCACGAGCAGGCGCCGAACGTCTACGTCACGCCCGAGCTCAGCTTCAACTTTCATTATTTCGCGATCCGCAAGATGCACTTCATGGTGCGCGCCAAGGCGATCGCGGTGTTTCCGGGCGGTTTCGGCACACTTGACGAACTGTTCGAATGCCTGACGCTCATCCAGACCGGCCGCATGGAGCGCCTGCCGCTCATCCTCTTCGGCGAGAAGTTCTGGCGCAACATCATCAATTTCGAGGCACTCGCCGAATTCGGCACCATCGCGCCCGATGACGTCAATCTGATCAGCTTCGTCGACACCGCCGACGAGGCCTGGAAGATCGTCGCGGATTTTTACGAGCACGATAACGGCCATTGAACAGCGAAAGCCCGCCGTCGCATGGCGATGGCGGGCTTCGGTCGTAGGGGTACCGCTTAGGGCGCGATCCATGAAGCGTGACGGTGCTTCGTGGAGGGTCGTGCCCGATCGATCGGCTTAAAGCAGCGGGCGGTCCGGCATGTCGTCCAGCGAGATCACGCCGTCATGGTTGCGATCCATGCGGTCGAAGAACTTGCTGGCGGCGTCTTCGGCCTCCTGCTTGCTGATCTGGCCGTTTTCGTCCTTGTCGATGCGATGGAACAGCATCATGCCGCGCATGAGACCTGCCTTATGCATGAAGCGGCCGTGCGGTCCGTGATGGCGCGGGCCATTGTCACCCTTGTTGTCGTTCTGGGCCTGATCGCCCTTGGCCTGGTCGTTTTGGGCCTGGTTGTTGCCCTGATCGTCGTTGGCCTTGGCGTGTGCGGCCTTCCATTCCTTGATGCGTTCCTGACGATAGGCGCGCACCTCGCCGGGCGTGAGCTCGCCGTCATGGTTGGTGTCGATCTGATCGAAGATCTTGTCGACGCCGGCCTTGACCTCATCCTTGGTGACCTTGGTGTCGCCAGGCTGGCCGAATTGCTTCAGCATGCGCACATAGACGATTTCCGGCGAAAAGTGCGGTCCATGCCAGCGACCGCCGTGACCACCCCTTGCCTCATCGCCTTGTGCCGCGAAGGTTGCCTGAGCGCCAGCGCCCACCAGAAGGGCTGCGGAAAGTCCCGCAAGAAGAATTTTTTTCCCGTTCATCGTTTTTCCTTTCGTGTCGAGGAATGGTCAAACGATACGGCGGGCGGCCGAAAACGACCAATTAAACCTCTGTAAGGCGGATGAAACTTTCGTAACCCCGTCTTAAAGAAAGGTTAAACCAATGCCTTGAGGAAAGCTGTGAGATCGTCGGTCACATAGTCGATGTGATCGTCCTCGCCGGTCGTCCGTTCCCACCATTCGACGACGGTCGTCTCGAGATTCTGGGGCACGAGCAGCACTGTCTTCATGCCGAGCGCCTTGGGCACGGTGAGGTTGCGCGGCAGGTCCTCGAACATCGCGGCCCTCTTCGTATCCACTCGATTGAGGCTCATGAACTTGTCGTAGGTGCTGCCGGCTGGCTTCGGCACATAGTCTGCCGCCACGATATCGAAGATGTCGTCGAAATTGTCGAGAATGCCGAGCGCGCCGGCGGTCGCCTGGGCGTGCTTGACGCTTCCGTTGGTGAAGATGAACTTACGTCCCGGCAGCGCCTTGATGGCGGCGGCCAGCTCCGGCTGCGGCATCAGCGCCGAATAGTCGATCGCATGCGCCTTCTCCAGGAAATCGTTGGGATCGATGCCGTGATGGAGCATCAATCCCTGCAGGGTCGTGCCGTGATCGAGATAATATTGCTTCTGCAGCTTGCGCGCTTCCTCGCGCTCCATCTGCAGGAGAGCCGAGACATAGGCCGTCATGTTCTTGTCGATCTGCGCGAAGAGATCGACATGGTGCGGATAGAGCGTGTTGTCGAGATCGAACACCCACTCGCGGATATCGGCAAAATCTGAAGGTTCGGATAGCGTCTTTGTCTGGCTCATGGCCGTCTTATGGCATGCCGCCTTATCGGAGGAAAAGGAAAATATTCATGCTACGCCATATGGGGGATACCGCCGACATTGCCGACCGATCCAATGCCGGTTATGATTTTACCATTGAATTCCGGGGCTTTGCTCTATTTGCAAAGTGAGGGGGAGCTTACGCTCTTTCGGGGTTGTGAAGAGGAAAGTCGCCCGACCGGGCTTTTCGGAGGGGATACGATGAGTCAGGTGGAAAAGGCGCAGGAATTCGCGCGGCTGCACAAAAAGGGTGAGCCGCTCATCCTTTTCAACATTTGGGATGCCGGTTCGGCCAAGGCGGTCACAGAGGCGGGTGCGAAGGCACTGGCCACGGGCAGCTGGTCTGTCGCCGCCGCCAACGGCTTTGGTGACGGCGAGGCGATACCGCTGTCGCTGCTTGCGGTGACGGCGCGGTTGATTTCGGTCACGAGCCCGCTGCCTCTGTCAGTCGATTTCGAAGGCGGCTATGCGGTGGAGCCCGAGGCGGTTGCGGCCAATGTCGAAAAGATCATGGATCACGGCGCCATCGGTATCAATTTCGAGGACCAGGTGATCGGCGGCCAAGGCGTCCATCCGATCGAGCTGCAGGCGGCGCGCATCCGCGCGATCCGGGAGATGGCCGACCGGCGGGAAATACCATTGTTCATCAATGCCCGCACCGATCTTTTCCTTCAGGAGAGCGATACGGCGCACCACCAGATCCTGCTCGATGAAGCCTATAGCCGCGTCGATGCTTTCGCCGAGGCGGGCGCCAGCGGTTTCTTCGCGCCCGGCCTTGTCGACCCGGAACTGATCGGAGCCCTCTGCGAACGCTCTCCCTTGCCGGTCAATATCATGGTGCGTCCGACGACGCCCGACAACGAGACTATGGCCGGCCTCGGCGTCAGCCGCATCAGCTATGGCCCAGCTCCCTACCGCTCTGTCATGGGAATGTTGAAAAGCGAGGCCGAAGCAATTTATCGGCCGGCTTGAGCGAAATTGAAGTCCTCTGAGGCGGTCGCCCTCCTCAGGGGACGATCAGCGTACCGGCGCCGTGCTCGGTGAAGATCTCGAGCAGCACCGAATGAGCCGTCTTGCCGTTGAGGATGACGACGCCCTGAACACCGGCCTTGATGGCGTCGATGCAGGTCTCGACCTTGGGGATCATGCCGCCGGAAATCGTGCCGTCGGCCATAAGTTCACGCGCCTGCGAAACCGAAAGCTCCTTGATGAGCTGGCCCTGCTTGTCGAGCACGCCCGGAACATCCGTCAGGAAGAGCAGGCGCGTGGCGCTGAGCGCGCCGGCGATGGCGCCGGCAAAAGTGTCGGCATTGATGTTATAGGTCGCGCCGTCGCGGCCGGGAGCAACCGGTGCGATGACGGGGATCATCTCAGACTTCGCAAGCAGGTCGAGCAGCGTGCGGTCGACTTCGACCACTTCACCGACGAAGCCGAGATCGAGCACGCGCTCGATATTGGAATCCGGATCCTTGATGGTCTTGTGCGCCTTTTCGGCGAAGACCATGTTGCCGTCCTTGCCGCAAAGACCGATCGCCCATTCGCCCGTCTGGTTGATCAGCGCGACGATTTCCTTGTTGATCGAGCCAGCCAGCACCATTTCGACGATCTCGACCGTCTTTTGATCGGTGACGCGCAGGCCGCCCTCGAATTTCGATTCGATGCCCATCTTCGTCAGCATGGCGCCGATCTGCGGCCCGCCGCCGTGGACGACAATCGGGTTGACGCCCGATTGCTTCAGAAGCGCGATGTCGGCGGCAAATGCCTTGCCGAGTTCGGCATTGCCCATGGCATGGCCACCGTATTTCACCACGATGGTCTTGTTTTCATAGCGTTGCATGTAGGGCAGGGCCTGCGCCAGCAGGCTGGCTTGAAGCTCGCTTTGGGATTCGGACATGGTGCACCCCGTGAGATTGTTTGCGGCCTTTTATCTCAAGTTTCTGACAGAGGGAATAATGATGTCCGGATTAGTTTGCTCGGTGTCACACTGGCGGTGACGAAATTGATTTCGCCACCGCGCTTGCCAGCCGGGACTTTTCTCTTAAAGATTGGTCTTGGTGGAGCAAGCGGGGGTCGGATGGCGAACGAGGAGACGGAAGCGCTTATCGGCCGCGTCGCCATGCGTGACCAGAAGGCTTTTACCACGCTTTATAAACGTACCAGCCCGAAACTCTATGGCGTATGCCTGCGTATTATTGGCAACAGGACGGATGCCGAAGAGGTATTGCAGGAAGTTTACGTGAAGATCTGGCAGCGGGCCGAGCAGTTCGCCGCAACCGAAGGCCCTGCAATGCCGTGGCTGACGGCGATCGCCCGCAATCGATCCATCGATTTCGTCCGTGCCCGCAAGCCTGTGGCCGATGAAATCGACGCCGCACACGATCTTGCCGACACCGAACCCGGCCCCGAAGAGCAAGCAATCGTGAAGGGAGAGGGTAGGCGGATTGACAGGTGCATGGAAGAGTTGGAAGCTGATCGCGCGCGGGCGGTTCGCAGCGCCTATATCGAAGGCTTGAGCTACCAGGAACTCGCCGATCAACACTCGGTGCCTTTGAATACCATGCGCACCTGGCTGCGCCGAAGCCTGATCAGATTAAGAGAGTGCATGGACCGATGAGTACACCCGATCAAAGCAAGGGAGGCCGCTCCCGCGACGAAGTTCTGGCCGGGGAATATGTACTTGGCGTACTCTCGCTGGAGGATCGGCAGAAGGTCGAGCGGCGCATGCGCAGCGATCGTCAATTTGCCGCGATCGTCAGCCGATGGGAGCAGAACCTTTCGGAGTTCAATGAAGAATACGAAATGGTGACGCCGGCGAAGTCGGTCTTTCCGAAGATAGAAAGACGTATCTTCGGAGATGCGGCGTTGGGCGCTCATCTCTGGAATTCGCTGCTGGTCTGGCGCGTCGTTGCCCTCGGTTCATTGTTCCTTGCCGCCGGCGTGGTGGTTTTCACCATCACAAACAACGGCATATCCCGGTCCGTACCGGGCAAGCAGCTGACGGCTTCCCTTGCCGGCCAGAACAGCGCCATCAATCTCCTGGCCGATTATGACGCCAGCAGCGGGCGGCTGAAGGTGACGCCCGTTGCAGCCGGAAAGCCGGAGGAGAAATCGCTGGAGCTCTGGCTCATTCGCGGCAGCGATCCTGCCGAGGCGCTCGGCGTGCTGCCGCAGACCGGCGAAGGCGAAATCGTCCTGCCGCAGGAACTTCACGGCAAGCTGACCGAAGGCGCAATCATCGCCGTCAGTATCGAGCCTTTCGGCGGTTCTCCGACCGGCAAGCCCACGGGCGATGTCGTTGCATCCGGCACCATCCGTTTCCCCTGAGAATTTATTTCCTTCGAAAGACAATCGCCGCTGAAACTCTTCTCTATGGCCCTCCGTATCTTCCTGTGACCCCACATGATCGGGGCAAGAACAGGAAGAGGAAAAGCTATGATCAAGACCGTGATTCACCTCGTCGCTGTGGCCGCAACGCTTGCCGCCGCAACCAGCCTCGCCTACGCAAAGGACCCCATGGTGGGGGGCGCGGCGATGTACGCCAGCAAGAATATCGTGCAGAACGCCGTGAATTCGAAGGACCACACGACTTTGGTCGCTGCCGTCAAGGCTGCCGGCCTTGTGGACACGCTCGAAGGCAAAGGCCCCTTCACCGTCTTTGCGCCGACGAATGAAGCCTTTGGCAAGCTTCCGCCCGGTACGGTCGAAACCCTGCTGAAGCCCGAGAACAAGGCAACCCTAACCAAGATCCTGACCTGCCATGTCGTCGCCGGTGACGATATGGCGGCCGCCATCAAGAAATGGGCGACGAGCAAGGGCGGCGAATACGATCTGAAGACGGTCGGTGGCTGCACGATCAAGGCGATGGACAAGGGCGGCAAGCTGACGCTGACCGACGAGGCCGGCGGCACCGCTCATATCACCATCGCCGATGTCAAACAGTCGAACGGCGTGATCCACGTTGTCGACAAGGTGTTGTTGCCGAAGATGTAATCCTCGACGGCGACAGGGCCGCCGCTCCCCGCGGGGCGCAGGGCGGCGGCCTCATCCGGCTGACCTGATGTTCAGACCGGAATTCCCACTGTCAGGCCAATCGCCTGGCGCAACTCCTCGAGACCCACACCCTTCTCCGATGAGGTGGCGAGAATGCCGGGATAGGCGGCAGGGCGCTTGCGGATTTTTTCGGCGGTATCGGCCAAAAGCTTCGGCAGGCCCGCCTCCTTGATCTTGTCGGTCTTGGTCAGCACGATCTGATAGGAAACGGCGGCCTTGTCGAGCAGGCCGAGGACCTCGTCGTCGTTCTTCTTGATGCCGTGGCGGCTATCGATCAGCACATAGACGCGCTTCAGCGTCGTGCGTCCGCGCAGATAGTCGAAGACCAGCTTCGTCCAGGCATCCACCTGTTCCTTCGGCGCTTCCGCATAGCCGTAGCCCGGCATGTCCACCAGCGCCATTGGCGGCAGGTCGCCACCCTCGCCGGAAAAGCCATCGGGAACGAAATAGTTGAGCTCCTGCGTCCGCCCCGGCGTGTTCGAAGTGCGCGCCAAACCCTTATGGCCGACCAGCGCATTGATCAGCGACGACTTGCCGACATTCGAGCGCCCGGCAAAGGCCACTTCCAAAGGCCCCTCCGGCGGCAGGAATTTCATCGCTGGCACGCCGCGGATGAAAATCCACGGGCGGCCGAAAAGCGGCTTGTCGTCTTTTATGGTCTGTTCTGCCATGCTGCTTCAGGTCTTCCGGTTCGATTGTTGACTGGCTTCGAGGTTTTGCCGGCGAAAGTCAAGTTTTGATCGGTGTGCCCGTCGACGGTCTTTTGGCGATGCATTCTGACCGGCACTCGCAAAAATCCGCAATTGCTGCGCCGCGCGTCCGTAAAGGCCATGCTACTCTTTGGCCTCATGAAGACCAGCACAGAAGAAAATTATCGTCGGCGCATCGCCCGCGTCATCGAAGCGATTATGGTCGATCCGTCAGCGCCTCATTCGATCGAGAGCCTTGCTGCCATCGCTCATTTCTCGCCATTCCATTTCCATCGGCTCTATCGCGCGCTGACCGGCGAAAGCATTGCCGCCACGACACGCCGGGTTCGGCTTGCCCAGGCGGCGCATCGACTGGCCGGCCGCACCGTCTCGGTTACTGAAACGGCATTAGATGCAGGCTACGACAGCTCGCAAAGCTTCGCGCGCGCCTTTCGCAATCTGACCGGGCTTAGTCCGACCGATTTCCAGATGCAGCAACAGTCGATCACGATGAGCCTTCCTCCGGTGATGATCGTTGATCGGCAGCCGGTGACTGTATTTGGTGTGCGTCACGATGGGCCGTTCACAACGATTCCTCATAGCTATCGGCATTTGCGGCAATGGTCGTCGGAGCGTGGGATAGCATGGAACGACGTTGCTCGTATCGGCGTCTGCCATGGCGATCCGGATCAAGGTGACGGCTTTCGATATTTTGCCGGGCTGATCCTGTCGAACGATGAGCTGGCGACGGACGGGCTTGAACGATGTGACGTGCCGGGCGGGCGCTATGCCCGGCACCGGCTGATCGGCCCCTATGCGCTCATTTCTCCGACGTTTCAGACGCTCTTCGGCGGATGGCTACCGCAAAGCGGCCTCGAGCCTGACGATCGCCCGGCGCTCGAAATCTATCTCAATCACCCAAGGCACGTAGCCGACAGCGAACTCGCCACCGATCTGCTGATTCCGCTTCGCGACGCAGCCGAGTGATGCATTGCACCAACCCCGTTCGATTTTCATTTTGGGAAAAGAAAATGCGTTTCGCAAAGACTCTATGCTTCATTGCCGTCAGCTTGACCGCAACGTGGGCTCACGCAGCGGGCCTGAAATCGTTTGAAGTCCCGGCGGACGCAAGCGGTCCCGCTCTCCGCGCCTTCATCTGGTCGCCCTGCACGGTTGCGCCGGCGGACATTACGCTTGGATCGATCGTCGTTTCTGGTGTCCGGAATTGCCCGATCGTGGGCGCTAATCTGCCGTTGGTCGTCATTTCGCATGGTCATGCCGGCAGTTCTCTCGGCCATCACGATACGGCGGAAACCCTGGCGGATGCCGGCTTCGTCGTCGTCGCCTTGAACCATCCGCGCGACAATTTTTCCGACATGAGCCAATCGGGGGATATATCCGTCTTCGTCGAGCGACCGACAGATATCAAACGTCTCATCGATTTCATGCTGAACGCCTCTCCGGAAGCGGCACACATCGATCCGAGCCGCATCGGCTTCTTCGGCTTCTCGCGCGGCGGTTATACCGGCCTGGTTCTTGCCGGAGCGATCCCGGATTTTCACGATCCGCATGTCTCATGCCCGGAACCGGCGCCGATTTGCGGACAGATCCGCCGCAACGAGCTTCCGACGCAGCCGCTGACCCAGGATGCGCGCATCAAGGCTTTGGTCATTGCCGATCCGTTCAGTTTCTTTTCGACCAAGGACAGCCTGAAGAATGTCAAGGCGCCCGTTCAGCTCTGGGGCTCGCAATATGGCGGCGATGGCGTGCTGCCGGAAAACGTCGCAGCTCTAACGGATGACTTGCCGGCAAAGCCCGAATTTCATGTCGTCTCCAACGCGGCGCACTTCGCCTTTCTCGCACCTTGCTCGCCGGCGCTCGCCCAGTCGCAGCCGGAAATTTGCAAGGATGCCAACGGCTTTGACAGGGTCGCCTTTCACAAGTCGTTCGATGCGGACGTTCTGTCATTCTTCCGGCGGCATCTGATCGAAGCGGGCAAGCCCTGACCGGTCGGCCCGGCTTTCAAGGCTATCGCGATCACGAGGAAAACGGATAACCTCGCGCACGCGATATCCCACAAAAGAAAAGCCCCGCCGAAGCGGGGCTTTGCTGCTTATTTCGATGGCGCCGGTTTTCGTTTGAACAGGCCCTTGAGATTGTCGAAGAGTTCCACCTTCACGCCGTGGCGCCTCATGATGATCGACTGCTGGATGACCGAGAGCGTGTTGTTCCAGGCCCAGTAGATGACGAGGCCGGCCGGGAAGCTTGCCAGCATGAACATGAACACCAGCGGCATCCAGGTGAAGATCATCGCCTGGGTCGGGTCCGGCGGCGTCGGGTTCATACGCATCTGCAGGAACATGGTGACGCCCATGATCATCGGCCAGACACCGAGATGCAGGATGGTAGGCGCTGCAAACGGCAACAGGCCGAAGAGATTGACGATCGAGGTCGGGTCCGGAGCGGAAAGGTCCTGGATCCAGCCGAAGAACGGCGCATGGCGCATCTCGATGGTGATGTAGATCACCTTGTAGAGCGAGAAGAAGATCGGAATCTGCAGGAGCACCGGCCAGCAGCCCGCGATCGGATTGATCTTCTCTTCCTTGTAGAGCTGCATCGTCGCCTGTTGCAGCGCCATTCGGTCGTCGCCGAACTTGGCCTTCAGTTCCTCCATCTTCGGCTGCATGCGCTTCATGTTCGCCATCGAAGCATACTGCTTGCTGGCGAGCGGGAAGAACAACGCCTTGACCACGATGGTGGTGCAGAGGATGGCGACACCGAAATTGCCGAAGTAGCGGAAGAAGAAATCCATCAGCTTGAACATCGGCTTGGTGATGAAATAGAACCAGCCCCAGTCGATCAGGCGGTCGAAGCGCGGGATCGAGTAGCTGGTCTCGTAGCGGTCGATGACCGGTACTTCTTTCGCGCCGGCGAAGACGAGGTTCTTCAACTCGATCGACTGGCTGGGAGCGACCGTGACGGCATCTTGCTTGTAATCGGCCTGATAGCGCGGCGTGCCGTCGCTGAAGTGCGAGAAGCGGGCATCATAGGCCGTCGACTGCGGCGGCACCATGGTTGCGGCCCAGTACTTGTCTGTCATGCCGAGCCAGCCGCCGGTCGACTTGGCGGGCGTCGTGGCTTCCTTCTCGGTTGCCGCATACTTGGTCTCGATCAGGCCGTCATCGCCGATGACACCGATGAAGCCTTCGTGCAGAACGTAGGCGGACGGCGTCTCGGGTTTATTGTAGCGGGTGACGCGGCCGTAGCTCGAGAGGGAAACCGGTGCCTGGCCGCTATTGGCGATCTTGTCGGTGATCGTGAACATGTAGCGATCGTCGACGGAAATCGTGCGCGAGAAGGTGATGCCCTTGTCATTGGTGTAGGAAAGCGTCACCGGCGTCTTGTCGGTCAGCTTGTCGCCGCTCGAGAGCGTCCACATGGTCGAAGGGCCGGGGACCGCACCGGTCGCGTCGCTGCCGACATAGCCGAGTTCGGTGAAGTAGCCGTCCTTGGTATCGGCCGGGCTGAACAGCGTAATGATCGGGCTGCTCTTGTCGACGGTCTCGTGATAGGTCTTGAGCCTGAGGTCGTCGAGGCGCGCGCCTTCCAGGTTGATGGAGCCGGCAAGCGCAGGCGTATCGATGACAACGCGCGAAGAAGAGGTCTTGGCGACCGATTGGTCGCGTGTCAGGACCGTCGGCGCAGTCTGGCCGCCTGCCGGCAGCGAGCCGTTGACCGCAGCGCCTGCGCCCGCGGCGGGTGCCTGCGTCGTCTGGGCCTGCTGCGACTGCTGCTGCAGCTTGGCGGCCTGTTCGGCCTGCCGCTGCGCTTCGAGGCGCGGGTTCATATAGAAAAACTGCCAAGCGAGGACGATCAGCACCGACAGGGCAATCGCTATGAAGTAATTGCGGTTGTTTTGCATCATGTGTTCCTGGAGCGGTCCGTTTCCGGTCGCCGGTGTTTCGGCCTGGTTTCGATACGCTGGACGAGTTCACTCACCAGTTTTTCGAAAGGTGCGGTCAGCACATCGCGCCGCGCGACAACCACATAGTCGTGTCCGGGCTGCATTGCAAACCCGGCATGAAGCCGCACGGCTTCTTTCAGCCTGCGCCGCATGCGGTTGCGCTCCACTGCGTTGCCATGTTTTTTGGTGACGGTAAAACCAACGCGGGGGTCGGCGTCGGAAAGCTTGCGGTCCAGCATCTCTAGGAGGAAGAAGCTGCCTCTGCGCTTCTCGCCTTCGCGGACTGCAAGAAACTGCGGCCGGCTCTTCAGCCGCCCGACAGTCTTTTTGGGTCGTTCATTCGTCAATTTGCCCGCCATCCTCGACTATCGGGCATTTCGGCCGTTAGGCCGAAAGACGCTTGCGGCCGCGGCTACGGCGAGCGGAAAGAACCGCGCGACCGCCCTTGGTGGCCATACGGGAACGGAAGCCGTGGCGACGCTTGCGGACAAGCTTGGATGGTTGATAGGTACGCTTCATTTATTTAAACACCGCGGAGTGCGGCCCTTCTTGAGCTTTGCTTCAAAAGCAAGCAGCGTTGTTGATTATGGCGAACGGACTTCGCCCGCAAAAGCAGGCTCCGGGACCGGACGTGCGCGGGCTTATAAGGATGAAGACCCATAGAGTCAATTATATCGGCGCAAATTCCTTGAAGTCCGGGGTTCCAGCCGGTCGATCGGCGGCCGTTGCCGCCAGCCATAGCATTCGGCCGATTGATTGCATGGCCAACAATATAATTCAGTAAATACTGAAATATACAGCAGAAATAGCAGCGACGTCGCATCTCTCATATATAAATACCGCAATATATCATTAATGAATTTAGCCGATATCTAGGTACATGCTGGAAAAACCCATCGATTTATGGGGAGGAGACCGGCCTCGGAGGGTATCGTGAAGATTCGCGGCAAAATAAACCTGCTTGTATTCGTCATGGCTGGCGCAGCGCTTTTGATCGGCGCTACCGCCCTTTATGCGCTGCATCAGTATGACCAGAAATTACAGAGCTACGATCAGACCGCCGGGCGCGCCTACATGGGCGAGCGCCTCAACCGTTATGTGACGGCGGTGGTCATGGAATCGCGCGGCATCTATGCTGCCGCTTCCGCAAAGGACGCCAAGAGCTTCGCCGATGGGTTGATGGGCGACCTCGACGAGATCGACAAAGTGCTCGCGGCCTGGGCGCCTATGGTTCCGGATGCGCAGAAGGCAGAATTCTCCAAACTGCAGGCCGGCTCTCAGGAGTTTCGCGTCTTCCGCACCGAAACGGCCCGTCTTGGCGTGACGGATGGTCCGGATGCCGCCAGCAAGCAAGGCAACAATGAAGCCAACCGTGCCAATCGCAAGGCTTTCCAGGCCGAGATCGATGCTGTGGTTAAAACCGATAAGGCAGAACTTGCAGCAGCCGAAACCAGCATCGCGACTTTTCATAACGCTATCTTGTGGGCCGTCCTTTGCATCACGGTGGCGGGCATCAGCGCCGGCGTCGGCCTGGGCTCCTATATTGGCACCGTTCATCTGAGCCGTCCGATCCGCAAGGTGACGGAAGCCATCAACAAGGTTGCCGACGGTCAATTCGATATCGAGGTCCCGTTTGCCGGTCGCCGCGACGAAATCGGCGAGATGGCCGCTGCCGTCGATGTTTTCAAGGAGAACGGCAAGGCCGTGCGCCGCATGAATGCCGAGGAAACGGCCCTGCGCGCCAGGAGCGACGAACTTCAGTCCAGCATGTCTCTGGCCGTCTCGGCCGCCGCTGCCGGCGATTTCAGCCGTCGCATCGAGAAGGATTACGGCGATGCCAACCTCAATCGCTTTGCCGGGAATGTGAACGAGCTGCTGGTGAGCGTCGATACGGGTATCGGCGAGGTGCGTCGCGTAATCGCAAGCCTCGCTGATGGCGATCTGACGCAGGCCATGAAGGGCGAATTCCAGGGCGCCTTTGCCGAACTGCAGCAGAACGTCAATGCCACGCTCGCGACCCTCAAGAGCACCATGCGCGAGGTGCGGGAGACGACGGGCTCGATCAACACCAACACCAACGAGTTGCGCCACGCCAGCGACGACCTCTCCAAGCGTACCGAACAACAGGCCGCCGCCCTCGAGCAAACCTCGGCGGCGCTCGACGAGATCACCTCCGTCGTCCAGAATTCGACGGAACGGGCGCGCGAAGCGAGCATCATGGTGACCGAGGCCAAGGAAGACGCCGCTCGCTCCGGCAAGGTGGTTCGCAATGCGATCGACGCCATGGGCGGCATTGAACAGGCATCCGGCGCGATCAGCCAGATCATCGGAGTGATCGACGATATCGCCTTCCAGACGAATCTGCTGGCACTCAATGCCGGCGTCGAGGCTGCGCGAGCAGGCGACGCGGGCAAGGGCTTTGCCGTCGTTGCCCAGGAAGTGCGTGAACTCGCCCAGCGCTCCGCCACCGCCGCCAAGGACATCAAGGTGCTGATCAGCAAATCAGGCGATCAGGTGCAGGTCGGCGTCAAGCTGGTGCAGGCCACCGGCGAGGCGCTGTCGACCATCGAAGCCCGCGTGCTCAAGATCAACGACCACATTCATTCCATCGCGACGGCGGCGCGCGAACAGGCAACAGGCCTGTCCGAGGTCAACAAGGCCGTCAACCAGATGGATGAAGTCACGCAGCGCAATGCCGCCATGGTCGAGGAGACCTCGGCCGCGACCCATCGTCTTGCAGGCGAAGCCGATGGCCTCGTCCGCCTGGTATCCCGCTTCAAGGTCGATGCCGGCAGCATGCCCGCTCCGGTGCCTGCACGCGCCGAGACGCACCGCCCGGCGGCATCGCCGGCACGGCGGATGATCGATAAGGTCGCGACTGCCTTCGGCGGCGCAAACGCTCTCTCGCCGGCCGTCGCGACGAAGGGTTGGGAAGAGTTTTGATCCCGTCGGAGAGGGACAACGCGGCCGCGCCTGCGCGCCGTCGTCGTCCCTCTCCAGACCGTTCTCGCCGTTAAAGCCGGGAAGAGATTGGAAAAAAGCCTACAATCACCTATTATCTGGTTTCGATACTTCGCCATCATGTCGCTTTGCAGCGAAGCGGGACAATTGAAATGGATAGTGGGCAGGACAGGAGGGCCGCAAAAAGCGGCAAAGCCGATAAGGGCCGCCTGTCCCAATTTTGTAGGCCCACAGGGATCTTCGGCGGGCTTTCCGGCAAGCTTCTCATCCTCACCGTGGGCTTCATTCTCCTGGCCGAAGTGCTGATCTTCGTACCCTCCGTTGCCAATATGAGGCTGCGTTGGCTGGAGGACCGGCTCAATACGGCCGCTGCAGCCGCGATCGTCATCGACGGCCTGCAGCCTGCCGAGCTACCTCGCGCGCTGCAGAAGGAAACGCTGATGGCCACCGGCACGCGGGCCATCGTCCTGCGCAAGGACGGCACGTCGCGCCTGCTTGCGACGGCCGAGATGCCGGCCTCGGTCGATGATATGTATGATCTGAGCAATGTGTCCCAGCTGACCGCCATCAAGGACGCACTCGACACTCTGCTCTTCGGCGGCAACCGTATCATCCGCGTTTTCGGCCCGGCCGGCGGCGATGTCGGCACCGGCATCGAAGTGGTGTTGAAGGACACCCGGTTGCGCAATGCGATGCTTGCCTATTCGGTCAGCGTCTTCTTCGTTTCCATCCTGATTTCATTGTTCACAGCGACACTGATCTTCTTTGCGATCAACCGCATGATGATCCGCCCGATCCGGCGGCTCACCGATAGCATGCAGGCCTATTCGGACGACCCGGAGGATCCGGGCCGTATTCTCGTGCCCGAGATGGGGCGCGATGAGCTTGCAGTCGCCGGCCGCCATCTCGCCTCCATGCAATCGCAGCTGCAGAAGACGCTGAAGCAGCAGAAAAATCTGGCGGCGCTCGGCCTCGCCGTCTCGAAGATCAATCACGACATGCGCAACATCCTGTCGGCGGCGCAATT
This sequence comes from Rhizobium sp. SG570, assembly GCF_012275345.1. NCBI lineage: Bacteria > Pseudomonadati > Pseudomonadota > Alphaproteobacteria > Hyphomicrobiales > Rhizobiaceae > Rhizobium > Rhizobium sp. SG570. The sequence continues at coordinate 23,202 of NZ_JAAZQI010000006.1, read as the reverse complement.
GATGTCCGACCGATTGGTCGATGTCGACGATCCGATGGTCAAGCGTTTCGCGCCGAAGCTGCTGCGCACGATCGACCGCGCCGTCGGTTATACGACCGAGGTCCTTTCCTATGGCCAGACGTCCGAATCGGCGCCGCGCCGGCGCAAGATCCGTCTTGTCGAGCTCATCGGCGAGGTTCGTGATATCCTGGCGATCGATCCTGAAACCGGTATCGAATTCGTCGAGCAGCTCGGCCCCGAGCTCGAGGTCGATGCCGACAGCGAGCAGCTGTTCCGCATCATCCATAATCTGTGCCGCAACGCCCATCAGGCATTGGTCGCTTTCGGCGAGACGACACCCGACGGTATCAGGCGCATCACGGTTTCGGCGCATCGCATCGGCAGCGTCGTCAGCATCACCGTCGATGACACCGGGCCGGGCATGCCGCAGAAAGCGCGGGAAAATCTCTTCACGGCATTCCGTGGCTCTGCACGTTCCGGCGGTACCGGCCTCGGCCTGGCAATCGCCCGCGAACTTGTGCTTGCTCATGGCGGCACCATAGCGCTCGTGGAAAAACCATCCGCGGGAACGCAGTTTCGTATCGAGATCCCCGATCGCCCCGTATCCCTCGATGATTATCGCAGCCGGAGCTTCCGCGAAAGCTGAGGTTTTTCAGCCTCTTCGCGCCGACATGCACGAAAATCGCGATCTTTTTCAGAAATCCACTTGCATTCCCCCAAAGGAGGCTTTAGAGAACCGCCCACGCCAACGGTTTCTTCCGTTTCGGCCACGCACCCGTAGCTCAGCTGGATAGAGCACCAGACTACGAATCTGGGGGTCAGGAGTTCGAATCTCTTCGGGTGCGCCATTTCATCTCTATATAAATTTATGATCTGACTGCCTGCGCCGCAGGCACGAATGCTTGCGCGTATCCCGCGCCGGGCGACAGGCGATCGTGCTTGCCGCCCGGCGGCTGTGATTTTTTCGTGCTGCTCAGCCCCGGCGCGCCGTTTCCTCTCCATGCTCCGTCGCCAACGGCAATTCCGGCAGGAACAGCAGTGCGACCAGCGCCAATGCGACGATGGCCGTTCCCGTCGCAAAGGTCATGGCAATGGCGTGGCGGTAGAGCGCTATGGCCGCGGCATGGGCTTCGGGGGAGGTGGTGGCAAGTTGCTTCATGCCGGCCTCCGTCAATGACGACATATGAAGACCGTCCAGGGCGGCGCCGGCGTTCTGTACGCGATAGGCGAGGATGGCGCCGGAGCCGGTGACGCCGATGAGGCCGCCGAGCGAGCGGAAGAAGGCGAGCGTCGCCGTGCCGACGCCGCGGTGCGCAAAGGGCAGGGCATTCTGCACCGCGATCGTCATGGTGGGCATGACAAGTCCAAGTCCGAGGCCGAGGGCGAAGACGGATGGCTCGATCACCATGAAGCCCTGGCTGGTGGCGGCCGCCCAGGCGAGGGTAGCGAAGGCGACCGTCGCAAGGCTCAGACCGAATAGCTGGGCCGGCTTGTAGCGTCCGAAGCGATGCAGCAGCACGCGGCCATTGACCATGGACGAGATGACGACGCCGACCATCAGCGGGCCGGTCAGCAGGCCGGAATGCGAGGGGCTGACACCCATGACCATCTGGAAGAACAGCGGGAAGAAGAGGCTGGCCCCGAGCATGCCCATGAAGGTCAATGCCAGCACGAGGCAGGCGACGACGAACAGCCGGTTGCGGAAGAGATCCGGCGGCAGCACCGGCTCTCGCTCCCGCCGGATATGGAGAACGAAGCAAACGGCGAGAATGAGGGCAGCCGCGGACAGTCCGAAAATCTCAGGCGAATCCCAGGCCCATTCGTTGCCGCCGAGCGCCAGCACCAGCAGGAAGCTGGTCGTGCAGGCCGTCAGCAAGACAGCGCCGAGATAGTCGATGCGGCGGCTGCGCGCCTGATGCGGCCTCTTGAGTGCTCGGCCGATCATGACGAGGGCAACGGCGCCGATCGGCAGGTTGACGTAGAAGATCCAGTGCCACGACAAGAGGTCGGTGATGACGCCGCCGGCGATCGGACCGATGACGCTGCACACGGCGAAGACGGCGGCGATCGAGCCCTGATTGCGCCCACGTCTTGCCGGCGGCACGATATCGCCGATGATGATCTGCGCAAGCGGCAGCAATCCACCCGCGCCGATGCCCTGGATGGCCCGGAAGACGATGAGTTGCATCAGCGTCTGCGCCATGCCGCTCAGTACGGAGCCGAGCAGGAAGATCAGGATCGCCGCGTAGATCATCGGCTTGCGGCCGTACTGGTCGCTGAGCTTGCCATAGAGCGGCATGGTGCTGGTCGACGCCAGCACATAGGCGCTGACGACCCACGACAGATGCGTCAGCCCGCCGAGATCGCTGACGATGCGCGGCAAGGCCGTCGCCACGATGCTTTGGTCGATGGCGCCAAGGCCGAGAACGATCATCAGGCCGAGAATGACGGCGCGGATCTCGCGACGATCGGGCGGATCGCTCGCGGCCGGCGCCGATGGCGGAATTGCATTCAGACGCTCGCCGCTCATTGCCCGATCTCCCCGAGTGGCCCGACCGCCGCGCGAATGGCAGCGCGCTCGTCTGGCGAAAGTTTGGCCAGTTCGGACGCAAGCCAATCGGTCCGTTTTTGTTTCATGCTCTGTATCAGCTCTTTTCCTTTGTCGGTCGCGATCAGGCCATTGCGGCGCCGATCGCTCGGGTCGGGCTCCGAGCGAGTGATGAGACCGTCCCGCTCCATCGTCTTCACATGTCCGGATATCGTTGGTCCGCGCAGCTTCTCCATCCGGGCCAGTTCGGCGACGCCGATGCCCGGTTCGCGCATGATGGCGAGGAGCAGCAGGGCATGCAGGGGTGAAAGGCCGGGATCGTCGCTCTCGCGCCGCAATTGCCGGTACAGGCGATGGAGAGCAGGGCGCAACGCCTCGGCGAGCGCATGTGCTTCTTCAAGCACATGATGACGGTCGGGTTTGGTCATGGAGTCTCAATCGAACAGTAGATAGGTAGGCTTCCTATCTATATGACTATTGAATGTCTTTTACTTGCGCAAGCGGTAATATTATGATTCATTTTCAATCATTGCGCGTTGTTCGTTCCGATTACGTCTCTAGAGGAGAAGAGCTGTGAAACGATTCCTGACGACCGTGACAGTGACCGCCTTAAGTGCCCTGCTTGCTGTTACATCATTTGATCCCGCCGTTGCGGCGCCGATTCAGCCGATGGTGCAGCCGGCAATCCTGCAGACGACCGGCCAGGCTGCCGGCGTGACCGACGTGCAATATCGTCGTCACCGTCCCCATTATCGCCCGCACTATCGCCCACATTACCGTCCGCACTATCGCGGCGGCTACTGGCATGGCCATCGCGGCTATCGCTACGCCCGCCCGGGATATCGCCGCTATAACGATGGTTTCTGGTATCCGCTGGCCGCCTTCACCGCCGGCGCAATTGTTGGCGGCGCCGTCGCACGTCCGCCCCACGGCAGCGCCCATGTTCGCTGGTGCGCGAGCCGGTACAAGACCTATCGCGCTTCTGACAATACCTATCAGCCGACCAATGGTCCGCGTCGGCAGTGCGTCAGCCAGTGAGTTGCCGGTGAATTGAATGCGCGAAGTCCCTCTCCGCTCTTGCGGAGAGGCACATCTTTCAGGCGGTTGCGGGGATAGGCATCTTCAATCCCGTCAATTGCTCCGAGACATCCCAAAGCCGCCGCCAGATGGCGGGATCGCGGGCATGGGCGGCGATGCGGTCGAGTTCCAGGCTGAACAACAGCGTCGCCAGCTTCGACTGGCAATAGGCACGCCGAGCCCATAATTTTTCCGCCATTGCAGATCTTCGAAATTGATCCTGCCGCCGCGGTGCGCCAAGCTGCTGACGGTGACCGCACGGTGGTTGTCGGCATCGAAAACCGTGGGCAGCAGTCGCATCGTCCAGGCGAAGTGACCGATATAGTTGGCGCCCATCTGCATCTCGAAGGCAATGTCTGCGCCGGATGTTGCCGAGCGGATTTTGGCGAGCGCCTCGGCGCCCTTTCTCTCGTTGGGTGAGGCGATGATGACCTTTACGCCAGCGCCGGCCAGCGCCTTGGCGGCTTCGTAGCCGATACCGCTATTGGCAACGGTGATAACTGCAATTCGGCCTGACTTGGGGGAATGTCTCTCACTGTCCGGCCGGGCATTGCGGGACGCCTGTGGAGGGATTTGGCATCGCCTATTGTATCTGTTTGTATATTGCACTAGATGCAAGTTTGTATCTGTTAAAAATATGCAGCAATAGAAATCCGGGATTGTGCTTGCATATCAACGGTTCTCGATGGCCAAATGATGTGGGGTGCCTTCGAAATGCCATGCTGCTCGGCCCTGATCGCGCCATATTTGCTATCGTAGCCGGAGATTGGATTCGCGGAATGACGACAAAGACCTCATGCTCTGATTTTGTGCGGTTTTTCCGCTCCTGGGTAAGCAATCCCATGCGTGTCGCGGCGGTGGCGCCCTCGGGTGAACGCCTGGCCAGGTTGATGACTCAGGAGATCGAGCCGCTCGACGGCCCGATCCTCGAACTCGGCCCCGGCACGGGTGTTTTCACCCGCGCGTTGCTGGCTCGCGGGATTCCGGAAAGCGCGCTGACGCTTGTCGAGTTCGGCGAGGAGTTTGCCGTTCGGCTGCGCGGCCGTTTTCCCGAGGCCCGTGTGGTGCAGATGGATGCTGCGCAGCTTGGCCAGTGCGGCCTCTTTGAGGATGTGCCTTTCGGCGCTGTGATCAGCGGCCTGCCGCTATTGTCCATGCCGCCCGCCAAGATCGTGGCCATTGTCGGCGGAGCCTTCGAGACAATGAAGCCGGGTGGAGCCTTCTATCAATTCACCTACGGTCCCCGTTGCCCCATTCCCAGGCCAATCCTCGAAAGCCTCGGCCTGAAGGGGACACGCATCGGCGGCACGGTGCGCAATATTCCGCCGGCCGGTGTCTACAGGATATCACGGCAGAATCCGCTGGAGATCTCGATCGGCGGCTCTTACGCGCCCGAAGCCGGCAAGGCCGATATGAGGTGGCCCGAAGCAAGTGCATGACGGGGGGTAAGATGGCGGATATGCCTGATGTCGTCGTGAAGGAGGGCCGGCGCGAGCGCAAGCGCCGCCAGACTCGCGAGCGCATCGAAGCCGCCGCCCTGAGGCTTTTCCTGGAGCGCGGCTTTGACGGCACCACGATCGAGGACATCACCGAGGCGGCCGATGTGTCCAAGCGCAGCTTCTTCGATTATTTCCCGAGCAAGGAAGATGTGGTCGCTGCCTGGCAGGATGGTTTCTCTGGTGAGTTGATCGAGGCGGTCGCCGCTCAGCCCAAGGATGCGGCCATCGTCGATGTCATCGAGGCGGCTGTCAATGCGGCGCTGCTCGACGCTATCTCGGATCCGCAGTATCTCGCCATTGCCGCCTTGATCCGCGATACCCCCACTCTTCGCGCCCGCGATCAATTGAAATATGCCAAGCTTGAGAGGAAGCTGGCGGATGCGCTGCATGCCCGTTGCCGTGGCGGCGATGAGGAGCGGTTCCGCCTCAGCCTGCTGTCGTCAGCCGTCGTCAGCATGCTGCGCATCGGCGGTGAACGCTGGGGCGCGGGGCTGCGGGATATGTCGCTTGAAGAATTCGCCCGCAGCATGTTCGACGAGCTTTGGACAGCTCTTGCCGATCTGGGTACGCAAGCGCGCCGACACGTGCCCGCGCAGTAATCCCGCTGCGCGCGAGCGGCCCGCCCGGCAGCTGCGCCGAAATGGTCGGCGTCGATGCCCGCATGGCGCAAGGATGAATTCGTTACGCGGGTGCGCATTGCATATGCCAACCTGCTGCCCCATCTTTTCCAGGTCGCGACCCTATTCCCCTCTCGCGAAAAGCTCGACCTGCCCGAGAAGCCTCGGCCCGCTCGGATGCCAAAAAAAGCCAGATACATTCCAGACCAGCAAAAAGGACTATAACCATGTCAGATTTCGACGCAGCCAAGTCCGGTCAATTCAAGATCGGCGGCGACCTCTCCGTCCATCGTCTCGGCTTCGGTGCCATGCGCATTACCGGGTCCGGTATCTGGGGCGAGCCGGAGAACCATGACGAAGCTATCCGCACCCTGAAGCGCCTGCCGGAACTCGGCATAAACTTCATCGACACGGCTGATTCCTATGGCCCGGACGTTTCCGAACGTCTCATCAAGGAGGCACTGCATCCCTACGGCAACGGCCTTGTCGTCGCCACCAAGGCCGGATTGACCCGAACCGGCCCCGACGTCTGGGTGCCCGTCGGCCGCCCGGAATATCTGATCCAGCAGGCGCATAAGAGCCTGCGCAATCTCGGTGTCGACCGGATCGATCTCTGGCAGCTTCACCGCATCGATCCCAAGGTGCCGGCGGCCGAACAGTTCGACGCCGTGAAATCTCTGCTCGACGCCGGGATCGTCCGCCATGCGGGCCTCAGCGAAGTCTCCGTCGCCGACATCGAAGCCGCATCGAAGCATTTCAAGGTGGTGACGGTGCAGAACCGCTACAATCTCGTCGATCGCACCAGCGAAGACGTGCTCGATTATTGCGAGAAGCACAATATCGGCTTCATCCCCTGGTTCCCGCTTGCCGCGGGCGATCTCGCCAAGGAAGGCTCGCTTCTCGACACTATCGCCAAGAAGCATGGCGCCGCGCCGAGCCAGATTGCGCTTGCCTGGGTTTTGAAGCGCAGCCCTGTGATGCTGCCGATCCCCGGCACGGGCAAGGTCAAGCACCTGGAAGAAAATACCGCCGCCGTCAACATTGTCCTCTCCGACGAGGAATTCGCGGCTCTGGACGCCGAGGGCCGGAAAGCATTCAAGACGGCTTGAGACCCTCCCAGCTTCGGCGAACAAGGCCGAGGCCGCGAATCGAAAGCAGGTGAAGCGGCGGAGATATCTCCGCCGCTTCAGGACAGAGTTTCCTCGAATGGCATGTCGAAATGTATGATCACGATCATGTGAATCGCGGTCCTCGGCCGTTCGGCGGCTGTAAAATAGGCGGCAAATACCCTGATTATCAGTGCTATGCGGCATTTTCGGCATATGTGAACAAAAGCAATGCACTTGGTGCATTGCTGCATTGCGAAAGCCAATCTGTTCAGGTCCCCGCCGGCGTTTTATTTATTTCATCGAAGGCAGCGCACCTCCTCCTCCCAGCGCTCCTTCATTGATTGGCAACACTCCTCCTCCTCCCAGTTGCCAATCCGGATCAAGAGCCCGATGCATCCTCCTCCCGCGTCGGGCTCTTTTTTTCTTCTGTCATCAGTGACATGCCGGTCTCGATCATGGCGTTGCGCCTTTGCAATGCTGCGCGAATTAGCGTCGCATCATATGGCCAAGAACGGCCTGAGTCGCTTGCGCCGAAGGCATCGATGCGTAGAGTGGCGCGACATTCAGGCATAGGAAGAGGTTGCATGATGCAGCGCGTGGCAGGTTCGGGCCGATGGGGAAGCGTGCTTCTCCGGACTGTCGCCGTCGCCGTGACGCTGTCACTCGCGGCCTGTGGTCGTCCGATCGGGGTCATGCAACCGATCAGTGAAAGTGTTCCGGGGACATCAAGGGTCGACCTTTTGGTCGCCACCACGCGCTTGCCGGACAAGGATCCGGCAATCCTGTTTTCGGGCGAACGCGGTCCGGGGCTGAAGGTGGATGCGGTCAGCGTCTCGATCCCGCCGGAAGCCAATCGCAAGGTCGGCCAGGTGCAATGGCCGAGCCGCCTGCCAGGCAATCCCCTCAAGAATTTCGTGACGACCGCCGTCAAGCCGATACCGACCGAAGCGGACGGGCGAGCCTGGCTGCATGGGGAACTGCCGAAGGACAAGCGGGTGCTGATCTTCGTGCATGGTTTCAACAACCGCTATGAGGACGCGGTCTATCGTTTCGCCCAGATCGTCCACGATTCGCACGCCGAAGTCGCCCCGATCGTTTTCACCTGGCCGTCGCGAGCCAGCATTTTCGACTATGCCTATGACAAGGAAAGCACCAACTATTCCCGTGACTCTCTGGAGGAGCTGCTGCGCCGCGTCGCCGCGGATCCTTCCGTTGGCGACATCACGGTCATGGCGCATTCGATGGGCAGCTGGCTTGCGGTCGAATCCCTCAGGCAAATGGCGATCCGCAACGGTCGCGTCGCGCCGAAGATCAAGAATGTCATTCTCGCTTCGCCCGATCTCGACGTCGATGTCTTCGGCCGGCAGTTTGCAGCACTTGGCAAGGACAGGCCGCATTTCACGCTGTTCGTCTCGCGTGATGACCGGGCACTATCGCTGTCACGGCGCATTTCCGGCAGTATCGATCGCTTGGGCCAGATCGATCCCGCGGCCGAGCCCTATCGCAGCGAGCTGGAAAAGCAGGGGATCACCGTGCTCGATCTCACCAAGCTCAAGACCGGCGACAGCTTGAATCACGGCAAGTTCGCCGAGAGCCCCGAAGTGGTGAAGCTGATCGGCGCCCGGCTGATCGCTGGCCAGACGATCACTGATTCCGATGTTGGTATCGGCGATGCCGTCGGCGCGGTTGCCATGGGTGCCGCCCAGACCGTCGGCAGCGTGGCTGGCGCTGCCGTCAGCGCCCCGATCGCCATCTTCGACCCCCGAACGCGCGCGAACTATGGTGAGCAATTGCGCCGCGTCGGTGCCTCCGCCGGCAATACCATCGGTTCCGTCGGCGATAGCGTGCAAGCGACGGGCAGCAATGTCGGAGAGGCATTGGGGCAGTAAAGCCCCAGCCACACGCCAGAGACTTCGAGCGCCTTTCGAAACTCCATAGCCAGTCTGCTTGATCTGATATATCACAGAGTCGCGCCATATCGGACATGGCGGCACTTTGTGGGTAGGATTTCGGCATGGGCGAAAACAAGCGTACGGTCATCATTGTCGGCGCCGGCGTCATCGGCGCGGCGATCGCGTTGGAATTGCAGCGGCGTGGCCGGCAGGTGACATTGGTGGACAAGGCGGGGCCGGGGGAGGGCACCTCCTTCGGCAATATGGCAAGCATCGCGCTCGATTTTGCCGCCGGTTCCGGCCCCTCCACCTGGTCGAAGATTCCGGGCTGGCTGCTGGATCCGGAAGGGCCTGTGTGGCTCAGGCCCTCCTACGCTCTGAGAATGCTGCCGTGGTTTCTGCGTTTCGTCGCCGCCGGTCGCCCGTCGCGGCTCCGCGAAATCGAGGATGCCGGCATGAGCCTCTCGCGTCATGCCCTTTCCGATTTCAGGGCGATGCTCGCCGCCGCTGGCGCGCCTGACCTGATGACAGAGGAGGGGTGCCTCTCGATTTACGAGACCGAAGCGGAATTTGCCGGCGACCGCGCGCACCTCGAGCTGATGCAGCGCTATGGCATGGAATACAAGGTTCTCGCCGGCGCGGAAATCCGCGATCACGAACCGGCTTTATCTCCCTCCATCGCCAAGGCCGTGCTGCTGCCGGATAACAAATCCATCCGCGATCCGTATAAGCTGGTGCTCACGCTGATGGAGGCGGCAAAGGCTCTTGGTGCGACCTTCGTCTCCGGCGCGGTGCGAACCGTAGAGCGTCAGTCGGACGGCGACGTGGCTGTGCTGTTCGAGAATGGAACCCGGCTTCAAGCCAATGATGTCGTGCTGGCCGCCGGCGTGCGCACGCGCTTCATCGCCTCGGCCCTCGGCGAGCCGATCCCGCTGGAGACCGAAAGAGGCTATCACACACAGATCATGAAGCCCGGCATCGCCATGCGCTATTCCATCATCTGGCCGCGTCGCGCCTTCATGGTGACGCCCACGGCCGGCGGCATCCGCGTCGGCGGTAACGTCGAGCTGGCTGGCCTCGATGCGCCGCCGGATTATCGCCGTCCCCGCATTCTCGTTCGTCACGCCCAAAGAGCGTTGCCCGGATTGCAGGTGGAAGATGCCAAGGATTGGATGGGTCATCGCCCGGCATTGCCGGATACGATCCCGATCATCTCGCCTTCGTCGCGTGTCCCGGGTGTCTGGTACGCGACCGGCCACGGTCATCTCGGGCTGACCTTTTCGGCGACGACAGCACGGCTGATGGCCGATATGATGACCGGCATCGCCCCTGCTGTCGATATGACGCCGTTCCGCATCAACCGCTACTAGGACAAGACCGATGTCCGGATTGGAGCAAACGATATGAGATGGAAACGCACGATCCAGTTGCTGGACGTTCATTGCGAGGGCGAGATCGGCCGGGTTGCCATCGGCGGCGTGCCGAAGATTCCCGGCAACAGCATTGCCGAGCAATTGCATTGGCTGAACTCCGATCCGAAGGGCGAGGAGTTGCGTCGCTTCCTGGTGCTGGAGCCGCGCGGCGCGCCGATCGGTTCCGTCAACCTGCTGCTGCCGGCCAAGCATCCCGATGCCGATGCCGCCTTCATCATCCTGCAGCCCGATCAGGCGCATGCAAGCTCCGGCTCCAATTCCATCTGCGTGACCACGGCACTGCTTGAATCCGGCATCGTCGAGATGAAGGAGCCGGAAACGGTGGTGACGCTCGAAACCGCCGCCGGTCTGGTCAGGGCAACCGCCACCTGCCGCGACGGCCGCTGCGAGAAGGTGCGGTTGACCATGGTGCCCTCCTTCGTGCATGAGCTGGATGTCGAGATCGACACGCCGCAATGGGGCAGGATCAAGCTCGACCTCTGCTACGGCGGTATTTTCTATGGGCTCGTCGATGTCGGCCAGATCGGCCTGACGATCGAGAAGGCCAATGCCGCATCGCTCGTTCAGGCGGGCATGATCCTCAAGGACTTGATCAACCGCACCATGTTGGTCGTCCATCCGGAAATCCCGGCGATCTCCGGCGTTGCCTATGTGATGTTCCGCGACATCGATGCCGATGGCGCCATCCGCACATGCACGACCATGTGGCCCGGCCGCGCCGATCGCTCGCCCTGCGGCACCGGCAATTCCGCCAATCTGGCGACGCTGCATGCGCGCGGCAAGGCCAAGGTCGGCGATGTCTTCAAGTCCCGCTCGATCATCGGTTCGGAGTTCGAGGTGGGCCTGCAGGCGGTGACCGAAGTTGCCGGCAAACCGGCCATCATCCCCACCATCACCGGCCGGGGCTTCACCTTCGGCTTGAGCCAGGTCGCGCTCGATCCCTTCGATCCGATGGCAGAGGGCTTTGCGATGACGGATGTCTGGGGGCCCTCGGCGGGCGATATTTAAGGGCGGACAAGGAATCGGTTCCGTTCGCATAGAGAGTTTTGCCCCTCACCCTAACCCTCTCCCCGTCTCGACGGGGAGAGGGGACTACTTCTAGAGCGGTTACGCGTTTCACGGAATCGCCTGACCGCTCTATGCTATTGTTTTTACGCAATTCCGGACGGAAAACCGCTACGCACTTTTCCTGGAATTGCTCTAAGTCTCGTCAGAGCAATTGGCCGGAAAGAAGGCTGTGGGTGCGCCCATCTCCTTCGCCCCGCGTGCGGGGAGAAGGTGGCCGATGGGCCAGATGAGGGGCTTTGGGCGAGGGGGCCTCGCTATCCCTTCGGATAAATTACGCCCTTGCGCAGGATGATATTGCCATAGAGCCTGGGCTCACTGGTCTGTATCAGCGCGTGCGCCTGTTTGACGCGCTCGTAGAACTCCGCCGGCAGCAATGGCACGACCTTGATGTCGGGCACGTGCCGCGCGCAGCACTCGATCATTTCGGCATGGACGGGATCGACTGCGTCGCGATCCTGGCGGACGGTCGCCCGGAAGATCGCCTGCGGCACGAAATCGTCGATCGGCAGGACGCTGAGCACGGCGTCAAGCACGCGAATGACGCCGTGGCCGTCGAGGCGGATGAGGCGGCGCCCGTGTTCGAGGCCGGGATAATTGCCGTCCACGAGGGCTATCTCGTCGCCGTGGCCCATGGCGCGTAGGGTCGCCAAAAGCTCGGGGCTCAACAGCGGGTCAATGCCCTTCAGCATGCTCTATCTCCTTGAAGAGGACGTTCTGGTCGATGAGGTAGCGGGCGAAGATCGGCAGGCTGGCGCCGCCGATGGCACGTGCCTGCGGCCCGACCGCGCCTTCGATAATGTCGGGCATGACGACGCCCTGCAAGTCCAGCTCCGAAGCGGCCTTGATGGTTGCGCGCACCACGCGTTCCCGCACCCAATGTGGAAAGCCGCCGTCGATGACGGCGGCGCTGAAATCGATGACCGAGGCGCATGCGACGATCGCCTGCGCCAGCGCCTTGGCCGTGTCCTGAATCCAGATTTCCAAAGGCTCGCCGAAATCGACCCAGTCGTTGGCCGAGTACCAGAGCGGACGCGGGTCGAAGCCGTGATCCTTCAACAGGTTTTCGAGCACGAAGATCGAGGCGATTTCCAGAAGCTGGCGGTTCTCGCCGTTGCGGCCACGCACGGGTAGCGGGCCGAGCGCGCCGGCTGTGCCTGTTCGCCCGACGAAAATCGAGGAATTGAGGACAATGCCGCCGCCGAGGAAGGAGCCGATGAAGAAATAGACGAAGTCCGGATAATGCGAGCCGACACCGAAGACGAGTTCGGCGCCGCAAGCGCTGGTGGCGTCGTTCTGCAGGAAGACGGGGTAGGCAACGCGCGAGGCGATCTCTGTCTGCAGGTTGAAGCCGCGCCATACGTCCATCGCTCCGGCCGGTGCACCCACCTGTTCCGCCCAGTTCCACAATTCGAACGGCGCGGCAATGCCGATCCCGGCAATTTTCCGCCGCTCTTCGTTGCTGAGCCGCCCCTCGAGCTCCTGGATGCTGGCCGTGACGAAGGAGAGGATGTCCTGCGGCAACGGATAAGGGTAGATCTGATGAAGTTGCATCCTGATGCTACCGACGAAATCCATCAGCACCAGATCGGCACTGCGGCGGCCGATCTTGACGCCGAAGGAGAGCACCGCATCGGGATTGAGCCGCATGGGGATGGATGGCTGTCCGACGCGGCCGCGCACCGGCGCGTCTCGTGAGAGCAGCCCATCCTTCTCCAGTTCCCGCATGATGACGGAAACGGTCTGCGCCGAAAGGCCGCTGCGTCGGGCGATATCCGCTTTCGACAGCGCCCCATGGCGACGCACCAGCGACAGCACGAGCCGCTCGTTATGGGCGCGCACACCAATCTGGTTCGCGCCCCCGCTGGGGTCGAGAATCACAGGTGCTGTGGGTGTGTCCTCCGGGTCGTGCACGAGAGACATGGGGCTGCTCCTTCCACCATGGCCATGCCTTATTTTTCGGCAGAATGCCACATCCAATTAATAATTCAATCCGATTTATTTATTGACAGGGAGAAATCTTTAGGCTCAGATATGGGCCGTCGAGGATGTGCATATGACCTTGGAGGAGGTCCACCGGAAACAATCTGACAGGCATGGCGCATCTTTAAATCGGGTTCGGACTGAGCCTGTGACTGCCGGAGGGTCCGGCTTTTCAAACATCGGGAGGATTGAATGAAAAAATCTGTTATCTCCGCCGCGCTCGCCGCTCTGGCGATCGGCGTCGCCTTTGCAGTGCCGGCCAAGGCCGCTGGCGTATCCGCCTGCCTCATCACCAAGACCGACACCAACCCTTTCTTCGTCAAGATGAAGGAAGGCGCGACCGCCAAGGCGAAGGAACTCGGCGTGACGCTGAAGTCCTATGCCGGCAAGATCGATGGTGACAGCGAAAGCCAGGTCGCCGCGATCGAAAGCTGCATCGCCGATGGCGCGAAGGGCATTCTGATCGCCGCCTCCGATACCAAGGGTATCGTTTCCTCGGTCAAGAAGGCACGCGATGCCGGCCTGCTGGTCATCGCGCTAGACACGCCGCTGGAGCCGGCTGACGCCGCCGACGCGACCTTCGCAACCGACAATCTTCTTGCTGGCAAGCTCATCGGTCAGTGGGCGAAGGAAACGCTGGGCGACAAGGTGAAGGACGCCAAGGTCGGCTTCCTGGATCTGACGCCGTCGCAGCCTTCCGTCGACGTGCTGCGCGACCAGGGCTTCATGATCGGCTTCGGCATCGACCCGAAGGATCCGAACAAGATCGGCGACGAAACCGATCCGCGTATCGTCGGCCATGACGTCACCAACGGCAATGAGGAAGGCGGCCGCAAGGCCATGGAAAACCTCCTGCAGAAGAATTCGAGCATCAACGTCATCCACACCATCAACGAACCGGCTGCAGTCGGCGCCTACCAGGCCCTGAAGGCCGTCGGCTTGGAAAAGCAGGTTCTGATCGTGTCCGTTGACGGCGGTTGCCCGGGCGTCAAGTCCGTCAAGGAAGGCGTGATCGGCGCGACGTCGCAGCAATATCCGCTGATGATGGCAGCCCTCGGCGTCGAGGCGATCAAGAAGTTCGCTGACACCGGCGCAAAGCCGAAGCCGACCGAAGGCAAGTCCTTCTTCGATACCGGCGTTTCGCTGGTAACGGACAGGCCGGTCCCTGGCCTGAAGTCGATCGACACCAAGGAAGGCACCGCCAAGTGCTGGGGCTAAGCCTCATCCTGAACTTGGCGTGATCTTATCCGAAAACGGCTTCACACTTTTCGCTGAAGCGGTCCTTGGATTTGCGATCATACCTTCCTGACATCAACGCCGGCCGGGCTCTCGCTTCGGCCGGTTTCAACAGCCGGCGGTTTCCGCGTATAATTCGGCGCGGCAGCGGAGGAATACAATGACCGGAGCACAGGAATTCGAGCGTGTTCTCGACGGCAGCGACAAGAATGTTGCCTCGTTCGAGCACCAGGATGTCTCTCTTCTCAAACGCATGCAGCATTTCTTGCATTCGACACCGGCCGCCGTGCCGTTGATCGTATTGGTGATGGCAATCATCATCTTCGGCTTTGCCATCGGCGGGCGTTTCTTCTCCGCCTACACATTGACGCTGATCCTGCAGCAGATCGCCATTGTCGGCATTCTCGGCGCTGCGCAGACGCTGGTTATCCTGACTGCCGGCATCGATCTGTCGATCGGCGTCATCATGGTCATTTCCTCCGTCGTCATGGGCAACGTCGCCGTCACTTATGGCCTGCCGACGCCTGTCGCCATCTTGGCAGGCATGATCGTGGGCGGTCTCTGTGGATTGCTCAACGGTTTCCTTGTCGCCAACATGAAGCTGCCGCCGTTCATCGTGACGCTCGGTACGTGGAATATCGTCATGGCGACGAATTTCATCTATTCGGCCAATGAAACCATCCGCGATACCGATGTCGATGAACAGGCGCCGCTGCTGCATTTCTTTGCCATCAGCTTCCGGCTCGGTGGTGCGGTGCTGACCCTCGGTGTCATAGCCATGGTGCTCCTGGTGCTGGGCCTATGGTATATTCTCAATCACACCGCCTGGGGCCGGCATGTCTATGCTGTCGGCGATGATCCGGAGGCGGCGAAATTGTCGGGCATCCAGACCAAGAAGGTGCTGCTCGCTGTCTACGGCGTTTCGGGGCTGATCGCGGCCTTTGCCGCCTGGGTTTCGATTGGCCGTAACGGCTCGGTCTCGCCTTCTTCGGCTGTGACGGATTTCAATCTTCAGGCAATTACCGCGACCGTGATCGGCGGCATCTCGCTCTTCGGTGGCCGTGGCTCGATCCTCGGCACGCTGTTCGGCGCGATGATCGTCGGCGTGGTCTCCATGGGCCTCAACATGCTCGGAGCCGATCCGCAGTGGAAGGTCCTCCTGACGGGCGTGCTGATCATCGGCGCCGTCGCGATCGATCAATGGATCAGAAAGGTATCGGCATGACCACGACTGGCGAACCCCTTCTCACCGCGCGTGGCCTCGTCAAGCGCTATGGACGCGTGACCGCGCTCGACAATGCCGATTTCGATCTCTATCCCGGCGAAATTCTTGCCGTCATCGGCGACAACGGCGCCGGAAAATCCTCGCTGATCAAGGCGATTTCCGGCGCGGTCACGCCCGATGAAGGTGAGATCAGGCTGGAAGGCAAGCCTGTCCATTTCAGGTCGCCGATGGAAGCGCGCGAGGCCGGCATCGAAACGGTCTATCAGAACCTGGCGCTGTCGCCGGCGCTCTCGATTGCGGACAACATGTTCCTCGGTCGCGAAATCCGCAAGCCCGGCATCCTCGGCTCCTGGTTCCGCATGCTCGACCGGCCGGCGATGGAAAAGCGCGCCCGCGACAAGCTCACCGAGCTTGGCCTGATGACGATTCAGAACATCAATCAGGCGGTGGAAACGCTCTCCGGCGGCCAGCGTCAGGGCGTGGCCGTGGCGCGTGCCGCCGCCTTCGGCTCGAAGGTCGTCATCATGGACGAACCGACGGCGGCACTCGGCGTCAAGGAAAGCCGCAAGGTGCTCGAACTCATCCTCGACGTGCGGGCTCGCGGCTTGCCGATCGTGCTGATCTCGCACAATATGCCTCACGTCTTCGAGGTGGCGGACCGCATCCATATCCATCGCCTCGGACGCCGTCTGACCGTCATCAATCCCAAGGACTATACTATGTCGGATGCGGTTGCCTTCATGACCGGGGCCAAGGCTCCGCCGGCGGAGACTGTCGCTGCATGAGTGTTGCGCTCGAAGACGTTGCCGGCGACATCATTGCGCGCGCCGGCGACGCAAAACGCATCCTGGTGGCGATTGCCGGCCCACCCGGCGCCGGCAAATCGACATTGGCGGATAACGTCGTCAAGGCGTTGAAGGCCAAAGGCGAAAGCGCCGAGGTTCTGCCGATGGACGGCTTCCACATGGACAATGCCGTCCTGATCGAAAAGGGGCTTTTGAAGCGGAAGGGCGTGCCAGAGAGCTTCGACGTGCGCGCCTTTCTTGATATCGTCAGGGCCGTGCGGGCTGCCGATCAGGAGGTGCTCGTGCCGGTCTTCGACCGCTCACGCGAGATTGCCATCGCATCGGCCCGCGTCGTTTCGCCGGATCACCGGTTCATCGTGATCGAGGGAAACTATCTGCTGTTCAGTCAGGGAAAATGGGCCGAGCTGGAGGGCATGTTCGACTATTCGATCATGCTGGCGCCGCCGATGGAGGTTCTGGAGCAGCGGCTCTGGGAGCGTTGGAAGGGCTATGATCTCGACGACGAGGCCGCCCGCGCCAAGGTCTATGGCAACGATCTGCCGAACGGCCGGCTGATCCTGGAGAGCCGCCGCCCGGCCGATGTCACCATCGACATCGTGCAGGACTGAACCTCGCCGTCATTTAACCGCCGTCGCGGATTGTTTTGCGGTGGCGGTTGGTGCTATCGAAGCGCGATAGCCCAAAGCATGATCCCGAAAAATGTGAAGCGTTTTCGGACGAGATCGTGCTTACATTTCCAGAGGTCGCGTCCATGCAAAAGCTCTCCATCCGCCGTCCCGATGACTGGCATCTGCATCTGCGAGATGGAGCGATGCTCGAAGGCGTGATCGGCGATACCTCCAGGCATTTTGCCCGCGCCATCATCATGCCCAATCTCGTGCCGCCGGTCGTGACCACGGCGGATGCGACCGCCTATCGTGAACGCATACTCAAGGCTTTGCCGGCCGGCGACCGCTTCCAGCCGCTGATGACGCTCTATCTCACAGAACATACCAGCCCTGACGATGTCGAAGAGGGCAAGACGAGTGGCCTGATTACGGCCGTCAAGCTTTATCCAGCAGGTGCTACGACCAATTCCCATGGCGGCGTGCGCAATCTCGACAATGCAATGCCGGTATTGGAGCGCATGGCGAAGGTCGGCCTGCCGCTCTGCGTCCATGGCGAGGTGACGACGCCGGAGGTGGATATTTTCGACCGCGAGGCCGTGTTCATCGAGACCGTGCTCGATCCGTTGCGAAAGCGCCTGCCGGAGTTGAAGGTGACGATGGAGCATGTGACGACATCGGACGGCGTGAATTACATCAAATCGGCAAAGGCCAATCTCGCCGGCTCCATCACGACGCATCATCTGATCATCAACCGCAACGCCATCCTCGTCGGCGGCATTCGTCCGCATTACTATTGCCTGCCCGTCGCCAAGCGGGAAAGCCACCGCCTGGCGCTGCGCGCGGCCGCCACGAGCGGCGACATCAGGTTCTTCCTCGGCACGGATTCGGCGCCGCATGTCGATCCGCTGAAGGAATGCGCCTGCGGCTGCGCCGGCATCTATACTTCGATCAACACGATGAGTTGCCTCGCGCATGTCTTCGAGCAGGAGAATGCGCTGGACAGGCTGGAGGCCTTTGCCTCGCTGAACGGGCCGGCCTGGTATGGACTGCCTGTCAATGAAGACAGCATCACCTTGGTGCGCCGGCCCGATGCCGTGACATTCCCGTCGAAGATCGAGACCGGGGCCGGTCCGGTCACTGTTTTTGACCCGATGTTCCCGTTACATTGGGACGTTGAATCCTAATTTTAGGTTCGGTGAATATAAGCAATAAATGAATTTCACGAGCAATATTGGCGGCAAAGTATTCGTGTCTTGCCACTAAATGAGACGTATATTTTATTGAAATGTATTTTCTTTATTATTTGCCGTAACCAATTCGATACCCCTTGAGGGCTAGCGTGTCATTGATCCCTCCACGGTAATGATGAGACCGTCGAAAGAGCACGATGCTGGTCGATTACAATTCCCTCCTTCTCGCCCTCGGCGTCTCCGCGACCTGCCTCGCGGTCACATTGGTGGGAAGCTGGTTTTCTCGCCGGCCTGATACTTTTCTGCTGACGTGCTCTGCCGGCCTGGTGCCTATCGTGGGTGGCATTTTCATATATGGCGCCTATGTCGACAGGCCGCGGCCGATTTTCGCCGTTCTGACTTTTGTGTTGCTTTTCATCGGTTTCGCGACGGTCTGGGTGGCCGGTCACCAGTTTCGCACCCGCCGCCTTTCGAAAATTCGCTTCTTGTTTGGTTGCCTCCCCGGTATCGCGGTGTCGGTGTCTGCCATGCTTGTCGGTTATGACGGTCTGGCTTTCATCGGTGAGAACGTCGTCATCAGCCTGCTCTTGCTGTTGACGGCGCGTGAATATTGGCTGAGCCGCCATGAGGCACCCACGCCGCTCTATGGCATTACCGCGCTTTACACATTGACCGCGATCTCCTTTGCACTTTGCGCGGCTATGTTGATCGCGGACGGTAAGCTCGTGCTTGGCCATGCGCCTGATAATTGGGCGGAGGATTTCAGCCTTGCCGTCTGCATTGCCGGAATGACCGGGATCGGCGCGCTGTCGCTTGCTCTGCATCAATGGCGTCAGGCCGCGCTGCACCGGCAGGAGGCGATCACCGATGCGCTGACCGGACTGCTAAACCGCCGCGCGCTTTTCGATCTCCATGGGGGCCGCTCCTTCGGTCCGTCGATGGCTGTCATCGTCTTCGACATCGATCGCTTCAAGACGATCAACGATCAGCATGGGCACGCGGCCGGCGATCTCGTGCTCAAATTTTTCGGTCAGGACCTATCCGCGGGCTTGCGCGCTTCGGACACGGTGGCTCGGCTCGGCGGCGAGGAGTTTGCGCTTGTGCTCGACAATACGCTGCCCGGCCGCGCCGAGCAGGTCGCCGAACGGGTGCGCGATGCTTTTGCGGCACGAACAATCAGCATTGACGACAAATACTTGACCTGCACGGTCAGCGCGGGTGTCGCGACCGGCACGGTCGAAGGGGTCGGTTTCGATGATGTCCTTCGCGCAGCCGACAAGGCGCTCTACGAGGCGAAGCGCAACGGCCGCAACCGTGTCGAGGTCGCGGCCTATCTGCACGCAGTTTAATCGATCATTTCGATAAAAAGCCCTGTCATACCGCGACTGATCAGAACAGGGCTCGCACGAAGGCGCAAGCTGCAAGTAGCGATGCCACCGCGCGCACATGGTTCCATCGCGTCCAATCGCTGAGATAGGTCGACCATAGTTGCGCGCCCTCCGCCGTATGGCCATCGACCTTGTCCAGTGCGTCGTTCAACGGCACGTTGAACAGTATGGTCGAAAGAAAGCTCGCGACGATATAGAGCACCGCGCCTGTCAGCATCAGCATGCTGATACCATCACGCCAATAGAGGATCGCCATGATAGCAACGAACACCGACAGCGCGGCCGTCAGCAGAAACAGCACGATGAAGGGCGAGCGCACGATCGTCGTGTTGATCGATTGCATGGCAGCGACCCCCTGGTCGGCGGGAAGGCGGGCAAAGGCCTGCATGATGAATGTCGAGAAGGCGAAGTAAACGCCGGCGAGGAGGCCGCTGCTGAGCGCCGCGACGATAAGGGCGATATTGGTGATCGGAAAGGTCATGACTGGATACTCCAGATGCCGGTTGCGGCGGTTTCGCGGGCATAAACGGAAAAACCCTTCGGCTGCCTCCCAGGGATCTGTCTGACGCCATCCGCAACGTGCGAATTGCGCCCGTCCAGAACCTGCGTGAAGAGTTCATGAGGGAGATCGGTCGTTTCTCGTGGCAACCCAAAGGCGGTCATCTCAGCGGGAAGGGGCTCAGGCAGTCGGCGACGCGGCCGCCGGTTTTTCCCAATCCGCCGATGATGGCGACAGTTGAGATCTGCATATCGAGCTCCTCCAGTTCAAAATGTGATAAATTCTCTCATTTGTGAAATGTGATAAACTCTCTTATATTGTCTGTCAACAGTGACGAACGAGGAATGAGATGGTGCAGGAACCGGTTGCGAGACGCAGGCGCAGCAAGGACGAGGCAGGAACGCCGCGTCGCATCCCCAGCCAGCAGCGTGGCCGCGAACGCGTCGAGCGCATATTGGCCGTGGCGACGGAGCTGATCGCTAGGAATGGCAGCGATGCGCTGCGCATGGGAGAAATCGTCGAGAAGGGGGATGTGTCCTTCGGCTCGCTCTATCAATATTTCCCCGATAAAACAGCGATCATCCGCGTCCTGGCTGAACGCTTCAACGAACAGGGACGCCAATGCGTCGAGGACGAGCTGGTGGCGATAAAAAGCGGCGGCGATCTACAGGCCGGGCTTGGCCGCATTATCGACGGCTACTACGCCATGTTTCTCGGCGAGCCCGTGATGCGCGATATCTGGCACGCCACCCAGGCGGACAAGCTGCTGCAGCAGGTCGATGCCGAGGACATGGAGTGGCATTCGCAGGCCTTTCTTGCCGTCCTTCAACGTCTCTGGCCGGAGCGCGATCATATGGAACTCGCACGGATCGCTCGATTGACCATGCAGCTGGTCGCAGCCGCGGTTCGCTATGCGATCTCGATCGAGAGGGAAGAGGGCGACAGGGCGATTGCGCTGTTCAAGGCGATGCTGCCTGCCGATCTCGGCGCAGTCCGCTAGACGCTCCAAACTGTCGCATGTTGGCAATCCGGCCATGCCGATGGCGGATGCACGCAAAACCGTCTATTCGTCTGGAAACCGCTGCCGCTAGCTGCTATTGCCGCTGAAACATTCCAGCTGCGAAGGAGGCCCGCATGACCCAGATGACTTTTTCCGATCGCGCCGTCATGGCTGAGTTGGTGGCCAGGATGCTTTGGGAGATCAAGGCGGTGCATTTCAGCGCTGACAAGCCCTACAGGCTGGCTTCCGGCATGGCGAGCCCGGTCTATATCGATTGCCGCAAGCTGATCTCCTATCCGCGCATCCGCTCGACGGTCATGGATTTCGCCGCCAGCCTCATCGTCCGCAATGCCGGCTTCGAGCAGTTCGATTGCGTCGCCGGCGGCGAGACCGCTGGCATTCCCTTCGCTGCCTTCCTGGCCGAGCGGCTGAACCTGCCGATGATCTATGTCCGCAAGCAGCCGAAGGGCCATGGCCGTAATTCGCAGATCGAAGGCCATATGCCCGACGGCGCCCGCGTGCTCGTCATCGAGGACCTGACGACGGCCGGCGGCAGCATGTTCACCTTCATCGATGCCATCCGTGCCGCCGGCGGCATCGTCGAGCACGGCATGGCGCTGTTCTATTATGATATCTTCCCCGAAGCCGAGGAGCGGTTTGCCAACGGCAAGGTCCGCCTGCATCATATCGCCACCTGGCGGGATGTGCTTGCTGTCGCCAGGGAACAGAGCCTGTTCGACGACAAGACGCTCGAGGAAGTCGAAGCCTTTCTCAACGCGCCGCTTGCCTGGTCGGGACGGAATGGCGGCGTTTCGGAGCTTCCCAAAAAGTGATGCTTTGCTTTTGCCATGAATTTATCTAATCGATTTTTGAGACTGGACATGACAGACGCGCTCTTTGGGAGGCCGGAATGATATTGTGCTGTGGCGAAGCTTTGATCGACATGCTGCCGCGGGAGACGACGCAGGGCGAAAAGGGCTTTGCCCCCTATGCCGGCGGCGCGATCTTCAACACCGCGATTGCGCTCGGCCGCCTCGGCGTTCCCACGGGTTTCTTCACCGGCATCGCCGACGACATGATGGGCGATATCCTGCGCGAGACACTTGCGGCCGCCAAGGTGGACTACAGCTATTGCGCCATCGCTCCCCGTCCGAGCACGATCGCTTTCGTCAAGCTCGTCAACGGCCAGGCTACCTATGCCTTCTACGATGAGGGCTCTGCCGGCCGCATGATCACCGAAGCCGACCTGCCGACCCTCGGCGATGATTGCGAAGCCCTGCATTTCGGTGCAATCAGCCTGATCCCCAACCCATGCGGCGAGACCTACGAGGCGCTGATGAAGCGCGAATATCAAAGCCGGGTCATCTCGCTCGATCCGAACATCCGCCCGGGGTTCATCAAGGACAAGCAGGCGCATATGGGCCGCATCAGCCGCATGGCCGCCATGTCCGATATCCTGAAATTCTCTGACGAGGACCTGGAATGGTTCGGCATTGCTGGCAATCACGATGAGCTGGCTGCGCATTGGCTGAACCAGGGCGCCAAGCTGGTCGTCGTCACCAAGGGTGCCGAGGGCGCGACGGGCTACACGAAGTCGCTGAAGGTTTCCGTGCCGAGCGAGCGCGTCACCGTCGTTGATACGGTCGGGGCAGGCGACACCTTCGACGCAGGCATCCTGGCGTCGCTGAAGATGAATGGCCTGCTGACCAAGGCGCAGGTTGCCGCGCTCGATGAGAAGGCATTGCAGCATGCCCTGGCTTTGGGCGCCAAGGCTGCGGCAGTTACCGTATCGCGCGCCGGCGCAAACCCGCCTTGGGCGCATGAGATCGGGCTCTGAGCTCGCTCAAATTTCAAGGCTTCCAATAAAAGAGCCCGCCTGATGTTTCAGGCGGGCTCTTTCGTTTACGATGGAGAATACTACTTCGCGCGGCTCGCTAGAGCGTTTCTGCTTTTAGCTGAATCGGAAGGGATTCCGTTTTTGGTTGATTTGTGATTCAAGATGTTGGCTGGAGTGGAGGCCAGCATCT